>CAMORU010000001.1 GCA_946624155.1 uncultured Caryophanales bacterium
TTACAACTTCAACTCTCCAACAAGAAGCTTTTAATTCTTATAAATTTTCTACTAAGAAGACTTCAAGTTTGGCTCAACAACTTTATGAAGGTGTTCAAATTAAAGGTGAACACACAGGTTTAATCACATACATACGTACGGACTCGACATATCTTTCTGATACATTCGTTGGCCGTGCTGAAGATTTTATTTCTAAAACATTTGGTCCTGAATATTGTGGTAAACGAAAAGTTGTAGCTGTTGCGGGTGCACAAAACGCCCACGAAGCTATTAGACCAACTTCAAATCATATGACTCCAGAGTCAGTAAGAGGTTATTTAACATCAGATCAATATAAGTTATATAAACTTATTTATGAGAGAGCCCTTTGTTCTCTTATGGCACCAAAAAAAGAGTCGGTTACTCAAGTGACTTTTGATGTTGATGGCGTTGTATTTAAAACTGAATCTGCAAGCGTTGTTTTTGATGGTTACACACGTTTAAGTCATGAGAAACAAGAAGAATACAATTTACCTTCTTTAAGTGTAAATGAAGAACTTATTATTAATAAAGTTAATAATGAAAAGAAGTTTACTGAAGCCCCTGCAAGTTATACCGAAGCTAAAATTGTTAAACTTATGGAAGAAAAGAAGATTGGTCGTCCATCAACTTATGCTTCTACAATCGCAACACTTTTGAAACGTGAATATGTAGTTTCAAAATCTGGATCTATTAATACTACTGAGCAAGGCAAAAAGACTGCAATTGTATTAAGAAAATATTTCCCAACTTTTGTTGATGTTAAATACACTGCTCAAATGGAAGAAACACTAGATAAAATTCAAGAAGGCGAGACAACAAAAACTAAAACTTTAACTGATTTTTATAATGGTTTTATGAAAGTCGTTGAATCAGGTGAAAAGAAAATTTATACCGATGGCGATTTATATACTGGAGAAATGTGTCCAAAATGTGGTGCACCTTTAGTTTATAAAAAATCTAAATATGGAACCTTTATTGGTTGTTCCAATTTCCCAACTTGTTCATATCGCGAATCTGAAGAAGATGAAGAAAATTTAACTGGCGAGAAATGTCCGGTATGTGGAAGACCTTTGGTCTATAGAGTGGGAAAGCGTAACAAAAAATTTGTTGCTTGCTCCGGTTATCCAGAATGTAATTATATTAAAAAGGAAGAAACAACTACTGAAGTTGTGAAAAAATGCCCTGAATGTGGTGGCGATTTAATTGTTAGAGGAAGGGGAAAGAAGAAATTCCTTGGTTGTAGCAATTACCCAAAATGCCATCATATTGAAAAATTAGACAAATGAGTAAGCTAGATGCTTACTTTTTTGTTATAATCATCTTATGCGAAAAGTGAATATAGTTGGCGGTGGACTTGCGGGTGTTGAAGCCTGTTATTTTTTCTTAAAAAGAAATTATGAAGTTCACTTATACGAAATGCGCCCTAAAAAAATGACTGGCGCACATGTAACTGGTAATTTTGGTGAATTAGTTTGTTCAAATTCTCTAAAGTCAAATAAACTAGATAATGCTTGCGGACTTCTTAAAGAAGAGATGAGACATATGGACTCATTAACTATGAAAGTAGCAGCTGAAACAGCAGTTCCTAGCGGGAATGCTTTAAGTGTTGATAGAGATGCATTTTCTCAAAAAATCACTGGAATTCTTAGGATTTTTCCTAATTTAGTCGTTCATGAAAAGGAAATTGATGACTTCATAGAAGGACCCACAATTATTGCAACTGGTCCTTTAACAGCTGATAAATTAGCAAGCAAATTGGCAGATACGATTGGTCAAAAATCGCTTTTCTTTTTCGATGCGTCTGCTCCTATTGTTTCAAAAGATTCAATTGATATGAATATTGCTTACAAAAAATCTCGTTATGATCAAGGTGATGATTCATACATTAATTGCCCATTTTCAGAAGAACAATACGATAGATTTTATGAAGAACTAATTAATGCCCAAGTAGCGCTTGTTCATGACTTTGATAAAAACTACTTTGAAGGATGCATGCCAATCGAGGCAATGGCAAAACGAGGAAAAGATACTTTAAGATACGGACCAATGAAACCGAAAGGACTGCAAGTTGAAGGAAGAGAAAAATTTCATGCTGTTATCCAATTAAGACAAGATAATTTAAATGGCGATTTATTTAACATTGTTGGATTCCAAACAAACCTAACTTATTCAGAGCAAAAGAGAGTTTTCAGGATGATTCCTGGACTCGAAAATGCTGAATTTGTTCGTTATGGACTCATGCATAGAAACACTTATATTTGCTCTCCAAAAGCACTCAATAAAGACCTAAGTTTAAAGGCAAAACCAAATACTTTTTTAGCTGGTCAATTAATAGGGGTTGAAGGTTATGTAGAATCTGCCGCAATGGGAATTTTAGCGGCCTCATTTTTATATAAAAAATTAGAAGGAAAAGAACAGGTAATTCCTTCTTTAAAGACTATGTTAGGCTCATTATACAACTATGTTGTAAATGGTAATCCGGATACTTTTCAACCTATGAATGCAAACTTTGGCATTTTGTATGGAGCAAATAAACATAATCGTGAAGAATCTATTCAAAATTCACTTGTTGAAACTGATAAATTTTGGGCGAAAGTAAATGACTGAGATTTCAGAATTTTTGCAGCATTTAAAGTTTGAGCTTAACTACTCAGACTTAACTATAAAAGCATATGAACAGGATATTGTTAGTTTTTCTACTTTTTTAGGAAGTGTTGGACATGGGTTTATTGATGCTAACCCACAGTTAATTCGAATTTATTTATCCAAGCAACTTGAAGAAGGAAAAAGCAAAATAACATGCTGTAGAAGGATTGCTGCATTACGTCATTTTTATTCGTTCTTGATGAAGAAAAATTACATAAAATCTAACCCATTTTTATTAGTGGGAGCTCCTAAAAAAGAGATTCGCTATCCGGAAGCTCTTTATTTGGAGCAGGTCGAATTACTCTTCCAGAAAAATAAGGAAAGAAAAGACAACTTGAAATATAGAGATCAAGCCATAATTGAACTTCTTTATGCCTCTGGTGTCAGAGTTAGTGAACTTGTGAATATTAAGATGAACTCAATCGATATGAAAAATCGTGTTATTAGAGTTTTCGGAAAAGGAAGAAAAGAGCGTTTGGTGATGTTTTCAAAATCTTGCCAATCTACTATTGTAGATTATCTTAACTATAGATACTCTAAAAGTGATTATTTATTCACAAATTCTAAAGGTGAACAATTAACCACTAGAGGTGTTGAATACATTGTTGATGAAATTCAAAAGAAGTGTAATCTTCAACTTGGGATTCACCCTCATACATTTAGACACACCTTTGCTACCCATCTTTTAGAAGGTGGTGCAGATTTAAGAGTTATTCAAGAATTGCTCGGTCACGAATCAATTAATACAACACAAATTTATACTCACATAACCGAAGAAGCTATGAAACAGCAGTTCAATATGTCTCATCCAAGAGCCAAAAAGCGTTGAAATTCTTAACAATTTTCATATAGTTTAAAAACTATTTGAGTTATTACAATGGGAGTGCTATTATATTGACACTCTTTTTCTTATAGAGAAAGAGAATTACACACACTATGAATTCAATTTCCGAGTCCCATGACCACGGGGTCGAAAACGGGGGAGATTGTTAGAAGTAGTGGAGGCAAAAACGAATAGGAGGCCTAAAATGGCAGAAGAAAAGAAAGTCGAAGCAGTTGCTCAAGAAAAACCAGCTGCAGAAGAAAACGTCATGGAAATGGTAATGCATGACGAAAATGCTCCAATCATTACCATCAGAAAACTTCTTGAAGGTGGAGTTCACTTTGGACACAATACAAGAAAATGGAATCCAAAAATGGGCAAATACATCTATGGTGCTCGTAACGGAATCTATCTTATTGACCTTGTCAAATCAGCAGAATGTGTCAAAGAAGCATATCTTGCCTTAAAGAAAATCGTTGATGAAAGCGGAAAAGTCTTATTTGTTGGTGTTAAACCACAAGCAAAGGCTTTAGTAGAAGCAGAAGCACAACGTTGTGGATCATTCTACATCACAAACAGATGGTTAGGTGGTACCTTAACCAACTTCAAGACAATTCAATCAAGAATTCGTCGCTTAAAAGAACTTGAAACTATGGAAATTGACGGAACATATGACCGCCTTCCAAAGAAAGAAGTTGCTTTACTTAGAAAAGAACAAGAAAAACTCGCCAAGAACCTTTCTGGTATTAAAGAAATGAGAAAGATTCCTAACGCAGTCTTTGTTTGTGACCCAATGACCGAACACAATGCAGTAGCAGAAGCTCGTAAATTACATATTCCAGTCTTTGGTATTTGTGATACAAATACTGACCCTGATATGGTTGACTATGTTATTCCAGGAAACGATGACGCAGTTCGTTCATTAACTGTTTTAGTTAAATTAATGGCTGACGCTGTTGTTGAATCAAAAGGCGGAATTACAGAAGTTGCTTATGTTAAGGATGAACTTGAAGAAGCAACAATGAAAGATGCTGTTAGACTTGCAGATAAAGAAAATGCTGAAAGAATCGCAGCAATTAGAAAAGCTCGCCAAGAAAAGCAAGAAAGATTCGAAAAGATGCAAGCACTTCGTAAACAAAAAGAAGAATCAAAAAAAGCTGGCGAAGAAAAAGCTCCTGAAGCTCCAAAAGTTGAAGAAGTAAAAGAAGAAAAGGCTGAAGAAAAACCTGAAGCAAAGAAACCTGCAGCAAAAAAAGTTCCAGCAAAGAAAGCTGAGGAAAAATAATTATGCCAAGCATGATCGAACTCATTAAGGAATTACGTGATCGTACTGGCGCTGGCATGATGGACTGTAAGAAAGCTCTTGAAGCTACCGGTTCAGATGTCGAAAAAGCAATTGACTGGTTAAGAGAAAAAGGAATTGCTAAGGCACAAGCCAAGTCTTCTAGAATTGCTGCTGAAGGTTTGGCAAGTGTTGTTGTTAGTGGTGATAAAGCTATTATTCTTGAAGTTAACTGTGAAACAGACTTCGTCGCAAAAGGCGAAAGATTCCACAAGTTAGTTGATGACACCGCTAATGAAACATTAGCCAAAGGCTATTCTTCAATTGAAGAAGCAAAAACTGGTGTTGCTCAACTCTTCACTGATGCAACTGTTGCAATGGGTGAAAAGCTTGATTATAGACGTTTCGAAGTTGTTGCTAAATCAGGAGCTCAAGGATTTGGTAGTTACATCCATATGGGTGGTAAAATTACTACTTTAGTAGTTCTTGAGAAAGATGATGCAGAACTTGCAAAAGGTCTTGCAATGCACATTGCTGCTAACGCTCCAAAATACGTTAAAGCAGAAGATATTCCTGCTGATGTAATTGCTCATGAAAAAGCAATCGCCTTAGAGAATATGAAAAACGATCCTAAGATGGCTGGTAAACCAGAAGCTATGCTTAATGGTATTGCTGATGGCAAAGTTAAGAAATTACTTGCTGATTCGGTCTTAGGCGCACAAGTCTATTTATTAGATGGTGAAAAGACAGTTGCTGCTGTACTCAAAGAGAAAGGCAACAACGTTGTTAAATTCGTACGTTTCGCTGTTGGCGAAGGTATTGAAAAACGTAAAGACGACTTCGCAGCAGAAGTAATGTCTCAAGTTAAGTAAATTTAAAGGGGGCCTTATGTATTCGAGAATTTTATTAAAACTTTCTGGGGAAGCACTCTCTGGAGGTAAAAAAGATGGAATCCTTGATAGCGAGGCCCTTTTAAATACTGCAAAAGCCGTTAAGGCTATTGCTGATACAGGTTCAGAAGTTACAATTGTTATTGGTGCTGGAAATATTGCTCGTGGTGCTATTGTTGAAAAACTTGGTATCAATCGTGTTTCTGGTGATTACATGGGAATGCTAGGTACAGTGATTAACTGTATTGCATTAAAGGAAACATTAGAAAAAATAGGACAAAAAGCTGTTGTTTTATCTGCAGTCAACGTCACTTTTACTGAAATTTATACTCCTGAGCTTGCTGACAAATATTTAAAAGAAAAATATGTTGTTTTGTTTGGTGCCGGAACCGGAAAACCATTCTTCACTACAGACACATGTGCAACACTTCGCGCTATTGAAATTAAAGCTGATGCTATTTTAATAGCAAAAAACGGAGTTGATGGCATTTATTCCGATAATCCACTTACGAATAAAGACGCTTATATGTTTAAGGAAATTACATGTTCCGAAATTATAAAAAGAGACTTAAAGGTTATGGATTTAAGCGCTGTTGAAATGCTAAAAGACAAAGATATTGATGTTCGTGTATTTAATATGAACAAAACCGAAAACTTTGCTAAAGTTGCCTGTGGAGAAGATATCGGAACAACTATTAAGAAAGGATAAATTATGGACGCAATTGCATTAGAAGCTAAAGAAAACATGTCAAAATCAATTCAATCTTTTGAAAATGAACTTGTTAAATTAAGAACCGGAAGAGCTTCACCTGCTATGCTTAACGGCATTGAGTGTGACTATTACGGAGACAAAATTGAAATCACTCAAATCTCATCAATTTCATCTCCTGAACCACGTCAATTGCTTGTTAAACCATATGATAAGGGTGACGTAAAATCAATTCTTGCTGCTATAGCAGCAGCTAACATTGGAGTTAATCCAGTCAATGAAGGTGACTCAATTAGAATTACAGTTGCTCCATTAACTGAAGAAACACGTCGTGAGCTTGTAAAAAAAGCAAAAGCAATGAGCGAACAAAGCAAGATTGCTATTAGAAATATTCGTCGTGACTTTATTGATTTAGTTAAAGCTAGCGATGACATGACAGAAGATCTTCAACATCAGGTTCAAGATGAGATTCAAAAAGTCACTGATGAAGCAGTTAAACAAATTGAAGACATCTTGGCTAAAAAAGAGTCAGAAATTATGGCAATATAAGAGAGGCTAATGCTTCTCTTTTCTTTTTAAGAATTCATCACATTATTTTTGTTATACACTTGCGGATGTTTTTCGCTTATATGTATAATATACACGCATGAAAGAAATTACTTTAAATAAGCCAATCGAACACTTGGCAATTATCATGGACGGAAACGGTCGTTGGGCAAAGGAACGTGGTCTTTTGCGTACCCAAGGACACAAAGTTGCTTTTGATAGAATTATTGAACTTTTCGATTATTGCAGAGATTACGATATTAAAGTTTTATCTTTATATGCATTTTCAACTGAAAACTGGAAAAGACCAAAATCAGAAGTATCTTTCCTTTTCAAATATCTTGAAATTTTCTTTAAAAGAGAAATTAAGAAAATTATGAAAGACGGCACTAAGATTATGGTTTCAGGAGATATTTCTAAACTTCCAAAGAAAACTCAAGAAACTACTCTTAAAGCAATTGAAATGACGAAGGATAATCCAAACATAATCTTAAATATTTGTCTTAACTACGGCGGTAAAGAAGAACTTACTAGAGCCGCTAGGTTAATAGCTGAAGAAGTTAAAGAAGGTAAACTCAATATCGAAGATATTAATGAACAAGTAATGGAAAATCATTTATATACAGCAGGTTTGCCAAATGTCGATTTAATGATTAGAACTAGTGGTGAAATTAGAACATCTAACTTCTTACCTTGGCAAATAGCTTATGCTGAATACGTGTTTACTCCTGTTTATTTCCCAGATTTTAAAAGAAAAGAATTTGTTGATTGTTTAATCGAATATAACAAACGTAATAGAAGATACGGAGGGCTTAATGATGAAAAAAATAATTAAAACCAATGAAATTTCTGAATCAGCCAAGAAATCAATGGTTACAAGAATTATTACAGGCATCGTTATGGCTGCCGTTGCAATTCCTGCCATTGTTATTGGTGGTTGGTTTTACTTCTTCTTAATTCTTGTACTTGCCTTAATTGCTGCTATTGAAATTGTTAAAGCATCAAACCTAAAAGGTTTAACTAGAGTCTTAATTTACTTTGTGACAATCGTTTTCACCTTAGGAATTATTTATTACTCGATGCTTAACTCCAATATGGAGGCACTTAGATCCGAGGGAAGTGAAGCTTTTAGAAAATTTGATTTCCTTCCTAATTCATTCCATGACATTAACTTATCTATCATGCTTATAACAATAATGTTATGTGTGTATTTTTTAATATCATTTGCAGCCGAACCATTTCATATTGCTTACGTTTTCTACTTTGTATCAATGATACTTGTTATAACAATTGGAATGCAGTCATTCTTATTCCTGCGTTATAGCCCATTTTATTTCTTTTATAATGCTTATAAAGCTGATCCATCAATTTGGGAAGATATTGTAAAGGGACCATCTTTCAAATATGGTCAATCAATGCTTCTTTCAATTTATGTCATTATTGGCGTTACATTTAATGATATGGGTGCTTACTTTACTGGAATGTTATTCGGTAAACACAAAATGAACGAAAGAATTTCACCAAAGAAAACTTGGGAAGGTTTCTATGGTGGTGTTGCTATTTCGTTTGTGTTCTCTGTATTGTTTGCGATTATTACCGCAGCAATTGGAAAACCGATGCTTCCATTCTTTGATTTGCAACACATTTATTTCCCAATCATTATTTCACTTGTTATGCCTTTAATTTCAGATGTTGGAGACTTCGTTTTCTCTTCAGTTAAAAGAACATTTGGTGTTAAAGACTTCTCTAATTTACTCCCTGGGCATGGTGGTGTATTAGATAGAGTTGACTCACTTATCTTTGCTTCTGCCTTAGTTTCCACATTAATCGTATTCATAAATGAAATGCTTCAAACAACATCAATAGTTTAATGGAAAATACAAAAAACGTCTTATTACTTGGCGCTTCTGGTTCTATCGGTAGTCAAACTCTCGACATAATTAATGAAGCGAACGGTAGGTTTGTTCTTACCGCCTTTTCGGTAGGAAAAAACTATGAAAAAGCCCGGGAAATCCTAGGAAAATTCCCAAATATTAAGCACGTTTATGTTATTTCTAAAGAAGACGCTGATGCTTTAAGAAGCGAGTATCCATTAGTGAAAATTTATTTTGGAAAACGTGGATTAGCTAAACTTACAAAAGCTGCAAAATTTGATATGTGCGTAAATGCTCTTGTTGGTTTTGCTGGTCTTGAACCATCTATTATTGCTTTAAAACGAAATAAAATCCTTTGCTTAGCGAATAAAGAATCTCTAGTTGCTGGTGGAGAATTAATAAACGCACTTCTAAGTAAAGGCAAAGGAAAACTTTATCCGATTGATTCTGAGCATGTTGCGTTAGCAAAATGCCTAAAAGCGTGTAAAAAAGAAGATGTTAAACGTATTTTAATAACTGCTTCCGGAGGCGCTTTAAGAAATCTTCCAATGGAAAAGTTAGAATATGTAAAGGCTGAGGAAGCTTTAAAACATCCAACATGGAAGATGGGCAATAAAATCACAATTGACTGTGCAACGATGATGAACAAGGGATTTGAAATTATTGAAGCATATTATCTTTATGATTTCCCTTTAGAACAAATTGAAGTTTTAATGCATGATGAATCTTTGGTTCATTCCGCTGTTGAATTAAATGATGGAACGTTTGTAGTAGATTATGGAAAACCTGATATGCATAAACCAATTAAATGGGCAATGTATGAAGGTGAAGTTAATAATGATGTTATAAAAGTTAAATCATTGTCAGAACTTAAAGATTGTCATTTTCATGAATATAATCCAAAAAGGTATCCTTGCACTGAACTTGCAAAGCAAGCACTCTCTGATGGAGTTTCTAAATTAGTTGCTTTAAATGCTGCTAATGAAGTACTTGTAAATAGATATTTAAAAGACGAAATTAAGTTTACAGATATTGCAAAGAAACTTAAAGAAATGGTGGATTTTATTCCACTATTACCAAAATGTAGTTTACCTATGATTAAACTGGTTGATAAGTTAACAAGAAGGGAGGCCGAGAATGCTTGATACAATTATTTCTATAATTTTATTTATCTTAGCTTTTGGTATTTTAATTTGCATTCACGAAGCCGGTCACCTTTCTATGGCTAAACTTTTTAAAGTTTATTGTAAAGAATATTCAATTGGTTTTGGTCCTAAAATCTTCTCTAGACTTAAAGAAGGCAAAGAAACTAGATTTTCAATTCGTGCTATTCCTTTTGGCGGTTATGTTTCGATGTATGGAGAAGGATTAGAAGATGACCCAGAATTTAAAGATATTCCAAAAGAAAGATCTCTTGAAGGCATCAAAAAATGGAAGAAAGCAATCATACTTTCTGCAGGTGTAATTCTTAATGCGGTATTGGCATTTATTCTTATTTTTATTTCCAATTTTGCTTTCCCTCAAATTGGATACACAAGAAAGGCTATTGTTGCTGAATCTTCTTTAATTGCAAAAGAAGGTGTTAAGGCCGGAGATAAACTTAAGTTTATTTATCCAAAATCATACGAAGATAAAGATGGATCGATTGCTCCATTTACTTACCAATATACAGATAATAGTAAATTAATTCATGCTGGTAATTTCTTTATTGTTGATAGCGATGTGACTTTTAACGACGACGAAAAACAATATGTTGCCGCTTATATGTTTAGCGGAAATAAAAACGAACCACACTTTAGTGATGGCTTAATGATTTTCGAAGCTATCAAAGGTGACAAACTTGAATCAACACTAAAATATAAAGGCGATACAAAAGAAACAGATTTGAAGTCAGAATTTATTTCTTGGTATAAGCACGGTGGCCCTGAATATTACCCTAATTATGAAAAGGCTGTTACAACTTTAAAAAATAAGAAAAGCAAGCTTGAAATAGATTTAAATTTTGAGAAAAAAGGTGCAATTTCCCTACAAATTCCCGGAAATTTTGAGAAAAAAGGAGACAAATTAGTCTTTTCATCCTTTAAGGATATTGGATTATCATTTGAACGTTCGAAAATATGGCTACCTGTTGGTACAAGATTTAAAAATACATTTGAAGATTATGGATATGCCGCAGGAGCTGTATTTAAGGGATTAGGAGTTCTCTTTACAGGCGGCATAAGAAATATGTCTGGTATTGTAGGCATTTTCTCAATGTCTTCTTCTCTTTATACGCAATACACATTCTCGACATATTTATTCTTCTGGGGTCTTATATCAGTTAACCTCGCAATATTCAATTTATTACCTTTCCCTGGACTTGATGGTTGGCAGTTACTTGTAACTGCCATAGAGGGCATATCGCATAGGAAAATCCCAGCGAAATTTAAAACGATTATGTCATTAATCGGAATAGGCTTATTGTTTGCTTTAATGGCAGTAATTATTGTCTTAGATGTATTAAGGATTGTGGGGGTGTAGTCATGAACGATAAGATGATTAGATTTTTAAACTCTATTGGAATCGAGAACGTCGATCGTTTTGACTTAGATTTTGATATTGTTACCCGAAATTCGCTTAATAGAAATCAAATTGACATGTTAATTGTCAAACAAACACCTTGGACCTTTGATTTATGGGAAGAATTCCAATCCCACTTGGAGTCCATTAAGTATCCTTATACGATGAAGTTTTCGTATATCAAAAAACCACAGGCAAATGATGCAACAAAACTTTTTGGTGATTGGCATTATTCGCATTGTAGATTTAATTCGTTCTTAAAACTAATTGGTATTGCTAACACAATTACTTTTTACTATGAAAATGAAAACGAAAAAGAGAAGAATACTCAGGTAGTAAAAGACTTTGGAAATTTCCTTGAATTCATCGGCTACAATTTTGTTTTAGAACATAAAATTATCGAAAAAACTCCAGAAAAACCGGTAAAAATTGAGGATAATGATAGAAAAGTAGAGATGGATGAAGATGAAGAAAGAACCCTTAATGCTTTCCAATCTTCAGTCGTTGAAATGCGTCACGAAATGGAGAAAAATCCTCGCGCTAATCAATCATGGAAAGATCGAATTCCGTACAAGAAAATTGATGACTTTTCAAAGATAGATAGAGACTCTGCCAATGTAGAAGTTGAAGGACAACTTTATGGTATAGACAAACCAAAAATTATTCGTAGCGGCAAGACAATGCTCACTTGTGGTCTTGGAAAAGGCGAATACGGTATTTCGTTGAAGTTACTAGAGAACGAAAATATGACACCGGACTTCCTTGAGACTCTTAAAAACGAAAGTTGGGCAAGAGTTAGAGGCTATGTTAGCAACGATTTTAAGAATAAATTAACAATTGATGTTAGAAGCATTGAAGTTATCGATGGTCCTGAACTTAGAACTGATGATGAGGAAGAAAAAAGAGTTGAACTTCATTTACACACAAAAATGTCAGCTATGGATGGCGTGACTTCAACTGAGAATTACTTTAAACTTGCGAAAAATATGGGACATACTGCTTTAGCAGTAACTGACCATGGTGTTGTTCAATCTTATCCAGAAGCTCAAGAGGCATCTAAAAAGACTGGTGTTAAAGCTTTGTATGGTGTTGAGTTCTACATGGTTAATGATGAACTCCCATTTGTTTTAAATCCTGTAGATGTTCCTCTTAATAAAGCAACTTATGTCGTATTTGACTTAGAAACAACTGGACTTTCAACTCGTTACGATAAGATTACTGAATTTGGCGGAATACGTTTTGAAAATGGGCAGATTGTAAAAACGTTACAACTTTTGATTAATCCAGAAAGAAAGATTCCGAAATCAGTTGTCGAGAAAACTCATATTACTGATGAGATGGTTAAAGATAAACCAACTATTGAGCAGGTTATTGATCAAATACTTGAGTTTATGGATGGAGCAATTCTTGTTTCACACAACATCACATTCGATTACGGATTTATTGCTGAAACAATTAGAAAAATGGGTAGAGAACCATTTGTTAAACCAGCAGTAGATACTTTATCTTTGTCTCGTTATCTTTTCCCAGATGCTAGCGCACATAGATTAGGAAATTTATCAAGAAATTTAGGCATCGATGATTATAATGATGATGAAGCTCACCGTGCTGACTACGATGCTCGAATTTTAAACGAGGTTTGGCTTGCTATGTTACATAAGCTTACCAAACAAAATGAGAATCTTCTTCATAGTGATTTAGCAAAGCTTAAATCAACAGAAGGCATGTTAAGACATATGAGACCAGCGCACGTTACTGCTTATGCTAAAAATGAAGCTGGTGTAAAAGATATTTTTGAACTTGTTTCACTTTCTCATATTAAATATTTAGCAGACGTTCCAAAAATTCCTAAGCGCGAAATTGATAGACTCCGTTCCAATTTGCTAATTGGTTCTGCATGTCAAAACGGCGAAATCTTTGAAATTGAAAGAACTAGATCTAAACAAGACTTACTTGATGCAATGAAATGGTACGATTTCATAGAAGTTCAACCTGCTGATAATTATATTAATTTAATTAATAGAGGTTTAATTTCAAATCTTGACCAAGTTAAGGCTTATTTAACTGATATTGTTGAATGCGCTGACTCAATTGGCAAAATGGTTGTTGCGACAGGCGATGTTCACTATGCAAACCCTGAAGATAAAATCTCTAGAGATATTTATATTGCGGCTAAAGCTGTTGGTGGTAAATTCCATCCACTTCATTTAAGAGATGCAAGTTTACCTAACCCAGATCAACATTATAGAACAACAAAAGAAATGCTAGATGCTTTTGCTTTCCTTGGTGAAGAAAAAGCTAAAGAAATTGTTATTACAAATTCAAATAGAGTAGCCGATTCTTTAGAAGCGATGGCGCCTATTCATAATAAACTTGAAAAACCGGAAATCCCTGATTCTGACAAGATGCTCATTGAAGCCTGCTTCAATAAGGCAAAACAACTTTATGGTGATGAAATTCCTCAAGACATTGTTGATAGATTGAACAAAGAACTTGAAGGTATTAACGGAAATGGTTACTCTGTTACTTACTATATTGCTCATGAAATTATACGTAGAGCCAATGAAGATGGTTATATGGTTGGTTCACGTGGTTCCGTTGGTTCATCATTAGCGGCATTCCTTTATGATGTCACTGAAGTCAATCCTTTAGCGCCACATTATAGATGCCCAAAATGTAGGCACTTTGAATATTCAAATGATCCTGACTGCTATTCAGGTTCAGACTTAGATGAAAAGAAATGTCCTGTTTGTGGCACTAAGATGGTTCATGATGGGCAAGAAATTCCTTTTGAAACATTCTTGGGATTCCATGCTGAAAAGGTACCTGATATTGACCTTAACTTCCCAAGTGATTATCAAGCTAAAGCTCATAACTTAACTAAAGATATTTTCGGAAAAGAAAATGTTTTTAGAGCAGGAACTATTTCAACAGTTGCTGACAAAACAGCGTTTGGTTATGTCCGTAACTATTTTGAGTCAAAAGGTATTGATCCAAGCACTATTTCGGGTGAAAGAATTGCTTATATGGCTTCTCATTGTACAGATGTTAAACGTACGACTGGTCAACACCCTGGAGGAATTGTTGTTCTTCCTAAAGGAAGAAGCATTTATGAATTTACTCCGATTCAATATCCTGCAGACGATAAAGAATCTGATTGGCTTACAACTCATCTTGATTACCACGCAGCCTTAGATGCCCAGTTACTCAAACTTGACCTTTTAGGTCACGTTGATCCTTTAGCTTTAAGACTTATGTCTTTAATGACTGGTGTAGATGTTAAAAAGATTCCTTTAAACGATAAAAAAGTTATCTCGTTATTTACATCAACTAAAGCTTTGAATTTAAGTGAAAATTACCTTAAAACAAAAATTGGTTCTTCTGGATTACCAGAATTTGGCACTGAAACATGTCGTGATATTTTACTTAAAGCAAAGCCAAAAACATTCGCTGAAGTCGTTGCAGTTGCAGGTCTAGCACACGGTACTAACGTTTGGCAACATAACCAAGAAGATTTAATACGAAATGGCACAATGACTCTTCACAACTGCGTCGCATGTCGTGACGATATTATGAAGTATTTAATCGCTCATGGTGTACCTTCAGATGTAGCTTTTAAGACAATGGAAAAAGTACGTAAAGGTAAGAAAATTCCTGAAGAATATATACCAATTTTGAAAAAGCAAGAAGTTCCAGATTTCTATATTGATGCCTGTAATAAGATTAAATATCTTTATCCAAAAGCACACGCAGTCGCTTACGCTACAATGGCTGTTCGTGTTGGTTATTTTAAAGTATATTACCCACTTGAATTCTATGCTGTTTGGTTCTCTGCTCGTTGTGATGCGTATGACATTTATACAATGTTAGGTGGTTTTGAAAAAACTAAAGAACGATATGATCAATTAACAAGACTTATTAACGATAGAACTCAAAAGGTTGTTAAAAAAGACGAAGACATTCATGACATGCTTGAAGTCTGCATTGAAATGTTTGAAAGAGGATTTAAGTTTGGAAACATTGATTTATATAAATCACATGCTACTGAATTTATTTGTGACAAAGAAAATGGATTATTAATTCCACCATTTATTGTCATTGATGGTCTTGGCGATGCTGCTGCTTTATCAGTGGTTGAAGCAAGAGCAAATGGGCCATTTAAATCAAAAGAAGATTTACTTAAACGTACCAAATTAAATGGTACAAACGTTGAAGATTTAGATAGACTAGGAGTCTTGAAAGGATTAGGAGATACTGATCAAATGTCATTATTTGAATTTGGTCTGGATTTTTAAAAGTCGAGGCATAGCACAGTTGGTAGCGCACTACGTTCGGGACGTAGGGGTCATGAGTTCGAGTCTCATTGCCTCGACCACTAAAAAAAGATATGAAAAAGTTAAAAATTGCATTCTTACCATTATTAGCATTTCTACTCACTGGTTGTACTTTTAATGACGTTAAATCGTGGTTTGGGAATAACATTTATTTTCCAATAAGGAACTTTATCGAAGAAATTATTACTCCTGATAAAGAACCTGGTAAAGAAGAAGAGGAAAAAGACACAAGAAGTGATGATGTTGTTATTTTATATTCAACAGATGTTCATTGTGGAGTTGATGAAAATCTTGGCTATGCCAAGTTATCAGCATATAGAAATGAGATGCTTAAATCATATAAATACGTATCCCTTGTAGATGCAGGCGACTTTATTCAAGGCGATTTAATTGGTTCTTTTTCACATGGCGAAAGTATCATAAAAATTATGAACAAAATGAATTATGAAATCGCTGCTATTGGAAATCATGAATTTGATTATGGAATAGATGAATTAAGCCAAAGAATTTCCGAATTTAATGGTGATATGGTTGCATGCAACTTGTCTTACACTGGAAACAAAGAAAATAAATTAAACGAAGTTAAACCATTTGTAATTAAAGAATATGGTAATCTAAAAGTTGGTTTTGTTGGAGTTACAACACCTGCAACAATAAGTGAATCGACACCTTCAATATTTAAAGAAGATGGTGAATTTGTATATTCATTTGAAGGCCAAAGCACAGAAGAATATTTCTCTTGTATTCAAAATAACATTGATGAATGCAACAAAGTTGCAGATTACACCGTTTTATTAACGCATTGTGGTAATGCTGAAGACGCACATCCTTTTGGTTCTAAAGACATAATTGCAAACACAAATGGTTATTTAGCAGTTATGGATGGACACACCCATACAACAATTGATTGGGAATTATATAAAAATAAAGACAATGCAGATGTCCCTTTATGTGATGCTGGAACAAAACTTAATGAATTTGGTCAATTAATCATTCATAAAAACGGTTCAATTTCGACTAAATTAGTTAAAAGTTATGATAAAACAGACAAAGTAATTTCTGACTACGTAAGCGAACTAAAAGCTGAAACTGATGCAATCGGTAATCAAGTTGTTGCTCAAAGCGATGTCGACTTATCAATTGCAGATGAAAATGGTGTTCGTATGGTTCGTTCTAGAGAAATCACAATTGGCAATATGGTTTCAGACGCTTATAGAGTAACTACTTCAAGTGATATTGGTTTTATTAATGGTGGTGGAATAAGAGCAAGTATTAATGGTGGAGATGTTAAATTTTCAGATGTTTTTGCTGTCCATCCATTTGGCAATTATTTAATGATAAAGAAGGCTTCGGGAAGTCAAATATTAGATTATTTAGAACATTGTTCTAGATTCACTGCTGAAGAATATGCTTCTGAAGGAAAACCTGTTGGTGAATTTGGTGGTTTTGTTCAAGCTTCTGGTCTTAAATATAGTATTGATACATCTATTTCAACTTCAGTTGTTGTTGATCCTGAAACTGATAACTTTTTATATGTGGATGGGCCACGTAGAGTAAAAGATGTCAAAGTATTAGAAAATGGCGAATACGTAGATATTGATAGTGAAAAGATCTATACCGTTTCATCGATTAATTACATTCTCGAAGAAGGGGGAAATGGTGCAAATATGTTCATTTCTGACGAGGAAGTTGAATGCGATATTAGATACGATTATGAAGTACTTATTGATTATTTAACCAATTATTTACACGGAAATTTAAGTGAAAAATATTCAAGTGTGGAAGGAAGAATTACGGTGTTATAAAATAACTACACCTTAATAAAAATGCGCCAGTAGCTCAACTGGATAGAGCACTTCCCTCCTAAGGAAGGGGTTGAACGTTCAAGTCGTTTCTGGCGCGCCAAAGAAAAGGACATTGTCCTTTTTATTTTTGTTTATTTTAAATTAAGATTCGTAATTTATATAATTATATCAATCACGAATCGAGGACAAACATATGGAAAAGAAGAAACTTTTTATTAATCATCGGTATTTTTACTTTATAACCGAATTATTTGTTGGAATAGCCTTAATGGGCATCGAAATGTCTGCTTCTCGATTAATTGCAGTGTATTTTTCTTCTTCTCAAATTGTTTGGACAATTATTATTGGCGTTATTATGATTGCGATGGCTGGCGGAAACTATTGGGGTGGTCGTCAGGCTGATAAAAAACCATCTTATTTAAGATTATATTTTGAACTACTATTTGCCGGTACATGGATTGTACTTGTTCCGTTCTTAGGAAGGTTTGTTATCGCTGGCGTTTCAGTCTTATTTGCTTTGTTTGTGACTAAAGGACTTATCATTTGGTCTGCTTTATTCTCTTGTTTAATTCTTTTTGTACCGCCTCTTTTGATGCTAGGAAAAGTTACTCCTTCATTAATTAAGTATTCTTTAGGAGAAAAAGTTTCTGGTAAAGTAATTGGCTTATTGGAAGCTTTAAATACTATTGGCTCTATAGTTGGCACATTCCTTCCTACTTTCTTAACAATTCCATTCATAGGAACATCAAATTCTTTTGTTTTGTTCGGATCAATGATTGCGGCTCTTGGATTAGTTTATGTTGTAACTCATTATGTTGATTACTTTAGAAATAGACCAAAAGTAGAACAAAAAGTAGATGAAACTAACGAAGAAATAAAACCTGAAAAAATGGGCAAAAAACAGAAAAAAGCCATGGTTTTCTCAGGAATTTTTGCATTTTTATGGGTTTTTGGTCTTGTTATTTCTAGCAATGTTTCGCCAATCTTTTGGGGCGACAACTCAACAATTGTAGAAACTGATTCGATGTATAACTATTTGAAAGTTAACAAAGAAGGAAAGACAACTTATTTCTCAACCAATGTACTTTTTGGGGTTCAATCTTGCATCAATGATGATTATTCGCTTACTGGAATGTATTATGACAAGCTTTTAATTAGTCCTTATCTTGTGAAAGAAAACCCAAAAGTTCTAGTCCTGGGCAATGGTACAGGAACATATACAACAATGATGAAAGATTATTTACATTGCGAATGTGAAATTACAGCAGTGGAGATTGACCAAAAAATAATCGATCTTTCATATAAGTATTTTAAGATGAATAAAGACGTTAACGTTGTTTGCGATGATGGAAGAAATTTTATTGCAAGAGATAAGAATAAATATGACATCATTTTAGTTGATGCTTACTCTTCAATTTCTGCTCCATTTCACATGACTACAACTGAATTCTTTACATTAGTAAAGGACCACCTATATGATGATGGCATTATGATGATGAATGTAAATATGTATTCTAAAAAACCAGGATCAGTCAATTATGCCTTATGTGATACTTCTTATGGTGTTTTTGGAAACCTTTATGAAGTAAGCACAGGAAATGGTAGTGGTCTTGAAGTTTTTGCAAGCAAAGATAAAAATAGAGATCTAATAAAAGAGATGAAAACAGTTGTTGTAGCAGACGATAATCTTCAAAGTGTTTTTGATTTGGTATCTTCTAATTTAAAACGATACAAAGATACAGGCATTAGACTTTATGATGATACAGCAGATGTCGAAATTAGAAGTGTTCGTGCGTTAGACGACATCATTCAAAGAGAACTTGAATACTATAGAGCAATATTAAAAGAAGAAGGGCTATCAGGTTTAATAAAACGACTATTTGGTTAATCTTATAAATAAGTTATTGAAATTTAAGCATTAATTTAATAAGATAATAACGCTAACGGGCCTGTAGCTCACCTGGGAGAGCGCCTCCATGGCATGGAGGAGGTAGCCGGTTCGATCCCGGTCAGGTCCACCAGAAGTGCTAAATTCCCCAAAAATTCTTATGATTTATGGGGTTTTTAATTAAAATATATATTGAAAAAAAGAATATTCTATTGTAAAAAAGATGCTAGTGAAGCTTGAAAAGAATTAAGAGATTAACTTAAAAATAGATTAGGAGTTGTTATGAAAAAGTTGTTTTTAGTTCCATTATTAGCTGCCTCGATGGTTTGTAGCGGCTGTTCTTTTGAAGATTTGATGTTTTGGAAAAAGAAAGATGAAGACACAAATCAAAAAGACGGAAAGGAAAAGGAAGATTCAGATCCTCAAGATGTTGATCCAGAAACAGAACCAGATGATTCTTTAGAACCAATAAATGATGGTGCAATTGAAGGATTTATCCTTCAAGATGAATTTCTTAAAGTAAAAAAGAATGATACATCAGACACACCTTTAGTGGATATTTATTATGCTGATGGTTATGACTGGGATAGTGCCGAAGCAACTTTGAAGTGGAGCGTAGGCGATCCAACTATTGCATCTGTTGATCAATATGGAAGAGTTAAGGGACTTAAAAAAGGTCAAACCACACTCACTTTAGAAATCGATATTTGTAAAACTAAATCTTCAATTCCTGTTTATGTTTATGAAAACGAAAGTGATTTTGTAGCATCATGGAAAAGACTTGGTTCTTCGGATGAAATTGGTGAAAAGGATACTTTAATCATTGCCTGTCCTCAAGAAGGCAAAGCAGCAACCGATGATTCAACAGGTCATAAACTTGGATCATGCAACGTTACATTCAATGCCGATAAAAGTGAAATAACAAATGTTGGTGACGCTGCTCAGTTCTATGTTTATAGCGATTATAAAGGTCGCGGTGGATATACATTTGAAATCCCTGGTAGAGCAGACGGTTCATTCTTAGCTGCCACAAATACAGCGAATGTTTCATTCTTCGATACGCCAAAATCAAATCAAACTGTTTGGGATGTTGAGTTCGATAATTCTCAGGGAGTTTGGGATATGAGACCATCTACAAATGTTGATGGATGGATGATGTATAATAAGGACTTGCAAAAATTTGCGAACTATCAAAGTAACGAAACAGATTTTATGTTCGTTATGACATTATATAGATTATCCTATACATTACATGTATAGATATTAGTCAGAGAAATCAGTATCCTGAATTACAAAGAAAGTGTAAGAAGGATACTTTTCTTTTAAAATTTTCACAATTTCAGCTATTTTAAGTTGCGGTTTTTCACAATCGAATTCGAATACTAAATCAAAGGTAATTAAGCTTTGTAATTTATCTAAATAAAAGCCATGAATTTGTTTAATTTCTTTATCTTCGGAAACAAGTTTGTAAATGAATTCTTTAATTTGTTTAATTTCTTCGTTACCTTCATTAGACGCGTAAATACCGATTGTTAATATCGCGCCAGTTTCAGCATAAACTTTAGTGACAATTGAACGAGTTAAGTGGTGGATTTGGACAGCACTTAGATTATCATCAACCTCAATATGAATTGATGCAATAATTCTTCCGGTTCCGTAGTTGTTCATTATTAAGTCATAAGCGCCTTTGACTTCAGGGAATGAACACACAATTTTCTTAATTTTATCAACTTCTTCATTGCTTGGACGTTCACCAATAATTAAAGAAATACCATCACGAAGAATTTCAACAGATGTTCTTAAAATGAATAGGCCGATTAAAATACCAATGTAACCCTCAATGTTGAAGTTCCATATTAAAGATGTTCCAATGCCAATTAAAGTTGTAACGGATAAAAAGACATCAAACAACGCATCTTTACCGCTAGCTTTTAGAGGCTCTGAATTAACAGATTTTCCAACCTTCATAAAGTAGATTGCGATGAATAATTTAACAAAAATCGCTAAAGCGATAATGATTAATGAAACAACGGAATAATCAATAGATGGTTTTTCAATGATTGCTTTTATTGACTCATATAAAGCGAGAATACCTGCAAGTAAAACAAGTAATCCAATTACTAAACTTACTAAATATTCAACTCTTCCATGACCATAAGGATGTTTCTTGTCCGGTTTTTTGTTTGATAGCTTAGTTCCTATGATAGTAATTGCGCTACTAAGAGAGTCACTTAAGTTATTTATTGCATCAGAAATAATTGCAACAGAATGTGCAATGATACCAATAATCGCTTTTCCGATGACTAAAAGGATATTAGCAGCAATACCGATCATACTAGTTTGGATTATCTTTTTCTCTCTATTCATTTAAAAATTCCTAGGATTTTCCGTTTATTTTGCTAATTCTTTACTAATTTCTTCTTCAAATGATTTAGGTTTAGCAGTTGGTTCAAATCTTTCTACGAATTCGCCTTGACGGTTAATTAAAAACTTAGTGAAATTCCATTTAACCTTTTTAAGCTTTCCGTCTTTATTTTGTTTGCAAAGATAGACAAATAATGGGTCAGCATTTGGACCATTTACTTCAATCTTTTTAAAACGTGGGAATTTTGTGCCAAAATGTAAGCTACAGAAGGAATTGATTTCTTCGTCACTTCCTGGTGCTTGTTTAAAGAACTGGTTGCAAGGGAAATCAAGAATTTCAAATCCTTGCTCGTGATATTTTTCGTAAAGTTCTTCTAATTCTTCATATTGCTTTGTAAAACCACACCTTGTTGCAGTATTTACAATAAGAAGAACTTTTCCTTTATATTCAGAAAGCGAAAAATCTTCACCTTTTTGATTTTTAACAGAAAATTCATAGACTGACATAATATTTATTCCTTTTTGCGATTTAATAATACACTAAAACATAGTTATAAGTAATATTTAACGCTTAGATTTTTTTGATGAAATATAAATTTCATCTTGTATAATTAGAAATATGAAAAATCGTTCCGATATAAAGATTATATTTACAGATGTAGATTGGACAATTTTTAATCATGGTCATGGTGATCATGTTTACGATAAGAAGAGTTTAGATGCCTTAAGAAAGGCACAAAGTAACGGTGTTAAAGTATTTATATCTACTGCTAGACCACATGAAAGCTTAAAACTAACTGGCTTTTTTGATGAATTTAAACCTGACGGAATGATTTTATCAAACGGTGCAGTTATATTTGTTGGAGATGATATTATTTTCCATGACTATATGAATCCCACATTAGTTCGTAGAATTTGTGATGTCGCTAAAAAGAATGATGTAGTTATTCAATTCGTGTCAGAATATGAGCGTTGGATATCCGCAGAAATTAACGAAACTGCTCAACATTATTTTGATGTATTTTGGGAAAAAATTCCGGAAATTCGCGGGTATAATGGTGAAAATATATCAGGAATGCTTTTGTTTTGTGAGGCTAAGCAGGACAAAAAAATACTAGATGAAATTGATGCTCCAGGATTAGACTCATTTAGGCTCTTTGATTTTGCTTTAGATATTAGAGAACACATCATTCGTAAAAGCGATGGAATCAAGAAAGTGCTTGAATACTATGGAATTGATAAAAATAATGCTTTGGCTTTAGGCGATGATATTCAAGATATTCCTATGTTTGAACTTTGTAAGTATTCTGCCGCAATGAAAAATGGTAATCCAAGAGCAAAAGAAACCGCTCTTTATGTGACTTCTTCAATTGATAGGCATGGTGTTAAGAAAGCTTTAAAACACTTTAGTGTTATTTAGTTTTTAATAGCAATTTTTTAATGATTGCATCGCAGCAATCTTCTAATTGATTAACAACGTTATCAAAATCTCCTGTGTACCAGGGATCATCAATGTATGAGACAGTGTCCACATATTTTGTTATTATTTGGCATTTACTAGGAAGAGGTCCAAATAATCTTTCTAAATAAGATTTATTAAGTCCATCCATATAGAAAACATAATCAGCTTTATCAAACTCTTCTTTACTTATTCTTTTAGCGTGATGCTCAAAGAAAGGAATCTCTTTATTATATAAAGCCCTTTTCATTGGAGGATAAATATCATTACCTATTTCTTCTAATGAAGTTGCGCGCGAGAATATAAAAAAATCTTCTTCCATATGATATTTAAGAAGAAGATGTTTCATAATCCATTCTGCCGCTGGAGATCTACAAATATTTCCGTGGCAGATAAAGATTAAAGTTTTCATTAAATTTGTACGAATAAAACGACAATAAGAGCAGCAAATCCTAAGTATTCTAATAAAAGAATAAGACGTCCTAAGAAGCCACCGAAATAGCCACCAAAAATTCTTTTTGTTCTGGAAATTTTGATGTTTGCAATAATCGAAAGGAAGAACCATGCTAATGTAAATACTACAAATGCAATTGTAACCCAAAGATTAGTTTGACTAACTTTTGTGAAATCAACAATAAGGTTAAAGAAGTTGCCTGGATTTGCAACGATAGCTGCATGAGTAGCACGATAAATTCTGATATAAGGAATGATTAAAGCAAGAGCAAAAATCATCGAGAAGATGACATGTACTGCTGCGTTTCTTTTAGATTGTACGAAAGTTTTCATACAATAATTCTATTTACTTCTTTGATTAAAATCAATATGATATTTTCTATGGACCAGAAAAAGAAAGAATTATTCGTTGTTGCTGGAGCAATTGTTAAAGATAAAAAAGTCTTTGCTGCTCAACGTGGAAAATCAGGAAAAACCGCATTTAAATGGGAATTTCCTGGTGGAAAGATTAATCCAGGAGAAACTCCAGAACAAGCTTTAGCAAGAGAACTTGTAGAAGAACTTTCAATAAAAGTAAAAGTACACGAATTAATCTATTCCGTAGTGGATGAATATGAAGATGTTATTCTCCATATTGATACTTATAGATGCACTTTAGTTTCTGGTACCCCAACTTTATCTGAACATATTGATATGGCGTGGTCAGATAAAGATGAACTTGATAAATTAAATTTCTCACCTGCTGATGCTCCAGTTCTTGCAAAGATTAAAAAGCTGTATCTGTAATATTTTTGCAGCGGTGGCGAAACTGGTAAACGCGTAGGTCTCAGAAGCCTATCCTTCGGGTTGAGAGTTCAAGTCTCTCTCGCTGCACCAAATTAGTAAAATTGATGCTTGAATGCATCTTTTTTATTTCCTAGTTATAAAATAACTTACTAAATTCAATTAACAGTTATATAATAATGCTGTTAGAAGAGGTGAATTTATGAAAAAAAGAGCTGCATTTCTATTAATTCTTCCAGCCTTTGGCGCATTACTTGCAGGTTGCACAATTCCTGAACCTGTTAAAAATGGATTACGCACTGTAAAAAATGGCGTTAAAGATGGTGTTAATAAGGCAGTTGATGCCATGGATAACTTCTTCTCTGATTCTGATTCTAAGAAAGAAGAAGAGACAGACAAAAAAGTTGAATATAGAGTCGAATTATAAAAACTAAAAATAACTGAAATGACCCTACTTGGGTCTTTTCTTTTTCAATATTGAAAGTACGTTAATATTTTAGTAGAATAATGCCGCTGCCCAAGTGGTGAAATTGGTAGACACAATAGACTCAAAATCTGTCGGATCACATCCATACCGGTTCGAGTCCGGTCTTGGGCACCATGAAATATTGCTTCAATATATTTGAAGCTTTTTTAATTTTTAAGGATTTAACACAGAACATGTGATAAAATCTCGAAGTATAAATTAAGATGAAGACAATTGGTCCATTTAAAAAATATACAAAACGTCCAAACGATATTCGCTATGGCCAAATTTTCACAATGGAAGTTATACTTCCAATTTTATATTCAAAGAAAAGAACTGTGAGAGTCTATCTTCCAGAAGACTTTGATGAGAACAAAAAATATCCTGTCCTTTTTATGGCCGATGGCCAAAATATCGTAGACAAATATACTTCTGCTTTTGGAGCTTGGGACATTGACGTACATGAGCATCATTTAATTAAAAAAGGCTATCGTTCTTTTATTGTTGTTGGAATTGATTGTCCTTATAACCCAGTCCATCGTGCATTAGAATATTCTTTTCCTTTTTTAAGAATTGATCCGAAAGAAGATGGCGAAGATATAAATACTCAAAAATTAAAGTTTGAATCTCACCTTCTATATAAATATATAGCACTCGAACTTCTTCCGTTAATTAGAGAATATTTCCCTATTGAAGATGATAAGAAATATGTTGGTGCCGGTGGTTCATCAATGGGTGGTATCTTCTCTTTGTCTATGGTTTTATCTTATCCAGAACTATTTGGATTCGGATTAGTTTTTTCTCCAGGAATTTTCTTATATTCGGATAAAAAAGTTAAAGAATATTTTAGCGAAAATCTTACTAATTTAAACGAACATAAATTATATTTCTACTCTGGTAATTCCGGATTTGAATCTAGATTTCTAAAAAGAACAATTGATGCTTATAAATACTTTAAGCAAAACGGTTTAAAAGATAATGTTCGTTTATTAAAAGATTTAGAAGCAGATCACAACGAGGCAAGTTGGTCAAAGCACTTCGAAGAAGCTATTAAATTCTGGTTAAATGAAAACGCCTAAGGCGTTTTATTTTTACCCTTTGAAATACATTTTAGATTTATAGTTGACTGGTTCTTCGGTGACATGAAGTCCAAGAGATTTAAGAGTTGTTCTATCAACTTCAGACATAATAGTTGTTGAATGAACATCTAGTCCTTTAAGTTTTGGAAGTTGTTTTAATGCAAGTTCTGCAAGAGGATTTGTATTTGCTTGAACGGCCAAGGCAATCAAAACTTCTTCAGCTCTAAGTCTAGCGTATTTATTATGCAATCCTTCGACTTTAAGCTTTTGAATTGGTTCGATAACGCTTGGAGAAAGAAGATAAATCTTCTTATCAATCTTTGCGAAGTATTTTAATGTATTTAGAAGTAATGCCGCACTTGCGCCTAAAAGTTGAGAACGGTGACCAAATAATGTTTTTCCATTTGATAGTTCTATCGCGAGTGAAGGCTCACCTTCTTTGCCTTGAGTGTCAAGAGCTGCTTTTACACATTTTCTATCTTCAGGGGAAACTCCGACTTTATTCATAAGAATTTCCATTTTTTCAATCGATCTTGTTGGAAGTTTGCCTAAGAAAATTTTAAGTCTTGTTTCGTAGTATCTTCTTACTATTTCTTTTTTGCTTGCTTCAATAATTTTTTCTTCGTTTTTAATGGCATAACCAACCATGTTTACCCCCATGTCAGTTGGCGAAAAATATGGGGTTTTTCCGTAGATTTTCTCAAAAATTGCCTTTAAAAGAGGAAAAACTTCAACGTCTCTATTGTAGTTAACTGTAGTGACTCCATAAGTCTCTAAATGATAAGGGTCAATCATGTTAACATCATCAAGATCAATTGTTGCAGCTTCATAGGCGACATTTACAGGATGGTTTAAAGCAAGATTCCATACAGGGAACGTTTCATATTTAGCATAACCTGCTCTTATTCCGTTTTTGTTATCTAAGTAGATTTGTGATAAACAACAAGCCATTTTTCCACTTCCTGGTCCTGGCGCTGTAACAACAACTAAAGGGCGTGTAGTTTTGACATGCTCATTTTTGCCAAGCCCTTCGTCTGAAACAATTAAAGGAATGTTTTGAGGATAGCCATTAATTTTATAGGATTTATAAACCGCAATTCCGTTATTTTTAAGTTGTTGTTCAAATTCTATGATGTTAGGTAGATTTTGATAAAATGAGATAACGACAGAAGAGACATACAATCCTACTTCTTTATAAGTGTCGATAAGTCTTAAAACCTCATCGTGATAAGTGGTACCGATATCTCCTCTAACTTTGTTAGAAGCAATATCATTTGAATTAACAACGATGATCATTTCAGCTTTATCTTTAATTCCTAAAAGCATTTGTAATTTAGAATCAGGTTCAAAACCTGGCAAAACTCTTGAAGCATGGTAGTCATCAAAAAGCTTACCGCCAAATTCTAGATACAATTTGTCGCCAAACTTATTTATTCTTTTAAGAATGTTTTCTCTTTGTATTCTTAAATATTCTTTATTATCGAAAGGTGCAGATTTCATACTGATAATAATATATTATTAAAGTTTATTTGTGAATTGAAAAATGACTAATTTTTAAAAATCGCAAAGCGATTTTGTTATTAACTATTATTTAAATTAGTTTAAAATATAAAACAGGAGAATTTTATGGCCAAATATCAAATTTTCACCGATACAGCCTCCGATTTACCTACTAATTTCCGTGAAAAAAATAACATCGAATATATTCCAATGATGTTAACAATCAACGGAAAGGAAGTTAAAGGAGACTTAGATTTTAAGGCGTTTTCTGTTAAAGAATTATATGATTGGGTTAGAGATCCAAAAATTGAAAAGAAAACATCTTTAATTACAATTCAGCAATTTATTGAAGCTTTTTCACCTTATCTTAAGAAAGGCGTTGATATCTTATACATCGCTTGTACTTCAGTATTAAGCGGAACTTATAATTCTTTTAGACTTGCTCAAAAAGAACTTCAAGAAATGTTCCCTGAACGTAAGATCATTGGAATGGATTCTACCCGTGCAGGCATGACATTAGGAATAATGGTCTTAGACGCTGCAAAACTCCAAAAAGAGGGCAAAACTATTGAAGAAGTCCATGAATATCTCGAGAAAGAAAAACAACACTATAGATTATGCGGAACTCTTGAAACACTTACTTATTTAAAAAGAGCAGGAAGAGTTTCTGGTGCTGCAGCATTCTTTGCAAATATGTTAGGAATTAAACCTATCATCGTCGGCGATACTAAAGGACATAACTATGTTATTGGTAAAGTAAAAGGTATTAGAACTGCTTACGAAAGATTATTTGATATTGTTAAAGATACAGTAGAAGGACAAGAACATCCTGTTATTTATGTTGGCCAAGGTGAGGCGCAAGCAGCGGTGGATTATTTTACAAAGAGATTCGCTGAGGAACTTCACGCTACTGTCTATACATATTATATTGGACCTATAATTGGTTTATCCTGTGGTCCAGGAACTATTCACATTGTTTGCAAAGGCAAAGAAATGACCCTTACATCACCAGAGGAATAACTTATGATTGAAATTAGAGAAGTAAAAACAAAAAAAGACATTAGAACATTTATAAACTTTCCTTTAAAAATGTATAAAGATAATCCATATTTCGTACCACCTTTATACATGTCAGAAAGAGAACTTTTTAAGAAGAAAAATCAATTTACTTCTTCTTGCGATACAATCTATTTTTTGGCGTATAAGGACAATAAAGTTGTGGGTAGAATTTCTGGCATTATTCAAAAAGATGCCAATAAGAAATGGCAAAGAAAACGTGTAAGATTTACACGTTTCGATTCAATTGATGATCAAGAAGTTGCCGATGCTTTATTTAATGCTGTTGAAAAATGGGCAAAAGAAAAAGGCATGACTCATTTCTGTGGGCCATTAGGCTTTAACGACTTAGAAAGAGAAGGTTTACTCGTTGAAGGTTTCGACAAACTTTCAACTTTTGAAGAACAATACAATGCTGATTATTATGAAAAATTAGTTGTTGGCCATGGTTTTAAAACAGAAGTTGAATGGATTGAAAACGAAATTTTTAGACCAAAAAGTCCAGAAGAAACAGCAAAATTTAAAAGATTAAGCGAGATGTTAATGAAGAAACATGGTCTTTCATATGTGAAGGTCAAAAATGTTCCTGAATTCATTAAAAAATATAGAAATGATTTCTTTAGACTTGTTGATGAAACCTATTCTGAATTATATGGCACTTGCCCAATTAGAAAAGAAGTCGAAGATGCTTTGTTGGTCGGTTTTAGATTATTGCTTCGTTCTGACAATGTTATTGGAATTCAAAACGAAAAAGGCGAAATGGTCTGTATTGGATTATATTTCCCATCAATTGCTAAAGCTTTACAAAAATCCGGTGGTAGATTAACACCATTTGCAATTGTGAGAGTTCTTAGAGCTATCAAGAATCCTGATATTCTTGACTTAGGGTTAATTGGGGTACGTTCAGATTATAGAAATAAGGGTGTTCCTGCAATGCTTTTAACCATTATTGCTGATGCACTTAATAGTGGAAAGTATGATCACTTTGAAACCAACTTACAATTAACCACAAATTTAAATATTATTACGTTGTTCCAGCATTTTGAAACAACTCTACACAAACGTAGAAGATCATACTTGAAATCTCTCTAAAAAAAGCAATATTTCCAGGAAATCCTTGAAATTTTTCTTATTTTTATAATTTTTCAATGCTCGTATTAAGTTTTAGATATATCTTGATTTATAACAAGATATTGAGTATATTTATCGCATGTGGACGTTTCTAATTATTTCAACAGTTGCTTGGGGCATTGCTGAGATTTTTTATAAAAAGGGTAATTTAGAAAAAGAAAAATATTCGCATTTAAAGACAACCGTGTTGGTTGGCTTTTTTATGGGAATATATGCGTTAGTAATTCTTTTTACTCAAGGCGTTGACTTAAAGTCATTCCCTTTAAATTTCTTATATTATCTTCCAGTAGCTCTTTGTTATATAGTTTCGATGGTTTGTTCTTATTTTGGAGTCCGTTTTATCGAGGAATCGTTAGCAGATCCAATTGAGAATTCGTCTGGCGCAGTAGTTGCAATTTTGTGCGCAATCTTTTTACACGAGACTTATAACATTCCAGCAATTGTTGGCATCGTATTAGTAGCACTTGGTTTAATTGCGGTTGGTTTCTTTGATAAAAAAGGAACAGACAAGCGCATAAATAAATACGGAAAGAAATTAGCAATTTTAGCTATAGCCATGCCATTTTGCTATATGCTTTTTGATGCTGTTGGAACATTTTTAGACATCTTTTACACCGACAGTGTTGAGACTACTTTACTCGTTAATGTTACTGAAGACACTTTAGAACATACTGCTAATTGCGCTTATGAGTTAACCTTCTTTTTGGTGGCAATTGGTATATTAATATTCTTAAAGATTAAAAAGGTTAAATTCTTTGATTTAGGTGGAAATTCCCAAGAAAAAAAGGGTTTTTTCACAAAAATAATGGATCAAAAGTGGAAGATTTTAGCCGCTATTTTTGAAACAATTGGTCAGGCAACATATTTATTCGCACTTTCTGAGGGAGAAGGAATTGCTGCTGTTATTATGGGTGCGGGAACCGTCATCATTTCACTTGTATTATCTAGAATCTTCTTGAAGGAAAAATTATCGATTCTTCAGTATATTTTTATTGGAATTATTATGTCTGGTATTATCTTACTCGCAGTATTGGGCATATAAGGGTCGAATTATAAATAATTGACTAGGCATATAAAAATTACTAAAATAAATAACATTCAAAACGAAAGAGGAAATTATTATGGCAATTGAAGCAGGCGATTTCAGAACAGGATTAACATTATTAATTGATGGTGATCCATGGGTAGTTTTAGATTTTATGCATGTTAAACCAGGTAAAGGTGCTGCAATTTTAAAAACAAAAATGAAAAACCTTAAAACCGGTTCAACACAGGAAAGAAACTTCAACGCATCAACAAAATTTGATCCAGCAGAGATTATTAGAAAACAAGTACAGTATTCATATAATACTGGAGATCAATTCGTTTTTATGGATATGGAAACATTTGATCAATACGAATTAGATCAAGCAAAAATCGGTAATAACAAATATTTCTTACTAGAAGGAATGGATGTTAGCATTGTATTTTTTGAAGGAAAAGTATTAGATATTACTCTTCCAGATAAAGTTGAAATGGAAATTACTGAGACTGCTCCAGCAGTTTCAAATGCTTCTGCAACAGCAACTAAAGATGCAGTTACTAATACAGGTTTGAGATTACGTGTTCCAATGTTTATTAAAGAAGGCGAGCACATTATTGTCTCAACAGCTGACGGTAAATATTCTTCAAGAGCTTAATATAAGCTCTTTTTAATAATGAAAAAGGTCGCATTAATCACTGGTGGTGCAAAAGGAATTGGTGCAGCAATTGCGAAAGAACTTGCTGCTACTAATCATGATGTAGCCATTAATTATTTAACATCAGAAAAAGAAGCAACCCTTTTAGCAAAGGAACTTTCAGCAAAATATGGTGTTAAAACTTTAACAATTAAGTGCGATGTTTCTAAAGAAAACCAAGTTGATGAAATGATTAAAGAAATCGAATCTAAACTTGGTGGTGTAGATGTTCTTATTAATAATGCCGCCATTGATTTATCAAATATGTGGCGCGAAAAGAAAGCTGAAGACTTTAGAAAAACATTAGATGTAAATGTTGTTGGAGCATACAATGTCGCTCGTCGTGTATATAAACATATGTTAGATAAAAAATGGGGACGTATTGTAAACGTTAGTTCTACTAACGGAATCAATACTTACTTCCCAATGTGCATAGAATACGATGCATCTAAAGCTGCTTTAATCTCATTAACTCATGACCTTGCAATGCAATTTGCACCTTACGTTAATGTAAATGCCATTGCACCTGGTTTTATAGGAACCGAATCTGAACTTGAGGGTTATGATAAAGAGTTCTTAAAATCTGAACAAGAAAAGATTCTTGTAGGAAGATATGGAAAGCCAGAAGAGGTTGCTAAATTAGTCAGTTTTCTAGTAAGCGAAGACGCAAGTTATATTAATAATTCAGTAATAAGAATTGATGGAGGCCAATACGGCGCCTAACAATATAAAAGGAGAGTAATTACTCTCCTTTCATTTTAGTTAATGCAAGCATGATTCCTAGTTTTCCGTATTCCGGAGTTAGACCACCTTGCATAAATAATGTGTAAGGAGGAATAACTGGCGCATCACCACTTAATTCAATTGTTGAACCTTGAGTAAATGAACCGGATGCCATCACTTCATCAAATGGATAGCCAGGCATTGGTGCAGGCATTACTCTAACAAATGAATCTATTGGAGAAGATGATTGTAATCCTTGTGTGAATTTAACAAGGTTTTCTTTTGTTTCTAACTCAACTGTTTGGATTATGTCTGTTCTAAATTCGTTATACCTTGGAGACACTTTTTTAAAACCGAGTTTTTCAAGCATATATGCGGAAAAAACCGCTGTTTTTAAAGCTGAACGAACTGCGCTTGGCGCCATAAAAATCCCCTTAAAAAACGCATTATTTTGATTAAAATTGGCTCCTTGTTCCTTGCCAATTCCAGGCGCCGTTAAGCGCTCTGCAACCATTTGGATAAGATCTGCTCTACCAGCTACATAACCACCTGTTGAAGCAACGCCTCCGCCAAGGTTTTTCATTAAAGATCCAACAACTAGGTCGGCTCCAACGTGTCCTGGTTCTCTTTCTTCAACAAGTTCACCATAGCAGTTATCAACCATAATGATTACATCACTATTTACTTTTCTGATTTCTTTAATGACTTCTTCAATTTGTTTAATTGTTAAAGAATTTCTATTTGAGTAGCCTCTTGAACGTTGAATTTCGACAAGTTTGACATCTTTTTTAGATAATCTTTCAACTATTTTCTTTATATCAAATTCTGAATTAATTAAATCTATCTCTTCATACTTGATTCCGTTTGCTTTTAATGATTGAGATGATTCACCAATTATGCCAATCATTTCAAGCAAAGAATCATATGGTTTTCCACCTATCGATATGACGGTATCGCCATGCTTAAGCATGGCGGAGAAAGTTAAATAAAGAGCATTTGTTCCGCTCATAATTTGAGGTCTAACTAATGCGTCTTCAGTACCTAAAACGGCAGCGAAAATTTTCTCCAATTTATCTCTTCCCGAATCATAATTTCCGTATCCGTTAATATCTGCAAAATCGGTGTAAGAAACCTTATTTTCGATAAAAGCTGATAAAACTCTATTCGAGTTTGTTAAACAAACTCGGTCGATTTGTTCAAAAATATCTTTTAAATCAACGTCAGCTTTTTTAGATAATGCAAGAATTTCTGGATTAATTTGTTCTAAAATCATACTAATTTTCCGGTTTTTCCTGGGAATTTTCTTCTTTTTTGTCCTCTTCTTCATCGTCATCAAATAGACCCGGAATAGGACGATAGAAGTGGTAGATTGCTTCAAATGTATAAACTACAGCAACATAAATAAATGCAGATCCAAGCATATATAAATAGAAGCCAGTTGCTGGATCAGGCTTAACGATAAGACAAATTAAGTCGTAAGAGACCATAAAAATAACAAGTGGCAATAAAAGAATTTTGTCTAATAAAGATATTCTTTGTTGTCTCTTCTTTGAAGAGATAGCCCAAATAAAGTCTGTTATTCCCCATGCGGCACCTACTAATGTAACGATATTAAAAATAAGAGTTCTGGTCGCGTTATAGCCCATTACACTTGTGAATTTGAGTATTCCAAATACTAAAAATATAACAGCGAAGACTAATAATTCGCCAGAATAGATAAGTTTGATTTTTGTTTCTTTGTTTAATTTTTTCATGCTAATAATCATAAACTTTTAAACTTATGATAGCAAGAAAGATAAAAAATCTTTATTGTGGTATAATAGGAACAGGAATTTTCGAAAAATGAAGATTTATCGTCTCATCAAAATGGTTGTCTTAATTGCCGCTGGCATCTTACTTTTTGTTTTTGGTAAACCATTAATGAATAACGATGGAGCGTTACTGAACGGTGTAGTCGGTGCAGTAATTGCTTTCTATGGAATTGAAGGAATTACAATTCCCATTATTACAAAAAAGATTAAACAAGAACGCATTCGCTTGATGGCTGGTGTCACCAATGTTCTCATTGCCGTTATAATGATTTTCTTTCTAGAGGGCAATGATCAAGAACTTAGAATTGTCTGCGTATTGTGGTCTTTGTGGTCTATCATGAGAGAAAGTGAAGAAATCTTCGAAAAGAGTTTTGACCACATTAAAAAACATCCTATTACATCTACAATCAACTTTGTTGAATCTGTTGTAGTTATTGTTTTCTCTATATTACTTATTACTGCAAAAACACAAGAAGAATTACTTGAACACGCTTATGCTCATGTAGTTCTATTGGGAATTGAACTTATTATTGAAGTCTTATGGGAATATATTGGCGAATATGAAGCAAAACTTCTTGAAAGAGCCAAACGTAGAAGAAGATATGCAGAACACAAGCAAGGCCAGGAAACAAATAGCGATTGATTACTTTAAAGAAGGTTACAACTGCACGCAAGCAGTGGTTATGACATTTAAAGATGTTTTAACTATTGATGCAAAAGAATTATGTAAAATTGCCTCTCCATTTGGAGGTGGAATATCAAGAATGAGAGAAACTTGTGGTGCTGTCACAGGTATGGTTTTAATTCTTGGAAATCTTATTGGCTATAACACTCCTGAAATGGGCGAGAAAAAGCATGAATTATACAAAAATACCCAGGAAATCCTTAAAATTTTTGAAAATAGATATGGTTCTTTAAGATGCGGAGTTTTGCTAAATTTAAAAGAAAAACATTCTGATCCAAAACCTTCAGAACGAGACCACTCTTTCTTTTTAAATCGTCCTTGTCCAGAACTAATTGGTGGAGCGGCAGAGATTCTAGAAGAATATTTGTTGTCTAAAGGGTTAATCAAATGAAAAAACGCATGTTACTACTACCATTAATAAGTATGTTTGCCTTATCAAGCTGTGATTTTTTGGATGGGCTTTTTAATCCTGGACAAAAAGAACAAGAAAAGGAAGAAGACAAACCAGAAAAAAAGGTCGCAGTTACCGAAGTTAAATTAACTGAGTCAGAAATAGAAATAAAAGAGAATGAGTCAAAGACTCTTTACTATCAAGTGTGGCCAGAAAACGCTACAAACAAAAAAGTTTCTTGGTCAACCGAAGATCCTGATATTGCTTCTGTTACAAATGGAGTTGTTTATGCCAATTCCGTTGGCGTCACAACAATTGCAATTACGACTGAAGACGGTAAATTTACTGATGAATGTCAGGTAACAGTTATTGAGAAAGACCCAGAAATTGTCAATGTTACTAGTGTTAATATTATTAAATCATCATTAGATGTAGAAGTTGGAAAAGATGAAGTTATTCAATATAGTGTTTTTCCAACAAATGCTACAAACAAGAATGTAACATGGGATTCTTCAAATAAATCAGTTGCAACAATTAGTAATGGTGTTGTTCATGGACATTTAAAAGGTCAAACTACAATTTCCGTAAAAACTGAAGATGGGCAATTTACTGATAGTTGCCAAGTAAATGTTGTTGATGAGCAACATGATGATCCTGATCCAACAAAAAATGGTCAATTTTATGGTGGACTAGTTGAAGGTGAAGAATATTCTGGTTATGAATTTTCAAAATCAAAAGAAGAAATTGTGAAACCGACATCTGGTATCGGAAATATTAATGTTTTTGCCTTTAACGATTTTCATGGTTCTATTATTAAACAATCAAGTTCAGAAGGAAATGAAACAGGGCTTAAACAAATTGCTACTTTCTATAAAGAAAAATCGCAGGAAGATAATACTTTAATCTTTGATCAAGGAGATACTTGGCAAGGTTCGCTTGAATCTAATTATAACTATGGAGCATTAATACAAGACGTTTTTACATATGCTGGTGTTTCCGCTAGAACAGTTGGTAACCACGATTTTGACTGGGGTCTTGAACATTTAGAAGCTAATAGTAATAGAAAATACAATGGCGATTATATGCCTGCTTTAGCAGCAAATGTTTTTGATTATGAAGGCGGAATAAATGGTGATAATCAACAAAGCCAACTCGGGAAACAATATTGTACCTATGTTTTAGATAATGGTATTAAAGTCGGAGTTGTTGGCGTTATTGGTGAAGACCAAATAACTTCAATTTGTTCTCAACTTGTAAGTACAATTCGCTTTGCGAATTATGTAGGTAGAATTAAAGAGATTTCTGATTTTTTAAGAAACGAAAAAGATTGTGACGTTATTATTGCATCAACACATGAAGGAAGTTCCGATGCATGTAATGATAATTTAACTGCTATTTCTCCTAATACTGGAAAACGTTATGTTGATTTAGTTCTTGGAGGGCACCAGCATTATAAACAAGAATACACAGTGGATGGTGTAAAGTTTGTTCAATGGAATTCAAATGGTGTTAATACCGGAAAAGTGACTTTGTCTTATGATTTTTCAACCGGTGAAATTATTGATGAAAGCACACAAGTGAATACATATTATTCGGCATATTATGACGCATATTATCCTGTTTGTGATCCTGTCATTGAAAATATGGTTGATACTTATTTAGAGAGTATTGATAGTATTTCAAACGAGGTTTTAAGTACTAATTTTAGTGGAAATTTTGATGATGTATCTTTAGCAAGATTAATGAATGAAGCTATATATGATAGAGTTCACAAAACCGTTCCTGAAGTCCAATTTGCTTGTTGCAATTATGCACGAACAAGTTTTTCTGGTTCAGTATTTACATATCGTGATTTGTATAAATGCTTTCCGTTTGATAATCAGATAATCATATTAGATGTTAATTCTTCCTATGGAGTTTATAACATTTCGCATAACTATGCTTATAGAGAAGACACAAGTTTAGAACCGGTACGTAAAGACGGAGTCTACTACAAATGCGCTATTATTGACTATGTTGCTTTGCATCAAAATAGCAATAGAGAATTCGATAGATTCCCTGATGCTAGTAAAGGTTATACTGTTTTTAACGATTCTCTTGGAGATCCTCCAAATTACAGAGATATTTTGTATTCATATTTAAAAGCCAATCCGACTAAGAGTTTTAATGCTAGTAATTATTCAACCAGTAACCCACATTTCGTTGGTTAGGTAGTTTTTATAAATAACTCTTGAAATATAAATGTGAATATCTTAATATAATTCTCGCCCTTTGCCGTCATAGCTCAGATGGTAGAGCAACCGTCTCGTAATCGGTAGGTCGGGAGTTCAATTCTCTCTGACGGCACCACGAAGAAAACTCAGCTTTGGATGTTTAGCTCAGCTGGGAGAGCATCTGTTTGACGTACAGAAGGTCACAGGTTCGAGCCCTGTAGCATCCACCATTTAGTAAGAATTTCCGATATCGCAAGATGTTGGATTTTTTTATTTTTAATTTTCAGTCATTTGACTTAATTATTTTGCATTATTAAAATAATGTATATGCAAATTAAAAGAGTTGTCGGTTTGTTCTCTATAATTGGCGCATTAGCATGTCTAACATTAATCAGTTGCGATTCTGTGTCTAACCCGGATAATAAAATTTATCATACAGTTAAATTTAATACTGATGGTGGGTCAGCTATTCCTTCCCAGAAGATTTTGCATGGAGAAAAAGTTTCTAAACCTAAAGACCCTGTAAAGTCAGGATATCATCTTGTTGATTGGACTTATAATGGTGAATCCTGGTCTTTTGCTGGACATGTTGTTACAGAAGACATGGCATTAGATGCCATATGGGAGTTAACTGTTTATACAATAGATTATGAATTAAATAACGGAATAGATGACACGGATAATCCTTATGAATATACAACAATTGATTCCTTTACTCTTGAAGAACCAAACAGAAGAGGTTATACATTTCTAGGATGGTTTGATGAAGGCAATAATCAAGTCGAAGCCATTGAACCTGGAATGACCGGCAATCTAGTTTTAACAGCCCATTGGAATGAAGGAAATGAATACACAATAACTTTTAATCCAAATGGAGGCATTATTTCTGATACAACTTTAGTTGTTCAATACGATCATAGTTATTCTTTGCCAATACCAACTAGAGCTGGTTACTCATTTGATGGTTGGTATGACGAAGATTGGTATGGTTCAACAAAAGTTCCTAATTCTGGGACGTGGCGTTGGACAAGTAATGAATCTTATATTGCCAAATGGAACATTATAAATTATCCAATCAATTACTTACTTAATGATGGGACAAATAATTCATCAAATCCTGCGACTTATACAATTAATGATAGTGTGACTTTTGCTGATCCCGAAAAGGCCGGTTCCTCATTTGAAGGATGGTTTGATAACGACAATAATCAGGTTTTTTCAATTGACGTCGGCACAACTGGTGAAATCACTATAGAAGCAAAGTGGACCGCTCATTTATATGTCTTATCAGTAACAAGCGGAGATAACGCTAGAGGTAGTGCCTATATTGACTCTGGCGAGGGTTATTCAGGTGAATCAATTACTGTAGTAGCCAATCCGAATGAAAATTTTATTTTCAAAGGTTGGTATAATGGCGCTGTTAGAGTTAGTACTGAAATTGCATATACTTTTAACATGCCACCACATGATTATTCTCTTGAAGCAAGATTTACGACTTCATCAGAACAAGATGAATGGAACAAGGCACATGGTGTAACTCCAGTATTTTCTTTAGATGAAAAAACAGTTACTTATGGATTATATCCTCAAAAATTAGCTGACGTAGAACTGTGGCCTCATTTGAGGAATCTATCTGGTCCTGAGGAGAATGGTTATTATCTTTATGGCGATGAATATTATGCTAATGTTGTTGGCGCTCCATATGATTCTAAATACACTTTCGATAACGGAAATAAGATTTCTAGTGGAAATGAATATTGGTTTAAGTGCGAGCCTATAACCTGGTATGTTACATCAAATGGTGATGGATATTATTATTTGCTTTCATCTTTATTGTTAGACTGCTATAGATATAATGAATTTTATACAAATTTGAAAGACGGACATTATGCGAACAACTATCAATATTCTGATATAAGAATTTGGTTAAATAACGATTTTTATAATACTGCTTTTACATTGGGCGATAGGTATATCAAAACAATGCTGGTTGATAACTCTGCTTCTACAACAGATGATTTGAATAATTCTTATGTTTGCGATAATACTCAAGACAAAGTCTTTTTACCTAGTTATAAAGACTATTGTGATAGTGATTTTGTAACCAAAATTGGTGGAAGAAAATGCAAAACAACTGAATGGGCTAGAGCAAGCGGTGCTTGTGTTTCGCTCGCGTCTGGTTGGCTGCAAAACGGTTATTATTGGACTCGCACTCCTTGTAGTTCTTCTTCAAATCGTGCATGGACTATTTATTGCGATGGTCAGCTTATTTCTGACCAAACTGTCGGGTATCAAGCTGAATCAGTACGTCCTGCCATTGCACTTTCTCTATCATAAAGTAAGAAATTAAAACCAAATTTTGTTGTGTTAATAATATAAAAAGCTCCGATATCTAATGATGTCGGAGTTTTATTACTTTATTTATTAAGATTTTATTTTATAATAATCTTTATGCACCAGTAGTTCAGTGGTAGAACATCAGCTTCCCAAGCTGACTATGGGGGTTCGATTCCCCTCTGGTGCTCCAAAAAAGCTTATGGTTGGCAGTTAACTAACTGCCTTTTTTGTTTATTTTTGTTTATTATTTTTAGTTTTTATACTAAAATTAATCTAATTCTTTTAATCGCTAAGAAATTTAATAGGGAGGACAAAAGAATGAAATTTAGAAAAGCATTATTAACGCTACCTTTACTAGCATTAGTTGGTGGCGCATTCACATTAACAGCTGCAAATAAAGCAAATGGAAAATTAGTTGAAGAAACTAGTGCTGCTGAATATTATGGCACTGGAAATGAATTAACTAGAGATGATGTTGATGGATCCGTTACTGCAACTTTTACAGTAACTTCTAGTGATTTAGATATGCAAGGTTGGTTACTCATCTTATTTGATGAAAAACCATTATATGCCTCTTCAACCAGATATTTAGATAGCAGAGTCGCACCTTATGGTAGAGAACACGTTGCTCATTATTTCTTTTGCGAAAGTAATGCCGCAAACGGCACTTTAAATATTACTTGGGACGGAACTTTTACCGATCAAAGTGAAGTTTGGAGCAATGATTCTGTTGCTGAAGGCGCAACAAAAACACTTAATAGTGTTTGGGATGAAGGCGATTGGTATTTTGCTATCGGTCCTAGACATTTTAACAATGAATGGGCGCATATTGCCGAAGAGCCTGGGAAAGGTCTTAATGATATTTACGAAAATTGTGACTACTATGTAGGTAGAAAAAGCGCCATATTTGGCGATTCTATTGAAGGTGAAACATTCCTTGATTTAACTCAACTTTCTGCATGGGGTGCTGACGCTAAATCTGCAGTCTATTACTGGGATAAAAATGAACATAACGGTTGGTCTGATTTTGCTTTTGAGCACAAAGATCGTCCAAATATTTTAGTCGCAAGATACGAATTAGATTTCACGCCTACTGGTATGAAAATTGTTCGTTTCAATCCAGAAGAAGAAACTCCAGCTTGGAGTGGTGAAGGCCATGTTTACAACCAAGGAAAAGATGAAAAATTCTTTGAATTTGGTGTTATTGGTGTTACTGGCTGGGACGGCGGAACATGGGCTGGTGCATTATCAAGTATTGAAACAGGTTCTAAACAATACATTTTGAGCGAATATCAACGCAATGGTTCTAGTCACTCTGAACATTTTAATGAATACATTGAACTTAACACAAATGATGAATTTAGAATTCTCTTTGATGGAGACTATTATTCAAGTTATTCAACTCACTACTCTTTGAGTAGTTTCTTCTCAGTTAGCGATGGAAAGATTGTTGTTAATCGTGGTGCTGCTTATTCATTCTATTTTGATACAGACACTCAACATCTTTATATTACAAGCCCTAATGCTCTTGCTGCAGATAAATGGTCAAATGATTTTATGAGCGTAGATTGTGATGACAATTTAGAAAACTGGGAAGATTCATATTCGGGAGATTACTCTGATCTTTCTAGTGAGGCTCAATTCTTATTAAGAAGAGAACCTCATGTTGATCATGAAGCCGTTGTTACAGAGCCTATTGCTAGAGCAATTCAAAGATATGACTATGTCTTAGAACGTTATGGTGTAGAAACATACGAAGATTTCATTGGTAGACTTTCGGTTCACAATGATATTCTTTCATCAAGTAGAATTGTTGCTAACAACTTTAACAACGATGGTTTTGTTCCTTTAATTGTTATCGTCACTTCATTAACTTCATTATCATTACTTTCTCTTTTAATTATTAAAAAGAAATCACGTGTTTCTCAAAGAAGTAAATAATGGTGAGAGTTAACTTAAATTAAGTAAAGGACTCTAAACATGAATTTTGATTTAAAAGAAAATAAATTAACGCTTTATTTCGAAGGCTCACTTAACTCCGCCAATGTTGACCAAGTAAAAGATGAAATCGACGGACTTTTAAAAGGAAAAACATTTTCTTCATTAGTTCTTGATTTTAATAATTTAGAGTACATTTCAAGCGCCGGTCTTCGTTTAGTGCTTAAACTTAAGCAAACTTATAATGATGTTTGTATTGAAGGTGCTTCATTAGAAGTTTATGACACTCTTCAAATGACAGGTTTTACTGATATTTTATCCGTAAAAAAACGCATTAGACAAATCTCAGTGAAAGGCGCGGAAGTTATTGGTTCTGGATATTTTTCAACCGTTTATAGAATTGATAAAGACACAATTATTAAAGTTTTTAATAGAGTTAGTGACCCACAACAAATTCAAAGAGAACTTTCTCTTGCAAAAGAAGCATTTATTTTAGGAATTCCTACTGCTATTTCTTTTGATATTGTTCAAGTAGATGACGGAAAGCTTGGTGTTCGCTTTGAGATGCTTGATTGCATTTCTTTAAAAGACATCTTTACAGATCATCCAGATGAAATCCCTGAATACACTGAAAAGTATGTTAATCTTCTTAAGAAGATTAATACAACCGAATGTACGAATCCTATTATTCCAGATAGAAAAAAATCATATATTGAAAAAGTTAAAACTTTAAAACCTTATCTAGATTCAAAATATTACGAAAAAGCAATGAAAATGATTGAAGAAATTCCTGATAGGAAAACATTCATTCATGGTGATTGCCATTTCAAAAATATAATGATTCAAAACGGCGAACTCTTATTAATTGATATGGACACTTTATCTGTTGGCCATCCAATTTTTGAACTTGCCGGATTATATTGTCCATATTGTGCATTTAACGAAGATGAACCAGGAAACTCATTAAAATTCTTCGGAATTAGTGACGAAACAGGAATTAAGTTATTCCACACAATTATTGAAAAATATTTTGGTAAATTTGATGAAGTTATCTTGGATAAAATTAGAATTGTGGCTTACATCCATATGATGTGGTGGAGCTACATGAATGAACCAGAAAAACTATTTAGACTTGAAGGTTGTAGACCAAGATTAATTAAGCTTCTAGATAAATATAACGACGTCTTAATTTGATCAAAAAGTGAGCTTGAATAATTGCTCACTTTTTCTTGTTTTAATAATCTTATATAAAAAGTGCTAATTATATTTAATTAAAACAAGTATAATTGTTATTACGAAATTATGAAAAAGACAAAATTACTCATTCTTCTATCGTCAATTACATGTGCTATGTCTTTAGGTTCATGTTCGCTTTTTAATAATGAAACAATTGAGGTAGATCCACCTTATATTGAAGTAATTCAAACTTTAAAAATAAATTTACAATCTAAGACAGAAAAATCTTTAAATCCTGAACTTTTGAATTCTTCGGTTACGAAACCTGCTTTTATCTATAAAAGTTCAAACACAAAAGTTGCAACAGTTTCAACAAAAGGTGTTGTTAAAGGACTTAAGGTTGGCACTGCAAAGATTACAATAACTTTAAAAACCAACACTAAAATAACTGAAACAGTCACTGTAAATGTTGTTGATCAAACTAAACCTCATTATGACTACACATTAATGTATTATATGGCGGGTTCAACTTTAGAATATGATCCAGAAAAAAGCACTGAATCAAAAAGAAAAGTTGGGCTAATATCTAGAGATATAAAAGAAATTTTAAGTGTCAAAAATATTCCAGATTCAGTAAGAATTATTATTCAAACTGGTGGCGCTGAAAAATGGTGTTTAGAATCCTCATATTTAGAAGGTGCTACCCAAATTTCTGGTTCTAAAATCCAAAGATGGGAAGTTAATAATTCGACAAATAAGCTTACTCTCATTGAGACTTTATCCACTAATAAACTTGCAACTGATTTAGCCTTAACTGATTACTTAGACTGGGCTTTAGAAGATTACGAGGCTGATCAAATGGGTTTAATTTTTTCAGGTCATGGTGGAGGACTTGCTGGTTGTGCCTATGACGATAATTATTTGGATGATTATGGCTACGCTAACACATTAAATTCTGCCGAAATGTCTAAAAGTTTTAAAAACGCATTAAAAAATTCAAACAAAGACAAGTTTACTTGGGTTGGCTATGACTGTTGCTTAATGCAATGCGCCGATTTAGCATCTGTAAATGCTGACTTTTTTGATTATATGGTTGCTTCACAAGAACTTGAAAACGGAACTGGCTGGGATCATGATCATTACTTAAATTTAGTTGCTCAAAATCCGAGCGTGACCACAGATGTTTTGCTTAAAGATATTGTTGATTCATTTATTAACGAAAATCATCCTGCAATAGAAAATAAGTATGACGAATATTGCTATCAAACTTTATCAGTTTTAGATTTATCTAAAATGGATGAATTCATCGAAAATTTTAATATGTTTTGCGAAGCTCTTGGCACAGACTCAAATGCTTATAATAAAGCAAAAAATGCATTCAAATATTCATACAATAGTTTTGGCGAAAGTGTATTTGGTTTATGCGACTTTAAGTCACTTTTAAACAATTTCAATTCAATCTATGATTACACTGTTGATTCCGCAATCTCTTCTTTAGATAAATTAGTTATTTATAAAAATAATTGTTCTGGATATTCAGTTGAGCCTTGTGGATTAAATGCATTTTTTCCTGAAAAAGCTTCATCTGATAAAAAAGACCAACTTCAAGTTGGTGAATTAGACTACACTGACACATATTATGCTGAAGCATCTAAATTAGATTTATGGCAAGAAATGTGTCTTAATTATGGTAGTTTTGTTTGGTAATTGTTCCATTAAAAGGAGGTAGACAAGATGGATAAAAAAATTAAATTTGAAGATATTAAGCCTAAAAAAGTATCGCTTAGTAAGATTCAAGAAAAATTAGAAGGGTTCTGTAAGTCGCTCGAGAGCACTAAAGACCCAGTAGAAGCACTTAAAGTTATTCGTGCATTAGAGAAATATATGGATAAGTACGAAAATAACGCTACGGTTATTTCGATTCGTTATACATTAAACACAACTGATAAATATATTTCAAAACTTCAAGATCACATGGATGAGATTTCTCCATTCATTTCTAACGAAATTAACAAATTCAATAAGATTTTGGTTAAACATCCATGTAGAAAATATTTAGAAGAAAAATTAACTCCATATTATTTCCAAATGATTGAAAACTCTCTCAAATCATTTGATGAAAAAATTATTCCTGAATTAGTTGAAATTAATAAACTTTCAAGTCAATACGATAGAGTTATGGGCGGTGCTCAAATTGAATTTAGAGGAGGGGTTTATAATCTTCCACAAATGGGTAAATTCTCAACTTCTAAAGATAGAGAAACTCGTAGAGAAGCTTCTATTTCTGTCGATAAATTTTTCCAAGCTCACGAACAAGAAATTGGAGAAATTTACGGGAAATTGGTACTTTTACGTGATCAAGCCGCTAAAAAACTTGGCTTTAAAAACTTTATAGAACTTGGTTATTTAAGCCTCGGTAGAGTTGATTATGATGCCAAGATGGTAGCAGCTTATCGTAAGCAAATTGCTGAAGAAGTCGTACCTGTTGCTCAAAAGTTATATAAAGAACAAGCTGCTCGTATTGGAATTCCGTTTAAAGATATGAAAACTTACGACTATAATTTGTCATTTTTAACTGGCAACCCAACTCCAAAAGGAGACGCAAAACAATTAGTCGAAAAAGCGACAAAAATGTACAACGAAATGTCAAAAGAAACTGGTGAATTTTTCGCATTAATGAAAGATCATCACTTACTTGATTTAGAAGCAAAACCTGGTAAACAACCTGGTGGTTACATGACTTTCCTTCCAATTCAAAAATTCCCATTCATTTTTGCAAACTTTAATGGAACTGAACATGATGTTAATGTATTAACTCACGAAGTGGGTCATGCATTCCAAGGCTATTTATCAAGAAATATTAAACCAGGTGATTTCCGTTCGCCAACATTAGAATCTTGTGAAATTCATTCTATGTCTATGGAATTTTTTGCCTGGCCATGGATGGAACTTTTCTTTGAGGAAGATGCTGAAAAATATCGTTATTCCCATTTAACAGATTCAATTGAATTTTTACCGTATGGAATTACTATTGATGAATTCCAACATTGGGTTTATGAACATCCAACAGCAACTCACGATGAAAGATGTGCTGCGTATAAAGAAATTGAATCTCGTTATACCCCACAAAAGAAATATGATCCAGAACAAAAAATCTGTTCAAAAGGTGGATGGTGGTTAAGACAAAGCCATATCTTTGGTTCTCCATTCTATTATATCGACTACACATTAGCTCAAGTTTGTGCCTTCCAATTCTGTGTTGAAATGAACAAAAACCGCGAAAAAGCATGGAAAAAATACGTTAAATTATGTAAACTCGGTGGTCGTTATCCATTCGTTACATTGCTTGGAAAAGCACATTTAAGAAATCCGTTTGAAGAAGGTAATATCCATAAAGTTATGATTCCTCTCAAACATATTCTTAAATCATTAGATTTATCCAAAATTAAATAGAGAAAGGCCTATGGCCTTTTTCTTTTACATCTCTAATTAAGTAATATAGATTTGTTTATTTAATAAATAAGTTTTGCTATAATTCTAATTGCTTTTTAAAGGAGAAATACCTATGTACGAACCGATAAAGAATATATGGCAATTTAAATCGGCAGCTTTATGGGTGGAGCTTGCTTTATCAATTATTGTCATTGCTTTTATGCTAGTTATCATCGTTCATTCGATGAAAAAATTACCATACTTAATTGGTGGTATTGCTGCTGGTTGTATTAGCATTATTGCATGGTTTTTTGGCCTTACATTCTTGTGGGCTATCATGCTTGTTTTATTAACAGCATTCTTAATAATCACAATTACGCAAAAACAACTTGATTTCAAAGAAATCTTTACTTCAATTTTCCAAAAGAATAAAAATGGTGCTGCCCAAAAAGTTTATGATAGACACGCTGTTTGTCAAAGAATCGCTATAGCAGTAGAAACTTTATCTAGAACAAAAACTGGTGCGCTTATTACTTTTGAGAAAAATGTTCCTCTTTCTGAGGTTGTTAAAAGTGGAACAATTTTAAATGCTCCTATCACTCCAGAACTTCTTACAACAATTTTCTATCCTGGAACTAGACTCCATGATGGTGCTGTTGTTATTAGAAGAGATTTAATTTTAGCAGCTTCAGTTTATTACACTCCTACAACAAAACCTTTAACTGGTAAGTTTGGTTCAAGACATAGAGCTGCTATTGGTATTTCTGAAATTACCGACTCTGTTACAGTAATTGTTTCTGAAGAAACAGGTAGAGTATCATTAGCATATCATGGCGAACTTATAAGTGTTGCTCCTGATTCATTCTTAAGGACACTAGAAGAATACTTATTCGCCGAAGAAAAAACACAAGTAGAGGAAAAATAATATGGGAAAATATTTTGGAACAGACGGAGCTCGTGGAATTGCTGGCCAACAAATCACAGGCTCTTTAGCTTATAGAATTGGTCGTTATATTGGTCAATATCCTGATGGAAAAAAGAATAAAATCCTTATTGCCAGAGATACTCGTATCTCCGGAAAACTTTTAGGTGATGCTGTTGGCGTTGGCGTTGTTTCGAGTGGCTCTGATGTTTACGATATTGGAGTATCGACCACTCCATCAGTTTCTTATTTAGTAAGAAAACATGGTTTTGATTACGGAGTTATGATTTCCGCTTCCCATAACCCTTACTATGATAACGGAATTAAAGTTTTTAATGCTGAAGGTGAAAAATTAGAAGCTGAGATTGAAGAAAAAATTGAAGAATATATTGATAATCCTTTGGACAATCTTCCACTTAAAACTAATGACGAAATTGGTCGCTACGTTCCTTGCGATGAATTACTTAGCGAATACATTGACTTTTTAGTTTCTAAAGCTGATCCAAAAGTTAAAAACTTAAAAGTTTACATAGATTGTTCAAATGGTTCTTCATCTAATATTGCACCAGAAGTTTTAAAAAGACTTGGTGTTAAATACACTGTAGTGGCTCATGAACCTAATGGTTTAAATATTAATGATCATTGCGGTTCAACTAAAATCGAAAATAATGCTGAGTCTGTTAAAGCTGGTGGATATGATGTCGCATTCGCCTTTGATGGTGATGCTGATAGATGTTTAGCAATGACAAATGATGGAGTTGTTGTCGATGGTGATCAACTCATTTATTTAAACGCTATTAATTTAAGAAAAAACGGAAAATTATCAGGAAATACGGTAGTTATTACTGTTATGAGCAACCTAGGGCTTAAGAAAGCATTGGTTGCTGAAGGTCTTGATTATCACGAAACAGCAGTTGGGGATAAATATGTTCAAATGGATATGAAAGCCAACGGTTTATCAATTGGTGGTGAGCAATCAGGTCACATCATTTTCCTTGATGATTTAAATACTGGCGATGGTGTTTTAACGATGATTCACACCTTAAATGTTATTGCTAGAGAAGGCAAATCACTTCAAGAACTTGTTAAAAACTTAAAGATTTATCCACAAAGCTTAAAGAATGTTGTGGTCACAAATAAAGAAGCCGTTTTATCTAATGAAGGATTTAAAGCAAAAATTAAAGAGATTGAAGATTCCCTTAGGGGAAACGGCAGAATTTTAGTTCGTCCTTCTGGAACAGAACCAAAAATTAGAGTTATGTGCGAAGCACCAACTCAAGAACAATGTGACGAAATCACCTCTGTTCTTGCTGCATACGTTGAGGATATTTCTCAATAATGAAATACGAAGAATTTTACGATTTTATTGTCAAAGTTCATTCAATTGCAAAAATAGGACTTACTTATTCAAAAGATCCTTACGCAATTGATAACTACAAAGAGCTTAACGAGATTTCTAGAGAAATGCTCGAAAAGTTTATGGAGGTAAAGTTTGATAAACCTTCAATGTTTACAAAAGAAGTTTATCCAACTCCAAATATCTCTGTAAGAACCTTAATTGGTTCAAATAACAAAATCCTTCTTGTAAGAGAAGCTAACTCTGGACTTTGGTCATTTCCAGGCGGTTGGGCTGAGTTGTATGACTCACCAAAAACTGCTGCATACAACGAAGTTGTACAAGAAACAGGAGTGGAACCAGAAATTACTCGTCTTATCGGAGTAATTGATAGACTTCCACATAAGACAAATAAATCAGTTCCAGAATATGTCTTAATATTTGAAGGAACTATTAAAGATGAGGATTTCTCAAAACATTGTCACGAAATTACAGAAGTTCAATTCTTTGATATTGATAAACTTCCTGAAATGAGTCGAAAACTTACAAAGGAAGAATTAGACATCATAATTGATGCCTACAAGAACAAAAAGGTCATATTTGATTAATTAGGAGGAAAAATATGCCAACACCACATAACGAAGCCAAAAAAGGCGAAATAGCAAAGGTAGTTTTAATGCCTGGTGATCCAAATCGTGCGAAATGGATCGTTGAAAACTTTTTACACGATGTCAAACTTGTAAATAAAGTTAGAGGTCAATTTTGTTTTACTGGATTAACCAAAAATAACAAAAGAATTTCAGTAATGTCTCATGGTATGGGTAATCCATCAATTGGTATTTACTCATTTGAATTATTTACCGAATATGATGTTGACGTAATTATTAGAGTTGGAACCTGTGGTTCTTACCAAGACTTTGTTAATTTCTTTGATGTTATTATTGGTGAATCTACCTGTACTGATTCAAATTATGGCGCTCAACTTGGACATGATGTTTCCTATTGCCCTAAAGCGTCTAGTGAATTAGTTGAAACTGCTAAAGAGGTATTAACAAAGAAGGGTTATCCTTTCCACGTCGGAATGGTTTTTGCAGCAGACGTCTTTTATGATTTCAAAAAAGATATTTGGAAAGAATATGCAAAACGTGGTGTATTAGCAGTTGAAATGGAATCATATGCTTTATATGTAAATGCTGAATATCTTGGCAAAAAAGCATTGACCATGTTAACTGTTACTGATCATTTCATAAAAGAAGGTAGACTTACACCTGAACAAAGACAAACAGGACTTCGTAACATGATTGATTCTGCTATTGAAGTTGCTGAAAAATACGCAGAATAAACATGTTTATTGCATTACTTAGTTTACTAATTGTTTTTCTTATCGCATTCATTGTTTTTTTTACTTATTTAAGAACAATGACAAGCGAGACATATACTAAGTATTGCTTTAAAAAAGTTGGACGTATTTCTAAAAGAAAGCATCTCTTATCGATTCTAGATTTGCATCTTCTTAATAACGAAAGAGAAAAGCTAAAAGTTAATCATGTCATATTTGGAAGAAAATACATTTATCTTATTTCTGATTTGATGCTTAAAGGTTTTGTCTCTGGTGAAGTAAATGATAACTCCTGGGTTTACTTCAACAACATTACTAAAAAGAGTCATTATCTTGATAATTTAAATAAGGTTTCTGACAAAAATATACAGGATTTTGCAGGAATTTTAGGAATTTCTAGCGATCCAATCATATCCATTTGTTTAATTCCAAATGAGTGTGATATTAGTGTTAACGGCTATAAAAATAGCAATAAGATGATTGTTCACTATGCATCACTTAGCAAAACCATTTCATCCTTGGAAAGAGAGCAAATAGGATCATTCAAGCAAGAACAAATTTACGAACAATATGAAAAAATCAAAAGTAGAAACGAAGAAAAATGACGAGATAGATTTTCGTTTTATTGTATACGAAACACTAAAATCTCGAAGAGGCATACCAATGCATCTATTTTTCTTCATCATGTTTACGCTTGTTTCGTTAATGATTGCTTATGTTCTTCCGTTTTCACTTTTAATAACGGTACCTTTTGTTATTGCTCCTTCTTACTTTGCATACACTAGTGTTTGCATCGGAAAAGATTCAAAACATGGGGAAGACTTCTCTTTCTTTAGAATGTACAAAGTCTATTTCACAAATCTTTTCTTTGGTAGTTATAGATTGCTTTTAGGTTTATTAAAATCATTTGCTGCCTACGTTGGAAGTGAGATGGTTCTTATATTTATTTTTGATGCAACAATATTTAGCAAAATTCCTGGTTATTCTGCTTTAGCAGAAAAATTAGTAACTAGCACAGATTATACTGCGGTTTTTGATGAATATTATAAATTCATTTCAACCAACGAAACGATGGTTAGATTTACATTCCTTGCGACTGTAATTTCTTTGGTTTTCGCATCTTTTTTCTTTATCCAACATATTGGTAAACATTCATTGAAAATAAGAAGAAATTTATTTAGAAAACCTCCTCTTCCTGCCGCTCAAGTTTCTTATGTTTATAAAACATTTAGAAGAGAGCATAGAGGTGAACTCATTAAATCCTATATTAAATTCGCTTGGTTTTATCAATTATTACTTATTCTTGCTGGTGGTGGCGGAGTAGTTTTATCTTTCTTTGTATTAAAGAATATTGATGCTTATCAAGCTGCAGTTATTTCAATTGCTCTAATGTTTATCGTTTCGATTCCGCTATTTAATTACATTAGTAAAATGCAAGACATCATTTATATTTCTCTTGCAAATGATTTTGAGAAAGCAAATGTTAGATTAACTTTACAATTATTTGAAAAATATAAAGAAAAAATAGATATTTCTGAAGAAGATTTAGGTAAGATCAAAGATATTCTTGAACAGACTAAAAAGGAATTATCTAATGAAGAGAATAATAAGGAGAGTAACGAAGAAGATAAACAATAAAAAAATCCACAAAGTGGATTCAGTTAGCAATGGAGCAGCTGGCGGGAATCGGACCCGTATAGCCACCTTGGCAAGGTGGTGTTCTACCACTGAACTACAGCTGCAATTCAGCGTGATTATTATATAAAAGGTGTTATAATACTTCAAGTTAAAATTAAAATTTATGAAAACATACGTCGATTTAGCAAATTATATATTCCCAGAAATTAATGAAACAATTGCAGATTTAGAAGCAAAATATCCTGCAAGAAAATTACCTGAAGGAGCAGAGGTTACTCGTTTTGCTCCATCTCCAACTGGGTTTTTACATTTGGGATCTCTTTTTACTAGTTTAGTCGCTCATAAAGTCGCTAAAGATACAAAAGGTGTATTTTATCTTCGCCTTGAAGATACAGACACTAAAAGGGAAGTAGAAGGAAGTGGTGACGAACTCGTTCGTCAACTTGCCTATTTTGGAATTGATCCTAAAGAAGGTTATTTAGGTCATGACGTAGGTGAATATGGACCATATAAACAAAGTGAACGTGCTTATATTTATAAAGTTTGTATTAAAGAACTTATGAAACAAGGTAGAGCATATCCATGTTTCTGCTCTGCTGAACAACTTGAAGAAACCCGTCAAATCCAAGAAGCAATGAAAGAAATTCCTGGATATTATGGTGATTATGCGATTTGTAGAACAAATACACCAGATGAAGCAATTGAAAGAATTGAAGCTGGAGAACCTTATGTTATTCGCTTTAAATCAATGGGTAATCACAACAATAAAATTACTTTCCATGATGAAGTTCGTGGAGATATTTCGATTGCCGAAAATGATATGGATATTGTCATTTTAAAGAGTGATGGTCTTCCAACATACCATTTTGCCCACGCTGTTGATGATCATTTTATGCATACAACAACAGTTATTCGTGGTGAAGAATGGATTTCATCCGCGCCAATCCACTTAGAGTTATTTGATACACTTGGATTTAAACGTCCAAAATATGCTCATTTACCAGTTATCATGAAGCTTGATAATGGAAATAAACGTAAACTTTCTAAGAGAAAAGATCCAGAAGCATCAGTTTCTCATTTTATTGAAGAAGGTTTCCCAAAAGAAGCTTTACTCGTTTATTTAATGAGCATTGCAAACTCTAATTTTGAAGAATGGACTGCTGAAAATCATTCATATAATTTAGATGATTTCAAATTCTCGTTCGATAAGATGTCTCTTGATGGAGTTTTGTTTGATCAAGATAAATTAAATTTCTTCTCAAAAGAAATCATTGCTCAAATGTCTGCAGAAGAAGTTTATAATCGTGTCCATGAATGGGCAACAGGTACTTTTAAAGAAAGACTTGAAGCTTATAAAGAAACATCAATTGCCGCTTTAAATATTGAAAGAGGTGGAGAAAAAGCAAGAAAAGATTATGCTTGCTATAAAGATGTATATCCTATTCTTTCCTTATTTTATAAGGAAGATAATGAAAAAGAATTTAATGAAGTTGGTTTATCGTTCAATCCTAATATTCCAACATCAGTTGTTAAAGAAGTTCTTGAAGATTTCAAAGAATCAAATGATTATTCCTTAGGAAATGATGTTTGGTTCTCAACAGTTAAAGAACTTGGTGTTAGACATAAATTTGCAGAATCTGGAAAAATCTTTAAACAAAATCCAGAAGCTTATTTTGGACACGTTGGAGATGTCGCTGAAATCATTAGATTAGCAGTCACAAATAGAAAGAATTCTCCAAATCTTCACGACGTTCTTGTTATCTTAGGCAAAGACGAAGTTGACAGAAGAATTGATCGTGCATTAAAATCTCTTCACTAATAGCAAACTTTTTGTTTGTTATTATATGGCCCTATGGTCAAGCGGCTAAGACGCAACCCTCTCAAGGTTGAATCCCGGGTTCGATTCCCGGTGGGGTCACCAAAGTAAAAAAATACCAACTATTTAATGTTGGTTTTTTATTTTTTACCTTCGAAAATTGCCGTATTTTATGAATAATAAGGACACTTTTAGTTTTTTTAAAAAAAATTGAAATTTACTCAAAGTGTGTTATATTAGAAATATGATTATTAAACGTGAAAATTATTTAAAAAAACTACGTCCTCTTTATGATAATAATCTTATTAAGGTTATTTTAGGGCCGAGAAGATCTGGCAAAAGCGAAATTCTTAAAATGATAAGAAATGAGCTTTATTCTTTAGGAATTAATGATGATCATGTGATTTATATTAATTTTGAAGATGTTTCATTTGAAGAATTACTTGACTATCGTATGCTTAATTCGTATGTTAACAATCTGGTTAAAGATAAAAATAAGTATTATTTAATGTTTGATGAGATACAACATGTGGATGAGTTTGAGAAGGTGATTGCATCATTTAAAGCAACATTAAATTGTTCAATCTTTATCACTGGTAGTAATAGCAACTTATTAAAAGGAAGTCTCGCGAGCTTATTAACCGGAAGATATTTAGAATTTTACGTAAGACCATTCACTTATAAAGAATCATTGGATTATTTGGTTTCGCTAGGAAAAGAAATTCCGAATGATTTTTTTGAAAGAAATTATTTAAAGTGGGGTGGATTCCCGCAAAGATTTGATTTTGCTGATGAATTGCAACTTCGACAATATTTAAATCAGCTATATTTAGATACAATCGAAAAAGATATCATAAATATGTCTAGAAGAGACAAAAAGAAAAGCAATTTGGATAAAAATAAATTCAAAACGATATCATCTTATGTTTTAGCGACTGCCGGTCAAGAATTTTCCCCTTCTTCAATAGAGGAATATTTGCATAAAGAAAAAGGGGATTTGAATATCACCGCGAACACGATAAGAACGTATTTAGAATTAATGGAAAAAGCTTTTTTGATCCAACGAATAGATAGATATTCGATCAAAGGGAAAAGAAAACTAAAAATGTTGCCTAAATATTATGCATTAGATAACGGCATGCGTATTATTCAAAGTAACTCTAGTGCTTATTTGTCAACTTTCTTTCTGGAAAACATAATATGTAATGAATTAATATCAAGAGGATATGAAGTTTCTGTTGGTAAAAAATATAATGGCGAAATTGATTTTGTTGCCGAACAAGGTGGCAAGCATTGTTATATACAAGTCGCTTATTATTTAACAAAAGAAAAAGGTCCAGACGAAAAGAAATCTGCTTTTGATAGAGAATACGATGCTTTTGACTCCATAAAAGATGGTAGTCCACGTTATGTCATGTCTTTAGATAAAATTGATACTTCTCATAATGGGATAACTCATTTAAATATAGAGGATTTTCTTTTAAATAAGGTAGATATTAAATTATCATGACACATTGAGTTTATTTAAAAATATTTTAGTTTTGCGCAAAGTGTAAATAATCAGCAAATTCTATTCGACATAATAAAGAGGTGTTTAGATAGTAACGGCATGAAAAATTTGACAAAATCCCTATTTGTGGAGATACAAAATTATAGATAAAATTGAATTAGATTAAGGATTTTGTCTTATTTTATTAACCAGTGTTCGCCTTCGATTATCAGACGCGTCACCAAAAGTAAAATTTCTCTCACTCTGTGAGAGTTTTTTTATTAAATAGTAGAATAAATATTTATTCAAATTGTATTTTAAATACAAGATAGTACAATATATTGAAACATGATTACTAAAACAGTTATCAAAGACTACGTCGCAAAAAGATGTCCTTATCTTGCATCTTTAGAATTAGAAGATAAATCTCTAGTTCAGCTTTTAGAGAAGTCTGCTGCGAATAGAGAAAAATATCAAGAATTGATTCTAGAGTCCCAAGAACAAGGAGACACTAATGAAGAAGGTGGAGAAAAAGACCTAATTTTTGATTTACCTCAAGTGCTTCGTGATTATCCTCACTTAAAGAACAAAATTAAATATTTCGATAAACATCAGAAGAAAAATAAAGTCGAAGAGCTAATTGAAAAATATAATGATGATCAAATTGTTTCTAAAATATCTAGAACATATTTTGAGAATATTTATGGAAAAGAAAACTGTGTTCGCTGCGATGTAAATGCTGATGGCAGTGAATTTATTAACCAAGAAGCAATGGTTCAAATGACTCAATCTGCTTTAGCAGATACATCTAAGAAAGTTCTTTTTGAGCCACAAATAGAGCATGTTGATTTAAGAGCAAGAGCTGACGTTTTAATAAGAAATGATGATGGTTCTTTCTCAATGGTAGAAGTTAAAGGAAGTAATACAGTATTTAGAAAAAGTATTGATAAGAAAACAGGTGAGACTTTCGATAGAGATATTGTTGGGAAGTATTTATACGATGCTTTATTTCAATATCATGTTTATACAAGTGCTGGAATGAATATTAAAAGTGTTGCTTTCATGTTCACGAATAGAGAATTTGAAATTAAAAAGCATACTTATCCAACCGCAGATGAAGAATTAAATGACTTATTTATTCTAAAGAATACAATCGATTTGAAAGACGGCACTAAAACACTTGTGGAATATTTTGATTCCGAAGATTATGCCAAAGATAAAACAGGTCATGTTCAGGATGATTTATTAATTGAAAATATTATTTTTGAGATTAGACAAATTGCTAAGCAAAGCGGAATAGTACCTCATAAAACATATTTTTGTTGCAAAGGTCCAGTTTGCCCATTTATTTCAATGTGCTTCGGAGAAGAAGCAGAGGGACCTAATTCAGTATTTAAATTAACTCGTTGGGGAATTCAAGGTGGTTACCATAAACGTACAAAAAGGCTTCTAGAAGATGGCATTGATAAAATAAGCGATATTGCCAGCCCTGAAGCTTATGATTTCCATGAATTTAATAGCGACGGGAAACGTTATAATGCCTACACCCAAATTAGATACCAAAAAGGAGAAATATCGGAAAAATATATCATCGATATATCAAAAATAAAAAGTATCCTTTTAAAACAGTATTTAAATGATGAAACAGATTATTTAATTTTCTTTGATTTTGAGTCTTTCCAATACCCAATTCCTTTAGTAGAACATGTTGGCCCTTGGAAACAGCTTGTTTCGCAATATTCAATGCATATTTGTAAGAAGGGTTACGACTTATCTAAACACGATTTTGCAAAAGGAGTTGGTGGAGGAGTTAACCATTTTGAATTTATTGCAAATCCTGATGAATCAGGTTATGAAAACCCAAGCATTCCACTTTATACCACTTTAAAAACACAACTTGAGTCTGTTGGAATAGATCCTTATGCGAAAAACTACAAAGTCGTCGTTTTTAATAAGTCGTTTGAACAAGGAAGAATGAGAGAATTTGGCAGAGATTTTGTTGGTAAAGCGGATTTAGATTTACTCAGATTTGTCGCTAATTTTAATGAAAATGTAGTGGATTTACTGGACTTTTTCACTTCCGGATCAATTTATGGAAGAGACTTTAATGGACGTGCTTCATTAAAGGTTGTTCAACCAACGTTAGGTGCTGATAAAGATGTTCTCGAATACTATAAAAAGATACTTCCTTTTGATTTGGCTTATTCTCTTGATTATCACAAAGACGACAAATGTCTTGTTTATAATGGTGGCATTTGTCTAGATTTGTATAAATCTTTGCTCGTAAGAGCGCATCTAGGTGATTATTCAGACGGTTTATCTACCAAAGATCTTTTGGCAGAAGCTTTGGCTTATTGCAAGATTGATTCTTGGGGCACCGTAATAATTTACGATATTATTAAAAATATTTATTTAGGCAATTTGAAACTTGACGCTTTAATTAAATAATTTTTACTTAATTTTGTGTTATCATATAAGTGCAAGTTATTTTTAATAAGAAGGGTTTTATATGTTTAGAAGAAAGCACTCATCAAAATTAAAAACATTTTATTATTCTCATCCATATTTCGTAATATTTAACATTTTGATTATTTACAACGTAATTCTTGTAGGAATCGCTGCTTTAATTATGACTTATTTAATGAACGGAATAACTGATAGCGGCGTAACAATGGCGATTGACTGGAATTCATATCTGAAGAACCTAGAATATTGCGTTGTCTTCACTATGAATAACGGTGGTATTTATAACCAAGCACCTACATCAGTAATTATTATGAAGATTATACTTTCGATTCTTCAAATGATTACCTTCTCAGGCGCTCTAATCGGTCTTGCAACATCAATTTTACAAAGTATGTTTGACCATCGAATTCATAATCTTGGAAAGTTAAAACTTAAACATCATTATGTCATTTTAGAATGGTCTGCGGTAGGTCCAAATCTTGTTAGAGAATTAAGCTTTATAAGAGGAGATAAAAGTATTGTCATTTTGTCCCAAAAAGATAGAGGTGAAATTCAAGACGAAATTGATAATCTGTTTTTAGAAACAGGAACAAGTAAAAAACACTTAAAAATCTTTGTTAAAAATGGAAACCCATCTTCAAGAAAAGTATTAAAAGAAATTAATATTGATAAGGCTGAAGCAATAGCCATTTTAGGTGCATCATCTTGGTTAAATGCATCTGAACAAAATGACTCAATGTCTTTTAAAATTTTAATGAGCGTTATTGCAATTACTAAGACTGCAAATATCGTTATTGAAACTGATGACCAAGAAGTTACTAAAAACATTCACGAATTAATGAAAACATCGGTGGAACTTGAACATGCTAAAATTTCGATTTTTTCAAGAAACACAATTGTTGGTCATGTTTTAGCAAAGTCCGCTATTAATGCAGATTATCCAAATTTATATTATTCACTTCTTTCTTTTAGAAATGGTTCTTTCTATGCTGTTGATAGACCATACTCTGTTGAGGAAGCTTTAACTAAATATAGTTCTTGTTTACCATCGTTTAGATATAGGACTGAAGATGATAAAGAACTCTTATTTATTAATGCCGAAAAAGAATTCGATGTTAGAAGATCTTTATTTACAAAGAAAAGAAATGTGACTGTTCCATTTAAAAAGAATATTGCTAAGAATTCATTTACTCTTTACGTATTAGGTGAAAATGATAGAAGTAGTGCTATTAAAACTGCTGTAAGCAAGCACAATGAAGAAAAAGAAGGTAAAGTTAATCTTAAGATTCTTCCAATTGATTTTAATGTAGACGAACTTATAGAAGACATCTCTAAGACTCAAGGCAAAAAGAAGATTTTAATTCTTTCAGATAACAATGCCTTAGAAGAAAATATTGATAGCAACGTCTTCTTATCTTTAATTAAAATTAAAGCAAATAAAGAAGTATCAAAAAACGTCGAAATATTTGCAGAGATTTTTGATCCATCAAATAGATTCGCATTAGAAGCATTAAATATCTCTGGCGTTATTATTGCTAACCAAATGGTTGCAGTTTATATGTGCCAACTTCTTTGCCATGAAGAATCGCATAAACTTTATGAGGATTTATTAAATCCTGAGTCCCATGCCTCCATAACCTTTGAGATTAGACAAGCAAAAGAATTAATTGACTTCAAAGAAGAAAAATATGAGTTTAGTTCAAAAGGAGATTTAATCTCTGCTTTATATTCTTCAAGTGAACACGAATATCTTCCAATTGGATTTATAGGTGAAAAGAAAAGGTTATCGATTCTTGGGGCTGTCACTGGTGCTGTGGCAGGTGTTATAAATGTTACTGGCAAAGTATTATCGACTGTCACAAATGCTTTAACTCTTGCTGATACTCCAGAAGATGTCAAAGTTGATTTTACAGATGTTGAGTTCTTTAATAAGAGCATTAACAAAAAAGAAAAGGTAGTTGTTAGTCCAGACACTACTATGATTGTGGTTAAACAAAACTAATATGAAAGTTTTATATCTTTATTCTGACAAAACGGGAATTTCAAAATCCAAACGAAAAGTTGAGAGACTAAATTCTAAGTTACGTGAGATATACTCAAATATAGACATTATAAAGACCGATAGTCTTGAAGATTTTGGGGAAAAAATACGAAAATCCCCTGGAATTTACGATATTTTAATAGTTGCTGGTGGAGACGGAACACTAAAATATGCTGTTACAGTTTTAATGTCGATTGATAAAGATAAACGACCTATTTTAGGCTACATACCAACAGGAACTGTAAATGATGCCGGAAAAGCTTTCGGAGTAAGAGGAAGACCAAGACAAGCTTTAAAAGTTTTAAAAGCTGGTATTATCGACTATGTCGATGTATGTAAGGTAAATAATGAATATTTTAACTTTGTCTGTGCAGCTGGTGCCTTCTCTGATATTTCTTACGTTGTTCGAAGAGGATATAAAAAAGTTTTAGGACGTTTAGCATATTATTTTTATGCTCTTTCTCAAATTTTTAAGCGCAAATCTATTACTGCAGAAATTGAGACAAAAAACGAAAAATTTACGGTAAAAACACCATTTATTTTGGTTATGAACAGTAGAAATGTTGGTGGTTTTCCAGTGAATTTTGATTTTTCTGCAAAAGACGGAATGGCTGAAGTTTATATAACAAAACCTGGCTTGTTCAATGGTTTACTTCATTATGCATTCTTCAAAGTTAAAACAAAGAAAATGAAAGTTGATTGGATTAAGATAACATTACAAAATGATGATTATTGGTGCTTTGATGGTGAAAGAGGCGACAAGAAATCTGTCGAAATAAAAGTTCTAAAACAAGAACTAAAAGTTATTGGTAAAGTTAAAAAATAGGACATATAATGTCCTATTTTTTTAATTTCTCTTGATATAATTTATAAATTAAGTCACTCGTTTCTTCAATTGAGCGATTATCAGTATTAATAACAAAGTCGACTTTTCCAATCTTTTCCAATGCAAAGTCTTTTATATCATTTTCTATTCTTTGTTTGACATTTTCTTCTTTATCTCCGCGCTCAACCATACGTGATCTGCGTGTTTGTTCATTTGCAATTAATAAAAATGAAACGATATTTTTGTCTTTAAGCTTTAAAAATGAGTGTAGACCATTTGGATCTAAGACGACAATCTTATTGTCGCTAACCTGGTCTACCCCACATCCATAATAATTGTTGTTATAAATTGAATGTTCAACAAATTTGTTTTCTTTGAGTCTTTTTAAAAATTCTTCTTTTGATATAAAAAAGTACTCTACACCATCGGTTTCACCAATCCTTTTTTCTCTAGTTGTGGTGGTAATAGCTTTAACTAAACCATGTCTTTTTTGTAGATCAAGAGCTGTTACAGTTTTTCCGCTTGCTGAAGCACCAGTTAGAACAATCATACAACTATTATAAACCACACTTTTTAAACCCGCTAAGTGAATTATTAATTCTGCTTTCCTAAATTAAACCTTAAAAATACTTATAAAAAAGTGATTTATTTTAATAAATCAAAAAAATAAAATCCGTAGGTTTTCAATTTGACCCCTGACTGATATATAGGAGGGCAAATAATGAACGAAGCAAAAATAGGGACAAAAATGAAGCTTATATTAAGCAAGCGAGAAGAACTACATAAAATTCTCAAATATAACGAATTCCAATATAATTCGAATCGCTTTTTATATGTATTTGACTATGTTTTAGAGAGCTTACATGGCGAATACAAAAATATCATTACAAAATCCTTTATCCATAATCCCTTCAAATATTGGTGGGTAAATATCTATTCAAAATCAAGTTTTTATCGTTTGCGATGCAAAGCTTTAACCTCATTTGTTAATTTGTTCGAGATGATTTATGAGAATATTTAAAATTTTGCGCATTAGTTTTTTAACTCTTTTCGGCTTGTTCAAAACCCCTACTTGCCCTCCTTTCAACACGATTTCAATTGGACCACTAATGAAAAAAGGCGAGACTAAAATAGTGGTGGATACAGATTCTGATTATTTAAAATTCAGCATCAATATAAGTAACGATCTTTATTCTACGAAAGAAATTTACCAAGGCACTGTTACAAAACCTGGTGTTTATACCTATGTTTACAACAATGAATATACACGTACTAAAAATAAGGTATTTATAAAATATACAACAACTGAAGGTGGAACCTATAAGACTTCTTCAAAGTATGATTTCAATATAACTGGAAGTTCTAAAACAAGGTATATAAATGATGATTCTGAGGTTTCTACCACAAAGACAATTGGTGTTTTTAGAAGCGACTTAAGTTTCGAAGCTAGTAAAATGAATTTTTCATTTGAAGGTTTTATCGATTATTACGCTCCTGACTATTACCATAAAATCGACTTGAAAGAGTTTAAAATTCATCTTGATAGCAAATATCACACATTTATGAGCTCGAATCCATACTTGATATTTGCAAATGTAGATAATGTTTTTGCTGATATAGAAAATGTTGATGATTATGCCAGTTTTGATTTAACACTAGTTGATCAAGGAGATTATTTTACTTTTGCACTAGCTCATACTATGTATGTAAATCCAAACAATTTAAGAATGTCATCTAATCCAAAAGTAGGTTATATACAAACTGATAATATTTTCCTGCCGGTAAATGAGATGAGTAACCAAAAAGACTTTGGAGCATATTTTGCTATGAAATCAATGGGAATAGATCTGGATTATTGGGTTCACAAATTTGAAATAAAAGCAGAAACAAATTTGTTTGGTGATTGTCATAATTCGAAATATTGTGTTGCGAGGGTAATCGAATGACAAACTGTGTATTTTATGCATTATTCTTTACCCTATTTTTGAATATTTCTTTCGGCTCTTTAAAGTATTCTCAAATTAATAGAAGTTTTATGTCTGTGTATAAAGGAATGCTTGAAGCTTCAGTTGTTTCAATTGATATTCATGGAGAACCAACCATTCCATATTATGATGGCAAAAAAGTGGTGGAATATTCAGAAAGTTACTTAAGTAAAAATATTGCTAAATATACAAAAGACTACACTATAGATATAACTTTTTACGATAAAGAAACAGGTTATCTTTGCGAACAAAGTTGTCGAAAAGTAAAGATAAATTTAAAGGCTAAAATTAATTACTTCTTTTCTTACGATCAATCGCAAACTTTCATTATAAAAAGTGAGGATGAACTATGAATGAAAGAGCGCTGAATTACATAGAATCTTCATTTATAGCACCTCTTTTACAAGATAAAGAAGTGACAGATATTTCCTATAATGGGTCATCACTTTTTTATGTGCATAACAGCAAAGGCAGACTTAAATCGAACATTAGTGTAACAAGTGAACAAGTGTTAGATTTTCTACGGCAAATTGCCAATTTTTCTGAAAGGCAATTCTCATATACAATGCCGTTTTTAGATGTGTCGTTTAACAAATATAGATTAAATGGTGTGCATCCATCAATTGTTAGAGTTGATAACGAAAAATCTTGTTCTTTTGCTCTTAGAATTGGATCTAAAGAGAATAGGATTAATAAAGATTATTGTTTTATCACAAGTGAGTGTGAGAAGTTTTTAATCAAATGTTTAGATGAAGAAGAATCTATTGTTATTGCTGGTCCAACAGGAAGTGGCAAAACTGAACTCCAAAAGTATTTAATTTCAAAGTTGAGAAAGTTTTCAAGAGTAATTGTTATAGACAATATTTTGGAATTAGAAAATTTAAGACAATACGATGATTTAGATCTAACAAGTTGGCAAGTTTCACCAACTAATACAGCAGTATCTATGAGGGAACTTATCAAAAATGCTTTAAGAAGTAATCCTGATTGGCTCGTAATTGCAGAGGCAAGGGGAGATGAAATGAGCGATGTTTTAAATAGCGTAATGACTGGTCATCCGATTATTACGACTCTTCATGCCAAATCATTAGATGCAATTCCAAAAAGAATTTGTCGATTAGTTATGCAAAAGGATAATACGCAAAAGTATGAAGACATATTAGACGATGTAACTGGGCACATTAAATTTTATGTCTACCTAAATAGAAAATTTCAGAAGGATGGTAAAGTTCTTCGCTTTGTTGAGTCTATTGGAGAAATCCAAAAAGACGGAACTATGAAGATTATTTACAAGAAAGGAAACCATGAAAAAGATTAATATTATTTTTGGAATTTTAGGTATTTTGCTTGGTTTTTTATGTTATTTATCAACTAGTAGCATCATTTTTTCAGTACTCATCTTTGCTATTTTTACTATTGATTACTATTTCCTGATGCGTAAAAGATTTACTAGGTACTTTGATTTAATTGAAAGGGTTCATGCAAGTTATCATTTTATTAATTCGTTTGTAATTTCTCTTTCAGTCAAAGATTCATTAGAGGATGCTTACCAAAACGGAATAAGGATTAATAACACTAAATTAACTGAGGAAGCGGCGGAGTTAAGTAATTTTTCTGTCGTTGACCGAGTTAAAGGGTTAAGAGATTATTTTCAGTTATCAATTTATAAAATGTTTTTAAATGTTTTGGATTTGTACCAAGATCAAGGCGGAAACATTTTAAATATGGCGGATAATTTACTAAGAGAATGCACAAGAACTGAGAAAACTCTTACAGAAACATTATCTATTGGTTATAAACATTTGACAGAATTCGTCATTTTATGGTTGATGTCTTTTGCTATTTTGCTTTTCATGAAATTTAGCATTAAAGATTTTTATTCAACAATGTTAAGAAATCCAATTATTGTTCCTTTAATATTCCTATTTTTCTTAATTTGTATTATTTCAACAAACCTTTTTGTGAATGCGTTCACGGATTTAACAATTAAGGAGGAATTAAAAGAATGAAATTGAAACAAAAAATGATATATCTTGGGTTAAATCCTAAGAAAGAAATAACTACTTTAGTCCTGGTGGACGCAATCTTATTAATTGCAGCGACAGGTTTAGCTTTGTTCTTAAAAGACTTTATTTATTCTGCCATTTGTGGGGGTGTAGCTTTAATTTTTGATTTATTATATTTGACCCGTTATTCAAAACTAATAAGTGCTAAAAATACTGAAAATCTTCAGGAAATCGCTATACTTTTTGGTTATTTTAGAATCTATATTCATAATGGTTATAGTGTTTATTCGGCCTTAAAAGAGATAACAAATTTTGCAAATGTAGATTTAAGGAGATCTTTAAATCAGTTAGTAAAAGAAATTGATGAAGATAAATCGGTTAAACCGTTTGTAAAATTTGCTAGACAATTCAACGAGATAATAATTGAAGAAATGATGGTTTCGATTTATCAGATGATTGATGATGGTGAAACTTCGGATTATTTAATTCAATTTGAAATGATTTTTGATAAGTTTTCAGATTTGCTTTATGACAGGTATTTAAAAGGCAAAAATGCAAAACTTGGAGCAATTTCAAGTACGGCTTTAATTGGTTCATGCTTTCTTGTGATTGTTTTAACTATTGGAGTTATTGGAGTTATTGGAGAATTAATCAATGGGATATAAGGTAGGTTTTATTTTGTCTTTATTGCTTGTGGTGGAATTGTTTGTTTTAGCAGGCGATTTATTTTCTGCCCAAGCAATATATACAAATCTTGATGCTATAAGCATAACAGCAGGAAATATTATTTCTTCAAAAGGTGAAATCACTGTCGATCTAAAACAATATGTTAAGGATCAGACAGGTGGTGATATAACTGCGATCGGTGATGAAACCCCGCTTTTTGGTTCTATTTACACATTTAAGATTTCAAAAGAATTCAACCCAATGAGCAGGTTTAATAGCGCAACAGAGATCTCGGTCGTTCGCAGTGTTGTAATTGGTTATTACAACTAGAAAGGAGGTAAGTATGTCAGAAGTAAAAGGCACTTTGTTAACAATCATCCTTGCAGTTTCTGTTTTCTCAATTGTTTTTGGAATTATAACAGTAGCAATGTACAGGAATGCAAATACGGTTAAAAATCGTATGGATGATAGTGTTACAGTTGAACTAGACCCAAGTGTTTTAGATGGAAACGCTAATTTCATTTATACCTACGGCAACTAAATATGTGATAAGAGGCTTAAAAGCCTCTTTTCGAAAATTGACTTATTAAGTATATTTTCTAAAAAAGGTTTCTTTTTTCTCTCACTATGATACAATAACGAACGAAATGAGGTAAAACTTATGGATAAAATAGAAGAAATTAAGGGTAGACTCGCTGCTGTTGCTCATAAAGACAGTGTTGATGGGTCGGTTAAATTAAGAGAACTTGGTATTGACTCTCTTGATATTGTTGAACTTCTTCTTCAATTAGAAGAAGATTACGGTGTACATTTCGATGATATGGATATGTCAGCACTCGTAACTGTTCAAGATTTATTAGACGCAATCGCAAAACAATTAAAATAATTTTAAAAAATATTGTTAAGCAATATTGCGTGTGATAATATTTTATGGCGTCGCCCACTTAGCTCAGCGGTAGAGCTATCGGCTGTTAACCGATCGGTCTGCGGTTCGAACCCGTAAGTGGGCGCCAAACTTGGCCTGTTGGAGAAGTGGCTTAACTCATATGCCTTTCACGCATACATTCATGGGTTCGAATCCCGTACGGGTCACCAACTAGATATTAATTGCAAAGCATTTAATATAAAAGTGATTAGGAATTGCTGAGGTTTAAAGACCCCTGGCTGCTGTACTTAATTGTACTGGACTAGTCACTTTTTATTTTGAAAATTAAAGTTTGTGTTCCAATCAAGCTTCTTGCCGAAACGTTTCTTTTTATCTTTTTGTTTAGACTTAATAATATACATTGGAGTTTCTCTTCTTTTATTTGGATTTGGAGAAACTTTCCAATTTGGATGATGACCACTTTTTGAACTTGAGGTTACGCGATGAAAAACATAGTATTCCCCATCTTCATCAATAATATATGCTGGATGATTGCTTTTAAAATAAATTCTGAAATGTGGTTGGAATTTGGGATTCATAAAAAACTCCTTGGTTGAATATTTTTTGAATCCCAAAAATATTATAGATTAAAAATATAAAAATAATAGTAAATTATTTATAATTTAATGTTTCACCGTTAAATCAATAATGCAATCTATTAGTATCTTTTTTTCTCTTCAGCCCAAAAGTAGCGTGCTTTATCCCTAATCTAATGCTTCACTAACTTAGTTAAATAGGTTTGATATAAAATGTTAGTCTTTATAAGAGTTTTTGTGGTTTATTGCTACTAATATTTATAGAATTAAATAAAGAGGTATTTGATATGTTTGATGATGCAAGACTAGATAAATTAGAAAATCTTTATGATGAATATAATTCAGCCACAACTAAAAGTGAAAAAAGGCGTGTTCTAAATGAAATTCTTGAAATAAATCCAACTGATATTGACTCTATGCATCGTTTAGTGGATTTGCTTCCAGAAAAGCAACAACTTGACGCACTTTTAAAATTAAAAGAAGATGCTTGGCAAATTATCAAAGATAATTTTAATGATATCGAAGACCTATATTATGACCACGACACTAGACCATATATGTTTATTTTGATGGACTTATTAGATAGATATGAAAGAAATAAAAAAGTCGAAGAGGCTTATCAAATAATTAAGGAAATGATGGAATTAAATGAGGGTGATAATTTAGGAGAAAGATTCCATCTAGTGGCTTATTATATTGGGCAAAATAAAATAAATGAATTAAGAGACTTTGTTAAAAATAGCCCAGATAATTATAGTGTCGCCTTAAGGTTTGCTATTTTATATTTAGATAATCTTGCTAAAAAAGATAAAGAATTCAAATCACTATATGATGAATTTCCTTATTTATATGCCTTAATAGGCAAGGAATTATATTTTAAAAAATATCAATTTCAAAGAATAAAAGGTTTGATTAATTATTATCGTCCGCATGGATTTTTTGAATGTTTTCTTTTCTATGAGATGCTTATCACTTATTGCAATACTCTAACAATGTCTTTGCTGGAGCATAAATGCACTTACTATAAAGATTTGCCAATAATATCAATTAACGAATCTTTACCAAGAAATACAAAATCATATTTATTCGCTATGGTTGAAACATACGATGGGTTGTATAAAACTTTTTTGAAGCAAATAAAAAAATTTAATGTAGATGAAAAAAAGTTTTTAGAAGATTATGAAAAATTAGAAAAAATGCAAATTCTAGAAAAAAGAGAAGATAAAATATATTTTAATGAAGCATCTTATGCATTATTAATTTATTATGTTAAAAAAGAAGAACACACGCTAGATCATATAAAAAGAATCAGTGGTATTTAATATGAATGAGAAAAATAAACAAAAAATAATCGATTTGAGATCTAAACAAGAAGAAATGGATTATGATGCTTGGGTTGAAGAAATAAGCAAAGCAAATAACAAAATTATCGATGAATTCGCACAATTTTTAAATACAGAAAAATTAGCTAAAAAGACAATTAATCGACATATTAACAATGTTGATACTTTCGCTAATTATTATTTAACTACCTATTGCTACTGTGGAACTATCTTTGATGGATATAAGAATTTCGGCGATTTTTTCGGTTATTGGCTTATAACAAAACATCTTGGAATTAGTAAATCCTCTATGACCGCGATGATTACCACGATGAAGAAATTTTATACATTCTTATTTTTAAAGGATTATATTGATGAAAATAGTTATGCAGCCGCTTTTGCAACTCTTGCAGATGGCAAAGAAGACTGGCTGGAACAACTTGAGATGTTCGAAGAAGGTACATATTATTCCCAATTTGATGACTGATAGGCGGAATAATATGCTGACTAAGATTCCTTCTGACGAAATCGAAAATTTTATAAAAAACATTAGTTAATTTTATTTGTTCTAAAGATCTCTTTTTGGTCCATTTGTATCATCTCTACACATTTAGGCCAACTTAGAAACACAGGATTGGCGATAATATGACAGTTCTTTTCTTTTATTTAAGAAACTTGTATCAAAACACTGTAATCCTGCCAAAATCTCTAAAATCCCCAGGAAAAATATGGTTTTTTTATTATATGGATGTAAAAAAGACCTTTTGATAGGGTGCCGTTTAGGTCCCGCCAAACCGCGAGAGACAGTCTCGCTTTTATTTTGTTCTTGACCTAGAGTTTACTCTAACTTTTACTATATTAATGTGAGGTGATAAAAGTGAGTTATTCCATATCAGAAGTAGCTAAGATGCTTAATGTCTCAACATATACGATCAGATACTACGATAAAGAAGGTTTATTTCCTTTAGTAAAAAGAGTAAATGGCATTCGCGTATTTGAAGATAAGGATTTCCCGTGGCTAAGAATGCTGAACTGTTTAAAGATCTTAAATATGCCCATTAAGAAGATAAAAGAATATGTCGATTTAGCTTTAAAGGGTGATGAAACATTAAAGGAAAGATATCAGCTTATCTTAGAACAAGAAGAAAACATTAAAAAACAAATTAAAGAGCTTAGTTATTACAAGAAACAAATAGATTTTAAGAAAGCTTACTATGAAAAGGCTTTAGAAGCAGGAACAGAAGAAGTGGTAAAGGATTGGCCAAATCCAGAAGCTACTTTAGAAGTTGATAAATTACCAAAAAATATTAGGAGACAAAGATGAATAAGTTATTAGGTTTTATTTTGCCTTTACTTATCCTTACTAGTTGTAATACTAAAACAAATTCACCAAGCACACCTATAGATAAGGAAATAAATATGACACTATCAATTGATAATCAAAAATTAGACGTTAACTGGGAAGATAATGACTCAGTTAATGCAATAAAAGGGATATTACCATTAACTATTAATATGTACGAATATGGTGGTTTTGAACAAACAGGTTCCATTGGTCAAAGCATTGTTAGAAACGATTCTCAAATCGATATAGTGCCTGGAGATATTGTTTTATATAACGGTAACGCTATTTCAGTTTTTTATGATAATAGCTCCTGGTCATATACTAGACTCGGACACATTAATCTAGATAATAGTGAACTAAACGCTTTACTCAATAAACCATCTGTTACGTTCGTTATAAAAGGAGAAGCAAAATGAAAAAAGTATTAATTATTTCAACAAGTATTAGAAGCGGAAGCAATTCTGACTTCCTAGCCCATGAAGTTGAAAAAGGGGCAAAAGAAGCGGGAAATGCTGTGGATTTTATATCTTTGAAAGATAAAAACATTGCTTTTTGTCGCGGCTGTTTAGCGTGTCAAAAAACTCATAAATGCATTATTAATGATGACGCGATTGAAATTGCAGATAAGATGTGTGAAAGTGAAGTAATCGTTTGGGTGTCACCAATTTATTATTATGAAATGTCTGGTCAAATGAAAACTTTGATTGATAGATGCAATTCCTTATACTCAAGGGATTATAAATTCAAAGAAATCTATTTTCTAACTGTCGCAGCGGAAGATGAAGAATATGTTCCTAGTAAAGCAATTAATGGCTTACAAGGTTGGATTGATTGCTTTGAAGGAGTAGAACTTAAAGGCACTTTATTTGTCGGTGGAATGAATGGGCCTAACGAAATAAAAAATAGTGAAAAATTAAAACAAGCATATGAAATGGGGAGGAATATCTAATGCTTAAACTAGTCAATGAATGGGATAAAGTATTCCCAAAAGATGAATCAATTAATCATCAAAAAATAACATTTAAAAATCATTTTGGTATTGAACTTGCCGTGGATAAGTATTGGCCAAAAACAGGAAAAACTTTTCCTGCAATCGCGATCAGTGGTCCTTTTGGTGCGGTCAAAGAACAATCAAGCGGTTTATACGCTCAAGAGATGGCTAAAAGAGGATTCTTAACGATTGCTTTTGATCCATCTTTTACTGGTGAAAGCGGTGGGGAACCACGATATATGAATTCACCAGATATCAACGTTGAAGATTTCCAAGCAGCAGTGGACTATTTATCTAATTCGGATAATGTTGATCCAAATAAAATCTCTATCATCGGTATTTGTGGTTGGGGAGGCATGGCTATTAAAACCGCATGTATTGATACAAGAGTTAAAGCGACAGTCGCTATTGCTATGTACGATATGTCTAGAGTGACTGGTAATGGTTATTACGACGCTGGCAATAACGAAGAAAGTAGATATCAGGCTAGAGTAGCAATTAATAATCAAAGAACACTAGATTTTAAAAATGGTAATTATAAACTAGGCGGAGGAGTAGTGGATGATCCAACTGACGCTCCTTGGTTTGTTAAACAATATTATGACTACTATAAAACCCCGCGTGGATATCATGCTCGTAGTTTAAATAGCAATGGTGGATGGAATGTCACTGCGAGCACATCTTTACTAAATACAAGATTATTTACATACGCTTCTGAAATAAGAAATGCTGTTCTAATTGTTCATGGTGAAAAAGCCCATTCTTTATATTTTGGTCAAGATGCGTTTAAGTTATTAAAAGGTGATAATAAAGAATTCTTATTAGTAAAAGACGCTACACACTGCGACTTATATGATGGTGGCATAAATCACGACAAAATTCCTTTTGACAAGATTGAAGGATTCATTAAAAAGAATATTTAAATTTTTATTTACCTGTTCCAAAGGTATTAAAATCTTCACACTGTCAATTTACTTAAATAGGATTGATACAAATGTGTCAGTCTTTTTATTTTTATTCGTAAGTTGTCTACAATTTGTGGACAACTGAAATTATATGCTGATGATGGCAAAAAATATCTATCTAATGTTATTAACGAAGAAGGGGTAAAGACGATTTTATCATCGATGAAAACGAGCCCTGTTGATCCCAAACCTATTTTTAGCCTTTTCAAAAAAGCCTTAATTAACGATATAAATAATAGAGATATTTTTATGAAAGGTATAGATTGTTCGTATTATTACGAAGAAGATTAATACGGAAAAGATTAACAACAAATTAAAAATAATATAGTTTTTATTTAAATAATTGACTAAAATAATGCATATCTTATTAGGAGGATCAATATGCCATTATTTCAAAATATTGAAGAATTTAAAAATGTAAGCCCAGCATTACAATGGGCAATATTTATTGTTGGTTGTTTAATTATAATTGTCGCTTTAATTTCTACTATTGTTAGTATTTGGCTTGCTGTTAAATATGTTATTTATAACAGAACTCAAAATAAAGCCGGAATTAATGGTGAACAAACCGCTAGAAAGATTTTAGATAATCACGATTTAAAACATATTAAGGTCTCAGTAGTTGGATCACTTATGTTTGGTAACAGCTACTCTCATTTCTTTAAGAAAATTAGACTAAGAAGATGGACTGTTAAAAAGAACAGTATTTCTTCTATGGCTATGGGTGCTCAAAAATCCTGCTTAGCAATTTTAGATAAAGAAGGCGATAAGGACATGAAAACAAGAATTGTCCTTACTCCATTTATTTATTTTGGACCTCTTATGTTTTTGCCAATTGTAATAATTGGTGTACTTCTTGACATTCTTCTTTTCAAATTCTCAGGCGTCGCCACAGTTATTTCTGCTGTTTTAGGTCTTTCATTCTATTTAGCATCATTTGTGATGTCTTTAATGGTTTTAAAAACTGAAGTTAAAGCACAAAGAAAAGCTTTAGAAATTTTAGAAAAAGACAATTTAGCTACCTCTGAAGAAAGAAGCATGATGAAGGACTTATTCAAGTTATATAACATTCAATATGTTAATGACTTAATCCTTGAATTCCTTGAGTTAATACTTAGAGTTTTGATGTTAATTGCAAAACTACAAAATTCGTCATCTTCTGATTCAAGCAAATAGCAAAACTTAGAACTGAAAAAGGACTGGTGTTTCAGTCCTTTTTTTGCAACTTTTTCGAGCACTATTTTGTTTCTTTGTTCTTTTTAATAAGCATTCTGACTACGACGATTGCGCAATAGAAGACTAAGCCTCCAACAACAGTCCAAATGGAAATCCAGAGGTCTGTTGGCATTTCGAAACTCAAGAATCCTTCGCCATTAACAGCTGATGCGACACAATCGATGAACCACATTGCTGTGGCGGCGCCAAATATTATTGCGCCATATTCGAAATGAAGTTCTTTTTTTGGTTTAACGAATAACCAAAGACAAACGAAACAAATAGTAACGGCTAATGCAGTTAAAAAATACATAAATTATTCCTTTGCAAGTTTCGCTCTTCGTTTCAATAAGAGCTTACGAATTAATAATCCAATGCCCCAGCTTGCAACAATGATAAGTAACATACCAACGCCGACAGTACCCATTTCAACAAGCATTTCATTAACTGCTTCTGGACCTTCACTTACTGCGGTTAACCATGGGAATTTAAAACTAACTTCTCCGTGGATTAAATGTTCGCCTGCTAAGATGAATGAACCACCAAAGAGTGCTAATTCAAGAACGCCAAGTTTTTTAGAAGTAGGTAATGTGTCTAACTTAATCGGATCAACCTTGGTTGGATCAGCTTTCTTTTCGTGATGCTTAACAATGTGACGAGCAACGCCAACGCCAATTGCTGCAACTGTTGTGACTGTAAAACATGCCATAATTTTAGTTCCTTTCAAATTTTACTTATAAATGAATTCTAATAATTAAATAATGAAAATACAAAATAAAATTGAGAAAAATGTTCGATATTTATTGATAAAAAACAAACTGTTCGATTATTATTATAGTTATATTAAAGATATCGAACAAAATGTTCATAGGAGTTCAACATGGATAAAAGAAGTGAAAAAACTGTCGATGCAATTTATAAAGCATTCGCAAGTCTTATTAATAAGAAAGATTATGATGATATAACAATTCAAGATTTGTTAGATGAAGCATCAATCTCTAGATCAACTTTCTATGCTCACTATAAGACAAAAGACGAACTTTTATTAAGCATTTCAAATCATATTTTTGATCATGTTTTTTCAAAGTCACTTCAAGAAGAAAAAACGCATGATTTTTCTAAAGATGTAATTTTAAATTACAGACACTTAATTGAGCATATCTTTTATCACATAAGAGATGAAAGAGAATTATTTGAAGGAATCTTGTCAAATAAGGTAAATGCGTTGTTCCTTGTTGAATTCAGAAATCAAATATCAAAATTTGTTAATTCTTACCTTTCTAATTATCCAATGACAAATAATCAAATTCCCTTTGAATTAAGGAAGTCTTTAGCGATTGAAGAATTCATTGTAGTACTTAAGTACTGGGTCATAAATAGTTTCAAGGAAACACCTGAAGAGATTGCTGATTTTTATATTAAAACAGCGATTAAATAAAATTTATTTTCATTAAGTTAGTAATAGTAAGTTTAGTTTACTAGTTTTGTTATTATAATTTAATCACCCAAAATGTATGGCAAGTGTGTAGATGCTTGCTTTTTCCGTACATACTCGTATAATATGCGCATAGGAAAGGAACTCTTACCTATGGCAAAAAGTAAACTCCTTAATTTAAAAAATAAAACAATTATTGTTGGATGTTCTAACCTAGGTTCAAACATTACAAATAAGTTTGCTACCGAAGGTAAAAACATCATGGTTATTGATAAAGAACCTAAGAACTTTTCTCGTCTTTCTGATCGTTTTAGTGGTTACACAATTGTTGGAGACGCATCAGATCTTGAGGTCCTTGAAGAAGCAGGAATTGCTACTGCAAGCGAAATTGTTATTACAACCGATGATGATAATTTAAATTTATTTATAGCTCATATTGCGAAGAAAATTTATAACGTTCCAAATATTTATCTTCGTTTATTTGAACCAGATAATGAAATTTTACTTAAAGGAATGGATATTAAAGCCATTTATCCTCTTGAATTATCTTATGATAAATTCATGCTATTTAGAGGAGGACGTAAATAATGAGAATTGTTATTTGTAATGGCAATAGTAGTGCTGACTATATCATTAAAAACTTTAAAAATCGTCACAATTCTTTAAGTATTATTAATGATGATAAAGATGTTGCATCTAAATTAGCACAGTCTTCCAAATTACCTGTTATTTTTGGTGATTTTACAAAAGTAACAACACTTAAAGAAGCAAATGTTGATGGTGCTGATTTATTTATTGCTCTTGGTCATAAAGACTGGGACAACTATGTTGGTTGTTTACATGCCCGCAAACAATTTGGAGTTAAAAAATGTATTTGTATTGTTCAAAACCCAAAGAATGTTGAAGTCTTTAAACAATTAGGTCTTGATTCGGTTATTTCTTCTATTGAAAACTTAGTTTCATCTGTTTTAGCAGAATCATCATTAGAAGATTTAACAAATACCAAATCATTTGAAAACGATAAGATCGTTATGTCTGAGGTTGTTGTTAAACCTACATATGCAATTGCAAATAAGAAAATTATGGAACTTAATTTTCCTAAAGAAGGAAGCATTGCCTGTGTCTACCGTAGACCACGCGTTATCATTCCTAATGGTTCTACAATTATTCTTCCTAAGGATAAAGTTTTTATCCTTTCAACCCCATTTGATCAAAAGAAACTTATTGAATTCGTAAGAAAAACAAAATAATAAAAATGAAAAAAACTGCTTCAGGTTATAGATTAATATTTGGTTATTTAGGCTTATTTATTGTCTTCGTAGGTATCGCAACTTTGTTGCCTCTTTTCACCTACATCGCATTCCCTAAAGAAGCTGGTGATTGGTATTGTTTTGCTATTCCTGGTGGCGGTGCTATCTTACTTGGTTCATTTATGTTTGGTCTACTTATTGCAGGCCGTCAAAAAGGTCAATTAACAAAGCATCAAGATTTTGTCTTGCTTGTCTTTGTTTGGGTCTCAGCGATTTTTATATCTGCAGTTCCGTTTTTAATTAAGGGAAATCTTAATTTCACAAACGCCATCTTTGAGACTACTTCTGCATACGCGACTATTGGTCTCACTGTTTTTGATGAATTTGATTTATCACTTCATGCATTTGTCATGTACCGTTCTATCTTATGTTTTTTAGGTGGTATTGGATTAGTTCTTGTTATGACATCAGCATTATCTGATAGATATGGACTTAAGCTTTATATGGCTGAAGGCCATAACGATAAGTTGATGCCTAACCTTGCTAGATCCGCAAGACTAATTTTGTCTATATATGCAGGCATTACCGCACTAGGCATAATTTTGTATTCGCTCGCTGGCATGCCCGTGTTTGATGCAATTATCCATTCCATTAGCGGCGTTGCAACAGGAGGTTTCTCATCTAGATCCCAAGGCATTATGTATTTTGCTGATTATCCACATTTCTGGGCAATTCAAATTATTTCGATTTTCTTAATGCTTGCAGGCGCTACTAACTTCCTACTTACATTCTTCTTACTTACTGGAAGATTTAAAAAGTTCTTTAAGGACTGCGAAGTTAGATTACTTTTCTTCCTATTTATTATCTTTATTCCAATCTTCACTGTATCAAGTTATTTCGGTGGAAAAGATTTATCTTTTGGTCAAGCATTCTTGTCTGGATCATTTACATTTATTTCCGCAATTACAACTACAGGTTTCTCCAATATTTCTGACTTAAGATTACTCGGTCAAGGCACCATCTTTTTAATCACAATTATTAACGTAATTGGTGGTGGTATTGGTTCAACTGCTGGTGGTGTCAAACAATATCGTTTAGCGGTAGCACTTAAATCTTTCTATTGGTCAAGCAAAGAGGCTACTGCATCTGAAAATACAATTTTTCCTCACTACATTTGGAGATTTGGTGAAGAAAAAGAAATTGATCAAAAAGAAATTTCTGCAGCATTTAGTTACATATTATTATATGTATTAATCATGATTACTGGTGGATTCTTGGTCACCATCTTCGAAAGTGGTTTAGACTATGGAACTGGTTTATTTGAATTTTCAAATGCTATTTCCTCTACCGGTTTATCATTTGGGATTTATAAATATCGTCCAAATGGAGTTAAGTGGACTTTAATCTTAGGTATGTTTGCCGGACGTCTTGAGATTTTCCCACTTTACTACGCAACATATAGAATTTTAAGAGATATCTTTAGAAAGGAAACCTATTAAAATGTTAATAGATGAATTAAGTAAGGCTAATATTGAAGCCTTAAAAGCAAGAAATCAAGTAGCAAGAGCCATTTATTCTGTTATTTTATCTAAGTACAAAGCTTTAGATATTGAACTTAGAGCAAGCGGTAAAGAAGCAACTGATGCTGATTTAGTAAAACTAATTACAAAAACAATTAAAGAGCTTGATGAAGAAAAAGAATCATACGCAAAAGCTGGTAGAGACGAAGAAGTCAAAAACATTCTTACTCAAAAATCTTTAATTGAAAAATATTTACCAAAATTAATGTCTGAAGAAGAAATTAGACAAGTAATATCTTCTTTGGAAGATAAATCTATACCATCCGTTATGAAACACTTCAAAATGAATTATGACGGAAAAGCTGATATGTCACTTGTCTCTAAAATCGCTAGAGGTTAAAAGATAATAAAGTTAAGTGGTGTTATAAATGGGAAAGAAAAATCAAATTGTCTATCCTCGCCACATGTTTTGGAACCGTTTTTATCGTCCTATCGCCTTCTTATTAGCTAGATCAAGACACTATAAACGCAAAACTTTTTTCAGAATGAAAAAGGGCGAAAGTTATGTTGTCCTTTCTAACCATCAAGGTGGTTTAGATGGAATTCTTTTACCTTATTCATTTTCAAGACACCTTTATGGTGTATTAACCGATTCATTTATGTCCATTGGTTTTGCTGCAAAATTATTTAAATATCAATTTGGAATAATTGGAAAGAAAAAAGGTGCGGTTGACTTAAAAGCTAATATGGACATGCTTAGATGTATTAAAGAAGGGGGCTCTCTTCTTATTTTCCCTGAAGGAAATAGAAGTTATGCTGAATTCCAATTTGATATGACTGATGGTTTAGGAAAATTTTTAAGATTTTTCAATAAACCAATTGTTTTATTTAATTTTCATGGTGGAATGGGCAGTGAACCTCGATTCGCAAGAAAAAGAAGAAAAGGTCCATTTTATGGTGAAGTAAAAAGAGTTTTAGAACCTGAAGAATATAAAGATTGGTCGGATGAAAAACTAACTGAAGTTATTAAAGAAAACCTAAAAGTTTACGATTCTGACTCTGGTGATTTATATAAATCAAATAGAAGAGCAGAATATTTAGAAAGAATGTTCTTTGTTTGCCCTAAATGCGGAAAAGTTGAAACACTTTATTCAAGAGGAAATTATATTTATTGCAAAGAATGTGGATTAAAAGTTGAATACACTGAAGATTTACATTTTAAATCTGATGATCCTGAATTCAAATTTAAACGTTTAGTAGATTGGTACAATTACCAAATCAGATTTGTTAAAAATTATGAAGTTGGTGACGGTGTAATCTTTAAAAGAGGTAAGGCAAAACTTTATGTTTCCCACTCAGGAGAAAAGAGAAAACTTATCGCTAAAGGACCTGTTGAATTAACCGCAAAAACCATAAAATTTGCAGGAAAAACCATAGATATTTCAGAAATTGAGATTGCTTCCCCTATAAACGGAACTAATTTCAATTTCTCAACAACTAATGAAGATTACCTTGTAAAAGGTGATGCTAGATTTAATCCGCTTAAATACGTTTTGATGTTTAATAAATTAGATACAAAGATGAGAAACAATAAAGCAGATATTTATTATAATCTCGTCGAAAGGAATTAATTATGTGGGACTTTTCATTAAATAATTTTGATAGCGTTTGGAAATTTGTTGTCCAAATAATGCTTTTGCTTGGTTTCTTGGTTATTGGAAACATGTTAAGAAGAAGTATTCCATTTTTAAGAAAATCATTCATTCCTTCTGCTTTAATTGGTGGCGTTTTATTAGTTCTAGTTGCTGCCTTTATTAAATGGGTTTCACCTTCTAATTATCAAATAATTGATAGACAAGTGATGAAAGTTATTACTTATCACGCTCTTGCTTTAGGCTTTATCGCGACAACTTTAAAAGTTGCTAATAAAGAAAAAAGAAAAGGTTTAGGTGCTTTATCAATTCAAAACGGATTACTTACAGGTGCTACTTACATGCTCCAAGCAGTATTTGGCATTCTTACAGTTTTAATATTTGTTTGGTTAGGTTCTACTGTTTTCCGTGCCTCTGGCATTATTCTTCCATTAGCATTTGGACAAGGCCCAGGTAATGCTATGACTTGGGATGTAAACTTTGGAATTGCTGGTGGAAGCTTTGGATTAACTCTTGCCTCAATTGGTTTTATTGTCGCTTCGTTAGTTGGAGTTGTTTACTTAAATTTCTTTAGAATTAAGGGCGAAATTAAAAGAAATGAAGGCGTTTTAGCAGAAAGAAAAGTTGAAGAATTTGTTGAGCAAAATGAAATTGAAGATAGCGATTCTGTTGATAAAATGTCTGTTCAAATTGGTATTGTAGCTTTGTGCTACGCAGCCGCATTCGGCATTATGTGTGCTCTTCATGCAACGGGCGTTAAGATGATTCAAGATATTGCATGGGGCTTTAATTTCATTTTTGGCGTAATTACCGCAACAATTGTTAAAGTAATTTTGGTTCAACTAAAGAAAAGAAAAGTTTTAAAACATAAATACATTAATAACTATCAAATGGATCGTATCTCAGGTTTTTCATTTGATTTAATGATTATTGCTGGCGTAGCGGCAATTGAATTTAGCGAGATCAAGAATTATATTTGGGTTTTACTTGCTTTAACTGTCGTAGGAACAATCGTTACTTTCTTCTTTGTAAGAATGATTACAAAACATTGTTTCAAAGGACTTCATCACGAAATGTTTTTGGTGAATTTTGGTACATTAACAGGAACTGCTTCAAACGGAATGATTTTACTTCGTGAAGTTGATTCATCTTTTGAAACTCAATCATCCGATATTTTTATCGTTTCTCAGTTTCCAGCCATGTTAACTGTTGCTCCTTTGTTATTATTAACAAGTTTTGCTGGAAAAGCCGATAAACCAATTAATCTTTACATTGCTTTAGCGATATTTGCTGTATTAGCAGTAATTTATACAATTCTTATCTTTGTTATTCAGAAAAAAGTTGTCGAAAAGAAGAATAAATAAATTTATCTTGTTAAAGTAAATTTGATTTCTTATAATTAACGAGCAACAGGGGTGTCGTACAATGGTAGTACAACGGTCTCCAAAACCGCTAACGCGGGTTCGATTCCTGTCACCCCTGCCAGTTAGAATGATTAAAGTCTCATGATAAGAGACTTTTTATTTTTTATATTTAAAAATGTAAGGGGTTTCATTTTCTTATTGCTTACTTCTAATTATTTCTATATAATTATCACGTTCAAAAGGAAGTTTAATATGGAAAACATTAATCTCATACTGCTAGCCTGTGTAATAGGCATAGCATTATTAACAATTGGATACGTATTTCTTATTTACCACAAAATCAAACGTATCAAAGTCTTAAACAAAGACGTCGCAAATAATGCTGAATTCATTAGAAGTGGTGCAATAACATTTTTAAAAAGAGAGTTCAAAATCATTATTCCTTTTGTTTTGATAATTGCTCTTGTATTTGTCGGTTTGGGATTTATCCCAACATTTAAAAGTGCAGAAGGAGTTGGATGGCAGTCTGCGATTTGTTTTATTGTAGGTGCTGCCTTTAGTGCAGGAGCAGGTTTAGTTGGTATGTTAAGTGCCACAAATGCTAATTCAAGAACTGCTGATGCCGCAAATAATAAAGGACTTGGAGCAGCATTAAGAGTTGCATTCTCTGGTGGTGCTGTTTTAGGACTTTGTGTTGTTGGCTTTGGTTTACTTGGATTATCTGGCTTATTCTTTGGTGCATACGCAATTTTAAAAGCAACAAATGGTGGCAATGCTTATAAAGCATTAGTTGAAGCTAGTCACATCATTACAGGTTATGGCTTAGGTTGTTCAATGGTTGCATTATTCGGACGTGTAGGTGGTGGAATTTACACAAAATGTGCTGATGTCGGTGCTGATATTGTTGGAAAAATTGAAGCTGATATTCCTGAAGATGATGCTCGTAACCCGGCAACAATTGCTGATAATGTAGGTGATAATGTTGGTGATATTGCAGGTATGTCTTCAGATTTATGCGAATCTTATGTTGGATCAATTATTTCTGCTATTACTCTTGCAACTGTTTTCTTACAAAAGTCACTCGGAACTCCAGGTGCTATATCAGATGCAAAACTTGTTATTTTTCCTCTTGCTTTAGCAGGGTGTGGAATATTAGCATCAATTATTTCGGTTATTATAATTCGTTCAAGAGAATGGAAAGATCCGCAAAAAACACTAGATATTGCAACTTATATTGCTGTTGGAATTGAGGTTATTGCCGCTATTTTCCTATCAATTTTCTATCTAAGTGGAATGAAAGTTGAAGGTCACACTGCCCCTTGGGCTATCGGTGCAATTGCAGCAGGTTTATTAAGTGGCATTGCTGTAGGAAAAATTGCTGAAATTTATACTTCATCAGATTATAAATCTGTCAAAAATATTGCCAAAGAATCGGAAACCGGTCACGCTACAAACATTATTTCTGGTTTCGCTATTGGCATGAAATCGACATGTGCAACCGTTATTGCGTTAGCAGCAGGAGTTATTATTTCTTACTTCTGTTTTGGTATTTATGGTATCGGTTTAGCAGCAGTTGGTATGCTTTCAACTGCTGGTATCACGATTTCAGTTGATGGTTATGGGCCAATTTCTGATAATGCTGGTGGACTTGCTCAAATGAGTGGTTTAAAACCAGAAGTTAGAGAAATTACTGATCATCTTGATGCTGTCGGAAATACAACTGCCGCTGTTGGTAAAGGCTTTTGCACAGGAAGTGCTACATTTACTGCTTTAGCATTAGTTTTGTCCTATGGACAAGCTAGTGGACTTATTGAAGATATAACTGCTTCAAATACTTCTACAATGATGAGTGTTGATGTTACTCCATTTATTATTGGTATTTTAATCGGTGCAATGGTTCCGTTCTTATTCTCAGCTCTTGTTATCAACTCTGTTGGTAAAGCTGCAAATAAGATGGTTCTTGAAATTAGAGAGCAATTCCAAAAAGAACCAGGAATTTTAAAAGGAACTGTTAAACCAGACTATAACCGTTGTATTGATATTGCTACTAGAGCATCACTTAAAGAAATGATTGTTCCTGGTTTAGTAGCAGTTTTAACACCAATTTTAACTGGTGTACTTCTTGGAAAAGAAGGTTTAGGCGCACTCCTTATAGGCGCTCTTGCCTCATCAGTTATGTTAGCAATTTTCATGGCTAACTCTGGTGGTGCTTGGGATAACGCTAAAAAATATATTGAACAAATTGGTAAAAAAGGAACTGAGGCACATCATGCCGCAGTAACTGGAGATACAGTAGGTGATCCTTTAAAGGATACCGCTGGACCAACAATGGATATTTTAATTAAATTAATGTCTGTTATTGCTCTTATAATGGCTCCAATACTTAATAATGGTACTTTCCAATCAGTTTGGCAGTTAATTGTAAAATAGTTGTTATATAACAAAATAATCAGTCACGTACATAATGCGCACTTGACTGATTTTTTGTAAGTGACTAAAATTTAATCAAGTAAATTATTTTCGAGGAGGAAAAATAACTAAATGAAAAAAATTTATGGTTTAATGCTAATTCCTGTTCTTGCATTATCAGGCTGTGTTAGCAAAATTACAAAAGAAGAAGGCGTTAAGAGAGCTGATGAAATTTTAAAGAAAAAAGTCGATCTCTCTGACACAAAAGCTTTAAGATTTGAAGCTGACATGTCTATGTTAGGTGACCTCAAACAAGCTGGTAAGAAAAATTATTCGAAAGTGTCTACAAGTGGAGTTATGGAATTTTCAAAAGAAAAGTCATACTTCCACAAATTAGAAAAAGATGAAAGTGCATCCGAAACTAGCAGCTCAAAATCAAACGAAAAATCAGAAGTTGAAACATGGGGTTATGTGAAAGATGATGTGTTCATTACTGCTGTAAGAACAGTTAATGATGGCAAAGAAACAAAGAAATATACTGAAGTTAAATCAAGCGCTGTTTCAGCATTTAAGGCTGCTTTAAAAGGAATAGTTGGTAGTGCAACTGCTGAATTAGAAGCAGGAAGTAAAGAATTATTAGAAACTGTTAAAGGATTACTTTCCGCAACCGAAGAAGAACTTAAAAAACAAGGCGAAAATTACACCGTCCAAGCTTATAGTGGTGGTGAAGGTAGCTTAGTTGTTAAAGCTAGCGGCGAATTAAATCAATATGAAGGTATTGCAGGCACTGGCTCAGCAAGCTCCAAATATGTTTGGGACAACTACATTCTTTCTGAAGTTGCTGTCGAGATGAAGGGTACCGCAAACGACAAAGAGAATAAGACTGAAGGCAAATTTGAAATGACAATGAACCAAAAAGTTCAATTCAGATGCCGCGTTTCTTATCCAAATCTCAGTGGCTACAAAAAAGCTTAATCAGAATTAACTAATTAAGGAAGAGCATTAGCTCTTCCTTTTTCTTGATTTTAAGATTGATTTTATAATCCAATTTTGCATTCGATGAGGCAATGCATTTAAACAAAGTAAACCAAAATTTCTATTAATTTTATAGACGTATTTTGGTTTCTTTTTGTTTAGTATTTTATTGATAAGATTTGCAATTTTGCTAGGATCAACTTTTCTACTTTCAACGCTTTCAGTAATTTTTACAAACTTTTCAGCATTTACTTTATATAGCTCAGTTGTGTTATTAAATCTATCAATGCTTGTATTTGATTCATTTAAAAAGGTGGTGTTAACAGCACCTGGTCTAACTACAACAACAAACTTATTTAAAAGTTGAAGTTCCATTCTTAAAGAATAAGCATATTTTTCAACTGTTGATTTTGTTATTCCATAAATGCCAATAAATGGAAGTGGATCTAAAGGTCCTAATTCACTTGAAATTATTACTACTTTGCCTTTTTCTTTTAACATTGGGGCGAAAGTTTTATTTAAGCGATAAACGCCAAAGACATTAATATCGAACATCTTAACGAAATCTTCTTCGCTCATTTCAATGAGTGAACCTACATTATTAATTCCTGCTAGTGAAATAATTGCATCTAACTCTTTGGTTTCTTTAGATACAACTTTTAAAGCATGTTCAATGTCTTTTATTTTTCTAACATCTGTTTTAATAAAAACAAGGTTCGGAATTTCTTCTTTTGGATTTTTGTAATCGAGTCCGAAAACTCTATAACCTTCAGAAATTAGTTTCTTCGCGGTTATTAAACCCATCCCTCCAGAGACACCTGTTAGAACTACATTTTTCATTGTAAATATTCTAATTCAATTTAACTAGAACGACTACAATTTTAAAAAATAATCGGGAAAAATGGTGGATTTTGATTATATTAACAAGTTTTTTTAAAAAGATGCTATAATAAATTTGTGGACGAGCAAGCAAAAAAGAAACATAAAAAATTAGTATTTTGGATCGTATTTCCAATTTGTTGGACCTTACTAAGCGCAGTAATTATTTTTTATATGGACTTTGCTAATGGTCCTCTTATTTGGTTTATTTTAGAGCTCTTAGTTTTAGTAGGATTATTTGTCGCTAGAGTTTTGATGGCGAATAAGAAAAAACGTTATAAATTACTAACTTGGGGTGTCTTTGTTTTATTAACTGTTGCTATTCTTAGCTTTGATCAACCTAAACACATTAGAAAAAGTGCTGCTTATTACGCTAACCCTGTATTAATTGAAAAACCATTAACTGTAAGTGGTGGTAAAGTACAAGGCTTTTATAGCGAAGATAAGAAAGTAGAAATTTACGCAGGTATTCCATATGCAAAAGCAGAAAGGTGGAAAGAACCCGTAGAAGCTGATAAATGGAGTGGGGTTCGTGATGGAACTTATTTTGGTCCAATGGCAATGCAAGGTGGTCCTTATCCTCAAGTTATTGTTGCTGAAAATCTTTATTTAGAAGGTAAATGGAAACCAAATTATTTAGAAACACCAATTCAAGAAAAAGAAGAAGGTGGATTATATTTAAATATTTGGAAGCCTAATACAACTGAGACTAATTTGCCTATTTTAATGTTTATTCATGGTGGATCTTTGAAAAACGGAAGTGGCGCTTTTGAAGATTATAATGGCGAAGCCATGGCTCACAAAGGCGTTATTATGATTACCATTCAATATCGTTTAGGTGTATTTGGTTATTTTGCTCATCCGGATTTAAAGAAAGAATCTAAAAATCACACCACAGGAAACTATGGTTTATTAGACCAAATCGCTGCATTAAATTGGATTAATAAAAATGCCGCTAATTTTGGTGGAGATAAAAATAATATTACAATTGCTGGTGAAAGCGCCGGTAGTTCAAGTGTCTCAGCTTTGTGTACTTCTCCATTAGCGGCGGGAAAATTTAAAAGAGCAATTGGCGAATCTTCATCGCTTGTTATACAAAGACCTCATCACACATATCGTTCACTAAAAGATGCTTATAGTGTTGGCAAAAGTATCATGAAAGAATTTAGATGTTCATCAATTGATGAACTTCGAAAAGTTCCAGCAGCTAAACTTGTTAGAACTAAATTCAAAAATGAAGAAATGACTTGTGATGGTTATGCTTTAACTAAAGACCCTTATCAAGTTTATTTAGAAGGCAACAACAATGAAGAATTTTTGCTTAATGGTTATAACGTAAAAGAAGCTGATCCTTTTGTAATGATTCAATATCTTTTATCACCAACAAATAAGGCGAATATTAAAGGTCGTTTAGAATTGGTTTTTGGTGAAAAATATGCGGAAAAAATATATAAATTATATGAAAAAAAGATAGAAAAGAATGCGGTTGAAGCAATAAATGAAATTGTATCTGTAGCTTATTTTATGTTCCCTCATGATAGTTGGACAAAGATGGCTTTAAGCTCTCCAAAAACTTCAACTGTGTATCGTTATCAATTTACTAAAGAAAATGGTTATATGGGCACAATTCATTCGGGCGAAATGGTTTATGCTTATGGAAATATTGATAAACAAGGAAAATTAAGTGATTATGATGAAAGTGATAGAAAGCTTGAAAAGATAATGCTTAATTACTGGGCTAATTTTGTAAAAACAGGAAACCCAAATGGCGCAGGACTTCCAACCTGGGATGAATACACAACAATGGGTGACGGTGTAATGGAATTAGGAACTAACGTCGGCAAGATTCCAGATAAATACACAAAACTATACAAAATACTCTATGAGTATGATAATGAAAAGGTGACCGCTTAATTATCTGGTCACCTTTTGATTTATAAGTCTTTTTCAATTAATCCATCACATATGTCTGCTAGGAATATGAGAGGTCGTATTTTGTATTTTTTGTAATACTCACGAAAGACACTTTCTTTAAATGTTTCAAAGTCTTCGTTTTTAATTAATGCAATAGAAGATCCACCAAATCCAGCTCCTGTCATACGTTCTGCTAAAGCACCAGCTCTAAGAGAAATATCGTGAATATAATCAAGATATTCTCCAGTAACTTCATAATCTGTTTTTAAAGACTCATGAGACTCATTAAGTAGTTTGCACATCATAGATGTGTCACCTTCTTTAGAAGCCTTAACAAAGTCTCTCACTCTTTGGTTTTCCGTTACAACGTGTTTAATTCTTTTAAATAATGTTTCGTTACCAACAATACGTCTAACTTCAGGCAAATCTGTAACCTTAACATCAGATAAAGAATCAATGTTATAATGCTTTTTAATTCTACTTAATCCTTCTCTACATTCCTCGACTCTTTGGTTGTATGGAGAATGGACTAAATTTCTACGAACATTTGAAACAATGACTACAAGCGACAAGTCTTTAAATGAAATATCTTCATAACTAAAAGAATTATCTTTGCAATCTAAAAGAATACATTTATTGCGTTTGCCTAGAGCAATTGCGAATTCATCCATAATGCCACATTGAAGACCATTAAATTCAGTTTCGCTTTGATGAGCAAGCATGGCAATTTCCTCATTTTTCATAGGAATTCCATACATTTTTGATGCAATAAAGGCTGTCAAATCAAGTAAAGCTGCACTTGAAGAAAGACCACTTGCGATAGGGACATTACTTGAATAAATGATGTTTAATCCAAATGGTAAATCGCATCCTCTTTTTATAAGTGTAGCGAAAATACCTAAAGGATAATTTCCCCATGATTGCTCTGGTCTATTTTTAATATCATCTAAGTTAGCAGTTATAACATCGAGTTTATTTAAAGATTTTAGACAGATTTTTCTATCATTTCTTTTACCAACTGCTGCGTGGATAAATTTTGAAATAGCCGCAGGTAAAGCTAAGCCTTTGTTGTAATCTGTATGTTCTCCAATAAGATTAACTCTACATGGAGCCATAAAATATTTAGAAGGCTTAGTGTGAAATGTATTTTTGTATGTTTCAATTAATAACTTATTCATGTCCTTTAACAGCTAATTTAACACATTCATATGCGCCATTATATAAACCAGCTTTTTTAAGATCATTGATTCTATCACACATATGAGGAATGATTTCTCTATCTAAAATAAGGTTATCAAGCATTGCATTCATGCTCTTAACATCTGGACATTCTTTTGTAGCGTCGCCCATTTCTCTACCAAAAATACCGCCATAAACTTCGTGACCGCCAATATGTCTCATAAAGATTTTAGGAATTGGGTAGTAAACGAGTTCGCTCGGTTTTGTGATTAATAAATCACAGACTGGCATAAGTAAGTTGGTGGAATAGACAGCTTCAAAAATGTCTTGATTGTAAATAGCGTGTACACCTAAAGAATCTTCTTTAGTTAGACTTTCTCTAAGTTTAAGTAAGTCATCATACTTGTTAAAGTATTCGTGACACTTTAAATCTGGAAGATCTTTCATTAACTTTTCATAAACTGTCTTATGATCACCAAAGTTAATAAAGATTGCGACTTTACCTTCTTTTACATATGGAAGAAGATGGACAATCATTGATTTGTAAAGTGAATAACCTGCTCCAGCGCCTCCAACAGTCATTAAAACTCTAATTGGACGACCTGCTGCAATTCTTTCTTTACGAGCTTTATTATCTTTTTCCAAATCCACAAGAAGTTCATGGTCAACATAGCAACCGACCATCTTCAAATCCTTGTCAGAAAGGCCATTTAAACGTTTTTTTGCGAATCCATCAAGGGTTTTATAACCCATGTATGCAAATGGGGTTTGAACGGTGTGAATTGCACCTTCTGAGAGGTGTAAGCCCATTGGCCAGTTATCAGGAATAGCATTAACAACGTGAGTCATACCAGCGTGTAATGCACCTTGTGCAGGCCAAACATGGGTAGCGATATAAGGAATATCTTTTGGAATATTTCTAAAAATTGGGACTAAAAGTTCACTGTTCTTTTGGTCTTTCGCATTATAAGTAATTTTCTTAAATCCCTCAGAGTTAAGTGGTTCCCAAACGATTTTATTAAATAGTTTGCTTTTTTGAGAAATTCTTGAAGCAAGGCTATACATATCGTTTTGCTGACGAATCATCTTTGATCCAGTTGCATCAAATGATGCTAAGTCTAACCAATAAGGAGTGTAACCTAATGCACGAGCAGCGGAAGCCATAGCAATAGAAATTCTATAGTGGCCGAAGCCCATACGGATGTTACCAACAATTAATGGTTTTCCTTTAAATTCCCCAGGATTTTCCGAGAAAATTATATTTTTTGCCCCAATGTAATCAAGAGTTTTAATGTCTGTGAAATTGATTTTGTAATCTTTGTTAGAATCATCACCAAATTTCTTAAGATATTTAGCTTTTGATTTTTCTGCACCTTTGACAACTTTCTTAGGCATAGGGTTATTAAATATGACTGAAGTTCTATCTTTCATTAGAAAGTTCTCCTTTCTTTGTATTGTAAGTGAAACTATGTTCTTCGCCATTAAGTTCATATTTAACCTTAATTAAGTGACGAACAGTTTCATATTCTTTCACTTTTGCATTTTTGAATAATTCGAGGGACTTCTCTAATAATTCATTTTTATTTTTATCGTATGTAGCGATGTTATCGCTTGTCATAAGCACAGATCCAAATAAGGCATTAATTGTAATAAGCGCCTTCTTTTGCATATTGCTTAATTGGATATTGTCATCTCTAAGAAGGAAGACATCAGGATCGTTTCCGAAGAATCTGCCGTTCATAAAAGAACGATAAATTGTGTTTTGAAGTGTTACTTTAGTAGAGATTCTCTCACGGTGGAATAATCTCATATAAGCAACATCATCAAATACTAATGAAACGTCTGGTCCAATTCTAAGATAATCAAAGTTATTAATAGAATTAAAGACATGTGCTCCACACCCTAAGATGAGTTTATCTTTTAAAACTTCTCTTAAGAATTTATAAGCATCGCTTTGAACCATTGCTCTACTTCTTCCTTTATAGGTTCCAATTCCTGAGGCGTAAAGGAAGTCGAGTTTGAAGAAATCAAATCCTAAATCTACATAGTAGGTTAAGCATTTCTTAATATATTTTCTAACTTCTTCATTATCTAAATCTAAAGCATAATGTCCAGACCAGTTACCGCCAGATTTCATTGGTTTGCCATGTTTGTCTTTCTTTAAGAATTCTGGATGCTCATTAAAGAGCTTAGATTTACTTTCTGCGACAAATGGTGCAAGCCAAATCCCGGCCTTAAATCCTTTCTCGTGGATTTTATCAACGATTGGTTTAAGTCCATTTGGAAATTTCTTTGGATCTATGTCTAGCCAGTCTCCAACGAAAGTCTCGTATCCATCATCAATTTGGAAGAGATTAAAGCGATTATCTAATGCGGATAAATCTCTTAAAATAATTTCTTCATTGATATGTTGATAATAGTTATACCAAGATGTGTAGCCGAAGATTTTTTCAACGTTTTTCTTAGGGAAATCTTGAATAAAGTGTTTCATTCCCTCTTTTAGTTCAAACTCTAAAGAATAATCAAATAAGGTAATTTCTTCTCCCTTTTTGAGTTTGATATTTTCTACGTCTGAAATTAGATGAATAGATCTTCTATCTTTGATAAGTTCAATAATTAAATATGCGACACTAGAGTTATAAGAACAAATAAATATTTCATGTTTGCCCCTTGAATAGAAAAGATCGTAACCATGTGATTTTTTAATGGAATATTTATAGAAACTGGAATCACCATATTTATCCATCGCAAACATATGCGAGATAATGTGTGGCGACTTTTTAATGTTTCTTAATCTTTTCGCTAGTGTATATTCTTTTGTATCAGTCCAAGATTGATATCCATTAAGGAAATATAAATCTTTGAAATTAACATTAAAAGGAACTATATCATCAGCTTTTACTAATGTAATATCATTTAGAGCTTTAGCGACAATTGTTGTGCGATTTTCAACAACACGAATGTTAAATTCGACATCAGCATTATTTGCTTTCGCTACATATTTACGATTATTTTTTAAATAAAATAAACGCATATTATTTTTCGCCAGGAACTTTGTCCTTTTCTGCTGCTCTTAAGAAAGCCTCATCTTCTTTTTTAGCAATTGTTTTCATAACTTTCTTCTCATTGTAGAAGAATAAGATAACTGCACCTAAGACACAGAAAACAACTGCCACGATTGCAACAATCATCATACCGATCTTTGTAGCGGTGATATCATTACTCTTAACGTTTTGAGTTGCGCCGATAATTGCTAAAGATGTGAAGAGTAATAAAGCTAATGATTGGCCAAATTTCATAGCAAATGTACGTGCTGCAAAGAACATACCTTCTCTATTTTGACCTGTAACTTTAGCTTCTGCTTCAGCAACGTCTGCAACGATTGATTGTGGAATAATTCCAAGTAAAGCCATTGGAAGAGCACTAATGAGCATAACAACGATACCAAAGACCCAGCTCATAATGTTGGCTTTTCCTTCTACTGGTAAAATACCAGGAATTGATGAAATTGCGGTAATTGTATAACAAATTGCAAGACCTAAGAAACCGGCAATAACAAGTTTTTTCTTACCGAATTTCTTAACCATATTTGTAACAAATGGATAGAAAACAGCACTTAATAAGGTCATTCCACCCATGAATAACATAACCATGCCTTCATCAAATCCCATTGAGACTTTAACAAAGAATGGTAAACCTGTTTGGAAAAGAGTTAAGCCAACCCAGTACATAATGTCTGAACCTGAGAAGACTCTGAAATCTTTGTTTTTGAATGTTGCTGTTAATGATTTGAATACATTTTCGTTTGATGGTTTTGCATCTGTGTATTCTTTTTCCTTAATAAGGAAAGCAGGAAGCAACATACAAACACATGCGATAACTGCTAAAACAATAAAGCAAATTCTATATGCCCATGAGTTTCCAACAGCACCTCTTAAGAAACCAGCAAAAACGAATGGTGTGTAAGCAAGTAATGTACCAGCAAAATAAGTTAATGAAATTGCGGTGGAGATGAACATTCTGTCATCTTGTGTTTTACCGAATTCGGAAATTAATGCGTTGTATGGTGTGCAATACATTGTCATGAATAAATAGAATAAGACAATGAAGACAGCAATCCATGCAATGTTCCATCCGCTAATTGCGTTTACTGGAGCACAGAATAATAAAACAGTAACGACTGCAAATGGGATAGCAGCAAGTTTCATAAATGGCATTCTTCTACCACGTGGGTTTTTACTTCTATCACTCAATGAAGCGATTAGTGGATCTGTAACAGCGTCAAAAATACGGCTTAAAGCAGTAATTAGACCTAAAACTGTTAAAAATCCTCCAATTACTAGACCCGGAACAATGAATTGAGATGCTCCGTTTCCACCTTCAGCAATTGGTTTCAAGTCTTTTGAAGTAGGTAAATAGAAGGTGACAAGCCATGCGTTGATGATGCCGCCTAATATTGACCATCCAAGTTGACCAATCGCGAAGATGATCATTTGTTTTTTAGATAATCTTTTCATTTATAAACCTCCTAAACGAATAAAATGAAAAAGCTTAAGCTTTTAAAACCGAAATAAATAGCGAGATTAAATATTCAATCTCTGAAAGTTTGTTTACCTCTTTATCTTGTTTTAAACCAGAATCACTAGATGCAAGTTTTTTACAAAGCTCAAGTAAAGAGTGGGTAGCGGTGTAATAGAATAAATCTATATCTTTCACTTCTTTTATTGATTTATCTTTAAGTCCTGATTGATATGACTTTTTAAACATTTCATAGAATAAATCAAGACTAAGGGAATATGCTTTATTATCCTTATTATTAATTGTATTGAGGTAGAGTGTGTCAAACTCTGCGATAAACTTAAAATAATTTTTATTTTGAACAAAAATATTTCTAAATAGATTAAAAAAGTCCTCAATTTGTATTAAACCAGATTTGTTATCTGTTTCTTGAGGAACTTTTAAAATATCTTGTTGAATTGATAATGAGACGGCAATGGCGAGGTTTTCTTTTGTCGCAAAGTAACGATAAATTGTTGCTTCGCCAATACCACTCACTGAAGAAATATCTTTAATAGTTATTTCAGAAATTGAGCTCTGCAAAAATAACTTTTTAGCAGTTTCTACTATATAGTTCCTCTTTAAATCTTTAAAGCCCATGATAGTTTGAATATATTTTTGAGAGTTAAACTATCACTATTTTCTTATGATAATAATCATTTGTCAATGAAAACGATTACATTAGGAGTTTAAATCATCAAAAAAGTATTCTTTTTATTTTATAAAGAGTACAATTTATTCGTTTCCAAATACAAGGAAGTAATTAACTATGAAAAAAGGCTTAAAAATTACATTTATTGTTGTAGGTGCAGTTCTTGGCGCTGTTGCTGTCGACGTTGGTATTAGTCTTGTAGTTAATGCTGCTACTAAAGTCGAAACAACACATAAACTTAAAGGTAAAACTTTTAATAGCATCGACATTAACGTTGGTACAGCAGATGTTTATTTAAAAGAATATCAAGGATCTGCTCCATACGTAAAATGCATTGAAACTTCATACGCAAAACATGATGTAAAAGTTGAAGATAGTACTTTAAAGATTAAATCAGATAGAAAAGAGAACTTTCCATTCTTAATGGTTTCACCTAAAAGACAACTTGAGGTTTATATACCTGTAGAAACTGAATATAAGCTCAATATTTATCGTTCGACTGGTGATGTATTTATTGGAGAAAACTTTAAATTTAACTATGCAGTGATCAAAGGTTCAACTGGTGATCTTAGCATGAATAAAAGTATTGTTTCTAATAAATTGAGTGTGATTCAGTCTACTGGTGATGTAAATTTTAATAATATTAATGCGAATTCAGTAGATATTGATTTATCGACTGGCAATATTGCTTTAGAAAAGGTTAAAAGTGCTACAGATTTAAAACTTAAAACATCAACAGGTAATCACTTTTTAGATAATTGCGATGCTAACAAATTAATAATTAAATCATCAACTGGAGATGTTAAAATTAAAAACTCTGACGCAAATGAAATTGATATTAAAACATCAACTGGTGATGTAACAGCCGAATTTAGAACAAGCAAAATTGTTTATGCTAAAACAACAACCGGCGAAGTTAATGTTCCAAAATCAAAAACCGGTGGTTTATGTTCTATTGAGACCTCAACTGGAGATGTTACAGTAACATTTAAAAAATAAAAGGGCTATGCCCTTTTCTTTTAGAAACTATGATCTATATGATGTGCTGCACGATAGGCCATCAAGTCATTTATAAGTGATGATACAAAACCTACAAGCAACATAATCGGCATAGATATAAGCATTGAGAGTAATATTTGTCCGCCTGATAACATTGGCTCGTGTTTTATTGCTGGATAAATAACACAGTTAACAACTGTCAATGTTGGTGAAATGATTAAATAGAAAATGATTGTAGAGCTTAAAGTTGCAAGCAATCTATATTTGACATTTCCTGTATAGGTTTCATTTGGAACATGGAATAAACCTGTAAACCATCTACCGATAGCGGTTAATGGAATAAAGTTAGAAATCATAATTGATAAGAAAAGAGCAATGACAAAGTTTGTTACAAAGTTCAACCAGTCAATTGTTGTGAAGTTAATGGTTAAAATTCCGTTTTCTAAATTTGATTGAGCAACAATTGCAGAAGTAATGCATAAAAAGAATGAGACAGGGATGCCACATATAACGCTATAAACAAATGCAGCTAATCTAAATCTTTTTGTCATAACGAGTTATGATTATATTACCTTTCATACATAAATCAACAAATTATTTTGTAGATTTAATCGCACTTGCGAAAGCCCAGGTTAAGTTATAACCTCCACAAGGGCCATCAATATCAAGTAATTCACCAATGATATAAATGCCTTTTTCGCGTTTAGACATAAGCTTTTCATCTACTTCTGAAATATCAACTCCACCTACAGATACTTGCGAGAAGTCAAAACCGTAGGATTTATCAAAGTTAAATTCTAGTTGTTTTATCGAACTAAAAAGTTCATTTTCATCTTTAAATCTATCCTTTAAATAGTCTGCGATTTTTGGATTTAAGAAAGCGAGCAAAAATTCTGAAAATTTATGGGAATTCCTGTAGTTTTTTAAATATTCATCGGAAAAATCAGGGAGTAAATCTAAGTAAATTTTATGTGTCTTTTTAGGTTCTCTAGATATTAAAGACATGGTGTTAAAAATAACAATTCCAGATAATCCGTGTTCTTTAAATAAAACTTCACCTAATTCTTTGTGAACTAGTTTTCCATCGCTTACGAGCGAAACATTTGCTTTAACTCTTACTCCGTCAATAGTTCTAGTCTTTTCTTTTGTAAATAGAGGCGAAAGCCCTGGTTGAGGTATTCTAATTTTGTATCCGTGTTTAGAAAGAATATCTAGAACTGATCCGTCACTTCCAAGTTTAGGAGAAGATTTAAGACCGCCAGCAAGAATTAATTTATCAACAACAAGTTTTCTTTTGCTTGTAGTTACTTCTATTTGATTATTAACCGAGAAGTCAATTAACTTTTCTCCATAGGATATTTCAATACCCCTTTTATGCCCCTCTAGAAGCAAAGCTTCTTTTACAGAAACAGCTGATTCGCTAACTGGGTAGGCAAGCTCTCCATTTAACTTAGTCTCAATTGAAATGGAACTAAAAAATTCTTTATAGTTATAACCATTAATTATTTGTTTGGCAAATTCTGGATTATTGTATAAATTGAAATCAATTTTTGAGTTGCCTAAGTTACATTTCCCATTACCGCTTACGAGAATTTTCTTAAGAGGTTGTTCAAGGTGTTCAATAACTAAAACTTCATCATCTTTGTGATTTCTTTTGTAGTTAATTGCGGCAACTATTCCAGAAGCGCCTGCTCCAACAATGAGAATTTTCATATCACAAATATTATCATATTGTTGAACATAATAAAATTATTTGCTTATAATATTCTCACGCCCTAGTAACTCAACTGGATAGAGTGTCAGACTTCGAATCTGGAAGTTGAGGGTTCGACTCCTTCCTAGGGCGCCATCACTTAAAAATTTTGGACCTAAGTGTCCTTTTATTTTATTTAAAGAAAAACAATAAAAAACATAGGAAATTCCGAGAAATATGCGGTTTTTTCCTGGAATTTTGGGTATTTTTGAAAAGTGTAATGCAACCAATAGTTGCGAAAATTCTAACCAAGGTTGGTGGAGGCAACTACAATATAGATGATAAAGTTATCTCGTCAAATCGAAAGGAGATTGATTATGACTATCGAAATCGCAAATCGCTTAATACAACTTAGAAAGAAACACGGGCTCTCACAGGAAGAACTTGCCGACAAGCTTGGATTATCTAGACAGGCAGTTTCTAAATGGGAGCGTGCAGAAGCCTCGCCAGATACAGATAACTTGATTTGCTTAGCAAAACTGTATGGAGTCTCCCTTGATGAACTACTTTCTACTGATGAAGATGTTGAAACTATTGTAAAAGAGCAAGTTAAGAAGGATGAACCTGAGAAAGATTCAATTCAAATAACTGATGATGAAGGACAAAAACTTGTAATTAAAGATCATCACATCAAAGCATACGATAAAAATGGAAGTGAAGTTAAGAAAGGTACATTTAAAGATAAATTTGAAAGAGTATTAGCATTAGTTGATTGCTGTTTATCCTCAATTACACTTTTAGTGTTTATTCTTCTTGGTGTTTTAAAAGGATGGTGGGCACAAGGATGGGTTTTCTTCTTTGTTCCAGAAATTATTTGCTCAATAATTCGCGCGATTTATAGAAAAAATCCAAACAAAGTTAATATTACATTTATGGCTTTATTCGCATTCTTTTTTGTAAATATGGTTGTTCCAGGATTAGACGCTCACTTATGGCATCCAATGTGGTTGGTGTTCCTTGCTATTCCAGCTTATCATTCTGTATTTGGAACATTAAATAAGATTAGAAACAAGGAAGAAGACTAGATTAGTCTTAACCTAAAAATAATATGAAAAGCATCTTTGATGCTTTTTATTTTGCAATCTAACGTTACGCAAATACAGTTATTATTCAAATATTGAATAGTTTAATGTATGATATGTAACGTTGATGAAAAGTAAGAAAAAACGAATTATAGAAAGAGTTGTCATTCTTTCTGTCGCTGTAATTGTTGTAGGACTATTGGTCTTCTTCCTAAAAGATGTCTTTTTCCCATTTATAAAAATGCAGTTTAATAAGGACACAGAAGGAGCAAAAGCTCTTTTGGAAGAAAAAGGATTTTTAGGTTACGTAACAGTTTCTTTAGTTGAAGCTTTACAAATGGTTGTTATTTTCATTCCGGCTGAATTTATTCAGTTAACTAGCGGAATGTCTTATCCTTGGTGGCTTGCCATCATCTTATGCGATATTGGTGTTATGCTTGGTTGTAGCATCATATATTTCTTGGTTAATATCTTTAGATTTGACGGCGATATTTTTAATAAAGGAAATAAAATTCAAGATCTAGAAAAGAGAACAAGAACTAAAAATACCATAGTTTTCATGTATATTTTGTTCATTATGCCTATCGTTCCATTCGGTGCGATTTGCTACTATGCTTCTTCGAAAAAGATTCCATACCATAAATATTTAATAACTTGTGCAACGGGTGTTATTCCTTCAATTTGTACATCAATTTTTATGGGTGCTGCTGTTAAATTATTTATTGCTCAAGCATTACCAATTTGGGTTTTAATACTCGCTATTATTGGCGCAGCTGGAATCCTTTTAGTTCTACTAATTTTTGTCTTGCATAGATTTGTCTTTAAAGATACAAAAGACACTCCTTACTCAATCTTTTATACTTTATCTATTATTTTCACTTATAGATTATTGAAGCTTAAACATAAGTTTAGAGTTACTGGCAAAGAAAAACTTAGAGACTTGGATGGTTCATTTATTTTGCTTGCCAATCACCATTCTTATTTAGATGTTTTTGCAACAGCAGGCATTGATACAAACCTTCACTGGGCTTATGTAATTAATAAATATTATCAACGCATTCCAATATTTGGAAAAATGGTATTTAAATCTGGTGTTATTCCTAAAATGATGTTCACTCCAGATATGAACTGCGTAAAAGGAATAATTAAAAATGTAAAGAAAGGTTACCCAATTGTTATTTTTCCTGAAGGAAGATTATCAACGGATGGTGGTCCTTCTCCAATTAACGAATCTTTATATAAGCTAATTTTAATGTGTAAAGTTCCTATTGTTTTAACAAGAATTTCAAATGCTTATTTTAATAAGCCGAAATGGAGAAAGTCTGATTATAGAGGTGAAGTAAGAACTGAAATAAAAGAAGTTATTACAGCCGATGAAGTTAAAAATATGACTCCTGAACAACTCAAAGAAAGAGTTGAAAACGTTTTATATTTCAATGAATTTGAAATTGAAAATGTTAGCTTTAAGAAGAAAAACCTCGCTGAAGGAGTAGAAAACATACTTTATAGATGCCCTCATTGCGGGACTCTTTATTCAAATGTAAGTAAAGGCAACGCAATCACATGCACTCATTGTGGTAAAACTTATCACATTAAGCCTGACTATCAATTTGAAGAAGATGATATTAAGAATATCCATGATTATTATCAACTTATTAGGAAACTTGAAGCTAAAGATGTCGAGAATCAAGTTTTGGATGTAGAAGTGGACACTGTGATATTCTCTAAAGATTTTAAAAAGAAACGCAAAGATCATGGTATTTTTCACTTCGATAAAGACACCATTTCTTACAAGTCATCACTTAGTGATGTTTACTTCGAATATAAGACAACTTCTATAGAAGGAATTGCATATTCAGTTAATGAAGAATTTGAAATGTATCATCAAGGTGAACTTTATTATTTCTATCCTGAAAAATCGAATAGAAAAGTTTGTACAAGAATTCCGCTTTTACACGAATTATTAATGGAGAAAAACTATGGACAACAAGAAGAATCAAAAGCTAATTAATATTTCCACTAAAACATTTATTGGTGTTGCTGTTTTGTTATTTCTTTTAATGGTAACTTCCATTATTTTGACTTATGCCCTACCAAAAGGAGAATTCTTAACTGTAGGCGATAAGATTGATTACACTCAATTTCATTCTTTAGGTAAAAAAGGCGGAATTCCTATTTGGAAAGGACTTTTAGCCCCATTTTTATTATTGGGTGCTGATGGTGGAATTACCATCATTATGCTTTGCATATTCCTTTTAGTTATTGGTGGAGCATTCCAAGCAATGAACGATAATAACGGAATTAAAGTTATTGTCACTAGAACCATTAATAGATTTAAAGAAAAGAAGTTTATCTTGCTCTGCATTATTGCCCTTATTTTCATGTGCTTTGGAGCATTCCTTGGTTTATTTGAAGAAATGCTTACACTTCTTCCAATTATTGCTATTTTAACTTTATCATTAGGTTATGACTCATTTACAGGCTTTTTAGTTTCAATTGTTGCTTGTGGTTTTGGTTTTTCAAGCGCCTTAACTAATCCATTTACAGTTGTTTTTGCATCGAACTTAATTGGCGTAAGTCCATTTGTTAAAATTTGGTTCCGTATAATTATTTTCGTAGTTATGTACGGACTTATGGTTTTAACCATTTTCTTGTATACAAGAAGAATTAAGAAAAAACCAGAATCATCATTAACATATGAAAGAGATCTTAAGTTAAGAGATGAAGAATTTATTTCTGAAGAAATTCCAAACGAAAAGAAGATATTTTGGTCTTATTTAGCCTTCTTCTCAATCGCCTTAATAACAATTATTGTTTTCTCTGCAATAAGTGCGATAAGAGATTACACAGTTGTAGGTTTAATTGTGGTCTTTTTAATCGGTGGTATTCTTGTGGCTTTAATCGCTTCAAATTGGGACTTTAAAAAGACAATGAAGTCATTTGGAAAAGGCATAGTTTCAGTTTTACCAACTTTAGTCTTTATTTTAATGGCATCTTCTATCAAATATATTTTGGCTGAAGGTAAAGTTTTACCAACAATCATTCATAGTATTAACGACGCAGTTGCTGGTAAAAACATTTATGCAATCGTCTTTATCTTATTCGCGATAATTCTTGGATTAGAGTTCTTTATTTCTTCATCTACTGCTAAAGCAGTATTTGTTATGTCGATTGTTGGAGCTTTAACATTAGGAATTTCAAAAGAATCACTTGTTTTAATTTATACTTTTGCAGATGGTTACACTAACTTATTGTTCCCAACTTCACCTGTCCTTTTGATTGGTTTATCTATGATGGAAGTGTCATATTTTAAATGGCTCAAAAAGAGCTGGCCATTATTTATAGTAACATTTGCTTTAGTTGCTTTATTCTTAGTATTAGCAATCGTAATAGCGTTCTAATAATATGAAATATAAATGTTTGATATTTGATTTAGATGGAACACTTCTAAATTCGCTTCAAGGAATTGTAGATGCAATTAATCTTTCTTTTAAAGAACTTGGTTTTAACATTCATAGAACCTACGAAGAAGGAAAACACTTTATTGGCGGTGGTGCTATAGTTTTCGCTAAAAAAGCTATGGAGGGTCAAAACATCCCTGTAGAAAAAGAAAGAGAATTAATGGAACGATTTTTGATTAATTATAAAAAAGTTCAATCAGAAGAAACAAAACCATTTGAAGGCATAAATGAAATGTTAAAAACATTTCAAAATGCTGGTTATAAACTTGCAATTGCCTCAAATAAGCCTCAGATTTTACTTGATCCAATTGTTAAACAACTTTTCCCAGATATCAACTTTGTTGCTACGTTAGGACAAAGAATAAATACTCCTGAGAAACCTGATCCATTTATAATTTATGAAATTATGAATAAATGCAAACTTGATGGAAAAGATTGTGTTTATATTGGAGATTCTGAATACGATTATAAAACAGCTCACAATGCTGGAATCGATTGTGTAATTTGCAAATATGGATTTGGATTCTATGATAAAGAATGGATTAAAAAAGCCACCTATACAGTTGATAGTGTTGAAGAACTTAAATATTTATTAATTTAGTAAAATTCTCAGGAAATTCTGGGAATTTTTCATATTATTCAGTAATTTCGCCTGCTTTTTTAAGAGCAATTTTTGTTATAACTGGACCTAACAATTCGTAAATAATTGTCGATGTTAAGACAACTGCTAAAACTAAAGATGCTAAATTTGGATCGGTAAAAGCTTGGTTTGCAGTGGTTGCTAAACCAATTGCAACACCGGCTTGTGGGAATAATGTAAAACCCAGATATTTTTGTACTGTTGGTTCTGCATGAGTTGCTTTTGCAGATAAATAAGCTCCTGTCCACTTACCAACACACCTAGATATTGCGTATATTAAAGCGATAATAACCAACGTTAAAGCTCCTTTAGAACCAAATATTGTAATATCTAAACTTGCTCCAGATATAACAAAGAACAGCATATAAAATGGTGGAGTAATTTCATCGATTCGCTCAATTGTTCTACCAGCATCTTCTCTAGCATTAATAAAGATCGCACCTATCATCATGCAGGCAAGTAATGATGAAATAGAGAATGGCCATTTGTAATACTTACCAAGCATTGATAAACCAATAACGATTAAAATAGCGCAAATAATTAAGATTGATCTATTAGCTCTAGATTTAAAGAATTTGAACGCAAATGAAATAGCAAAACCAAGAATAGTACCAAGAATAAGTGAGCCAAATATTTCAACTAAAGGCCACACTAAAATATCCATAACATTTATTGATGATTTACCTGCTAAAGTCTTAGCAATTGAGAAAAGTATTGCAAAAGCAATAAGAGCAACAGCATCATCAAATGCAACGACTGGAATTAAGGTATCTACAACTGGGCCTTTTGCCTTGTATTGTTTTATAACCATAAGGGTTGCGGCAGGCGCAGTTGCACAAGCAATTGCACCAAATGTTAATATAAGTGAAATAGGTAATTGCTCTTTTAAGAAAATGTGAGCTACAAGTAAAGCGCCAATAGTTATAATTGCACCTCCAAGAGCTTCAAAAATTGTTATAATAATAACTTTCTTGCCAACTCTTTGAAGTGCATTTTTCTTGAAAGAACAACCTATCGTGAATGCAATAAAACCTAAAGCAATTTCGCTTATCCATTTAATAGCATCGATTGATGTCTCTGACCCTGGTGTAGATGACCAACCTCCAATATATTGACCTAAAACATATGGACCAAAGATAATACCAGCAATCAAATAGCCTGTAACATTAGGTAGTCTTAAAAGTTTCATTAAGCGTGAACTTAATAGACCAACAAAAAGCGCTAATGCAATACAAAGAATTTGATTCATTTTATTTAGAAACTACCTTCGAAACTTTCAATTGGAGTTTTAAACATTCCACCCTTGACTTTAGTGAAATTTCCCGTGATTTCCCGGATAATTTGCTGAACTTCAGCTATTTTTTCATCCTCAAGAATGAAGTATAAAGTGGTATTATGAACAAATTTGTTTTCGGAAAGATGTGCTAATGAGAAGAATGATAAAGTGTCTTCCTCTTCATCGTGCATATAGTTGTGTACAGATGTTGAACTTAAGATAGTTCCGTTAAATCCACTTTTTGACAATTGATGGATAACATCTTCAGTTACGGTATTGTTTTCTAAGACGACAAATAATAAATGTTTCATATTTGCTTCCTCTTTCGTATTTATTATAGTCTTTTTATTGTGTTAAACAATCTGAACCCATAAGTTGATGAAATATATGTAAAAATTTATTGTATTTTGAAAATTAGTCTATATTATTATGCTTAACTTTATGTTAAAGGGAGATTCATTATGCTAGAGCTTCGAAATATTGTGAAAGACTATGTGAGTGGAAATAACGTCACTCACGCACTGAAGGGAATATCAGTTAATTTTAGGACTAACGAATTTGTATCTATTTTAGGTCCGTCTGGTTGTGGAAAAACCACAACTTTAAACATCATTGGTGGACTTGATCGCTACTCCGAAGGTGATTTACTAATTAATGGTGTTTCTACCAAAGAATATACTGATAGAGATTGGGATACTTACAGAAACCATTCAATCGGATTTGTTTTCCAAACTTACAACTTAATTTCACATCAAAATATTCTAAAAAACGTCGAACTAGCATTAACAATCGCAGGAGTCTCCAAAGAAGAACGTGAAAGAAGAGCATACGAAGCTTTAAGAACTGTTGGCCTCCAAGGAATGGAGAAGAAAAAACCAAATCAACTTTCTGGTGGTCAATGCCAAAGAGTCGCAATTGCTCGTGCTTTAGTTAATAACCCTGAAATCCTTTTAGCAGACGAACCTACTGGTGCTCTTGATTCTGAAACATCTATTCAAATTATGGAGCTACTTAAAGAAGTTGCTCAAAATCGTCTAGTTATCATGGTTACGCATAACCCTGATTTAGCAAACAAATATTCGACAAGAATTATTAGAATGATGGATGGTCTTTTAACTGATGATACAAATCCATTTGATGGAAAAGAAAAAGCAACAAAATCCCCTAATATTCCTGAAAATTCTAAGGAAAAACATGGTATTTCTGAAAATAAAGAATCTGAAGTAAATAAGGGCAAAAAGAAGAAAACTTCTATGTCTTTACTTACAGCAATTGGCCTTTCAACATCTAACTTGCTCTCCAAAATGAAGAGAACAGTTTTAGTCACAATTGCTGGTTCGATTGGTATCATTGGTGTTTCTGCTGTTTTAGGTGTAAGCCGTGGTGTTAGAGAATACATTGCTGACCTTCAAAACGACATGCTTTCTAGCTACCCAATCACAATTGCAGAAGAATCTGTCGACTACACAAAACTTATGGCAGGTTTAAGCAATCAAAACACAAGAGAGAAATTTGAATTCGATCCAAAACATCCAAAAGTTGGTGTTGATTCAATGATTTCCTATTTAATGGATACATATAACGACATGACTAATGTCAAAACAAACACAATTGATCAAAAACTTATAGATTATATCTATCAAATGCCAAAAGAAGACTATGGTGTCATTCGTGAAAACTATGCAATTGACCCAACAAATAACATTTTTGGCAAATGGAAAGACGAAACAACCGCAACAGAGAATTATTATTCATTCAACGGTTTAACTCAAAGATACATTAAGGAACTTAAAACTGTTAAGGGATTTGGTTCTTATGCTTCTTTCGTCGATTTATTTACCTCATTTATGAGCGAATTACCAGATAACGAGAATTATATTCTCGATCAATATGATGTTATTGCTGGTGAATATAAAACCGGTGAAGACGATTTAATCCTTGTTGTCGATAAAGACACCACATTAACTGATGTTGTTTTAGCTCAAACAGGTATTTTTGATCATGAATCTTTCCTCAATGTTGCTAAATGTGCAATGGCTGAACAGGAGTTCAAAAAGAGTGAGGGTTATGAAAAATTAACTGATGAACAAAAGGAAAAACAAATCGCAGCAATCAGAAAAGCTAATTACTACGATAGATCCTTTGAATATAAAGATTTAGTTGGCAGAAAATTCTATTATTTCCCTCAAAACACTATTTATAGTGCTGATCCACATGTTGCCGATGATAGATTTACTGCAAACGTTAATTTCCATGCCAAGGATGGTGGTGGAGATTTAGACATGTTTACATCGTTAAGTTATCAGTCGTTGTACGGTTATAATTTGTTGTACGGAAACATCATTTATAAGGACGGAACCGATTATCAAACAGAAACTATCGCTTTCTTAAATGCCACCGCAATGACTGGAACGGCTCCTGAGGCAAAATCAGTAGAAGATTTATCAGGTAGTTGGTTTGGTTTTAATCTTAATGATTTAAGAAATTTAAACCCAGATGATCCTGCTTCAATTGCAATGGCAATTAGATATCAATTGGATGTGAACGAGACTGCTGATGAAGTTGATTTAGTCAAATATTCAATGTATCCATTTGTTAAAGCAAAAGAATGGTACGACGCTGAACCAATCTGGGATCCAAGAATGGAACCTGTTGAAGGCTATAGTTATCAAGCTTATGCAGATCCTGCGTGGATTGCTAACCCAACAGATCCTGCTATTAAAGGTAGCGAGATGAAGATTACCGGAATCTTAAGATTAAAAGAAAATAAAAATTTTGGTTCATTATCACGCGGTATCTTCTATTCACATAAGTTTGGTCAAAAATTTATTAAGGATTCCGAAAATGGTGCTGTTTCAACAGCAATAAAGGATCATATTAATAATCCAATGACTTATAACACTCAATTTGATAAAGCTTTCGTTAAGTATCCTTATTACGACCATGATGCCAAGGAAGTTAAAGACTACTACGCATCTACATTAAATGGTGATTTAAGTACTTCTTTCTCAGATTTATTTATGAGCTTTGGTGGTGTAGATTACACTGAAACTAACGCTGTTCACTTACGTTCGTTATGTGGTTACAAAGCAATTTATAATTACGATGAGGATGAGAAATTCACTGATGCAGAATTTGAACTTCTCCCAAGAGAAATTGAAATTTTCCCTAAATCATTTGAAGGTAAAGATAAAGTTACTAACCACCTTGATAGATGGAACAGCGAAGAAAAACTCACCATTAAAGACAAGAAATATACACGTGCTCAGCGTGATGAATTAACTTACACTGACACGATTTCTTTGATAGCTGCTGTTATCAATACCTTTATTGATGCTATCACAATAGCATTGGTGGTATTTACCTCGTTATCATTGGTTGTTTCATGCTTTATGATCGCCGTTATTACTTACATTTCGGTTGTTGAACGTATTAAAGAAATTGGTGTTATTCGTTCACTCGGTGGTAGAAAGAGCGATGTTGCGAACTTGTTTATCATGGAAACAATGATGACTGGTTTATTCTCTGGTGTATTTGGTATAACGATTACTTACATTTTGCAGATTATTGTTAACATCGTACTTAAATCGTTATTCGGAATTGTAATTATGCATTTAACTTGGTTAACCGCATTAATCATGATATTAATTTCTGTAGGACTTTCGGTCCTTTCAGGACTTATTCCATCACAAAGTGCTGCTCATAAAGACCCAGTTGTCGCACTTCGTTCTAACGAATAATAAAAGAAAAAGGACAAATGTCCTTCTTCCTATAAATAATTAACCATAAGCCCGATAATCGCACTCATGACAATGACTAAGATTGGTCCGGGCTTTCTTTTTAAAATTAATTTAAGTAAGAAGTAACCCGCAATAACAATTACAAATATTTTAATTCCGGTTAAGTTAACACTAATAGAAGCAGTTTCTCCTATAGAATAAGGAAATAAAACATCTGCGAATATTGTTAAAGCAGAAGCAGAGATTAAAGCAACAGCGACAAACTTAATTCCAGATAACGCTGATTGAACATATTTATTCTTCATATACTTCTTAAGAAGTATTGAGATTAGAAGCATAATAATAAATGATGGAAGAACAACTCCGATAGTGCATAATAAAGCACCTAAAAAGCCACCTTGTGTAGAACCAACATAAGTTGCCATATTAATTGCAATAGGACCAGGAGTAACTTCTGAAACTCCAATCATATTTAAGAAAGTTTCTTCGCTCATCCAACCATGTTTTAAAACAACTTCTTTTACAAGCGGTATCATCGCGTATCCACCTCCAAAGGTGAATAAACCAATCTTTAGAAATTCAAGGAAAAGAATAAGATAATTCATTATTTATCTCTCCTTTTCTTTGGAATAATTCCATAGATTAATAAACCAAGTACCGCTCCAAGTAAAATAAAATAGATCGCTGAAAATTTAATAGCGAATATTGTAATTAAAACCATAGCGATAGTAACAAAGATAAGAATTAAGATTCCAAATAAATCTTTCTTCATATTTTTTACTAAAGTAAATGAGACTTTTAAAAGTAGGAAAACAACACCTACTTTAACTCCCATAAAAGCGTACTTAACAGCTTCATTGGAAAGAATATTTTCTAAAAATAAAGAGATACAAAACATAAGTACAAAAGGAGTAAGAATAACTCCAAGAGTTGAAAGTAATGCACCAAAAAATCCGCCTCTTTTATATCCTAGGTAAGTAGCTAAGTTAATTGCAATTGGCCCTGGAGTAGATTCTGCTATTGCAGTCATCTCCATAAGTTCATCATTATCGAGCCATTTTTTCTTCTCGACTAGTTCTCCCTGAAGAAGGGTTAACATTGTTGGCCCTCCTCCAATTGAAAAAATCCCTAATTTGAAGAATGTTAGGAATAACGATGCTAGATTCTTAAGGTACTTTTCTTTTTTCATTGCTTTTGGATTATAGCATAATACAAAAATTTTGCTAAAATATAACACATGTCTAAATTGTTCAAATTTAAAGATGATCAATATATGTTCAAAGGCGTAACTCATACAAGAGAAATCGCTAGAGCTATTTTAATTGATGAAAATAATAACGTTTGTTTAGAAAAGTTAAAAGACGATGATGGTTTTGGACCTAGAGATTATTATGAGACTCCTGGTGGTGGAATTAAAAAGGGAGAATCACACATCGATGCTTTGCATCGTGAAATCGAAGAAGAAGTAGGTTATAAATGTGAAGTCTTAGAACATATCGCAGATGTAGAAGATTATTACAATTTGATTTATAGAAAAAACATAAATCATTTTTATTTAGTAAGAAGAAAAGAAAGAGTAAGTCAACATCTTGAAGAAGATGAAAAAATAAGAATTGAAAAAATTATTTGGGTTCCAATTGATGAAGCAATTCGTTTGTATGAAAATATGCAAAACGTTTTAGTTGGTAAAATTGTTAGGCAAAGAGAACTTCCAATTCTAAAATTAGCAAAGGAAATGTTGAAGAAGCTATGAAAAAAACATTGCAACAAAAAGTAGCTACTGCTAACTACAAAAGACCAAACAAATTTATATGGTGGGTTATCGCTCACTTAGTCGCACCATTCGCGATGAAACAATATGGTAAACAAATTACCACTGTCAAAGATGACATTGATAAATATCCAGGTGCTAAATTTATTATTTATAATCATCAATCTCGTTTTGATTGGATCAATATTATTAAAATGACCCATGGCGAAAGAATTAACTTTGTTATTGGTTATAACGAATTCTTTAGAAAGAAATTTAAACTTATTTTTAAACTAATTAAGTCAATTCCTAAGAAGAATTTCACCCAAGATTTAGTCTCTATTAAGGCTATGACAAAGATTATTAAAGACGGTGGAATTGTTTGTTTTTCTCCTGAAGGAATGAGCTCAATTACTGGGCATTCTCAACCAATTGCTCCAGGCACTGGAAGATACTTAAAACGTATGGGAGTTCCTGTTTATGCGATGAAATCACAAGGTGCATATTTAGTGAACCATAAAGTTTGTTTAGACAACCGTCCAGGTATGATGGAAGCTGAACTTGTTTGCTTAATTTCTCCAGAACAGTTAGAGAAAATGTCTGCGGAAGAAATCGACGCAAAAATTAACGAATATTTATGGCAAGATGACTATGACTGGAACTTTGAGAAAAAATATCATTTTAAGAATATGGAAAATGCAACTTCTCACTATGAAGATTTAGCATATCATTGTCCAAAATGTGGTAAAGAATTTGGCATTGTCACTAAAGGTAACGAAATCCATTGTAAATACTGTGGAAATGGTGCAACTTTAGATGATAAATATGAGTTTCATCCATATAAAGATTCAAAAATGCCAAAATCACTTTCTAAATGGGTTGACTATGAAAGACACGTTGAATATCAACGCATCAAAAATGATCCTAATTATGAATTTGTGGTGGAAGATGTTGTTTTGGGAGAACTTCCAAAATATAAATATCTCACTAAAAATCGTACATCTATACCTTGTGGTAAAGGCAAAATCACATGCAATCATCAAGGTTTCTTCTTTGATGGAGAAAGAGATGGTAAACCATTTAATTTTAAATTAACTTATGACCAGTTTTGGACTTTAGTCATTGTTACAGATTGTACATTTACAGGAATTTATTTAAATGGAGAATATTTAGATTTAGTCCCGCCAAAACCAGTTATTGGTAAGCTATTACTTATGGTGGAGGAGTTTTCTAGGTTCCATTTTAATGTCTGGCCAAATTTCCCATGGATGGATTACATCTATGACGACAAGGTTCACGCCGAGAAATATTTCTTTACAAAATAAAGAATAGTTAATAGAATTATTGTCGCACATGGCGATTGTGGTGAAGAGGCCTAACACTACCGGCTGTGAACCGGTCATTCGCGCGTTCGAATCGCGTCAGTCGCCCCAAAGCTAAAAAACACCAACAATTTATTGTTGGTTTTTTATTTTTATACCGGAAAATGTTGATTTTTGTCAAAAAAATACAGATTTTGACACTTCTCATTTTTACCCAATATTAAGCTCTATAATGAACTTTGACCTTTTGATAGTGCCAATGAAAAATAATACGTCAACTGGATTCGAACTATGGAGCGTCACCTAATTTAAGCAGAAAGCTCAAAAGACCAACAAGGTCGTAAGCTTCAGGAATATTTGCTTATTTAGGCGATGAATATTACGAATGGTCAATGAAGTGTTTAAGAAGAAGTGCCTGGAGACAATTCAAGATAGCTAAAATGATGTTAAAGAATATGAAAGAGAATCCTTATAAATTTCCTGAAGCGTAATTAATATATATAACTAACTTATTGTCATGTGCTGAAACCTAAATTAATTCCTGCATAATCTAACGTTGTTGTGCAGTTTTTTATGTACTAAAAATTTCTCATTGTCCGTTTTTCGGGACATTAAATTATCTACTATATAGGTGTCAGAAGGAGTGACAATTATGGAAAACGAATTTTTAGAAAAAGTGTATGGATACAAATCTATTAAAAAAGAACTCAAATTAATTAGAGAATGGTATCTAAATAAAGATATCGAAAACGACAAATTGCCAAAGGGAATAATTTTCTTTGGTGAACCTGGAGAAGGCAAAACGCATTTGATGAGAGAGTTTTCAAAGTCATTTGGCTGTCCAATTTATTTAATTAATGGCGATAACGATAACATTTTTGATGAAGTTACTAAGACCTATGAAAACGCTAGAAAAGACGAAATGGCAATTGTTATTATCGACGAATTGGATAAGCTCGTAAAAGATGACGATAAAATGGCTAGGATTCTCCAAGCTCAACTAGATGGCTTTGAGAAGAACGATTCGGTCCTTACTTTAGCAAGTGCCAATTATTACTACGATATTCCTGAACCTTTAGTCAGGGAAGGAAGGTTTGATAGACATATCAAAGTAAGTCTAAAAGATGAAGCCGACATTGAAGAAGTGATTAGAGGTTTTGCAAAAGATTTAAAACTTGATATTTCTGATGATGATGTTTCTGAGCTTGTCGATGTATTTGCTTATAGATCTCCAAGCATTATTAGAGCCTCGTTAAATGATTCATATTTGCGACATGGAAAAACTATTAAAGCTGAGAGCGTAATCAAATCATTAGATTTCATTAAGTATGGTTATGTGGAAAACATGAACCAACAAGATATTTCTTATAATACAGCCGTTCATGAGGCAGGACATGCGCTTTTTATTTATAAGTATTGTCCAACTCAAAAATTCTTAAGAGTGTCTTTTAATGAAGATGGTGGTGTAACAGTTTATAAAAACACTAAAGACAAAGATACAAGATTAGGAAGAATGGATGATATCAATGGTGCTCTTGCTGGTTTGATCGCTGAAGAAATTGTTTTTCACAAGCACGACATTGGTTGTTCATCAGATTTAGACACGGTTCACAGTACAGCATTTAGATTGATGAATAGAACCTGTTTGAATGATGTTAGCGAATACTGCAGCCTTGAAGCATATTATGGAAATTCACCGGTTTCAGGAAAACTCAGAAGTCACTTTGAATCTAAATCCAGCAGGCTTGTAAAAAAGCAATACCGATTCGTTAAGAGAATTCTTAGAAAAGAAAAGCCAAACATTATTACTTTAGCAAATTATATGTTTAAAAACCAAGGAATCAGAAGAGCGGACCTAATTTCTGTGCTTGGTGGAGGAAAGAATAATGACTGAATTACAACACGAACAATATCTAGATGCTTTAGATAAATACCACAACGATATCGATTGTTATAACCTGGTAACTTGCTATTGCCATTTGTATCAATATAGTGACAATACTTTTCATGGCGAGCTAGATGGACACGAGATTTCTGTTAACACAAAATTCAATGAGATTTATGTTGATTACGAGAAGCTGTTTCCAGAAGAGTTCTTAGAAATGTTTGAGTATGAAAGAGATCCTTACTTAGCGATTTATAGAATCAGCGGCAGAAATTATGATGACTACATGGCTCATCTTCCGTTTATTAATAAAAAGCTTAATTTACCTAAGATAATTCAAAAAAGACCAGTGTTTCTCCATTCAAGTTTTAGTAATCCTTCTCAAAAAGGAGGTCAAATTAGGATATGAGAAAACCAAAAGAAGTGGATTGGCTACATGTCTCTTTTGCCAGCTATTCATTAAAGGACTTTTATGAAGATGTTCCGATGATACGATTAGTATCTAATTATGTGAAATTAACTAGAGACGACGATATAACAACTATTTACGAGGGCACTTTCATAAAAAATGAAATCAAACATCGCGTTAAAGTCGCTATTGATCGCAACTGTTGTTCTATTGATGATAAGGAAGTTAATCCAGAAGAATTTGTTGAATTCTTTGAAGGAAGCGAAAAAGATCCTATTCCTATTATTAAGGAGATAACGGGCGTTGACCATGATGATTATTTGACTAACGTCGAGTATAGCGATGGTACTGTCGAAATATTTGAAGTGAAAGGGAAGTGTTTGCTCCCATTTGGACTACCAAAAAAGAGTTAATGGAAGCGTTTATCAATAAAGTTTATAATTATGATAATGATTGAAAATAAGAAAGCCTCAATATTGTTGATTTTAAAAGTTTTAGAAGAATACTCTGATGAAGAGCATTATTTAACTCATCAACAAATTATTGATAAAGTTTATGAGATTTATGATATTCAGCTTGAAAGAAAGTCGGTTGCATTTGCTATCGAATTACTCCAGGAACTTGAATATGACATCAATAAAGGACCACACGGAGGGTTTGCTCTTTTATCTAGAAACTTAGATATTGCAGAGATTCAATTCATCGTGGATTCAATATTCTCATCTAAATCCCTAACCGGAAAGCAAGCTAAGCAAATAGCAGATAAGATTTCTGGTGAACTTAGCATTTATCAAAGGAAAGATTATAGCTATTTAAATAAAACTACTGAACTTAATAGATCTACAAATAAAGACCTTTTTTATAACATCGATGTAATTCACGAAGCGATGAAGCGCGGCAAAAGAGTAGGCTTCCAATATCTTACTTATGATAGAAGTGGCAATCCTATGGCGAGGAAAGATGGCTTTCAATATATTGTTTCACCGTACTATCTAGTTAATAACTTCGGAAGATATTATCTTATCTGTAATTACCGTGAGAAATATCATGCGATTCAAACATTCAGAATTGATTACATGATGAATATAGAGATTAAAGAAGACTGGCCAATTAAAAGAATTGAGTCGCTTGAAGGAATGAAAGATAAACGCTTTTCGTTGTCAGAGTATCTCAATGACCACATATATCTTTTTGGTGGCGATGTCATTACAGCCGAATTAGAAATAGAAGAAGAATGGGCTATCCAATATGTCAAAGATTGGTTTGGAGATAAAGCAAAGCTTCGAATTAAAGATGAGAAAATTGTGGCAACTGTTAAATGCAATGAGACTGCATTAATCTATTGGATTATGCAATATGGAGAATTTATGAAAGTTCTCTCACCTTCATCTTTAATTGATAAAGTATTAGAAACCGCTCATAGGACGATTGATAAATATGGAAAATAACTATTTCAAAGATCTTTCTTTATTAGAAGACGCTCTAAATAAGACTGAGAGAATTGAGAAAGAAGATTCAATTCTAGATGTTTTAGGTGTTACAGAAAATGACATCTCAAAGGTTCTTGCATATTTGCTACGAAACAATCCAGAATTGTTGGAACAATTAATTAGTAACTATTACTTTGAAGAGAGAATTGTTAACCAAGATGATTTTAATGTTGAGACCGAAAGAGCGATCGATGATCAAAAAAGAATCGACATTTTTCTATATGGAACTTTTTCTAATAAGGAAAAATTCTATGTTGTCATTGAAAATAAGACATGGAGCGGCGAACATGACAACCAATGTGCCTTATATGCAAAATGGGTAGAAAGCAATTACACCGATGGTCACAAGTATTATTTATTTTTAAAACCATCAAGTAATATTACTACTCCACATTGCGATAAATATAAGGTAATTACTTATACTGAACTATATGAATTATTGAGCGGCATTAATAATCAATATGCAGCTGAACTTAATAAAACAATTAAAAATAATTTCTTGGAGGTCAATATGACTGAGCTCGAACAATTATTGCTAAAACAAGGCAACTTTAAAAAAATAAGAGATTGTATCTCTAAACTAGACAAAGAACTAGATTATTTCTTCGACAACGAGGTCAAAAATGAAATTCAATCGAAATTCCCTGACTTTAGATTCGAAAAGGAAGGGCAATCGCGTCGTTTTTATTATCAAAAATGGTGGAGCGATTATCAGAAAGAAGACCTCAAAAAACAATATTATTTTTACTTAGAATATATTCTAAGAGACCATGATTTTTTGAAGCTGGAAGTACAAGCTGTAATCAAGAGATATTGTCCTGATTCATTGGTGGATAGGTTGATAGAAAAGGATTATAGCAAGTTAGCTAGCAGCAAATCTGATTCAGGAAATAATAGATGGTACGTTTTAAAAACTGAAAAATTTGTAAGCGAACACACTCCGCTTTCTGATGAATGGAAAAAAGAATTCATTGGAAAAGTCATTAATTTATTCACTGAGTACGAATGCTTTATTTTAAACGAGGTATTTCCTAAATTTGAAAAGCTATTAAAATAACTAATTCAATGTCCATAAAAACGGACTATGAATTACTTATAATGTCTCATTATAAAGAAAGGAGAAAACGATGGGATACGGCAAAGGGTATTTAGCACAATTCAAAGGAAAAAAAGTTACATTTAAAGTTGTCAATTCTTTTCCAGATTTGAAAGTTCAATTTGTTGATTCTTTTGGAGACTACAAGGTTAAAATTGCTAACAATAATTCTTTCTCTAAAGAAACAATCAAAATTCAGGTTGTTACATCTTTTCCTGACGTAAAATTGCAAAAAGTCACTTCCTTTGATGATTTTGAAGCCTATATTGACTAATTGATTGTATAAATGAAAAAACAGTGTCCGAAAAAAAGGGCACTGTTTTATTTATTATATAAATAGGAGGATTACGATATGAATTCATTTAAAAGATTGATAGTTTCTTCATTTGCTATTTTTTCTATTCTAGGTGTTACAAGTTGCAGTCCAAATACACCAGCACAAAGAGGATACGAAAAAGCCAAAGCTGACATTAAAGAAAACTTGAAAGTGCCTAGCTCTTTTAAAGTTACAAATGCTAGATGTTATTATTCAACAATTGAAGAATACATAGTCAGTGGTGGGTATCCATATCAATATTCCATTTCTTATTCAGCAAAAAATGGTTTCAATATGGATGTAGTTTCAACTGTATATTACGGCTGGAACGATGAATACTCATCATTGAAATATTACGGAGAGGATTCGAGCAAATTTAACAGCGCCTCTTCCGGTGGGAAAAAACAAGATATCAAAATTTAATCACTATTTAATATTTTGAATCGCTGATACTGCAAGCACGAAATATTCTTGTAAATTATAAGATTTAATGTATTATGGAAGCAGCTCAGGAAGGAGCTACAAATTCGATACCCGTTAATGTATTTTTGAGGAAAGAATAATAAAAAAAGCCTCAAAAGCGGCACAATTTAAGCATTTTCGGTGTTAGAGATAAGCCCTTCAAGCATTTTTCGTGTTAGAGAAGGCCATTCTCAAAAATTGACACCAATTTGTAGTAAAAAAAAGTTGGTGTTTTTTTGTATTTTTATATATAAAATATCGTAATTTCTTTGCCGCAAATCACTTGAAATAGCGATTTTAATTTGCTAATGCAAATGTCATTTTTTGTTTGAATCTGTACAAAAATGTTGAAATTCAAACGAATAACTTGTAGTATTTTCTTATGGAAAATATAATACGAAGCAAATATATCGAAAGAATTAGACCTTATTATGAGTCTGATTTAATTAAGGTTATCACTGGTGTTAGGAGGTGTGGAAAATCTGTAATTTTATCGCAAATAATTGGTGAAATTCAGAGTAAAGTCGATTCTACCCATATTATTAAAATCGATTTGGAAAGCGTTGAAGGCAGAAAAATTAACACTTGTGAAAAATTAGAAAATAAAATTTCGAATCTAATAGTAGACAATAATAAATACTATGTTTTTATAGATGAAATTCAAAATATTAAGAATTTTGAGGTCGCACTAGCGTCTATCAGAGTCAGTTTTAACTGTTCTATTTTTGTCACTGGAAGTAATTCGAAACTCTTAAGCGGAAAATTACAAGATAAACTAACCGGTAGAGCGAAGGAGTTTGAAGTATTACCGTTTACGTTTTCTGAATATATAGAATTTAAACAAATTAACCATTTACCTTTCGATTATGATGAGGATTTCAAGGATTATTTAAAACTTGGCGGCATGCCTCAAAGATTTAACGAAAGTAATGAAATGGAAGTTAGAAGATATCTTAGAGGTATATTTGACTCCATTATTGAAAAAGATGTGTTTAGTGCGCACAAGAAAATAAACAAAAATGAATTTAAACGTGTAGCTAATTATGTTTTGTCAGAGTCTGGAAAGCTATTCTCATCGATGTCGGCCGCCAAAGCTTTGGAAAAAGGCATTGACAATGAAAAAGCAAGATCAAAGTCGATTACCATAAATAACTATTTGGAATATTTAATTGAAAGCTATTTAATCACTGAATGTGAACCCCATTATCAAAAGGGGAAAGAAAGATTAAATGGAACAAAAAAATATTATCCTGTCGATACTGGAATGAAAAATTCTTTGGGATTAAACGTTAGCATAGATGAAACGTTTTCTTTAGAAGGGGTCATCTATAACGAATTGGTGTCAAGAGGCTATGAAGTTTTTTATGAAAAATTAAGAGATGGTGAAATAGACTTCACTGTCGTAAACGGAAATAAAAAATGTTTTGTTCAAGTTTCATATTATATGGAAAATGAATCCACATTAAATCGAGAATATGGCGCTTTTGATAAGATTAGAGACAATTCACCAAAATATGTGTTCTCTTTGGACAAAAAAGATTCGTCTAGAAATGGCATCATCCATATAAATATTATCGACTTTTTGACTAATAAAGTTGATCTAATGTTTTCATAACTTTCGTTTGAATTTTAACAAAAAAACAGAAATTCAAATGATAAATATACATTGGTTCTATCGCAAAATTCAAAAATAGTGCATTGGGTTTATCACTCAAGGACAGTTTATTTACAATCATTGATAAAAATTCATATCCCTATTACAAATAGGGTTTTATTTTGTACTATATAAGTGTCAGAGGGAAACCTCTTGATAGATATGGTCTGAGGGTAAGACCTAAAAAAGAAATCCCAAACGAAGATATGGTCTGAGGGTAAGACCTAAAAAAGAAATCCCAAATGAATTTGCTAGGATATTCCAAGCTTTTATTATCTTTATGGCTAAAGTTATAGAACTAAGAAAACTATCAAAAGAGTTTTATAAAGCTTATCCTCACAATGTATTTCCAGAGATGGAAGCTAAATTAGGTAGACCTTATGTTGTTTTGCTGGTGGAAATTAATAATATCAAGTTTGATTATACAAAACGAACTTTAGATTATTTCTAATAATAATTAGATAAGTAGTTTGTGGAAAAGAAATCTATAATTCGGTATAACCAAAATGATTATTGTCTTATAAAATTAGAATATGGAATGGTATAGAATTCTTAATTTTGTTTTGCAAGGTATATACTTACCTATTCATCTGGTTTTTATCGTTTCTTTAATTAAAAATAGAAAACCAACACCTATATGGCACTTTTTTATTGTGGTTGTTATTGGCTTATGGATTATGGTTTCTGGTAGGTTTTTAGAGACCATCGCTTATATCTTTTATCCAAATAACGATTTTTACATTTTCGCTGTTTATTACCAACTTGTCGGAACCACATTTGCATCGTTTGCTTTCTTGCTTTGGAACCTATATTTAGCAAGATGCGATAAACTAGCAAATAAACCGATTTTTAAAATAATTTTATTTTCTCTTGCTGCTAGTATCTCTATTTTTGTTTGTACAAATTCATTACATCATCTCTTTTATGAAAAATTAGTGATGGGAGAACAGGTTCAGCACGGAAAACTATTTTATCTATGCTTGGTATTGGTTTATGCAGCCTTATTCATAGGCTATGCCATATCTATCATTCATATCATTAGAAAAGAAAGAAACAAGGCTATTAAGATAATCGTTTTCTCCTTATATCCGCTTTTGCCGGCTGTTACAGCGTTGGTGAGGTCTATTACTGGAGTTGATAAAATTGATTTTACACCAATCATCATGTTTGTCGCTGTCTTTTGTCTTTATATCATCGTCTTTAAATTTAATTCACTTAGTTTGATTAGTAAATCAATTGAAAGTGTTTTAGAAGAAATTCCAAATATAGTGGTTCTATACAATCCACAAAAAGGCATTCTTTATCAAAACACTAAAGAAAAGAAAGAGCTGGTTGATAAAGCAATAGAGGAGGTTAATAAGCAAAATAATGTCAAGTCATTTGAACTTGTTTTTTATGATAGTCATTTCTATGTTGAAATAAATAAAGATGACGACAATGAATTAATCATTATCAACAATATTGATGATGTTTATTTAGAAAGAAAAGCAATCGAAGAAAGTATTGTTGAAGCAGAAAAACTCATCAACGATTTAAACGAGAAAAAGAATACAATACAAACCTATATTAACGCTTTGTATGATTTACCAGATTTAAAAGAAAAAGTTACTAGCTTGACTAATGCTCAAAAAATAGTGTTATCGAATATAGCAATAATTAAAGAACATTTTATCGCCATTAAGAATAATCCAAAAAATAGCAAAGCATTACTTAAGGAAACCGCTACTTTATGTCAAGAAACAATTATGATTATTAGAAAAGCAGTTAATAAGTTAAGTGGAGTAAGCGCTAATGAATAATTATAAGACGATATTCGATAGTTTCCCTTCACCATTTTTCATCCTAGATTCTTTTGGTTATATTTTGAAATACAACAAGCGTTTTAGTTTTAAAGGCATTAAAAAAGGGAAAAAGTTAACTGATTTAATACCTGATTGTTTGCAAAATAAAGAAGGTAAATTTGTTTATAACAAGACCTTTTTTAAACGCATTACTAAAGATATTTATGACGATGAGTTACTAATTAATTATGCCGTTGTTTTAATTGATATCACAGAAAAAGAGTCAATTAACAATCGAAAACAAGAAAAACAAAAGGAACTTCAAGTTCTTGCCAATAGTTTAAGAGAGTCTAATCAAGAATTAGAAAATCTTTTAGAAGAAATCAAGTCATTATCTGATTATGCTGAACAAATTAGATTAGCAAGACTCATCCATGATAATTACGGTCACGCAATAACGGACTTATTTATGATTTCTAATATGTGTTTAGAGTCCAAAAACAATAATCCGAAAACCTACAAACAATTAATTATTGAAGGTGAGAAGATTATTGACAAGATTTTATCTCCTGACCAATTTGAAGCCGGTTCTTTGAAAGAACTTTTGACTTCTTTATCTAAGATTTCTGAATTCCCAATTGTGATTAATATAAATGGCGAAGAACCTGACTTTATTAAGACACAATACAAATTAATTAAAAAAATTTGTAAAGAAGCTTATCACAATACATTAGACCATTCTTTAGGCAACCAAATGTTTATTAATTTAACAATGAATGAGAAAGATGTAATTTTGGAAATCTATGATGATGGGAAGTGGCATGGAGAATTTGAAAAAGGTTTTGGACTTACCTCAATGGAAGATAATGTCGTTGCTTCTAAAGGGAAAATAGACTTTGTGCATCAAGAAGGACAAGGGTTTAAAATAATAGTTAAGTGGAGTAAATAAATGATGGACAAAATAAAAATAATTATCGCAGATGATCACCCAATCACAATTGAAGGATTAAAAGTTACTATTGAAAAATGGGATGATTTTGTTGTCGTTAATACTGCGAATAATGGACAAGAATTATTATCGATATTAGAAAACACACCTGTAGATATCGCTCTTATCGATATAAGAATGCCGGTATTAGATGGTATTGAAACCATTAGAATTATTAAGAACAAATATCCAAATGTCCGTACAGTTGCTTTATCCACTTTTGATGATGTCGATACAATATCTCGTTCTATAGAAGCTGGATGTGATGGTTTTCTTTTAAAGGTCATTGAATCCAATCAATTAAGACAAGCGTTGCTCAGCGTGATGAACGGCATTAACGTTGTTGATAAAGCTGCGTTAGAAATCTTAAAAAATAAAGAAAAAATTGAAAAAGAATGCAAATTTTCGGAAAGAGAATTACAAATACTCGAATATATCTGTAATGGTGATTCCAATAAAGAAATTGCTGCTAAATTATCTTTACAAGTAGGGACAGTGAAAAACATTGTTTCCTTAATGCTTTCTAAATCATATTGCGTTAGCCGTGCCGCTTTAACGCGTTTTGCTTTAGACAATCATTTGGTCAAAACAAACAAATAGAACAAATAGTGACTTTTGGAATGACTTATGGCACTTGTTTATTGTGCTAATTTTTCTATATTCTCAAATTGATAAATAAAAATTTTTATTTTATTTGGGAGGAAATTTAATTATGAAAACACAAATCAAGAGCTTGTTAGTTTTATCAGTTTTATCAATTTTTTCATTGGCTGGGTGCAATGTGAACGAAGACACCGTTAATCCAGGAGATGATGAGACAGGAGAAAACCTCCCTTATTCATCAGAGCAAGCCAAAAATAGATTATTAGAATTAGGCGAAACAAGTGGCTTTGAAATTACCTATCAAGCTTATAACGATGATGATGAAGAGATTGTCAATTATACCTTTGGTATGAAAGACAATATTGTTTGGCAAGATGATGATGCAGATAAAGAAGTCATTAAAAGGACTGATAGTGGCTTAGATATTTTTGAATTTGATTCAGAAACGCAAAGCTATGTACAAACTTATACATATTCAGAATCTGATGCTGTTGAAGTATATAACTCGTATGTAACTAGTTACACTGAAGTATTTTTCATGGCTAACGCATATGATGGCATGGAAGGATACCACAAAGTTAAGGATTTGACTTTCGCAGGAAGAAGAGCGACAGAATATCGTTTTGATTTAGCTGTATATGCGGGTGAGGCTCATTTAACTACTGTTATCGATAAAGAAATTGGCATCACATTATTCTGGGATGCAAATGGTAAAACCTATGATGGCGAAAGTGGTTCTTCGACATTCAAGGTTTCTTCATTCAAGACCGGAAGCCAAGTTAACGTACCAGCTGTTTAATTTTACAAAAACGAAATGACGTAACCACTCATAATGATAGCGATTATAGATATATTAAAACAAATACTAAAATTGGAGATTAAGTTATGAAAATTATTACTAAAACGAGTTTGCTTCTTTGCACATTATCTCTAGCTATAGGATGCGGAGTTTTGGCAGCAAGCAAACAATATCAATCCGCAGAAGCGACTGCCGCTAGAATTCTTAATCCGACATTCATAAACGACTACCAAAATTCTAATGGGCAAAACTGGTCAAGCAATGACGATCCTTCTGATGGTCAATCCAGCGATGCAAGCACATACAAAAATGCGCTTAAATCAACAACCAGTGGTTTCACGAACTATAGCGTTTTTACTATTACTACACACGAGAGTAGCAATGTATCAGATGCTTCATATATTCAAGCAGCCTCTAGTTTAACTGATGATTTTTTAGCTCAATATGTGCCAGCGCATATGGAATTTGTTGTTGCTCCGTATACAAAGGTTACTTATAGTTTAACTTTTAGACTAAGTGCTTATAGATCTAAAACCGGAAATAACGAAAGTACAAGAGCGGATTTCTCTACCGAATTCTTCTGGTATGGAGAAAACGCTCAAACTCCAACAACCTGGTTCTATCATAGTAATGATTTTACAACATCAACAGGAAGAGGCTATTCACAATATCGAGTAGCCGACGAGGTGCCAGGCAATACTGCTAGCTATGATGTTGTTAAATCTTTCACCTTTGAAAATAACGCATCTTCTGAAGTAACCAAAAAGGTGTATTTTGGAATGTTCTGTTATATTGAATCTTCTGGAAAAACTGGTAATTATACTGGAAAATTATCCGTTGTTTCTTCGACAAAAGACATTTCAAATGCGGTGGCTTCAGTTAACGGAACTAACTATTATACTTCTACAACTGCTTTGTCAGCATATAATGCTGCTTCCAATTCAACTATGACTCTTATTTCTGACTTAGATTTTTCAGCGAGTCACTATTCTCTTAGTTCAGCAGGAGGAACAGTCAACTTAGTAAACCATACTATTGATTTAGCAAATAGAGTATTATACATTGCCGCAGACACAACTATTACAGGCTCTTCAGGAGGCAAGGTAACTTCGACTTTTGCTTACGCCACGATAGCGATTAACGCAGCAGCAGTTTTAACTTTAAGTGGATACGCAAAAATTGAAAATACTTGTACTGACACATTAACAGCTAGAGCAGTTCTTCTTGGTAACGCAAACGCTAAAATCTTCGTTGGAGAAAACGCACAAGTAATATCCAATTATTATGGAATTCAAAATGATAATGGATATATCTATTGCTCTGGCAAGATTATTTCTAATAACTCCTCATATGCTATTTATGTAGGTTCATCTGATGAAGCATATAAATACATATTTTTATATGGTAGCAATGTTCAAGCTTTAAAAGTGCGTATTAATAATTTAGAAAAAACATTTTTTTACGCAGCATTTAATTCAACTAGTTATTCTTCCGCTACTGGTGTAGATATTGAACTTAATACCTACACAATTGGATCAATTGTCGTGAGAGATGTTAACAATTCAAACTACTCAAAATTCAGCATCTTACAAGTTAACTATAGACTTTCTAAGTCTTCAACAAATATGGTTGTTGCATATAGAGAAAGATCCGTTACTTATAATTTAACTAATCTTTCTAGCAACGGTCCTGCAACTTGCACAATAGGTAGTGACTTATCATTTACTATTTCACCAAATAGTGGATACGTACTTCCAAATACCATCACAGTGAGAGTTGGAACAACAACATTAAGCCAAAACACTGACTATACTTATAATTCATCTACTGGCGCAGTAGTGATTAATAAAGAAAATCTCACAAGTGATGTCACAATTACCGCCTCTGGTGTTGTTCAACACACCGTGACATTCGTTGATGAAAATGGACAAGCAGCTGAACCAATTGTCGTTAAAGGCACTCAAAATATTCATTTACCAGATTCAGATAACGAACCAGCTTACTACCATACTACTTGGTTTGAAAATCCAGAATTCACCGGTACTAGCTATACGCCAAATAGTCTTTATCAAATTTCCTCTAACATGACATTCTATGCTCAATATACACAAGATGCTAGAGATGTTGTTTTACAATTTGTAGGTATTGAATTACACTTTGACGTTGATGTCATTTCCACCAGTAACACTAGCGACACTGGTGCTTGTAGAGGCGAAAATGGTTATTACGAAGTCGCAAAAGCGAAATATCTTTCTTTAAGCAAACCAGAAAAGAAAATTTTCTGTGAATACAGTGAATTCGCTACAGCTAGAGCAAGATTTAAAGCATGGGCAAATGCAAATGGCGAAGATCTTGATTTAAGCACATTTCAAATCGTTCAACTTTCTAACCAAATCTCTCGAGGAGATAGTAATAATAGTAGTAGCGTTAACATAGTTATAATTGTTGTTACAGTATCTACATTAATGCTCACTGGTTTATTAGTTCTTAAAAAGAAAAGAGCAACTAAATAGTTAGCTTAACTAATTAAAAAAATTACCTTCTAATATGAAATTGTCGGGTGGTGTACTCGCGAGAGTGCATCACCTTTGATTTTTATAAGTGAGAATAATCATTACCGTGCTTTAAATCATTTAAAACCTCGATATCCATATGTAAAGCGCATCTGGCGGTACAGTTAAAAAGATTCACGAATAAGCTAAATCAAATCTAAAAATACAAAAATTCCCAGGATTTCCTGGGTTTTTTGTGTGGCTAATAAGCGAGAGAAGATAAATAAACCTGTTTAATTAAGGTTACAGAAACACAAATTATTGCCGTTACAATTCTACTAAAAAAGAACGCTTAGCGTTCTTTTTAAATACAATGTATTTATTATTTAGATTTAATACGTCCTTTGTTTTTACCTTTTGAGTTATGGACAAGTAAAGCGCCTTTTTGGTTCTTGGTCATCTTTTTAGAATACTCAAGAGCTTCTTTTTGGGTTTTGAATAACTTAATTGCTTTTTCTCCGCCGGCGAATTTTACTTGCCACATTCCATCTTCTCTTTTGGCGACATGGTAGACTCTGGTGGCGTCATCTTCTGCTTTCTTTGTGTGAACTATTTTCTCAGTGTTTTTTCTTTTGTTTCTTTTATCGATCTTTTTAATCTCAGTCTTTGGTTGAGCTTTTCTTTTTGGTTTGATAATCATAATGTTCCTCCTCGGTGAAATTATTACTAAATATTTTATACTTTTAGATTTAAAGTGAACAAAAAATATCAAAAAACTATATTTTTCTTAAGAATTTTTAGAATTTAAATGTAATTTTAACGAAAGAAAAGTAAAATAATTAGCATGGACAATAAGTCAGTATTTAATTTAGTTGTTTGTATACTTGGTATCGCAATTCTTTTAATTCATATTGTTGACTTAACAATTAAGAAAAATAAAAGAAAAGATGAGATTAATCTTTTGATTTTCTTTATCTTTACCGCAATCCATTTCGCATTATATTTATCTTTTATATTTATAAAGATTTCTTATTCCTCTGATCCGTTCATTATTGGCTCATACACTATCTTTTATATAATGAACAATGTTGAAGTGTTCTTACTTCTTTATTACGCAATTTCTTTTATCAAAATTAAAGAAAAAACTAGAAAGATTTTATCAATTTTAAATATCACTTTATTTATGCTATTTGTAATTGCTGATATTCTTAATATCTTTACCCATATGTTCTTTACCGCTAGTGGTGGAGTTTACCAAAGAGCAAAGTGGATGATTTTATCTCAAATATATCAATTTGCAGGTTTCGGCGCTGTTTTTGTTTTTACTGTATTTAACAAAAAACTTAACAAGAGTAGCAAAATAGCCTTTTCCTTGTATTGTATTTTTCCTTTAGTAGGTATTATTTTGCAAAACATTTTACCTGGTTATGCTCTTGGTTATCTTTCAATTGTTATTTCTATTGAAATATTGTTCTTGTTCGCGAATATGAGAAAGAACATTGAACTTGCGAATGAAGAGAAAAAGACTAAAGAAGCCGAAATTAAAATAATGATGTCTCAGATTCAGCCTCATTTTATTTATAACACACTTGCATCTATTTCTACTCTTATTCAAATTGATCCTGAAAAAGCGCAGAAAGCTTTAGATGATTTTACTGAATATTTAAGAGGAAATCTTTCCTCATTAACCGAAACAGGATTAATTCCTTTTGAAGATGAGCTTAGACATGTCAAAACATATCTTTCATTAGAAAAGATGCGTTTTAACGAAAGATTAAATGTTAAATTTGATATTAAAACAAAGAACTTTTTAATCCCGCCTTTAACAATTCAACCAATTGTTGAGAATGCAGTGAAGCATGGCATTTTACAAAGTGTTGAAGGTGGATGCATCCAAATTAAAACTTACGAAGAACAGGAATATTTTGTGATTGAAGTTATTGATGACGGGGTGGGATTTGACACTAAAAATATTGACAATACCAATAATAAACATGTTGGAATTAATAATGTAAAAACGCGCTTATCTTCTTTGTCTTTAGGCTTACTTGAAATTACAAGTAAACCAAATAAAGGCACAAAAGTTGTTGTGAAACTTTTAAAATAATTCATCAAAATCATAGAATTTGAAACGCAAATGGAACGCAAATAAATACGTTTCATTTTCTTTTAACCCTAGTTAATTTTTAATATTTTATAACTTTTTCTTAGTTTATATTAATTTTCAATGCAAAAAATGCAACGAAAAAAAATACGTTGCAAATAAGTTTAAAACTTAATATTATAAATGTGGAATTAATTATGGAAAAAGAAAATCAGTTTCTAGAATTTAAACAAGATCGTACTAAAACTTATTTAAAAACAGTAAGTGCTTTTTCAAATTATAATGGTGGTGAGATTAGATTTGGCGTAAAAGATGATGGAAGTATTATTCCTTTAAAAGAGGTTCATTCTTTTGCATTGGATTTAGAAAATCAAATTAATGATACAATTTCTCCTCAGCCTTTATATAAGATAATTTTGAATTCAAATGACACCATTTCTTTAATAATAGAAAAAGGCATAAATCCTCCATATTTTTATAACGGAAAAGCATACAAAAGGAATAATACGTCAACCATCGAAGTCGATGAATATGAATTAAAAAGATTAGTTCTTCAGGGCAAGAATTTATCTTTCGATGAACTTAATTGTGATAAAAAGGAACTAACTTTTACTACATTAAAACAAGAATTAAAGAAAAAATTACATATCGAAAATTTTGATGACACGATATTAAAAACATTAAATATTTTAAATGGCAGTTCTTACAACAATGCTGCATTACTTTTGTCGGATAATAATCCGTTTAATGGAATTGATGTTGTTGTATTCGGAAAAGATATAAATACTTTTAAAGAAAGAATTGATTTATCAAAAGAATCTATCATTTCTCAATATGAAAAAATAATGGAAATTTTTGAGCGCTACTTTGTAGAGGAACGTGTTACTTCATACGGAAGAGTTAGGTTTGAACGAATTCCACAAGTAGCTTTTAAAGAAATAATTTTAAACGCAATTGTTCATAGGGAATACGATATTAAAGCGAATACAAAAGTTGAGATGTATGAAAATAAAATTGTAATCACTTCTCCAGGTGGTTTACCAAGCGGATTAACTGAAGATGAATTTATAAATAGACCTTACTCCGTTTTAAGAAATCCAATCATTGCTTCAGTTTTTAGAACATTAAAAATAATCGAACAATTTGCAACAGGACTTTTCCGTACTAAGCTTGTCTATTTTAAATTCGAGAATAAACCGCGCTTTATAGTGTCAGAAAACTTTATTCAAGTTATTCTTCCAACGAATGAAGATAAAACAAACTTAACTGATGAAGAATTTGAATTTTTAAGTTTGCTTGATTCAAACTTCTTGTATACAAGAGAAAGATTAGAAATCATAACTGGTTATAACAAAGCAAAGATTATTCGCTTATTAAATTCACTTATTGAAAAGAAATACATTGTTAAAAGAGGACAAGGCAAAAGTACCCTTTACTCTAAATAATTAAATTTTTATAATTTAGGTAATGAAATTAAAAGTTAACTCAGTTATCGCGGGTGGCTATAAAGAAGGATTAACAATCCAAAGTCTTTTAGACTTAAAAAAGATTGAAGCTGTCCCTTGGCTTGTCATTTCGGTTAATGGAATATTTATTAAAAGAGACAAATTCAAAGAATATGTTTTAAATGATGAAGACGTTATTGAAATGATTTATGTAAGAGGTGGTGGATAATGTCTAGATATGATCGAATTCTAGAATTATCTTCATTTAATAAAGACAAACTAGAAATTCTTCATAACACTAAAGTAATTGTTATAGGTGCTGGAGGAGTTGGCCAGCATGTTTTAACTTATTTAGTTACAAACGGAATAAAGGAAATTATGTTCGTGGATTTCGACAAAGTCGAAATATCTAATCTTAATAGGCAAATTCTTTTAAGCGAAAATGATATTGGTTTAAGCAAAGTAGAAGTAGTAAAAAGAGAACTTCGAAGTAGAAATAAAGATGCAAAAATTGAATGCAAAAATTTAAGAGTTGATTCTAAAAATATTGATGAATTAATTAAAGGTTATGATGTAGTTATTGATGCAGTCGATAATTGGGAAACTAAGTTAGTGATTTTTAATGCGAAAAAGAATAATAAACAACTATTCCTCCACATAGGAGTAGATGGAGAAAGTGGTCAATATTGTTTATTTAAAAATAAATCATTATTAGATATTGTTGATACCGGTATCAAGAAATCACCAAAAGATGGTGTTTTAGGTCCAATGGTTGGAACGATTTCCTCGCTTGCTACTTTACATTTAATTCGTTACTTAGTAGGTCAAAATGATGAGGTCGATACTTTATTCTCATTTGACTGTAAAACTAATCAGATTACAAAGATAAAAATTTAATAATTTTAAGGTTCGTTTAAGTTTGAATTTATAAAATATAAAAGATTTTTGTTTTTTTATGCAAAAATAATGAGAAAATAAAAACAACACAATTTCTATGTGTGAAGGAATGCGTATGAGAAATAAAGCCGGTAAAAGAGTCATGCTCCCCCTCCTTGGTCTAACCTTAGCCCTCGGAACATCTTTAGTTTTTGCAAGTAATCGAAATAAAGCTGAAAGCGTTGATGCTATTGGTAACTATTCTACTAATGCGAGCACTTATTATAACGGGATTACTGCTACATCCGGTCAAGCTTTAGCGGGACAATTACACGATTTAATTACTTCAACACATCAATACTACACATCATATGCCGATAATGGTGCCAACGGATACCAAAAAAATACTGATCAATATTACGAAAATAACTCGAAGGTAAATGGGTACATTTACGAGTTTTATTCTGGTGTTAAATGGCCAAATGGTTGGTACCCTAATGCGGGAGAAACTAATGGTGGCTACAATAGAGAACACTGTTGGTGCCAATCTAATTCTGTGAATACTGGTGGAACACAAATGTGGGGTGAATCTGGTGGTGGCGCAGACATGCATCATTTAAGACCTGTTGAAACCAGACTAAATTCGACTAGAAGCAATAATGAATATGGTGAAATTTCAAGTAGAGACTCTCACAAGGTTTATGCTAAGTTAGGCACCGATTCAACATACGCTTTAGGCGGTTATAATAGCGGAGGAACTTTTGAACCATTAGATTCAAAAAAAGGTGATGTTGCAAGAATTATACTTTATGTATATTTGCATTATAATTCATATACAGTAACTAGTTTGTTTGGATCAGGAAACGCAAAAACAAATGGAAGCGGATCATCTAGTTATTTTTCAACTTCATTATTATCTTTAACAAAAATCACCAATCAAACAACTGAAACCAAAGCTCTTGAGATGCTTCTTCAATGGAATGCATCAGATCCAGTAGATGCAATTGAACAAAGAAGAAATGAACAAGTTGCAACATATCAAGGCAATAGAAATCCTTTTATTGATAATAGTAACTATGCTGAAATGATTTGGGGTACTGGTAGTTCGACACCTACAGTTAACTCTGTTAGTATCTCTCCTTCAACTCTAAGTTTGGACTTAAACGGAACAACAACGGGAAACTTGACAGCAACTGTTAACGTTTCTAATGGTGCCGCTCAGACAGTTACTTGGTCATCATCTAATACTAATGTTGCTACTGTTTCATCGAACGGTGTTGTTACAGCAGTCGCCAAGGGTAGTTGTACTATTACTGCAACGTCAACTGTTAATAGCAATAAATCTGGGTCTTGCTCTGTTTCGGTTGCTAATTCTTCAGGCGGCGGCGGGTCAGGTGAATCTACAACAATAACAACATCTATTGCAACTTATGCGAGTGCAAATTCTTGGTCAAATTCAACAAGATACACGACTATAAATTTGGATTCGAATGCCACGGCCACCGTTGGTACTGGCTCAGGTAACACAGGTAAATATTATACAAGCGGGAACGAATGGCGCTTTTATGAAAGCGAAAATGCAACAATCGTAATCAGTGTTGCTGATGGATATGAACTAGATAGTGTTACTTTTAGTTTTAATATTAGTAATGGTGGGTCGTTGTTAGATTCTTTTAGCAATACCGTTGCTTCCGGCTCGTCAGTATCGGTATCAGGGTCATCGTCGACCTTTTCAGTTGGAAATTCTGGATCTGCTACTAATGGACAAGTCAAATTTACAAGTATATCAGTAACATATCATGCATCTAGCGGTACTGCACCAACATTATCAAGTATATCCTTGAACACATCAAACGTTGAAACCAACTTTTATGTTAATGATGCTTTTGACTATTCTGGTTTAATAGTCACTGCTTACTATAGTGATGGAACTGAAGATATTGTTGATCCAACTAACGTATCAAGTCCTGATATGACAACTTCAGGCAACAAAACAATCACTGTAACATATGTTGAGAGCGGTGTGTCAGAAACGTCTACCTATACAATTTCTGTTAATTCGATTACTTTATCTTCAATAGAAGTGAACGACCCAAAAACAAGTTATTATGTAGGCGAACCTTTTGTTAAGCCTACTGTTTATGCAAACTATTCAAACAATTCAGCACAAGATGTTAAAGATAGTGCGACATTTAGTGGATATAATTTATCTGTTAAAGGTGAACAAACAGTTTCTGTTAGTTATACATATGAAGGTGTAACAAAAACGACATCATACAGCATTACAGTTACTGATAGTGGAGGTGTCATTTATGATTCCCAACGGGTGGTCTCAAAAATCGACTCTGAATATTACACTTCTGGCTCTATTTATTTTAGTTCAGGAGACGATTCAAGTCGATCAGCAGCTTGCTCTGCCTTTACAATGACACAAACAAAGATTTCTGGAAGTTCTGCTGTTTCTGCTACTTATGACGAAATCAGGGTTTATGCGCATCATAGTTTAATGTTTGAACCTAATGAAGGTTATTCAATAAGTTCAATTGTTATTACGGCAAATAGCGCATCATATGCCACAGCAGTTGGTGGAACATCTTTTACGAATTGTACAAGCTCTGTATCTGGAAGCACAGTTACTTTAACCCCTACAGACGGGACTGAAACTATTGGCTTTACAAATGGGGCACAAGCGAGACTGAATTATCTTATTGTTAGTTATTCGTATACACCTCCAGCAACATTGTCTTCAATTTCTTTAGATACGACTAATGTTCAAACAACATTTAGTGTAGGTGATACGTTTACTTATGAAGGATTAGTTGTTACCGCTCACTATAGTGATAACTCATCAAGTGTTGTTGCTCCAACAAGTGTATCAACACCAAGCACAGCATCAGTTGGGCAAAAAACCGTCACTGTTACTTACACAGAAAGTTCAGGTACACAAACTGCAACATACACAATTACGGTAAGTACAAATCCATCTATCTCATGGACCTCACCAACAATTTGCGAATACTCTGGTTCTTCATTAACCGCATCAAATGTTAATGGTTGGGCTGTTACATATAACGATGGCGCTGGAAATACAACAATTTTAACTTATGATCAGTTAACAGTTAAATTGGGCGGAACAATTATCTCAATTCCATATACTTGGGCTGCGGATGATAATGGTAAAACTTTAACTGCAACTTATAGTTCTTTAACAACCACACAATCTCGTTCTGTAGAGATAATTCAAAGTATAAATAATATTTATGCTGAAACATTTACAAGTCACACTTCTGATTTAACATTTACTGCGGCTTGTGGTGGATCTGGAACGGCTGAGGACGGAAAGACTTGGACCGTTACATCTGATGCTAGTGAATCAAATTTTGATTCTCAATTAGGTCGTGGCATTCATTACGGAACAAACAATACTACAACTGGACTTGTTACTTATATCAGTTTAACGTCTTCAAGTTTTACTGCAGGAAATATAACAAAGGTAGAAATTAATGCTGCAGCGGCTAGTAGTGCAACAGTTCAAGTGAATATTGGCGGTGAGGCTTTTGGTGGCAATCCTAAATCTCTTGATAGTAGTGCTCATCCTACTGATCCATATACTTTTACAGGGAATGTAGTGGCCGATGATATTGAGGTATTAATTACCAAACCTGCAGCTGCGGCAAAAGCACTTTACTGTAAATCCATTGTTGTTACGTATGAAACAGCAAGCGGAACTGCTCAAATTGCGAATAATGCATCCCACAAAGAAGCTCAAAAAGCGGCAGTTAAATTTGCAAAAGCCTTCAACACTGCAATGGATACAACTTTTTATTGTACGACTAATATGTCAAGTGCCTGGTCAACATGTACTTCTGCATACAGCACATTCCTTACCGAAATTGCTGCTTTAGGTTCAACCGAGGAAGCATATGCAAAGAATTTAATTAAATATGCTACAAGACAATATTCTGATAATTCAGGTGAGGCCTGTATTGAAAGAATGATGAAAACTTATGAAGTTATGGTCCAAAAACATGGTCAAACTGCATTTATGTCAGATCTTGTTACTTTAGGATCTGCTCATGTTTCTCCATTAGTTTTACTCGCAAATACTAAGACAAATAATATTGCAGTAATTGTTATTATTTCACTTGTAAGTATTACTTCCATTGGCGGTTACTTCTTCTTAAGAAAACGCAAAGAACAATAATATATTGTTAGGTGAAAAACTTCAGGGCAATTTACCTGAAGTTTTTAAATACATTTAAGTTTTGTTTAAGTTTTATTTTTTATAATGTTTGCGAAAAGGAGGGAATTAATATGAAAAAGAAACTATTCCTATTTCCAATATTTGCAGCCCTTTCATTAGGTAGTTGCTCTATTTCTGATTTATTTTCAAGTTCAGAAACAAAAGTTAATACTGATTCTAATTTAGAAACAACCGAAACAGGAGCAACAGAACACGCTGGTAGTGATTTTGACTACACAACTCCAGTAACAGTTACAAAACCAGAAGAAATTGTTTTAGAAGAAACTGAAGCAGAATTTTCTATAGTGACTTCAAAAGGTGGAACGTATTCTCAAGAAGGAGATGTTTATACCTTGTTAACTGCCGGTACTTATTCATTAAGCGGAAAACTTGTCGGTCAAATTTTAGTTAACGCTGGTGAAGAAGATAAAGTCTCAATTGATTTAAATGGTGTTTCTATTTCATATGGAAGTGATTCTCCTATTAAAGCTCTTAGTGCTGATAAAGTTGAAATTTCTGCGAAAAATGGAACCGGAAATATTGTTTCAGACACTAGAGCACATAAGGTAGTTGATAGTGAAGATCAAGGTGAAGGTGCTATCTCAGCAAAAACTGATCTTGAAATTAAAGGTAAAGGAACCTTGGTAGTAAGTGGAAATTACAATAATGGTTTACACACTACTAAAGATTTAGAAATCAAAAATTTAACTTTACAAGCAACAGGTTATAACAATGCTATTAAAGGAAAAGATAGTATAACTATCTCCTCCGCAACCATTCAAGCTTATGCTCAAACTGGTAATGGTTTAAAAACTGAAAATAGTGATTTAAAAGTTAAAGAAGATTCAACAACTGTCCAAAGAGGAATCATAACTATTAGTGGTGGAACAATTTATATTGATTCACTTCACGATGCAGTTGATGCTAGTTATGATGTAGTTGTAAATGAAGATGCTTCTGCAACAAGTTTAACTGTTGTATGCGGTAAGAAATCAAGTTTTTACAAAACTTCAACATTTGAAGCTTCAAGCGAAAAAGGTTTGAAAGCTCAAAATAACATTTTAATTAGTGCCGGAGAAGTAATTGTTGCAGCAAGTGATGACGCAATTCACGCAAATTATGGTGATGCATTAGAAAATGGCTCTACAGGAACCGGAAACATTACTGTAGATGGTGGTGTTATTAAAATTGCTAGTGGCGATGATGGATTTCACGCTGATAATACATTAACTATAAATGGCGGTAAGATTTATGTTACTGGTTCATATGAAGGACTAGAAGGTTCTTACATTGTAATTAATGGCGGAGAAACTTATGTTTACGGTAGTAATGATGGAGTTAACGTTTCATCAAAAGTCACAGCACTTCCTTCACATTATTTCTTAATGAATGGCGGCTACTTAGATGTTGCTGTAAATAATGGCGATACCGATGGTATCGATAGTAATGGAACATTCACATTAGCAGGTGGAATTATCATTACGAGAGGTTCCCCAGGTTCTGGTAGTGGAATGTCTACTGGTTTAGATGTTGATGGATCTGTAACCATGACTGGTGGAACAATGATCGCCTTTAATGGTCTTGAAAAATCTCCAACAGTTAGTTCTGGAGTTTACTATGCTGGTACTAGTGGTGCAAACTCTACTAATCAAGGTGGTCCTGGTGGCGGAGGCCCAGGTGGAGGTGGTCCTGGTGGCGGTCCTAGAGCAACTTCTTATTCTCAATCCTATACTTTCCCTGCAGGTAATTATTCTCTTAAGGGTGAAAATATCGATATTAGTTTTATAAATGATTATGGTTATTCTAAGTTTTGTATTTATTCATCAAATGTAGTGAGTAATGCTACTTATACATTATCTAGAGAAAGTGCAACAGTTAAAAGCTGGACCCAATCTTCTAAGAGTGTAACAATTTCTTAAAATACTTAAGAAAAATAGTGTAAAATTCTTAATATGAAGATTTTACTTGTAGAAGATAATCCCCAATTAAATAAAGCTTTATCAACACTTCTAAAGCGTAATTCATATGTTGTGGATTCCGCTTTAGATGGTGATGAAGCTTTGCTTTTTGTTAAAGATTATAAATATGACTTAATAATCTTAGATATTATGCTTCCTAAAATTGATGGATTAGAAGTACTACGTCGTATTAGGTTTAATAAAATCGAGACTCCAATTATTTTATTAACTGCTAAATCTAGTATAGAAGACAAAGTCTTAGGTTTAGATTTAGGCGCTGACGATTATTTGCCTAAACCATTTAATACTGATGAACTATTAGCTCGTATTAGAGCGTTATCTAGAAGATCAAATTCTTACGAAGATAAAAGTGAAATTGCCTTTGGTGATTTAGTTATTAATGAGAATAACTCTAGTTGTTCTTGTAATGGGAAAAGTACAAATTTATCAAACAAAGAATTACAGATTTTATTACTACTTGTAAAAGCTAAAGGAAATATTGTTTCAGTAGATAAAATTAGTGAGCAAGCTTGGGATGAAGAAAGCTTCTCTACAAACGAAAATGTATGGGTTTTCATTACTTTTTTGCGAAAAAAGCTTGAATCTATAGGTTCAAAAATCGAGATTAAATCTAAACGTTTTCAAGGCTATTATTTGGAGATGAAAAATGCTTAAAAAATTAAGAAGAAAATTCATCTTAATCTCAATGTTATCAGTCTTTTTTGTTTTGCTTACAACTATTGCTTCAATTAACATTGCAAACTACGCCAAAATTGAAAATGATTCTAAAACTACTTTGGTAGAAGTTATTGAAAATGGCTTAAATGACTTTGGACCAGAAAAGAAATTAAGAGCACCTAGTGATGAAGAACCTCCTGATGGAGATGTTCCAGATAAACCTACTTTAATGGCGAAAAACTACTTCATTACAGTTTTTGATAAAAAAGGAAATATTGTAGATTTTAACTATAAGCATTATTTCCGTGGTGATGATGAATGTAAAAATTTATCAATAAAAGCATATAAAAATGAAATTGTTGGTAGAAAATACGATACATTTAGAATAGCAAAAGAGGTTAAAGACAACTTAACATATGTTGCCTTTGTTGATATTAAATTAGATTTAGAGAATGCGAATAACTTTTTATTAATTTCGTCATTAATTTCTATTGGTAGCTATGCTATATTATTTGGACTTATTATCATTGCCTCAAAAATAGCATTTAAACCAAGCGAGGAAGCTTATAAAAAGCAAAAGAAATTTATAACCAATGCTTCGCATGAATTAAAAACTCCTTTAACAATTATTTCAGCAGATCTAGATTTAATTGAACTTGATCATGGCAAAAATGAGTGGAGTGATTCAATTAGATCACAAGTAGAGAAATTAACTACTATGACTAATCAACTTGTTGAACTCTCCCGTCTTGAAGAAGAAGATAAAAATTCTTATCCATTTGAAGATTTTTCTATTAACGAAGTTTGTTCTTCTTCCATAAGAACATTTGGCCCAAGTTTTAAGAAAGAAAATATTAAATTCTCTTATAGCATTACAGAAGATTTATCGATGTATGGAAATAAGCATCTAATTGAAGAACTTATTTATATTTTCCTCGATAATTCACTTAAATATACTGGTGGAGAAGATAAAGAAAGTAGTTTTGCTGTTAAGAAAAATAATAAAGGTAAGATTCAATTTGAATTTTCTAATACTTTAAATAAAGAAGATGAAGTCGATATTAAACTTATTACTGAAAGATTTTATAGATCCCCTTCTAATAAGAAAGAGGGATCTGGTATTGGATTATCTATTGCTAAAGAAATAGTTAATTTGCATAAAGGAAAAATTAAAGTCGCAAAGACTAATAACACCTTAATATTTAACATTATATTTGAATAAAAAAGGGCGGGTTTTCACCCGCGGCGAGTATCTGATTCCCTCGTCATCCATCTATATTTTTATTATAGACTTAATCCTTTGTCAAATCTTTAATTAGTTTAAGATACCGTTTGATAGAAAGATTGTTTACAGAAAAAGTATTAAACTTATATATTAAAATAAAGAGGTAAAGAAAATGAGTATTTATGAAGCTGTCGATCTTATGAGAAGAGGCATGAATAACTGTGCTTATGAACTTGGAAGTTCGTCATATCAAGATCGTTGCGAAGGAATTAGCGTTTCTTCAAGCGGTAACACATTGGTTGTTGTTGTAAAAATGCATGTTGCAGATCCATGTTACAAGCAAGAAGTTATGGACAATGTCAAAAACACCATCAACAGCATTAGATATCAGTACGATATTCCATATGGAGTAAGATACGAAGTTCATTGGTGCTAAAACGCCTAAAAAACAAGCATAATGCTTGTTTTATTTTGCCAAAATAGAGGCCAATTAAACACATTTATCTTTACGTAAGGCTAAATATTATTAATCCTTAAGGAGCGGTTATTTATAGTTTCTTTTCCAGTTAAGGTCAGAAATCTCTTCTAAACAGTCTTTAAATTTTTGAATATCTTCGTTTGAATGATATTCTCTTTCCATAGTCCAATCATCCCAAGTAATGCCATGTTTCTTGCAGGTTTCTTGGAATTCTTCTGCAGTAAATTCAACAATTTGAGCGGTGTCAGCAAAGTCCGTTAACAAAATCTTATCATCCATTAAAAGGACACCGATAAAAGCTATATTATATGGGTCTAACCAAACATCCATAAAATCTACATTAAGACCTTTTGAATGTGCCCATCTAACTTTAAAATCTTTAGCGATTTGATCAAAAATTGCGTGTTTATCCATACAAAATAATTTTACTTTATTTATTTTCTTTATTAAATTCATAATCGTTAACTAGAAGAGTTTAATTTAAATTAAGATATAATAAAAAAAGCACCGGATTTCGGTGCTTTATTATAAATAATAAAATTAACGAAGAATTAATGTAACTGCAAGAGCAACTACAGCCATTGAACTTGCGAATGCTGGATGATAAATAACTTGTTTTACTTTGGAGAAATTCCATTGTTTTGCTTCAGCAAGTTTCATAATGCCATAAATGATTGAGCCTGCAACAAATGCATAAAGAATTGCTACACAGTTAAATTTGAAAACATAAGTTTCAATATTTGCCATTACTTGTGATGCAGTTGCATTTGCGACATTAATTCTTAAGAATGTTGAAACTCCTAAATACGATGTATTTGCGACAATAAATGTGGCGAGTCCGGCATAAGAAATAACTTTCTTTGGTCTAATGACTAATAATGCAACACCCATTGCTGCAGCTTCCATTAAAATATAGAAGCAAGGGTTAAAACTCATCTTAAAGATAGCACAAGCAATTGCTTTCATTCCCGCAGCAAGTATGCCCATATAAAGGACTGATCTCATACTGCCAGTTCTTTTGTAACAACCGCCCATTAAGAAATAAGCAATTGGTACTAAAATGGTGGTGCTTGAAAGGAACATTGTTCTATGAACAATTGGTAAGTGTAAAACTGTACCAAGTGTTGCTTCAATAATTCCCCAGGCTCCTCCAAAAAGAAGAACTGCAAATAACATTTTTAATACATTTGAACGTTTTTCCATTTTATTAACCTCACTAAAAGTTTATTACAAATAATTATTTAATTCGATAATTATTTTTTGAAAACAACGGAAATATAGTAGAAACTTGGCTTATTAGATTCTGTGTGATTATAAATGCACCAACCATTTGAGTTAATGCTAAATTCGTAGACTGCTCCGCCATCACTTGGATCAACAGGAGTCATGTTTGTAACGTGAGCTTCTAATGGATCTCCTGTGCGCTCAACATTATTGTAAACGTTGTAGTTTTGCCCTTTTGAAGCGAAAAAGTCGACTGTAATTTTCTCAACTTTATATGTCGAAACTGATTTGATCATCGCACCTGGTTTAATACCAATTTGATTTGAAACCTCACTTTTCGTGTTTACATAGCAAGGTGCAGTGATTTCAAATTTGTATTTAACGCTTGCATCCTCATTTGATGAAAGTTCAACTTGAATTGGTTCGGTCGAATCATCAGTTGTAAGAGTGGAATTGTCTGCTGTTAGTTTAACTGTATAAGTTCCTTCTGATGCTGGAGGAAGTGGTGCAGCAGGTTCATCTTTGCAGCCAGTTGCAAGCATTAATGGTAATAATGCAAGTAGTAAATGTTTTTTCATAAATATACCTTCTTTCGTTCATATTTTAACCAATTTAATATATTAAAAAAGAAATATTTTTGGCCTCGCGTGTGCGGTCATTTACCTTGAATGACGCGCATAATTTAAAAAATTTTTTACTATATTATTTTTGATGTTTTCTTTACAATAAATAGTGCTATGAGTGTAGACATTTATCAAAAGCTTAATGAAGTCAGAGAAAAAGGCTTAGATGCTGTTATTGTTACTGTTACCGAAAAAGAGGGAATGGGACCTGCTGATGTTGGTAAAAAGATGTTAGTAATTGAGGGTAACATTGCTTTTGGTACGGTTGGTGGCGGTGCTATTGAGTATTACGCCAGAGAAAAATGTAAAGAAGTTTTAATGTCTCGTCAGTCTTTCTCAGAAAAATATATTCTTAATGACCGAGAAGTAAAAGTTATGGATGAAAGTGTTGTTCTTCCAATGGCTTGTGGCGGAAAAGTTACTCTATTTTATGAATTTATTGGACCAAAACAATATGTCTATATTTTCGGTGCAGGTCATTGTGGTGCAGCTTTAGCAAGAGTCTTAAAACCTTTAGGTTTCTTTACCACAATCATCGATGAAAGAGATTATGTTATTAATGCATTAGATGACTCTGCAAATGTAAAAGTTAACGAAGGTTTTGTTGAATATATCGAGAAACATGGATTACCAGATAACCGTTATATAGTCGTTTGCACTCCATCTCACACTAACGATTACAATGTTTTAAATAAAATTCTAGAAAAAAAGATTAAACCAAAATATTTCGGAATGCTTTGCTCTAAAAAGAAAATCGCCGATTATTTAGAAAAAGCCTACGAAGTATATGGAAAAGATATTGATTTGTCTAACTTCTATTCTCCTATTGGCCTTCAAACTGGTGGAGATTCTCCTGAAGAAGTTGCTATTTCCATTGCAGGAGAAATCCTTTCGGTCTTCTACGGCAAAGAAAATATCAACTCTCATATGAGAGATATAGTTAAAAAATAATGGATTGTCCATTTTGTAATTTTAAAGAAAAAGTATTATTTGAAAACGAGCTCGCGCTCGCTTTTTTTGATAATCATCCTGTTTCAAAAGGGCATTGTTTAGTAATTCCAAAAAGACACGCAGTTACGTATTTTGATCTAAATTCTGAGGAAATCATGGCAATTTTTGAACTATCGCAAAAAGTTAAAGAATATTTAGATAACAAATTTCATCCTGATGGATACAATGTTGGCTTTAATGTTTTACATGCTGGTGGTCAGTCTGTAATGCATGCTCATTTGCACATAATTCCTCGATATTTAGGTGATTCAAAGCACCCTAGAGGCGGAATTAGAAAAATTCTTAGATAAAATCTAAAAGTATAAAATATTAAAATTTTGGCACTCTCACTTGCAGAGTGCTAATTTTGTGCTACAATGTAGTTGCAAAAAGGAGGATAAACTTATGCAAATGAATGAAGTACCAAACTATGAAAATGATAAAGATATCCTTCAAAAATTCGGAAGGAATATCAATGAAGAAGTCAAAAAAGGAAAGGTAGATCCTGTAATCGGTAGAGACGAAGAAATTCGAAAAATTATCGAGATTTTGGCAAGAAAATCGAAAAATAACGTCATTCTTTTAGGTGAACCTGGCGTTGGTAAAACTGCTATTCTTGAAGGTTTAGCAGAGCGTATTGTTAAAGACGATGTGCCTTCTATTTTAAAAGATAAAATTATTTACGAATTAGATATGGGCGCACTTGTCGCTGGCGCTAAATATAGAGGTGAATTTGAAGAAAGACTAAAAGCTGTTCTTAATAAAATTAAGGAGAGCGAAGGAAAGATTATTCTCTTTATTGATGAAATTCATCTTATTGTTGGAGCAGGTCGTACAGATGGTGCTCTAGATGCTTCTAACATGCTTAAACCAATGCTTGCTAGAGGTGAAATCGACTGTATCGGTGCGACAACTTTAAAAGAATATAGAGAATATATTGAAAAGGATCGTGCCCTTGAACGTAGATTCCAACCAGTTATGGTTAATGAACCTTCTGTTGAAGACACAGTCACAATTCTTAGAGGTCTTAAAAACAGATTTGAATCATTCCATGGCGTTAAGATTACAGACAATGCTTTAATCGCAGCAGCATCTCTTTCAAATCGTTACTTAACATCTAGATTTTTGCCAGATAAAGCTATCGATTTGGTGGATGAAGCTTGTGCGTCAATTAAAGTTGAACTTGCATCAATGCCTCATGAACTTGATGAACTTGAAAGAAAGATTAGAGGTCTTCAAGTCGAGAAGGTTGCTTTAGCAAAGGAAACAGATGAAGCCAGTAAAAAACGTCTTGCAGCGGTCAATGAAGAACTCTCAAAACTTGGAGAAAAAGATAAAGTTTTGACTGAGCAATGGAAGAAAGAAAAAGAACAAATTGCAAGTATTAAAGAGACTAAGGAAAAACTTGAAAAAGCTCGTTTCGACCTTGGAGTTGCTATTTCAAAAGGCGAATATGTAAAAGCCGGCGAACTTCAATATAAAACAATTCCAGAACTCGAAAAGGTTCTTAAAGAAAACGATGATGGAAGTAAGACAAAAATGCTTTCTCAAATCGTTGATGAAGAGCAAATTGCTAGAATAATTTCTAGAATGACAAATATTCCTCTTTCAAAAATTGAAAAAGGCGATAGAGAAAAAGTTCTTGATCTTAAATCTACTTTAGCAAAACGAGTTATCGGTCAAGATGAGGCCTTGTCTTTAGTTAGCGATGCTATTTTAAGACAAAGAGCAGGAATCAAAGATTCCAATAGACCAATTGGCTCATTTATGTTCTTGGGTCCTACTGGTGTCGGTAAAACTGAAGTTGCTAGGGCATTAGCGGAATCATTATTTGATTCTGAAAGTCACATCATTCGTATCGATATGAGTGAATATATGGAGAAATATTCTACTTCTAGATTAATTGGTGCCCCTCCAGGATATGTTGGATATGAAGAAGGTGGTCAATTAACCGAAAAAGTCAGAAGAAATCCTTACTCAATTGTCTTATTTGATGAAATTGAAAAAGCTCATCCTGAAGTATTTAACCTACTTCTTCAAGTGCTTGATGATGGTCGTCTTACAGACTCCCAAGGTAGAGTTGTAGATTTTAGAAATACAATCATCATTATGACTTCTAACATCGGTTCAGAATTCTTGCTTAATAACGAAAGAGACAAAGTTGAAGCAATGCTTCATCAAACATTTAAACCTGAATTCTTAAATAGAATTGATGAGATTGTTTACTTCTCGCCACTTTCCAAAGAAACTCAAGGTAAGATTGTTGATAAGATGCTTAACAATCTCAATTCTAGACTTAAAGAATCTTATTACAGCTTTGAGTTTAGCGACGCCCTTAAAACATGGATTCTTGAATCATCTTATTCACCTATTTATGGTGCTAGACCAATTAAGAGATTTATTCAAAACAAGGTCGAAACAACCATTGCGAATAAGATTATTTCTCAAGAGGTTGACACTAAATCAAAATATCTAGTTGATTACCAAAATGATGAAGTGGTGATCAAAAAGATGTAATTAATCACTAAGGACTTACAATATTGTAGGTCCTTTTTACTTCTTTTTGTGGTAGAATAATTGAACTTATTTCTAGGAGGAAAAATTATGTTGTTAGAAAGATTTATTAGTTATATCAAAATTGACACTCAATCAGATGATTTTTCTGAATCTACTCCTTCAACTAAAAAACAATTCGATTTACTCAATTTATTAAAACAAGAATTAGATAAATTGGGAGTTAAGAATGAATTAACTAAAAGCGGAAGACTTTATGCATTTATTCCAGGAAATGAAGAATTAGATGCAATTGGAGTCAATTCTCATGTTGATACAGCCCCTGATTTTTCTGGAAAAAATGTAAATCCTCAAATTATTAAAAATTATGACGGAAAAAGAATAATTCTCGGGAAATCCGGTAGATTTTTGGATCCTAGTGAATATAAAAATCTTAAGGAAATGATAGGAAAAACACTTATTACAACCGATGGAATGACTCTACTTGGAGCCGATGACAAAGCTGGTGTTGCAATCATCATGGAAGTTATTGAGGAAGTTCTAAAACTTGATGTTAATAATCGTAGACCAATGTATATTTTGTTCACACCAGATGAAGAAGTTGGTAGAGGTGCTGAAGAATTTGATAGAGAAAAATTTAAAGCGAAATTTGCTTATACATTTGATGGATCAACACCTTCAGTTATTGAGATTGAAACTTTTAATGCTAAATCTGTGAAATTAAGTATAGAAGGAAAATCTATTCACCCAGGTTATGCTAAAGACATAATGGTTAATGCCATAAGGGTTGCTCATGATTTTATTGAGGGGCTTCCGAAAGATACAGTTCCTGAAAAAACTGAAGGCCACGAAGGTTTTTATCATATTACTTATGTTTCTGGTTCTACTGAAAAAGCGGAAGTTGGTTTTATTCTTAGAGACCATGATAAAAACAAACTTGAAGCAAGAGCTAAACTATTTTTAGATTTGTGTAAAAAGATTCAAGAAAAATACCCTGCTTCAAAAGTTAATTTAGAAATTAATGATTCATATCCAAATATGATTGAATTTATTAAAAAAGATCCAGCATGTAAGAATTATATTGAGAAAATTTATGATAAACTTGGACTTAAATATTCATATGAACCTGTAAGAGGTGGAACTGATGGGGCTACATTTTCTATGAAAGGTTGCCCATGTCCTAATTTAGGTACAGGTAGTTATAATCACCATGGTCCTTATGAATTCGCAGTTTTAGAAGAAATGGAAGAATTAGTAAAAATCGGTGTTGAAATATTTAAAAAATAAAAAACTGCAGGAATTCCTAGTAATTTTGAACTTAAATCAGTAAAAATACATAGTTTCTTAGTGAAACAAATTGCAAATACTTTTGCAAAATATATACTAGTAGTAAGAAGTATTAAAGGAGAAGAAAAAAATGGAAGAACATAAATACAAATGTGCTTTATGTGGCCAAATTGTCACACCACTCCCTGATGGAAGTTGCCCAATTTGTGGTGCTCCAAAAGAAATGCTTAAACCTTATATTGATAAGGACGAAGATCAATAAGCTGTTAGAAAATGATTACTTTATTTAAAAACGCAAGAATTTTAACAATGAAGTCGAAAGACATCATTTTTGGTGAACTTGCTGTTAAAGATAACAAAATTGCTTTCTTGGGCGAAAAATATAATGGCGAAACTCCTGATAGAGTTATCGATTGTGAGCAAAACCTTTTGATGCCTGGACTTAAAAACGCCCATGCGCATACTGCGATGGTTTTCGCTAGATCATGTTCAGATGATTTATCCTTACATGATTGGTTATTTACAACCATTTTTCCTATGGAAGAAAAGTTCCAAGATGGTGATATTTATCATTTAACTAAGTTAGGTATCCTTGAATATCTTACTTCTGGAATAACTGCGGCATTCGACATGTATTTTCATGTTCCAGAAATTGTAAAAGCTAGTGAGGAACTTGGTTTTAGAAGTGTCATTCTTGCAACAAGTAATCAAGAACCTATATCTTTACTGAAAGAAAGATATCTGACTATAAATAAACCTAATTCTTTATGCTCTTATAAACTTGGTATTCACGCTGAATACACAACAAGTGAACAAAGAATTAAAGATGTTGTTAAATTAGCTCATGAATTAAAAGCTCCTATTTTCACTCATGTATGTGAAACAGAAGCAGAAGTTCAAGGATGCGTTGAAAGACACGGAATGACACCTGTTAAATATTTAGATTCACTTGGTTTCTATGATTATGGCGGTGGCGGATTCCATTGTAATTATTTCACTGATGAAGAAATTGAAATCTTTAAAAAACGCAATTGTTACATCGTAACATGTCCATGTTCTAATCTTAAACTTGCTAGTGGAATTGCTCCTTTAGTTAGATACAAAAACGCTGGATTAAATATTGCCATTGGTACAGATGGAGCAGGATCAAATAACGCTCTTGATATGTTTAGAGAAATGTATTTAGTTTCTACACTACAAAAAGTAACGACTAAAGATCCAACTGCTATGGATGGATTTGAAGTGCTTAAAATGGCAACAGTTAATGGCGCACATGCATTAGGTTTAAATGATTCTGATGTATTAGAAGTTGGTAAAAACGCTGACATTATAATGATTGATTTGAAGAATCCTGCTATGCAGCCTATTAATAATATCGCAAAAAACATTGTTTATTCTGGTTCAAAAGACTGTGTAAAAATGACAATGATTAATGGTAAAATTCTTTACTATAATCATGAATTTTTCGTAGAACAAGACGTAAATGAAATTATTTCAAAAGCAAATGAAGTCACTCAAAGGTTAAAATCATGAAATTACAGAAGATACTTTTAATTGTTTCAATTTGTGCAATTTCAATTGGCGCGGGTTTATTAATCGCTGGAGTAGTTTTATCTTTGCTTCATTACAATGTAATTAGCGATATTTTCTTAGGAATTTCATCAATTTTGGGTGTAATTTCTCTTGGACTACTTGTTTATAGACTAGTTTTAGTTTCTAAAACAGTTGAGCCAGTAGTTAATAATAGGCCTAATAAACCTAGAGTTGTGGTTAAGGTAGTGGATGTCAAAGATGTTCCAAAAAGCAAAGAAGAAAAATTGTTTGAACAATACGAAGACTTATATAAAAAGAATCTAATTTCTAAAGAAGATTTAGACCAAAAGAGAAAAGAATTATTAGGAAAATAAAATCCGGACGTCCGGATTTTATTTTTTTAGAATGTGAATGTTGTTTGCGGTAAGGCGTAATCTAGGAAGTTAGTAAGAACCTCTTCATAAATCTTATCAGCAGCTTCATGCTTCCACATAGCCCATGAACCATTATCTTCTACTTCGTTTTTAGGAATTGTTTTTCCTTCTAATGCATAAGCTTGATATTGAAGATTTTTAATTCTTGCTTTTGTGTAATAAGTATTAGAAATGTAGTATTTATCGCTCTTTTTAGTAATTAAGTCGTTATAGATAACTGAACCAGAATTATATTTTCCGCCTTTTAAAAATGAGAAGAATGGAACTGAACCGCTTCCGTAGCCAAATTTTGGATTACTTACTTCGTCCATTCCAAGAGACTTTTTAATATCTAAATATTCTGGAGTGTCATAGTAAGGTTGAAGATCTACAACATAAATTTTGTTCATGTCGCTATGAGATTTGACGTAATTCCTTAAGATGCCTGGATTAATTGCATTACAATCACCACATTTGCTTCTTTCAAAATAAATAACTGCATTTTTCTTTGATGATTTAATCGTAAAATAATCATCTTTTGTTATAAGATAACAACCAGGTAATTTTACAGTTTCACTCATGTATTTTTCAAAGCTTTTGCTGTCATACATGATATTTGAATCTTCTTCGGTTGAAATTGATGTTTTCAGTTTACCGTTTTCAAAAACGGCAAAAGTGGTGGTTGAACTTGCTATGTCAAGAAGTCCATAAGATGCAGCAACATCTTTATTTGAAAGTTGATTGTATGTAACTCTATAGCAAAGAACATTATTCTTTTTAATATAAGAATTCAAAGTTGGTTGAAAACTATCCCAGCAACTACAAGTAGTGGAAGAGACAACAAGTAAGAAATTATCTTTAGCTTTTCTTGCGTCATCTATTTCGGAAAGCTCAACTAATTTGCTTTCTTTCGCGTGCATATCGCCAAATGAAAGAAGAACGCGATTGTCTTCTTTTCCACATGCAGATAAAGTAAAACAATTTAAGATTAAAAATGGTGTTAAAATTTTAGCTAATTTTTTCATCGAAAATTATTATACTTTTTTTACTTGTTTTTCTCAACTTGAAAAAAATATGAATATAGAGGGGGAAATCAAAGATTACCCCCTAGATATTAGCGATGAAAAATTAATTAAAAAAAGTATTGCAAATTAAAGTCGTGTTTTCTATTATTTTTTCATCTTAATATTTCGTTAAGAGTAATTCGCTTATTTATTGTTATGGTTATGGAGGGTACTTATATGGCATCCAATGAAGTAATTATCTCTTTAAATAATGTCGTGAAGTCATTCGGTGACTTTTTTGCTGTTGACCACTTCACATTAGACATTAAAAAAGGGCAATTCGTTACAATTTTAGGTCCGTCAGGATGTGGTAAAACCACAACTTTAAGAATGATTGGAGGTTTTGAACTTCCAACAGGCGGAACAATTCTTTTAAATGGCGAAGATATCACAAAACTTCCACCTTATAAAAGACCAATTAATACAGTATTTCAACGCTATGCGTTGTTCCCACATTTAGATGTTTATGACAATGTTGCTTTTGGACTTCGTTATAAGAAGATTCCTTATGAAACTACTGATAAAAAAGGTAACAAAGTTACTAAATTTAGAAAATACACACCAAAAGAAATTGATGAGATGGTCATTAAAGCTTTAAGAGTAGTTGACCTTGAAGAACTTGAAGATCGTGATGTTACAACTCTTTCTGGTGGTCAGCAACAACGCGTTGCTATAGCAAGATGTATTATTAATAAACCTGAAATTCTTCTTCTTGATGAACCTTTAGGTGCTCTTGACTTGAAGATGAGAAAAGATATGCAAATCGAATTAAAAGAAATGCATAAGAAATTAGGTATTACATTTATCTATGTTACACATGACCAAGAAGAAGCACTGACTATGTCAGATGTTATTGTTGTTATGAATCATGGTGTTATCCAACAAGTTGGAACTCCAGAACAAATTTATAATGAACCTGCTAACGTTTTCGTTGCAGATTTTATTGGTGAATCAAACTTACTTAATGGCGTTATGACAAAACAAAAAGTCGTCAAAATGCTTGGCCATGAATTCGTTTGTCTTGATGACTTCCCAGTTAATGAACGTGTCGACGTTGTTGTACGTCCTGAAGATGTAAAGATTCGTTTCAAAGGTGAAGGCGATGTTGATGGTGTAGTTACATCAAAAGTCTTTAAAGGCGTTCATTATGAATATTTAATTCAAATTGGAAAGAATGAAATTCTTGCGAAATCTACTAAAGATATAAAAGATAGCGAAGTTGGTATTTCAATTTCGCCTGACGGAATTCATGTTATGAAAAAACCAAATCTTCAAAACTTATACACTAATTGTGAAGTTCAAAAGGATAATTCTGTCGAACTTTCAACAGGTTATGTTGATGTTGATTTAACTCAAATCCTTAAAGGTTCTTCTTTGGATGAAGATGGTTATCTTTGTCTAAAAGACAAAAAATATGATTTAACTGGCGCTAAAGTTACTTTAGAAATCGATAAAACAAGAATTGAAATATCTGATGATACTGAATTTGGTCAAATCCAAGGTGTTGTCTCAAGCTCACTTTTTGAAGGTGACCATTACCAAGTTATTGTTGATGCTGAAGATGATGAATCATTTATTATTGATACAGAATATGAGTACAACACTGGTGATCATGTTTCAGTAAAACTTCCTAAAGAACATATTCAAGTAAGACTTAAAGGAGATATTTCGGAATATGAAATTTAGGTTTCAGAGAAAATATTTCTCTATTCCTTATGTCATTTTCATGGCACTTTTCATTATCGTTCCAATGATAGTGATAACTGTCTATGCTTTCTCTGGTCCTGGGGGATTTTTTGGTCCTGCTGGAAAGTTTTTCTCAGATGGTTCTAAATTCCATGTCTTACTTGTTTCATTCTTTGTGGCAATACAGACAACGATTATTTGTTTATTGATTGGTTATCCTATTGCTTATTTTCTTGCTAGCAAGAAATATAACAAAAATGCTGTCTTAGTTATGTTATTTATTATGCCTATGTGGATTAATTTCGTTTTACGAACTGCTGCCACACGTGACATTTTATTTACAATTGGAGTAACTGGTGGAAGTTTACCTTACCTTGCTACATTAATTGGTATGGTCTATAACTATTTACCATTTGTTATTCTTCCACTTTATTCCACAATGCTTAAGTTAGATAGAAGCCAAATGGAAGCTGCAGCCGATTTAGGTGCATCTCCAATTAAGGTTTTCTGGTCCAATGTTATTCCGCAGTCCCTTCCAGGAATTATTTCGGCTATAACAATGACTCTTATGCCAGTTATGAGCTCATATGTTATTTCTGATGCTCTTTCCGAAGGAAATATTACATTAATTGGTAATTCAATTTACCTTAGTTTTGCCAATTCACAATGGCATAATGGTTCATTTACCGCGTTCTTATTGTTGGTCCTTGTTTTGCTTACAATGTGGAACACATCTGGTCGTAAATCAGAAGAAGTGCGAGGTGGCTTATGGTAAAGAAAATTCTCGCAAAATCCTATATTTATTTGATACTTTTTTTGATGTATCTTCCAATTTTAGTCTTAATTGCGTTCTCATTTTCAATTAACGAAACAATTGGTGAAGGTTATAAACTTGGCACAGATTTATGGGTAAATTTATTTGATCCATCCACTAAAATTAGCCAAGAAATTTGGACAGCTTTAGGAAACACATTAATCATTGCAGTTATTTCTGCAATTGTTGCGACAATTTTAGGCACAATGGGTGCCATTGGCGCATTCTATTCAAGAAAGAAAGCACAAAAAGGTATTGAAATTGCAACCCAAATTCCCGTTTCAAATCCAGAAATTGTTATGGCGTTATCACTTGTTGTTATGTTTGTCGCTATTGGAGTAAGGTTTAATTTCTGGACTCTTTTAGTTGGTCATGTAATTCTTGGTTTACCATTTGTTTATTTGTCTGTTAGACCTAAATTAATTCAAATGGATCCTCATCTATACGAAGCTGCTTTAGACCTGGGTTGTAGTCCACGTCAAGCACTTGGAAAAGTCGTAATTCCGCAAATTATGCCAGGTGTTTTATCTGGGTTCTTGCTTTCAATTACTTTGTCACTTGACGATTTTATCGTCACAGCGTTCACACGCGGTCCAGGTTTACTTTCTGGAAACAAGAATATAGAGACTTTATCAACTCTTATTCAAGCCAAGATTAAAAAAGGCGCTATTCCGCCTGAGATGAGGCCACTCACTTTAATTATTTTTGTAGTAGTTCTTGCAATTGCAATTGGCATCACTTTCTTGAGAAACAAGGATGCTAATAAAGCTAAAGAAAGGAAGGGTAGAGTACATGCGTAAACTTAAAAAATTACTATTTTTACTTCCTTTAAGTGTTGCCGCTACTTCCTTAGCGGGTTGTAAAAATGAAACCAATGTTAGAGTTCTAAGAGTTTTAAACTGTGAAGACTACATTTATGAATACGAAGAGGGGGACGAGAAAGAACTTGACTTTGTCAAAAAAGGCAAGGATGTCATGGATCTTTTCGTTGATGAATGGAAAAAGAAAACAGGCGAAACAATTGAATATGTTTATGACACATTTGATACAAATGAAACAATGTTTAATGAACTTCAAACAGGCAAGACAACATATGATGTTATTGTTCCGTCTGACTATATGATTCAAAAGTTAATTTCGAACAAAATGCTTCATAAAATATCAGATGAAAATAAGCCTGATTTATGGAAAAATATTTCTCCTTATCTTAAAGATAAATTTGAGAACTCTTTAGGTATCGCTGATTACGCGGTTCCATACATGTGGGGTACAGTTGGACTTATGTACAATCCATCTTACTATATGGAAAGAAATTCAAAATTAAAAGCTAATGACGTTCATAAATTATTTGAAAATTGGGATAGTTTATACTCAAGTGAAGATATTAGAGGAACTTTCTCAATTAAAGATTCGGTACGTGATACTTACGCTGTATCTTTAGTTCATGCTTTTGCAAGCGAAATTGAAAAAACAACCGATGCTAAAAAGTTAGAGCAAATTTTCAATAGAAATGATGTCAAAAACATGGCTATTGTTAAAGAAGACATGCTTAAGTTAAAAGAAGCTGCATTTGGTTTTGAATGCGACTCAGGTAAAACTGACATGGTCGATGGCAAAATTGGTGCAAATATGTGCTGGAGTGGTGATGCCACTTGGGCCATTTATGAATCAGAAGATGTCGATTTATATTATTCAGTTCCAATCAATGGTGGTAAGAGTGCATCAAACATTTGGTTTGATGGCCTTTGTATGCCAAGAAATGCTGTTGATGAAAAGCATTTAACTAAAGAAGAAAAAGCACAATATGAATTAGCAGAAGAATTTATTAAATTTATGTCTACTCCTAAAATTGCAACGCTTAACTGTTATTGTGTTGGTTACACTCCAGCAGTTGCAGGTGAAGAAATTATGGACTATATGCTTGATTCTTATGAGGTAACCAAAGGAAGTTATGTTGAATATGACTTAACATATTTCTTCAAAGGCTCATTAAGTGCAGACTACTTAAGTAGTCATGGTTATACGGATGATCACATCTTTATTAAAACTTCTATAGATACTGCAAAAAGAGACCTTGCAGCTCAATATCCTTCTAAAGACATTCTTCCTAGACTTGCAGTTATGAAAGATTTTGGAACAGAAGGAAATGCAAGATTACTTGATATGTGGGAACAAGTACGTACTAATCCATTACCTTTATGGGGAATTATAGTTCTTGCTATAGAAGGAGTTACCGCAATTGCGTTCGCGATTTATTTAGTTTCTCATAAAGTGAATCGCAAACGCTTTAAAAAAGAGCGACATTCTAATAACTAATTTAGTGATTCAAATAAAAAAGAAGTGCTACTTTGTAGCACTTCTTTTGTTACATTTGATTGGCACTACTTCGGCTTGAAATATTTGAGAAATTGTAACGATTTTGAATATAGAGTAAATCACTTACAATACCAGGGTAATTCACTGCAACGGTATTGCGATGTTTTTCATTTAATATTTCTTTATCAGAATATCTTGCGTGTGGTCTAATAACAAATGGACCTATGTGCACACATCGGACCATATAATGCCATGTTTTTCTATCTATATGGCGCATAAATTGGTCACGTGAGATAAAAACACCAGCTTCTGGATCACCATGATAAATGTAGTCTGCTCTATCAGCTTGTGAATTAACACCTTGAAACAATACTCTATCAGCAAAATTTTTAACAAAAGCTTTTGAAGAATTAAATTCTTCATTCATCTTTTTTATTTGCTCATCATAAGTGAATCTAGTCTCAACTGAGCTCATTCTTCTTTTTCCTGAACCGTCAGTTGTACCGTCACCATAATGATATAAAAGATATGTTTTAATAGTTTCTTCACTAATGTTAGATTCTCTTAAAAACTCAACAAATGTCATGATATTTTCATTATGCACAGTTTCGGCTGATCCATATTTTAAAGAAATATAACGGTATTGCCTGTTTTGATGAATAACAATATCTGGCTTAATGAAATTATCAGTCATATAACAATGTATCTTCTCTTTTTTATCTAAATTCGGATATAAATAGAAAAGTAAAAGCTGAAGATTTTTGTTAAGTTCTGCATAAGTTTTTTGGTCTAACGCTTTCACAAAATTTTCTTCATTTTGGATACCAATTGTTGTGTTCATTTTTTCACCTCCTTTCTAGATAGGAATTAAATGTCCTTCTATAATTCAGTCAGGGGTAAAAATGAAAACATACGGATTTTATTTTTTTGATTTATTAATAAATCACTTTTTTATAAGTAATTTTGTCTGCTGATTAAGTTTCTATCTAGCCTCTACATCAAGGGATCAAGATTCAAATCGCCACGACATGAAAAAAAATCACCCAATCGGGTGATTATTTTTTTCAATGGTCGGGGCGAAGAGATTTGAACTCTTGATCCCTTGATCCCAAATCAAGTGCGGTAACCAAGCTGCGCTACGCCCCGTAAGCAGATTTTACCCCTACCCACTTGATTTGGGATAAGGGATTTGTGGCGCGCCTAACAGGAGTCGAACCTGTAACCCCCACATTCGTAGTGTGATACTCTATCCAGTTGAGCTATAGGCGCATTGTTAAACGCTCAATTATCTTATCAAAACGAAGAAGAATATCAAGCGTTTTTTAAGTAAGTTGGAGGTTCCAGTCAGAGTTGAACCGACGCTCAATGAGTTGCAGTCATTTGCCTTACCACTTGGCTATGGAACCAGCGTCGTAAATTATATCACTCATTGAAGCGTCTAACAAGTTAGAATTATAACTCAATGAGTAGCAACTAAATTAATACATTTTTCCAACGACCCAGTTAAAGAATCTTGCAGGAAAAATTTTTGCTAAAAAGCAGAAGAAAGCATACTTTGCTCCGCCAACATAAAATGGTTTAACATGGCGTTTATTCGCAATTTTAAATAACTTTTTAGCCATTTTAATAGGAGTCATACCATGAGTTTCATCATGCTCCATTGTTTTAATAGACTTATCTAATCGAGTATATACTTCCTCACCTTTAATACTTTTCTCACGGTTTGAAGTGAAACTGGTGGAGACATCCCCAGGAAGTAAAGCACATACAGAAATACCGAATGGACGTAATTCGTTTGCTAGAGCAAGCGTTAAAGAATTTAATGCTGATTTTGCTGCGCTATAAAATGCTTGAAAAGGAATTGAGAAAACAGCGGCAACAGAACTGACGAATATAATTCGTCCTTGATGCTTATCTCTCATATAAGGAGTCACAGCTTTTGTAACATTTAATGCGCCAAAAAAATTAACATCAAACTGCTTTTTGGCATCCAAAGTATTTGTAAATTCGATAGGGCCTGAAATTCCAAAGCCGGCATTATTAATTAAAACATCAATATGACCTTGTTCTTGTATAACTTCACGAATTGCATCTTTAACATTTCCTTCATCAGTTACATCACAAGTGATGTGCTTAACGTTATCAAAAGATTTTCCAGAACGAGATAGTTCATATACAGTGTAATTATTTTTAGCAAAAAATTTAACGGTTGATAAACCGATTCCGCTTGATCCGCCTGTTAATACTAAAACTTTATTCCTCTGTTTTTTCATGTGAAATAACATCCGAAATAATATCAGCAGCTTCATCTATAAGCTTCTCATTATGAGAAGCCATTAATGTTACACGGAGTAAACATTCACCTTCAGGAGCGGCTGGTGAAACGACAGGATTTACATAAACACCTCTCTCAAATAGTTTTTGAGCAATGATAAATGTTCTTTTTGGGGTGTAAGTATAAATTGGAACTATTGGTGTAGAAGCTTTTACAATTGGTAAACCTCTTTTTTGAAAAGCTTCACGACAATAATCTCCAAGTTCAGAAAGTCTTTTTACCATTTCTGGTCTTGCTTTAAGCTCTCTAAGTGCCGCTAAAGCACAAGCGCATGAAGCAGGGGTTAATGACGCAGAGAAAATAAATGGTCTTGAACAATGTCTAACATGGTCACACACAGCCTTGGATGCTGCCATACAGCCACCTATAGAGGCTAATGATTTAGAAAAGGTGTTCATAATAACATCCACTTCATTTTCTAAACCAAAATAACTAGCTGTTCCTCTTCCGCCTTCTCCTAAAACTCCTAAACTATGGGCATCATCAACCATGACGCGTGCTCCATATTTTTTCGCTAGCTTAACGATTTCAGGAAGTTTACAAATGTCTCCTCTCATTGAGAAAACACCATCTGTGACAATTAAAATACCAGCACTTTGTGGGATTGTTTGTAATTGTCTTTCTAAATCTTCCATATCGGAGTGGCGGAAACGCAAAACCTTAGCATAGCTAAGTTTACATGCATCATAAATAGATGCATGGTTCTCTCGGTCATTTAAAATGTAATCGCCAAAACCCGCTAATGCGGAAATTATTCCTAAATTAGATTGAAAACCGGTTGAGAAAGTAACTGCATCTTCTTTATGCAAAAATTCAGCAATTTCTTTTTCTAATTCTTTATGTAAATCTAAGGTTCCATTTAAAAAACGAGAACCTGAACAACCTGATCCATATTTTTCTAATGCGTTAATGCCGGCTTTAATAACGTTTTCGTTTTCAGTTAAACCTAAATAGTTATTTGAACCAAGCATAATGATGCGGTGTCCTTCCATAACAACTTCAGGTGCTTGTCTAGACTGAAGTTCGTGGAAGTAAGGATAAATGCCTTCTTTTCTTGCCATTTCAAGAAGGGGGTTTTTATATTTTGCAAATAAGTCCATATAATCTCCTCTTTTAAAAATGCTCGTTTATTATATAAAAATGGCAATGCTAATTACAATAAAAATTTAATACAATAATGAAAAAAGTCTCGAATAGTCGAGACTAATATTCTTATTGGTAGCTGGGGGCGGATTTGAACCGTCGATCTTGGAGGTATGAGCTCCCTGCTCTAACCAACTGAGCTACCCAGCCGTATTTAATGCCTACCCGATTGGATAGGCATAAATTAACTTAATGGTGGATCTGAAGAGGATCGAACTCTCTACCTCCTGAATGCAAATCAGGCGCTCTCCCAGATGAGCTACAGACCCATAAATGTAAGAATTCGACTTACAAGGTATGTATTATACATAGAGCGCTTAATTTTAACAAGAACAAAATTTTAATTTTTATTTATTGTTTTCAGTTTTGTACTTTTTAATTGGTAAGTATTTAAATACTTGTTTTTGATATGAAGGATATTCGCTATATTTACTAACTGAAATACCTTCAGCCATTCTTGAACTTCCAACGAAGATCAAAATTAATAGCATTACACCAGTGATGGTCCAGTTAAACACACCTAAGTGAGTTACTTTTGCAGCGATCGCAAATAAATATAGACCAACCCAAATCATTTGTTCGCCAATATAATTTGGATGTCTTGAACGAGCCCATAAACCAGTGACATTAAAACCACGATTATATGGTTCAGGAAGTTCTTCAAGTTTCATGCCTGAATTCAAGTATTCATATTTCTTAGTTTGGAACTTGTTTTGTTGTCTATCGGCGATAACTTCATAAATGAAGGCGAATAACATAATAACGCCGGCAACAACATCAAGAACACCAAAAGGTTCTTTAGATGTCATGATTGCAACTGCTGGTAAAGTAATACCTAAAACAACAACATTTTGGAATATTGAAATAAAGAATAAATCAAAAATTCCCCATACAAATTTGTTGGTAAAAGGTTTTTGTTTTCTTAAATAAACCCAACGATAATCTTCTTCTCCAGACCAAAATTTTATTGAATAAGCACCTTTTTTCGCGAAATTGTAGGTAAGTCTTGCACCCCAAAGAGTAACGATAACAGCGATTATAATAAGTCTAAAATTAAAACCTCCAAGAGCACATGTAACCCAAGTGTAAGCAATTGGTAAAATAGACCACAATTTGTCCATTTGTGAATTGTTTCTAGACAACTCTCCAGCAACAAAGCAGTATAGCATACTGGCACCACAAATAATTGCTAAAATCTTAAGTGTCTCAACTTGAATAGGTTCGAGTTTAATTCCTTCAATAAAACCTAAGACAATGCATGCGATTGCTAATGAAACAGCAATAAAAATAGGTAAAATCTTTTTCATTTCTTTTTCCTCTAATACGAGTTTATTCTACAAGAAAAATACAAAATGGCAATGTAAAAGATATCAATATTCTTTTTATTAAAATGTTATAATCAACGCATGGGTTTATTTTCAAAATCTGCATCTAGTTTTGTAAAAGAAAGAGTTAGCAACACAAAAACCGCATTTCAATTAATTATTGATGACTTTAAACGTTATGTCTTAATAATGAAATGGGTGTTTTTGTCTTTGTCAGTAGCCACTATTGTTTATGGCATAGTGACAAGGACCGGGGACATAATTATAAATTCCACTCTTTTAGCAGTCCTATTAAGTTACGCTATTTTAGATACTATTTTTAGGTTAAGAGCAAACCCAAATCCAAATAAAAAACTTAGAGTAATTTATGCTTGGATTAGAATTGGTCTTAATGCTTTAGCATTAGCAAGCTCTATTTATGCCCTTTATAGTTCAACTATAACCCAAGTAAAACCTATTGAAATTGTATTAGCTAGTTTATCAATGCTTATGTTTATTTTAAAAGTTCTTCTTGAAATAACTCTTGAAGTAATTTCGTCTAAATGGGAGCTTCTTAAAAACGCGATGATTATGGATGCGAAAGAACATCCAGGAACAAGTGGAAAAATATTTTCTCCATTCATTGGAGACATTGAGCAAATTGAAGTTAAAGAAAGTCACGCTCAGCGAATAAGAAACAAAAAGAAAGAAAAATCAAAATAACGTTTATTATAAATCGTTATTCATCTATAATTTAATTATTCCAATTTGGAGGAAGTGGTTATGAAGAATAAAAAACTAGTTATTATCGCAAGTACAACTCTTGCTTTTAGCATTCTTGTCGGGGCTAGCATGCCTATTGCAAGGCAAGTTTCTTCAGTTTCCGCTGTAGATGCAGTCGTAGGTGCAATCACAGTTGACACAAATTCATTTTGGGGTGGTGGAACTGAAAGTTATAAATCCGCTGCTCGTTTTTATGACGGAGATTCTCACGAACAGTGGAGCGATCTTGTTTTAGTAGAAGCACCTGATTGCTATTTTGAATTACCTTACGAATTAGAATTTGTTCCTACTAAAGTTGATTTTTATAAATATTCCCAAGACTTATCTAAGGAAGATTGGGAAAGTAACCCAACAAGTGTTTCACCTGCAATTAGTGGAGCAACACTTGAAGATGTAGAACATTATGTTCTAGTTTCTGATACTTATGGTTATTTTAGATACCCTCAAATTGCTCATCAAATTTATCTTGAAGATCAGGATACATGGACCACTGATACAGAGAATGAATATTTAGATGTTGTTAAAATTAATAGCGATCATAACGCTGAATACTCTATTGAAATTGAATTAAAAGAGAAGGACTATCTTTTCTTTGAAGATGATATTGTCGCATTCTGCAAAGATTTCGATGAAAGTAATTTCGTTCTCGATGAAAGTGTTGAAGAAGGCGATTTAGTATATGATAAAGGTGGTTTAGGTGCTGGCTTTGAATGCAAAGTTAGTGGAACTTATACTTTTAAGTATGACCATCATAAAGAAATAATAACTGCCTATAAAGGTGAAATGCCTGATGAACCTGTTGATCCAAGTGAACCAGGAGATGGAAGTGCAACTCCAGAAAGTGCAGAAGCTTCTACTGGATCTGGAAACTTTTTAAAAGATATATTTGACGCAATTATCAATGCATTTAAAGAGGCTATTAAGGATTTAATTGCTCATATTAAAAGGTGGTTCAAAATAAAATAAGTAAAAAATTGCTAACTATTGTTAGTAAATTATGATAATCTAAATGACGCTGACGGACCCATAGCTCAAAGGAAGAGCATGCGGCTCATAACCGCCTGGTTGTAGTGTCGGGATCTACTGGGTCCACCAAAATTAAGGAGAGATGGCTGAGCGGTCGAAAGCGGCGGTCTTGAAAACCGTTGTAGGGCTTCCCTACCTAGGGTTCGAATCCCTATCTCTCCGCCAGTTCGTAGATATTAACCACTCTATAGAGTGGTTTTTATTTTAAATAAAAACAATTAAAATAGTGTTAAAGAATATTTTCTTCTTTTGTTAATCCTTATAAAAAATATTTGATATAATTTTTTAAGTTAAAAATATGCAAAACAAATTATCTCCTGGAAAACTTTTAGATAGTAACGGAAATTTATGTGAAGCAGGTTATGCTACTTCTTTAATAAAAGAATATAACCGTAAAGATATTAAAGCTGGTAAGTTAAGAATTAAAGAATGGGATTACTACTACGTTGGTAATTCTAATTATGGTGTAGCATTAACTATCGCTGATAATTCATATATGGCGTTATGCTCTTTATCATTTTTAGATTTTAAAAAACCATACGATATTACTAAATCAGTAATGAAATGGTTCACTAAAGGAAAACTTAATTTACCTTCATCTTCTAAAGAAGGAGATGTGTTTTTCAAAAATAAAAAAGTTGAAATGTCTTTTAAACACGAAAATGGAAAAAGACATCTATTTTGTCACTATAAAGAATTTAGTAAAGATAAAAAAGATCTTCGCTTGGACTTATATTTAGAAGAAACAAATAAAGACTCAATTGTAGTAGCTACTCCATTTAAAAAAGAAGCACATTTTTACTATAATCAAAAAATTAATTTACTTAGATGTAATGGCTATGTAAAAATGGGCGATGAAATTTATGATTTTAACACCAACACCTTTGGTGTTTTAGATTGGGGTAGAGGTGTTTGGACTTACAAAAATACTTGGTTTTGGTCAAGTATGTCAGGTGAATTTGAAGACAGAAAAATTGGCTTTAATTTGGGCTATGGTTTTGGCGATACTTCAAAACATTCCGAAAACATTTTCTTTTATGATGACAAATCATGGAAACTTGAAGATGTTAAATTTGATATTCCAATTGATAAAAATGGAAAAGATTCATATCTTGAACCATGGAAATTTAGAAGTAATGGTGGAGATATAAATATTACATTCACTCCAATTTTAAATAGACATGCTAATATGAACGTGGGTATAATCAAATCACTTCAAAATCAGGTTTTTGGTAAATTCTCTGGTTATATCATTGTTGATGGTAAAGAATATTTCTTTACCGATATGCTAGGTTTTGCCGAAAAAGTATCAAATAAGTGGTAAAAATATGAAACAAGAACATTTAGATTTACTTAAGAAAGTATTAGGAAATGACGTTGAAGTTGTATCCGAACTTGTAGGCGGAATGATGAATGAAGCCTACATTGTTAAAAATGACGAAGGAAAATATGTCTACTATATTTCAACTGCGCAAGCAAATGAAATGGTGGACCGTAACCTAGAAAAAGAAACTCAGAATATCGCATTCTCATTAGGATTAACTTCTGAAAACGTCTATTTTGATCTTAAAAAAGGCATTAAAATTAATCGTTTTATTGAAGGAAATTCGCTAAATAAAATTAATGAATTTGACTATAAAAAAGTCGCAGAACTTTTAGTAAAATTCCATTCATCAAATAAAAAAGCTTCAGTTTATTATGACCCACTTGGAAGACTAGAAAATTATAAAAAAGAGGCTTTAACTCACACTGATAAATTTGATGAAAATTTCCTGGAATTATGGGAAATTGTGCAGAAAAATAGGGGTTTTTTACTTTCTCAACCTCTCGCTTTAACTCATAATGATGCGCAAAGAAGTAACATCGTAAAAGGCGATGATGGTAGATATTATTTAATCGATTTTGAGTTTGCTGCAAACAATGATCCTATTTATGACATCGGAACGTTTGGTAATGGCGATGCACTTGAAGGCAAACGACTTCTTGAAGAATACGAAAAATTGACCGAAGTAAAAGATGGGTTAAAACGTTATGCTTTATGGAGAATTGATATTTCTCTTCAATGGTATTTGGTCGCTTTGATTAAACATTATAGGGGCGAAGGGAAGATTCACGGGATCGACTTCCTAGCAGTCGGAAAACATTTCATAGGTGTTGCCCTAGAAGCTAAAAAGCTACTTAAATAAAAGAAATGATTGGCAAATTGCCAATCATTTTTCTTAGAATGTATAGAATTTCTTTTCTTCGAAGTATTTTCTAATTACTTCATCAAATCTTTGGAATAAGTCTTCGTCTTTTTCTTTTCCAGCGAAGCCAACTTTGTTGAATTCGCTTCTTAAGTTTTTAACTTTTTGGACTTCTTCTGGAGAGAAATCAGAATCTGCAAGAAGTTTTTTGGCTTCTTTAATGAGTTCTTCTTTCTTTTGAGCTCTCTCATCAAATGTTTTTAATAATTCTTGATGGTGTTCGCGCTTTTTGACTTGGAATTCTTTTCTAACAGCAGAGAATTCTTTCCAAAGAGTATCATCTTCTTTTCCAGAATAACCAACTGCTCTCCATTCTTCAAAAAGAGCATCCATTTTTGCATTGGCTTCTTTGTTATTTTTGATTTCAAGCACTTCCTTTGCTCTTGAAATAATATCTTGCTTTTTAGCTCTTTTTTCGGAGTTTAACTTATTAAGTTCATCAAAATAAGCATGTTTTTTAGCGTTAAATTCAGAAGTAATTGCTTTAAATTCAGCCCAAAGTTCATCATCTTGTTCTTTTGAACATCTTCCAGCTTTCTTAAAAGAAATTGTTAAATTATCAAGATCTTTACTTGCTTTAAGAATGTCTTCTCTAGAAAGAAGTTTCTTCGCTAAAGCGATAATTTCTTTCTTTTCATCATATGTAGATTGAGATAATTTTGGTTCTTTTTTAGCAAGTTCTTCAAATAATGAATTAAATTTTTCAGTTAATTGCTTTTCATAAAAGCTTTCTTCATCTTGATTTGCTAAATATTTATATTGTCTTTTTAAATAGATTAAGTCTTCTTCTCTACTAGAGAGGTTTTCCTCTTTAAGTAGTTCTTCGGCTAATTCAATTAATCTTTGTTTGTTCATGCTTTTCTAAATCTCCTAATAAGCAGCGAATATATTATAGTCTTTTTGAATAAATATTTATACTTGATAAATAATTTTTAAGTTGTTATTATATAAACCGCAATCGCGGAGTAGAGCAGCCCGGTAGCTCGTCAGGCCCATAACCTGGAGGTCGCAGCGTTCAAATCCTGCCTCCGCAACCATTCGAAAAAATGAGACATTTTGTTAACATCAAGATGTCTTTTTATTTTATCTATATACTTTGTATATAGAATCGAAAGTATTATCTTTGCATTTTACGGGACATTGTCTCGTTTTTTTATTTTCTAGATAACGTAATGCAAATCTGGTAGTCGGGATTTGGGAGTGTTTAAGTCCTCCCTACGCAAGTCCATAATTCTATTTATTCGGAGCAAATTGGATAACAGAAAATATTATTGTAATATACGTGCATGGGACGATTGACTGATACCGAACAAATTAGAATCTATTGCAATAATAATTCTGGTGGCGTTTTAGATTTGAGCTATGCTTCTAAAAGAATCTTTAAGGATATTCCAATTGATAATTTTAGAAAGTATTTATCTAGGCTTTGTGAAGAAGGTGTAATAACTAAAATTTCCAAAGGAATATTTCTTATAGGGCATTCTAAAAAATCAGATTTAGAAAGAATTATTAATTATTACGCTGATGACACTTTTGGGATAGTGGCGGGAGAAGAGCTTTTGTACCGTTTTGGACTAATAGATTATAAGCCAGATATTATTGAGATTTTTACCAACAAAACATCAGGAAATAAATACATTGAAAAGCTAGGAGTTCAATTAATTGAAAATAAATCAAACTTTTTAACGATTCTAGGCTCTAGAAATATAGCGATAGCCCTTGAACTAATAGCGCATGAATCTTTAATTCCAGAAGTAGAAAAACCAGCTTATTATCTCAGACTTAGTGAACTATTAAAAAGATATAGCGATAGAAGTTTCGGGTACGATCATAAAATCATTTATAAAAGGCTAGTCTATATAAAACTTGAATCCATCTTAAAGAGTATGGGAATATCCAATAAGGTGATGGATATCTATGATAACAAAACTAGGATTTCAAATAATACAAAGTGAAAGAAGCTTTAGGTATTACATAAAACACGGCATTTCCTACGCGAGATATTACTATGGCTCATATTCAACAAGAGTCGTTCATGAAGATGACGAATTTGAGAAAATAGCTTCATGCATCAAATTAATTGAATTAGATGATAACTTTAACTCTCTTTTAACTGATGGTGAAAAAGAAGCAATTAAATATTATGGCTATCATAATCCAGATACAGTTAAACCAGAGAATTTAGATTTAAATCTAACAACAGCATATGAAAAGTGGCTAACTATATTTTTTGACGATAGGTCTTACTTGTATGATGAACTAAATCCTGAATCGTTAGGGAAACTTTTGAGATACATTAGAGAAAGCGCTGATGTTAAGAAAACCGAACTCGCAGATATGCTTGGAGTTAACAGAATAACAATAAAACAAATTGAGGATGGTTTAAGGCTTCCTTCTCTAGATTACATTTATCGATTCTCAAAAATATTCTTGATTGGAATTGATGAGATTATTACACAGTCTAGTGCTTTGACAAAACGCTAGTGAAATTCTTTATATTCCTAATGCAAATGAATTAGGAAAAGTGATATCATTTTAAATGAACTATTGAAGCACAAGGAGGCTAATTCGATGGCAAAAAAAGAACTAACCCCTGATGAATTAAGAGAAAAAGAAGAGCAGCAACGCAAAAAGACTTTTAATGGTATGACAGCTCATGAGTGGACGATAAATTCCAGAAGTGTTTGGAATGATGTTTCGTCTGCTAGAAATAAAAACCAACTAAAACACGGAGCAACATATCCCGTTAAACTTTGCGATAGATGCATCTCTATGTACACAAAAGAAGGAGATATAGTTTTAGATCCTTTTTTGGGGACAGGAACAACTGTTATTTCAGCAATTGCTAATAAGAGATTTGGGATAGGCATAGAATTAACCGATCATTATTTCAATATTGCCCAAACAGAAATTGCCAATTCTATTGGATTGTTTAATGAACCAACGTACAAGCTTTATCATGACGATTGCTTTGAAGCCATTGATAAATTAGATGATAATTCCGTCCAATTAACTCTAACATCGCCACCATATGCGAATCTAATTCATATTGTCACTGATGATAGAACCAACAGGCATAAACACTCTGCATTTGTTGAAGAAAACAATGCGACAACCAAGGTTTATTCTGATAGCGATAAAGATTTGGGCAACATGGCTCTTGAAGAATATAAGAAACGCGTTACACAAATCATGAAGAAATTGTTCAAAAAGACAAGGCCTGGCGGATACAACGTTTGGGTGGTAAAAGATTTTCGCGACATTCAAAATAATATACCTTATGTTGATTTACACTCTGCTATTGCAGAATGTGGTTCTAAGGCCGGATTTATTTATCATGATTTGATTATTTGGGACCAAAACGAGCAAAGAGCTTTAGTTCTTCTTGGATATCCAAGTGTGTTCTATGTTAATCAAAATCACTCATATTTAGTTGTTTTAAGGAAACCAAATAATGGCAAAAAATAGTAATGAAATAATACAAAAAGTAGATAGAATCCATTCGTATCCAGCTAAGTTTACGATTAATTTAGCGATGGAATATATTCAAAAATACTCGAATGAAGGCGATGTTGTCTATGATCCGTTTGCTGGTTCTGGTACAACGCTTTTAGGATCGTCCTTATTAAAAAGAGTATCTTTTGGCACGGACATTAATTACATTGCTGTTTTAATAAGTAAATTTAAGTTGAACGATCTTTCCAATGAACAAGTTTTAACTCTAAAGAAATTCATTGCCCAATTCGAAAGAAATTGGCAGACCGAATGTGAATCTATTGAAAGATTCAATTACCCATCTATTGAACATTGGTTTTGCGAAGATTCGATAATTCTTTTGTCGTATATTAAATCATTAATTGAAAAAATCGATGATGAAAAATGTAAAACTTTCTGCAAATTAGTTTTTAGCGCAATTGTGAATAATGCATCTAATCAAGAAAGTGACACTAGATATGCAGCGATATATAAACCATCAGTAAACAAGGAATATGTCGCCAAGATATTCATAAAGAAGTTTAATTCAACCTTAGAGTTGATGGAAAATCTTGAGCGCGATCCAAAAGTGTTGAAATCCTCAAATATATATTTGCACGACTCCAAGAAGTGCTCTGAGGTGATTAAAGAAAATAGTGTTGATTTGATTTTGACTTCGCCCCCATATCCTAACACATACGATTATTATCTATATCACAAGCATAGAATGAATTGGCTTGGATATGATGTAAAATTCTCTATGGAAAAAGAAATTGGTTCACGTAGAGAATTCTCTAGTCTAAAACACCCAAAAGAAAAGTTTGACGACGATATGTTTGAAATATTTGCCGAATGTAACAAACTGCTAAAAAAAGGCGGGGTTGTAGTTCTTGTGATGGGTGATGGAAAAATAAGCGGAGTAACTTACGAAGCCAAATCAAACATGGAAAGAATTTGTAAACCTTTGGGTTGGGAACCTATCGATTACTCTTTCACAATGCTTGATGATACATCAAGATCATTCACAAAATCATATAGAACAACAGGAAAGAAAGAGCACATAATCGTGTTTAAAAAACAATAGTTATGAAGATAGATGAAGTTCGTATTTATTCAGAAGTTTTAGAACAAGGTCTTGATTTTAAAGATTATTTTCTCAAGGCTAAGATTAATGCCCCAATTAAAACTGTTTACGCTAAAAAAGGGAGAAATTCTTCCAATGAAGACGATTCCTTTGTTACAAGACTTCGCAACTCAAAGGATGTCGATGTTTTAATAACTTTTGTTTCAAATAAAAAAGAATACCCCGTTTTAATGGTTGAATACTCAGCAGCTGTTCCGACTGACGATCACAAAATGCAAAGGTCAGATGTTTATTATTGGGGCTCTGTTTTTAATGTTCCTGAGTTAAAAATATACCCAAAATCAAAAGGTATGAATCAACAATTTGGTGGTGGAGACCGCTTTAATGATGAACAAGAACAAATAATTGCTTATAGAAAAGGGACGATATTGTGGCCTGTTTTGTGGCACACAATTAGTGAAACAATAGACGTCCTAGAAACAAAAGAAAATTGCCTTTCCTGCATACATTATTCTCCTGAAATATATAAATATATTGAGTTTGTAGTAACGTGCTTCAATAAAGCTATTGATTTTTTAGACTTGCATCGAATAGAAATGCAATTATTCAAAAAACAGAATCCAGAAATATTTGAGAAATATGGAGAAGATAATCTTCATACAATGATTGTTGATTCTTCAAGATTCAAATGGGAAATAGAGAATAAAAAACTTGTTGTGAAAATAAATAGATTTGGTCACGCTATGGATCCAGACCGTGGTGTTTTGTTCTTTATTAACATGCTTGTTGGTTTTGATTCTACTGTTACAGAAATTCAAGTTAATAGGCCAAGCGATATAGATGCAAGAGGCGGCTACCGCTCGTTGTTTGACTCTACATCAGCGGAAGAAGAACTTATCCAATATGTGAGAGGAATTATCCAAAACAAAAACAATGTTTTTGATGACGATGACGCGATTCATGTTTTCAGAAAGGCATTAAATATTCCGAACAATGTAATACCTTTTAAAAAAGTTGATGATCATGAATATTTCATTGATGATCTCGATCTAATATCTTTCTTTGGAACATATCCGTCAATCACTACTAAGAGTTTGTTTTTCTTATCTTCCGAGCTTAGATTAACAGATAAAAACAGGAATATTATCTGTCGAATTAAGTGGAATTATTTACCTGTAAATCTTTTCTTAAGTTCGTTAACAACCGATAATTTCACTCCTTTAAAGCTTAAAGAACTTTCAAACAGTGATATGAAAGAAGACATCATAACGTTCGCTAGTGTTGAACTATATAAAAAGCTTGATTTTGGATTGCTAGCAGTCAGCTATCCAGGAGCTCAAGGCGATCGAGCAATTCTTACAGGAAGCGGACGAAACGTTAAGAGAACTTATGTGGATATAATTGCGTATTCTATTAAAAATGGACAATATATTGTTTATTTAGAAGAATGCAAGGATAACTTGTCCAAATCTGAACAAGACATTAAAAAGCTAAAGGATATTATTGGTAGTACTGAAAAAATGGATGGACTCAGAGAATTGTTTAAAAAGACAATTCAACATAATAACTTTGGCAAAGTTTATACCTCGTTGGGAGGAGCGCTAACTAATTTGAAACAATCACAAGAAGTGGACTACATTTTCATGTTTAATATTGATACTAGCAAATCAAATAATTCGATTGATTATACAATAGCTATCGTTGACCTAAATCTTGTTGATGTTTTTAAACCTTTAGCAAACAGCAAGAAAAGGCTTGAAGGTTCGATCATTCTCAACGGAGTTTACGTAATAGAATAAAAAACGACATTTTTCAGCAAAAACTGTAAATATCAGTAAATTTCTGTAATAATGTTGTCGTTACCTGTAAAAAACCGGTAAAAAGTGTATGTTCACTCAGTCGCAGGTAATGTATTCACTCAGTCGCAAACAAGCAAATGAGTGTTCACTTCGTCCCACCGGTACAAGTGTGTACACAGTACTGATACAATTCGGTACTGTTTTTTGTTATGATAGAGATGCAGATAATTCTTAAAGCAGGAAGAAAAAATGTTTAATAAATCAGATATAAAAAGAAACGAATTCCAATTGTTTGGAAAGCAAGGGAAAAAAGGATATGACTGGTGGTGGCATTCTTTTACTGCAATCAATAGTAAAACTGGAGAAGAGAAACCATTTTATATCGAATTCTTTTTATGCAATCCAAAATTAGCGAAAAATGAACCAACCTTTGGTCAATTAAAAGAAAACAAGGAAAAAGGGATTAAACCATCTTATTTAATGGTTAATGTTGGCTGTTGGGGAAGTAAACACCTTCAACTACATCGTTTCTTTGCATATAAAGATATTAAAATTCAGCCTAAAGCTCCATTTTCCATCAAGGCTGATGATTGCTATCTAGATGAAAAGAAAACCTATGGAATAGTAAAAGTAAGTAAAAGCGAATCAATCAATCATCCTGAATATATGTCGGATTATGGAGAAATATCTTGGGATTTATCTATTGATAAATTAGTTGCTTTTAATGTTGGCTATGGAGCTTCAACCTTGTTTAGAAAATTACAATTATTTGAGATGTTCTGGCACGCAGAAGGAATGAAATCCACTTTTAAAGGTTCAATAACACTGGACGGAGAAAAATATAATGTTATCCCAGAAAAGAGCTATGGCTATAGCGATAAAAACTGGGGAAAAGATTTTACTTCTCCATGGGTGTGGCTTTCTAGCAATAATCTAGTTTCTAAAACAACAGGAAAAAGATTAAACAATAGTGTTTTTGATATAGGTGGTGGTAGACCAAAAATCGGTTTTATTGCATTAAATAGAAAACTCTTATCCGCATTTTATTATGAAGGGAAATGTTACGAATTTAATTTCTCTAAATTCTGGACCAACACCAGAACAAAATTTGAATCACATGAAACTGATGATGAAATTGTGTGGCATGTTCAACAAAAAATATGGAATAACAAGATGGTGGTAGATATCACTTGTAAAAAAGCGGATATGCTTTTGATTAACTATGAAGCGCCAGATGGCAGGAAAAGACATAACCGCTTGTGGAATGGTGGCAATGGTGTCGGAACAATTTCTTTATATCATCGTAATAAATTAGTTGATGTAATTGAGGCCAAGAATGTAGGCTGTGAATATGGAGAATTTGACAAAGTATAATGTCTTATTGATATAAAATGGCATAAAAAAATAAATACATCAGAGGACTGTACGCATAAGCGTAATGGAGACAATATGTCGGCCGCCTGTTAGATAAGATGCCGAGTGAGCTTGTTATTCGAGCTTTTCATTTGCTCAAAGAGGTTTAAATTAAATAAGGTGTGGCTCAAATTTGAGAAAAATGGTTTAATTTGTATCATTTTTTGCAAACAAACCTAAGTGTATTACAGTATCGAGAAATCGGTACTGTTTTTAATTAAATTTAGCTTTTGTTTCAAGAATCATTTGTTCCATCTTTTCCATACATCTAGAAACGGAATGTTCTTTTGCAAAATCTTCATAACCATCGATTACTTTTTGTTGTTCTTCTGGATGGTCAATATAAAAGTCAATTACTCTTGCTAAGTCCTTTGGATTTCTTTGCTTAAAAATACATTTTTTATCATCCACAAAATAACGAGTAGCACTCTTTTTAGAATCCGAAACAATTGTCACTTTTTGACAGGCTAAAGCTTCAATACAAGCAATGCCTTCAAGTTCAATTGTTGCAGGGTGAACATACAAATCTGAATAATTTAGAAGATTAACAATGTCCTCTCTTTTGAATTGTTTCATTATGATCGGATTTGTTAAATTTTTCGCTAATTTTCGGTATTTTTTCTCTTTTAGACCTTGTCCTGCAAGAATAATTTGGATGTCTTTTTCGTGTTTGGAATACTTCATAGCTTTTATAAGAGTGTCTTGTGATTTTTCTCTTGCAAGTCTACCAACAGACGAAATGATGATTTTATCTCTAAATTCTACAGGTTTTTCTACGTATTTTTTTACCATATCTGGGGTTACGCCATTAGAAATAACGTAACCAGGAGTTTTACGTTTTATGTTAGTTTCGAATACATTTCTAATAAATTCAGTAGGGTAATGAATCGCGTCACATTTTGAAAATGTTGTCTTGTAAATAACTTTATAGACAGCTTTGTTAACAAATTGAACTTCATTTAAACCAAAATACGAAGTTAAGTTTTCTGCTTGCATATGAAAACCACAACTTACTGGAATATGTCTTTCTTTTGCGAGTTTAATGACTTTATTACATAAATGGAAAGGAACAATTGCATGAACATAGTCTGCATCTTTCATGCATTTTTTAATGATTTCATCATCTGCTTTTGCAAACTTGACACCAACTTTATCTATAAGGTGATCCAAAGGACCAAGACTCTTGGTTGGTACAACATAATATTTTTCTTCTTTATCTACTCCTTTTAGTGGAGACAAAATTCTAACTTCATAACCTTTTGAAGTAAGATGTCTTACTAGATTCATCGTGGCAACATTGGTTCCATTTCCTTCCCCAACAAGAACATCACTAACTATAACAATTACCATAACAACGACTCCTTAAGGTGCCTATCAATTATATAAAAATATTAGTAAATGTAAAATTATAAATTTTATGTTAAAAAGTTTTACTTATAGTTAGACATAACTAACTTTTTATTTTCTTTTTTGGATTGTAAGCATATAATGAGTGTATATGAATAAGTACGTAATTGGTCTTGATGGAATGAGATGTGGTGGATGTGAAGCTCATGTTCAAGACATCATAAGAAGAAATTTCTCAATTAAAAAAGTAAAAGCTTCTCACTTAAATAATGAACTTGAAATAATTTGTGATCATGATTTAAGTGAAAAAGAACTTCATTTAATTCTTGATCCTACAGGTTATAGGATTACTTCTTTTAATAAAGAAGAAGCCGTAAAGAAGTTATTCGGATGGAGATAATTTGAAGAATTATATCTATCCTTTAATTGGCATTCCTTTAATTTTTATATGTACAACTTTGGGTGCATTATTTGTTTTCTTCATTCGCAAGAAAGAAATATCTCCTAAATTAGGCAAAATCTTTACAGGATTTGCCGCTGGCGTAATGTTTTCTGCTTCTTTCTTTTCGCTTATTAAACCAGCTCTTGAAAGTAACGTAAAATACATGCCAACTTGGCTTATAGTTTTAATCTCAATTGTATTAGGTGCGGCCTTCTTATGGGGCATAGATAAACTTGTTCCGCACTTCCATAGTGCCGAAAAACAAGACGAAGGTTTACCTTCTAAGAAGATGAGCAAAACATCAAAGATGTTCCTCGCCGTTACAATCCATAATATTCCTGAAGGTTTATCAGTTGGAATTGCCTTTGGCGTTGCCTTATCTCAACCTCATAACGAAGCACTTTTAATTGGTGCTTTACTTCTTGCAATTGGTATTGGAATTCAAAATATTCCAGAAGGGGCTGTTGTTTCTTTACCAATTAAAAGTGAAACTGGTTCAAATAAGAAAGCATTCATGTTTGGAATGTTATCTGGTGCAGTAGAACCAATTGCCGCTGTTATTGGTTTATTTTTAGCAATGCAAATACAAGGAATTATGCCTTGGGCCTTAGCGTTTGCCGCTGGATGCATGATTTACGTTGTAGCAGAAGAAATGATTCCCGAAATGACTAGTGAAGGCCATGACCATTATGGTGTTTGGTCATTTATTATTGGTTTTGTTATCATGCTTGCATTAGATTGCATTCAACTATAATTAGTAAATATATACACTTCTCTATTTTATAGAGTTATAATTGTTTTAATATGAAAAGATGTTTTAAAAAATTACTATTAGCTGCTACTACTGTTTTTTTGTTGGCTGCATGCTCAAACGGCGCAAAGCCATCCTCTCCTGAAAAAGTTCCAGAAGTCAAAGATCCTGAATCAATTCTTAAGGATTTAGATTTTAAACCTATTGATCCTATTAATTATGACGATAAGGCATATTATTACTCTGATCACATCAATAAGGTCGATCCTGAATTCGAACTACTTTTAACTGCTAATCCTGAATTGGAAAACAGTGAGAAAGTAGCGATAATTTCAACAATAAATGAAAACGGTCTTGAAGATGACATTATTATTCAAAATAATTTTGATTGTGAAAGCATTGATTTAGATTATACTTACACCCCTGGAGAAACCGAATGCAAAATTATTCCTGGAAACGGTCTTTATAGAAAAGGTTTAATTTATACCGCAGAATTAGCTAATCAAAATCTCTGTTTTAAAGGCAAAAGCCCAACTATTAGAAAACTATATTTCGATATAGAAAGAGAAGATACTTTTGTTTATAAGCTTTCAAAAGATCTAAAGTATTTTGATGCTAGTAAAGTTTTAAAAGAAGCTGATCTTGATACAACCGATATTGCTGATCCAAATAGCGAAGAAGCAAAACAATGGTTTGAAAATACAACTTATGAGCTAATATACGCTACTGATGAATTTAAAAGTCTTAAAGAAGGCGATAACTTTGCTATTTGTCCATTTAAAGCAGGCAAACCAGCAATGGATCAAAAGAACTCTTATTATGGAAAATTCGTTAAAAACGAAAAAGTAAGTAATGGTTATAAAGTCACTTACAAAAATGTTGATTTACATGAGATTTATAAAGACAAAAATGGCAATGAAGCTCTTGATATTTATCTAAACGAGCAAAAAGCAAAAGAATTTAGAGATGTCGCTCTTAGATTTGATAAGGAACAATTTAAAAAAGACTTAATTAATGACCGTTCAATTAATAGACTTGTTGACGCCTCGTTAATCGCTACAAAAAACCCAACTAATGCCACTAAGTACGATATTCTTACAGCAATTACTATTAATCCTACATTCTCTTGGGATGCTCCGAAATTTGTTTTCCAACTTGAAGCTGGAGTTAATATTCCAATTAATGAAGCAAAAACTTCCGCATTACAAATCACTATCACTTATCAATATATTTCGACTCTTTCTACAGGAGCTTCGTACAAACTTAAGAAATTTTTAGGAATTCCTTATTGGCTTATCGTTCAGGGTGATGTTACCCAAGAAGTAGAACAAAGAGTTGGTTTTAGTATTGCCTTAATGAGAAACTTCACGCCTGATGAAAAAGACACTTCAGACATGAAGCAAATGGTTAAGGAAGCTTATAATAAGCTTGAAAATGACCCAGCCTATTTCATGGTCAAAGATGACGATGAATATAGCACAACCGCAAACGATCGTCTTATTCCAATTGCAGCTTTAAATATTCCATTTGGTGGCATTTTCTCATTCTTTGTTGAATTTGATATCCACTTGACGATGGATTTTAGAATTTTATTTGAATACAACTATTACAAAACCTATACCGAGCGCGTTTTAAGTTATTCATCAGATGATGGAGTTGAAAATACGTCGAACACTGAATCTGTTTCTGTTTCAGCCCACCAAATTGATTTATTGGGCCAACTTTCCTTTCAAATTGGTCTTCAAATTAGAGTTGGCTTATGTATTACAGGCCTTGAAAAAATATTTGGTTTCGGACTTATTTTTGAAGGTGGAGTTTATGTTGATTTAAAAGGAATGGTAGGAATTACCTGGGGCGATAACCAGCAAACGCAATTTGTTGGCGGTGTAAATCTAGACATTGGTTTATATGGCGTAATATCGGCATATGCTGATATCTTATGCTGCCATCCGAAGTATGACTTCGCTAAAGGTAAGCTCCCATTCTTCGAATACACAAGACCATTTAGCATAATTGATCTAATGGGTCCAGATTCAATTGATATAAACGAAAAGATTACTTATCTTGAGACTACTAATATATTAATGACAAAGGTTTTCTCAGTTGAGGAAATGAAAATTGCTGTCAAAGGATTTGCAGCTAATGATACTGTTGAAACAAAAATTCCCGGAGCAGATGAACCTCAACAAACAAAACCTCTCATAATTGAGGATGATTCTCCTTATTTAGAGATTGATGAAGCTAATAACAACATTGTTGTTAGTGAGAATTGTCCTGCTGCATTTACTGCTCATATTACAATAACAGCAAATGATGAATTTACTTATTTACTTGATGATGAACCGTTAAGTAAAGTTGTTACTGTAAATTATCATAGTAAAGATGCACACAAAGTATCTATTAAAGGTGCATCTAACACTATTGAAGTAGAAAAAGGAAAAACAATTCATCTTCCTCATTTAGTTTCGTTCCAAGGCAAGGGTGACAAGATGGAATCTAGCCTTGAATACGATGATACCTTTGGAATTAAAGAAGGCGAATTTGTTTATGATGCGACTTATTATGATTTTGTCTGTTTTACAGACGGAACAAATAATTATAACCCTGGAGATACGATAACTGTCGGTGATAACGACATTGTTCTAACTCCTGTTGTTAAAGTAATTATTTATTACACTGCAACGTTCTATAACGGTAAAGGTCAAGTAATTTCTACAAGTAGAGTTAGAGAAAAAACTGACGCGGTTGCTCCAAGTGAACAACAAATTATGCAAGGAATGGAAGGTTATACCTTCTATGGTTGGGATAGAACGTTTACTTATCTAACCGAAGACATTGATGTCTATGGCATTTACTATAAGGTGGAGGCATAAAAAATGAAGAAGTTTAAATTTTTAACCACCTTATTCGCCTCAATTATTTCAATGTCTGCTTTAGCAGGTTGTTCTACTCCTCCAACTCAAGAAGATATTGATGAAGCGATTGTTCAAATTATTCCATCTCCTGAAAGCATTCAAAGAGAAGGGGTTAATATCGAAAGTATTACTTTCGAAAATGTTCCAAGTGAAATCAAAATAGGTTATTTTGACACATACAATATTGAACTTAAAATTGTTTATAGTGACGCTTTTATTGAACATTATCCATTAAAAATGGCTAATTTCCCTGATGGATTAAAACATGTCTTTAATGTTGTTGGTGAGCACACTGTAACAATTGCCTTTAGAGGACATGAAGTTTCATATGTCTTTAACGTTGTTGAAGGTATGAATATGTATCTTGTTAGATTCTATTCATATGATGGAAAAATAATTAGAAGATTTGAAGTTGATCCATCAGTTGGACATATTCCTGATGATCCACCTGATGGACCAGTAAGAGAAAACGATTCTTTATTTAACTATAACTTCATTAGTTGGGATCAAGTAATAACAAAAACGACTGAAATTTATAAAAATATGGATATTTATCCATTATATAAGAAAATTCAGAAACGCTACGACGTTACAAAACAGGTTGTTCCAACAGTCGAAAATGGAAAAATGCACGTAATGCATTCTTCTCATGATGGCGCTAAGTATTATTTCGATGCCTTCATTTATATGGGACGAATTGATAGAGTTCCTTTACTTACTTCTACAATAAGTGAAGTAACTACTACTAACATTAATGGAGAAATGTATTTCGATAATTCAAAGACTCAAGAAGAACATACTTTAGCTATTATTTCCACAATTATGAGCAAAGGAATGAATGTTGATACTTCAAATGCTAGCCAATATTTTACAACCATGAATTCCGCACCAGATGCTCCAGAATATAATACAAACACTGCTTTTGATATTACGATGAACACCGCAGGAGATACAAGTATCTTGTTTGATGGTGACATTGCTTACTCTGAAGTTTATAAAGGCAATTTAGCTGAGTTTGTTTCTTCTCATAGAGAAGATAATAAAACTTCTTACAACATCAATGTTGCAAGTGATATGGCTATTGGAAATTCATATTATAGAGCTGCTGTTGAAGCAAGTGTTGATGTAGTCGCACATGCTCAGTATTATTACAACTCAAGTAGTGATGTAAAAATTCAATTTATGTACTACAAATATTATTTCATGCTTAATTTGAATAATACTTTTAAAGTTGCTGAATATTCAGCTGATAACAACTTTAATTCAACAGGCACAAGGTTATCTTACTCAATGAAAGATATTACAGATTTGCTTATTTATATTGGAGAGGAGGCAAGAAAACAATGAAAAAACGTAGTATTGGTATCCTCTCTATAGTAGGTGGGCTTGCTTTAGTTACTGGTTTAACTCTTGGATTAGTTTTCGGCATTAAAAAAAGTAACGAAGAAAAAGAAAATCTATATAAAATTGGTGTTAAACACCTAGTTGATAGAGAATTTAAAGAAGCTTGTGAAATTTTTGGTAGCCGAAAAATGTATCACTACAAAGACAGCGCCAAAAAATATAATTATGGCTTTAATTTACAAAGATATGAGCAACATGCTTATAACTATGAAAATCTTATTGATTATGGAATGCAAGAAGATGGAAGCAAAGCTTTAGTTGATTTTAAAACTGATGGTGGCGAAGATATTCCTCGTAAAAAGATTAATAAAAAGCATAAAGGTAATTATATTACCGAAGTTCCTACTAAAACCCACTACGACTTCGTTTCTTGGGATCTAATTTTCGCAGGATATGAAAAAGAAAGCGACTCAATTCGTTATGTTTTAGAGTCCAATTATAAAGATCATCCTTATGAAATTGATTATGAACTTGATGGTGGAGTGTCTCTTGCAAAACTTCCAAAATCGTATTTTTATAATCATGGAGATGTTCATATTCCTGATGTAGCAAAAGAAGGTTATAACTTCCTTGGATACGAAAGCGAACTTTATACCGATCCAACTAAAGATTTTCTTATTCCAAATGGTACATTTGGCGATGTTAGTTTAACTGCAAAATATTCCCCTCTTACTTATCATATTTCCTTTAACACAGATGGAGGAACTCCAATTCCAGATCCAATAGATGTTGTTTTTGGAAGTGATGTAAGTGAAACTTTTCCAACTCCTAGTAAAAATTATTACAATTTTGATTATTGGACATATAAAGGTGAACAAGTTGATTTAACTTGCTGGAGTATTGCAAAAGATGTCACATTAAAAGCTCATTATAGTAAAATTCAATTTTCAATTTCATATGAATTACATGGTGCAGATGGTTCAACTCTTCCATTAACTTATGGTTATGGAGATAGTTTCACAATTCCTTTTGTAGAAAAAGAAAATGCTGTATTTGTTGGTTGGAAAAAAGGAAGTGATGAACCAAATCCTAATTATTCAATTAGTCCAAGTGATCATGGAGATATTTCTTTAGAAGCAATCTTTGTTGATGCAACATTTGAAGAAGGAAAATTATCAGATATTTCTGATAAAAGTATCAAAGAATTTATAATTCCTAGCTTTGCTAGTGATATGTCTAGTGAGATAGTTTATCAAATGCCTAACTTACTTAATATTTTTGTTGATAAGGCAAATAAAGTCTTTAGTGTAAAAGATAGACTACTCATTAAAGATGGTCATATTGCCTTTGCCTATCCAATCCCATACGCTCCTACAAAGATTACACTTATAGAAGCAATTAACGAAATTGGGGCAAATGCATTTAGAGGCACTGAAATTCAAGAAATTGAAGGATCTTCTTTAGTAATTAGTAAGATTGGTGCAGGTGCTTTCAAAGATTGTTCATCATTAAATAAAACTAATTTCGCTAACATAGATGAAGTTGGAAATGACGCATTTAATGGGACAGCAATCACAGAAGATTTCTTAACTGCAAATGCAAGTACTTTATCTCATATTCGAGATAGAGCATTTAAAGGAACTCAAATAAAAGAAGTTAATATTGGGGAAAAAGTTCAACATGTTGGTGATGAAGCTTTCGCTAATTTAAGTGGTTTTAATACAGTTACTTTTAAGCCAAGTTTAGATTGTGAAATTGGTGAAAACATCTTTGATGGATGCACAGGTATCACAACTTTAAATACAAATAGTAAATTTTTTACTAAATTGATGTCAAAAACCTTTGATGACCAACAATTAAAAACTATTAATTTGGAAGGCGGGACAAATATTGAAGCAAATGCTTGTGATGAGTATGAATCTTTAGAGCATCTTGATTTATCTTTAGCTACACTAAATCAAATTGGAAATGAAGCATTTAAAGGTGATACATCTCTTAAAGATGTTGCTTTACCAAATACGCTTAGACGTATTAAAGGAAGCGCATTTGAAAATTGTAAATTATTAGGAAGCGTTAACTTCGAAAGCTTAGTTGATTTAATGTCAATTGAAGGTGGTGCATTTAAAAATACATCTCTTACAAGTTTAGATTTTACAAAGAACACTCATTTAACTATAGATGATGGTGCATTCTCTTCTTGTAGTAAATTAACATCTATTTCATTAATTCATGGTCAAATTGTCACTAGAGTAGTGGATGTATTTGAATTATGCGGAAAAATTAATAATGTTACTTACTTAATTCCTGAAACAAGTGATGAAAAAGTTGAATTGCCAAATTCATTATTTGAAAACTTAAATAACGTCACTAATATTACGATTGAATATCTTGGAGCAGAGAATAAAGAAATTACCTTTGGTAATGCTGGTTTTAAAAACTGCAGTTCACTTGAAAATATTACTATGACAAATTGCCATATTACTTCAGTTCCAATTCATTGTTTTGAAGGATGTTCTTCACTTACTAATGCAAGTGGCGATTTATCTAATTTAGAAAGTTATGGAGATGGAGCATTTTTTGGTTGCTCAAATCTTTCACACATGTCATTTACTGGCACTACCTTAATTGGTTATGAAGCTTTCGCAGGATGCTATTCACTATGTGATAATGGTGCAATCCTTATTCCAAGAAAAGAAGATGATACTCCAATCAGAATTCGTGCTTCAGCATTTGCTGATATAACTGGTGAGATCAAGTTCGATTATAGTGAAAGCGAAGTCGATTTATATAAAGGTGCACCTGGAATTGGCTATCAAGGCTATTGGGAAAAATTTGACGAAGGCTTTAGTGGAACATTCACTTATTTAAGATAACTATTCACTTATTAGGTGCAAAAAAGGAAGGCTATGCCTTCCTTTAAAATCATAGAAATCGTAAATTAAATAATTGTTAAAATGTCAGTGAAACAAGTTAATGCAAAAGTTTCTAAAACATCTTTACAAACATGGCTGACAACCATTTTTCCTTTGACTAAATCCATCATCTTTTGAGCGACTAAAATTGATCTAAGTCCAGCAGAGGAAACATAGTCTACTTTTTCTAAATCAAGTTCTAGTTCTTTTACATCTTTTAGATTTGATTGAAAAAATTCATTTAAAGCTGGTGAAGTGGTGGTGTCGATTTTTCCTTCGATATACACTACAAGTTTATTTCCGTCACGTTTTTCTTTGATTGTCATATTTAATTCCTCCAATTAATAATATTTAACAATTTCTAATATGTTTTCATCATTAAGTCGTTGATATTTTATATCATCAACACTTTTTTTGACGATATATATTCCTAAACCACCTATTTGTCTTTCATTAGCACTTCCTGTTAATTTAGGATCATCTATTTCTAAAGGATTGAATGCCTTTCCTTTATCTTTGATAATAATTCTGACATATTTTTTATCATCTAATATCTCATAAGAGATATCAACAACACCCTCATTATTATCATAAGCATAATTAATTATATTTGAGAATAATTCTTCAAGCGAAAGATGAAGTTGAAAAAGAGCTTTTTTATTAGCATTAACTTCTTCTAATGAAGAAAGTATAGGATTCATCATGTTATTGATTAATTCTAATTTTGCTTGAACTTTGTAATTATTCATTAGAAATTCCTTTATATTCGACGCATAACATAGTAATGTCATCGAATTGCTTGTTATTTCCCACAAATTCGTCTAATTCGTGTTTCATAGATTGAACAATTTCTTGTGGAGTTTTATTTGCAAATTTATTAATAGTTGAAATCATTCTTTCTCTTGTGAAACGACCATTTTGATTAGTTGCTTCAGGAACACCATCAGTATAAAGGAAGATCTTAGAACCTTTTTCAAGTTGGATTGTGTATTCTTTATAAGTGAGACCTTTATACCAACCAACAACAAAGTTGTTAGCGTCTTTATACATTTCAAATTTACCATTCTTATTCATTATTAATGGTTTTTCATGGCCTCCATTTGAAGCCACTAATTTTCCAGTTCTTAAATCTAATATACCAAGCCAGACAGTCACAAACATTTCGTCTTGGTTATTTAGGCAAATTTGATTATTAACCGCAGTTAAAACTTCTGAAGGAGATTTGCCCATTAAAGCAAAGTTCTGAACCATAATCTTAGATGCCATCATAAATAAAGCAGCAGGAACTCCTTTATCTGAAACATCCGCCATAACTAATCCAAGGTGATATTCATCAATTAAGAAGAAATCATAAAAGTCACCGCCAACTTCTTTAGCAGGAGTCATTGAAGCATAAACATCAAATTCTTTTCTTTCAGGGAAAGCAGGGAAAATTGATGGAAGCATGTGCTTTTGAATATTAGTTGCTAAACTAAGTTCTTTATTGGTGGAGTATAAATCCTTTTCTCTTGATGAGAAAATAAAGGCAAAAATAAGAATAATTGACATCATCATTGCAACATATTGAATTGCAACGCCAGATTTATAACCACCTGATCCCATCGCAATTACTGGAAGAGCCATAAAGACTGAAATAACGATTTTTTTCTTAATGCTTTCTTTAGAAAGGAAAATAGCGATGATGGAGGCAATAATGAAGTAAGTATGTGGAATTCTAGAAATCCACCAGAAGAATTTTTTACGTTCGTATACGCCTAAAGCATTGACTGAAAAATATAGTGGATCTCCAGCAATTGCTGTAATAGCTGGAAGTAAAATAAATCCTAAAAGGAAGAATCCACCAATAATGTGCAAGATTTTAATTGTTTGACCTTCACTTTTTAAAGCATGAGTAACGTAATTCCAAAATAAGAAGAATGTTATTGTTTCGTTTATCCATACAAGTGTAGCAAATGTTGTATTAAGCCAAATTAAATGTGGTTCTTTATCAACTAACGCTTCAGCTAAATCTAAAGTCATTGTGAAAGATAAGAAAGCAATAAGCGTAACGAAAGTTCTAATATAACCACTTTGACGTTTATAAGCCGGCAAAATGGAAATTGTTAGCATTACTGCGGCAAATATTGCACAAATTTCGCCTCCGGTGTTAAAGGCTAAATGTTGCTCTAAGTTGTTTAACCCTTTAAGTTCAACCCCAACAACGGCTGAAATTAAACAAATGCACATAAGTGCAAATAAAATAGGAATAATAGATTTTTTCTTGTTTAGTGATGTAGATAATTTATTTTCGATTGACATAATGAAGATATTTTAGCAAATTTCTTTGCGAAATAAACAAATTGGTTTATTTTTTGTGAATATCTGAATTGCATATAAAATAAATTAAACTAAAATAATATAAGAATGAAACGCGAGAAGTCTAAAGAAGATTATTTAGAAGCTATACTTCAAATTTCACTAGAAAAAAATAAAGTGAAATCAATTGATGTTGCAAATAAACTAGGTTTTTCTAAACCAAGTGTTTCGGTTGCAATGAAAAAATTAAAAGAAGAAAAGTTAATTTTAGTCGATAAAAATGGCTACATTTCTTTAACCGAAAATGGTTCAAAAATTGCAAAAGAAACACTCGAAAAACACCATTTTTTAACAGAATTTTTCATTTCAATAGGTGTTGATAAAACAAAAGCTGAAGAAGAAGCTTGCGAGATCGAACATAGCCTTTCAACAGACACATTAGAAAAGTTAAAAACCTTCGTTAAGAAGTAAACTAAAATAGTATTTTAAAGTAAAATAGTTAGCATTGACTAACTTTTTTATTGACTATCTAATTTACAGCTCTATAATATTTGTGTTAGTTTAGACTAACTGTTGGAGGTTTTTATGCCAATATTCTTAGCACCATTAAACAGCGAAGTTAGAGTTATAAAAGTTCTAACTGATGAGAAAACAAAGAAACATCTAGAAAGTTTAGGAATCACAATCAATTCGGTTGTGGTTGTTTTGTCATCTAATAATGGTGGAGTTGTTTTGCGCGTTAAAAACGGAAGACTTGCCTTGGATAAAAATATCTCTAGCAAAATATTCGTTGCATAGAAAGGAAGGAATTTATGCTTAAAAGGTTAAACGAATTTAAAATAGGCGAGACTGGCCTAATTAAGAAAGTAGAAGGTGAAGGTCGCCTTCGTAGAAGACTATTTGATATGGGTGTGACTCCAGGTGCAAAAGTCTATCTACGTAAAAAAGCTCCATTAGGAGATCCTATCGAAGTCACAATTAGAGGTTACGAATTAACCCTCCGCAAAAGCGAAGCTGAACTAGTTGTTTTAGAAGTTGAGGAGGAGTTATATTAATGAAACGTTTTGCATTAGCAGGTAACCCAAACTGTGGTAAAACCACATTGTTTAATAATTTAACCGGCTCAACAGCGCACGTTGGTAACTGGCCAGGTGTTACTGTTGAAAAGAAAGATGGAGTTTATAAAAAACTTGATGAGCCAATTAAAATTATTGACCTACCAGGTATTTATTCTCTTTCTCCATATACATCAGAAGAGGTAATTTCGAGAAATTACATCTTAGATGAAAAACCAGATTGCGTTATCAACATCGTTGATGCCACAAATTTAGAAAGAAATCTCTATTTAACAACGCAGTTATTAGAAATTGATGTTCCAGTAGTTATTGCTGTTAATATGATGGATGTTCTTGATAAAGCAGGCGACACATTGGATGAAAAAGTATTAGAAGAAAAACTAGGTGTTCCTGTTGTTAAAATCTCAGCACTTGAAGAATCAAATCTAAAAGACTTAATGGAAAAAGCTTATAAAGCTTCTAATTCAAAAAGAGTCGGCAAAAGTGTTGTATATAACAAAGATTTAAATCATTTAATTGGTGATGTTACTATTGCATTTAAAGGAAAAAAGGTTGAAAACCCTCTATTTCACGCTATCAAGTTAGTGGAAAATGATGAAATTGAAACCAAAATGCATGAAGACCTTGTACCAATGGTAGAAGAATTCAAGAAAACATTTAAAGATGAAACCTTTGGTGATGATATTGAAGCTATTATTGCAGACCAAAGATATAACTACATTTCAAAAAACTTTTCTAAGGTTATTACTAAGCACGAAAGTGAAGATGTAGATACAGTAAAAGAAAATAAGTCAGATAAAATTGATAAAGTATTAACACACAAAGTGTGGGGACTACTTATATTCGCTGCTATTTTATTCTTAGTTTTCCACTTAACATTCTCTGAGAATTTATTCTTCCTAGGTGGTTTATTTAAAGGAGTAAAACCATCATTTGAAGGAAGTATTTATGAAGGATTAATTTGGACAGATGGCGGAATAAATTCTCCTGGCGTCATATTATTTAATTTCTTCGACATGTCATTTAGCGCCATAACTGATTCCGTTGCTGGAGCAATGGCTAAAGGACTTGGCGATGGTCATTGGCTAACAGGATTTTTGTGTGATGGCGTCCTTTCTGGATTATTTGCAATCCTTGGATTCTTACCTCAAATTCTTGTCTTATTCTTATTCTTCTCAATTATGGAAGATACAGGCTACATGGCTCGTGTCGCCTTTATTCTAGATAGAATATTCCGTAAATTTGGTCTTTCTGGAAGAGCATTTATCCCTATGATTATGGGCTTTGGTTGCTCAGTTCCTGCGATGATTAATACTCGTACTTTAGCCGACGAAAACGAAAAAGTTTCCACAATTAGAGTTATTCCATTTTTCTCTTGTGGCGCAAAGCTTCCTATTTTAGTCGCTATAGCAGGTGGTGTTTGCGAAGTATTTGGCTTTAAGAGTGTCGATTTAATTACATATTCAATGTATGTTGTAGGTGTTTTAGTCGCAATTATTGCAGTACTTTATATGAGACATACCACCTTAAAAGGTGATCCAGCTCCATTCATTATGGAACTTCCGCAATATCACTGGCCACAATTTAGATCACTTATGATCCATTTATGGGATAAGGCTAAACACTTCGTTAAGAAAGCATTCACAATCATTTTAGCTTCTACAATCATTATTTGGTTCTTATCTAACTTTGGTTGGAATTGGCACATGGTGGATATGGAAAATTCCATTCTTGCAAGTATTGGTCAACTTATTCAACCTTTATTTACTCCACTTGGCTTTGGTTCACAACTCAAAGCATTTGGTTGGGTATTTGCAGTTGCCGCAATTACAGGATTAATTGCAAAAGAAAATGTTATTGCTACATTCTCCGTTTTAGCAGCAGTTATTGTTTCAGGATTTGAAGGCACTGAAGAAGGTGTTGAAGAAGCAATCATTATGATTCAAGCAACTGGACTTACATGGCAAGGCGCAATTGCATTTATCGCCTTTAATATGCTCACAATTCCTTGTTTCGCTGCATGTGCTACTGCTAAAGCAGAACTTAGAAAAGGCACATTTAAATGGACATTATTATTCTGGATTGTTTGCTCATTTATTGGTGCAGGATTTATCTATTCATTCTTATCAATGTTTAGCAAAGAAAGCCTTGCATGGGCAATTCCAGTAACTATTGGTTTAATTGGATGCGCTGTTGCCTCTATATTTGTTATTAAATCTATTAACAAAAGAAAAGCATTGGAGGCATAAAAGATATGTTTACTAATCCAAATACACTCTGGATTGAAATAATAGTGGTCATTGCTGTTATTACTTTTCTTGGCGCATTATTTGGAAGATACTTGTACCGCAAAAAGCACCATTTACCTACAGGTGAATGTGCTTGTTGCTCGCACTCAAAATCTAATTTAGTAGAAAAATATCATAAATATTACTCCAAAAATAATTAGTAGTATCAAAGAGGATTGAATATTAACAATTCGGTCCTCTTTTCTTACATTATTTTTTAATTATCCTTGTATTTTATTTATAAAGGTAATAAACTTTGAGCGTTGAAAAAAGGAGAAAATTATGGTTAAAAAATTCTTTGCAGAATTCCTTGCAACCGCAATGCTCGTCTTAGTTGGATGTGGTGCTGCTATGGCATTTACATTCTCTGGAATGGCAAATACACCAGCTGCAACAGTTGGTATCGCTGCAGCATTTGGTATCTCAATTGTCATTCTTGCTTACACAGTTGGTAGAGTCAGTGGCGGTCATGCAAACCCAGCAGTTAGCTTTGCTAAAGCTCTTAACAAAGAAATCAGCTGGAAAGAATGCGGAATCTATTGCTGCGCACAAGTCATTGGTGCTTTCTTCGGATCATTATTACTTGCTATGGTAATGTGGGCTTGGAAGACTGGTGTCAGTGGAGCAAATGGTGTTGCCGAAGTATTCTATAGAAATACAGACAACATGAAAGCATTTGTCGAAGGAAAAGCTGCCTTCATGCCATTTATGCTCGCAACAATGGCAGAAATGGGATTAACCTTCTTATTCGTTATCCTTGTCTTAGGTGTTACAAATAAGAAAGAATGGTCAAATATTGCTGGCTTAGTTATTGGTTTAGCATTATTTGGTGTCCACATCGTTGGTATCCCACTAACAGGCACATCCGTTAACCCAGCAAGAGCATTATCAGCACTTGTCTTCTCAATGTTTGATGGCAAAGGTGTTGGTGTCAAGGCTCTTACCTTAATCCCAACAATTGTTGGTCCATTAATGGGTGCATTCGCTGCAGCTTCTACTTACAAAGCATTCTTTGGAAAAGAAAAAGCAGAATAATCTTAACTGATTAAATAATTACAGTCCTATTTGTAGGACTGTTTTTATTTGATTTTTGATAAGTCCTTACGAATATTTTTTTAATAAAAAAGTAGAATTATGGCTTAATTATGGTATAATAAGTACATGAAAGTAGAAAAGGAGTGTAAAGATGATGCAAGCATTGCCAAAAGTTTTACCTGTGAACGAACTTAAAAACACAGCAAACATTTTGAAGGTATGTGAGGAAAGTAAAGGACCAATTATTATTACCAGAAATGGTTATGGAGAAGCTGTTATGATGAGTCTCAAAGTTTATGAAGAAATGATTGTTCAAATGAGAGCCGCAGCACTAATCGATGAAAGTATTGAAGAAATCGAAAATGGTGTTGAAATGATTCCTGGTGATGAATTTTTCAAACAATTAAAAACCAAATATGGAAAATAAATTTGCATTATATTTATCACCGAAAGCAAGTAAAGATTTAGAAGAGATATATTTATATATACTTAATGTTTTAAAGAACCTTTCTGCTGCAGATAATCTAATGGAAGAATTTCATAAAACATTTAGTAATTTAGTAGATTTTCCATTTATGTATCCTGCGACAAATAACGTATTTAGTAAAAATCAAGATTTAAGAAAAATAGTTATTAAGAATTACTTTGTATTTTATAGAGTTAGAGAAAAACGAATCGAGATTGTTAGGATTTTATCAAGTCTATTGGATTACCAAAATATACTATAGACTAATATATTCTATAAGAAAGACCATAAGGTCTTTTTCTTTTTTAAAATTAGCACTCACATAGTGAAAGTCCTTGACTCTCTTGGCCTCCCTCTCTATGCTAATAATTAGTGTTGATAAAAGGCGGTAATTTTATATGAAAATTAGCAAGTATTTATGTTTCTTAATGTTTTTTGGCATGACTTTAACTGGTTGTGATAAAAAAGGTGACAATAGTGTGCCAAAATATGAAGGAATGACTGTTTCTCATAATAAATCTCGCTTAGTAACTAGAGACGGCGGAGAAGATGAGGAAGAAGTTGATAATCATCAGGGTCATGAAGAAACAATTGAAAATGATATTGAAGACATTGTTAATATCGATGTCAAAACTGATGAAGAAGTTAAATATTACGTTAATCCTAACGAAACATTCATTGTGGAAATTCACCTGTCCAATCCAAAAGAATTTGAAATTCAATCTTTTACCTTAAATGGTAAAAAATATGCTAACTATATGTTTAAAGAAGGATCAACAATGGAGTTGTTACTTCTCGAAGTAACTGCGCCGGATAATGCTGGATTTACAAAGTATACAATAGATGCAATTAAGTACATAGATGGCACTCAGATTAAAGATGTCGATATGTCTAGTGGCAATAAATCTATTAAATGTGGAGTTGCTCATAAAAATAGACCTACCGCTGAGGTGACTTCTTATTCTGTTAACACAACATATGTTGATTTGTGGATTAAATTTTCAGATCCTGAGCGACTAACTAAAAATTTCCACACAACTATTCAACTTAGTGATGGAAATAAAATTATTAAAATTGTCGAAATAAAAGTTGGCGATAACTATGTTAGATTTAGCAATTTAAAAATGTCTACAACATATCAGTATGCTGTAGTTACTGGATATGATTTTATTGACGGTAAAGATTATCATACCGAATGGATTTTAAAAAATACCTTTACAACTCTAAGAGCATATCAAATAGTCGCTGTTATACCAACTAAAGATTCCATATCATTCTCTGTTGTCAGAACTGGTGAAGTGGGAACTGTTAGAAGAATCACTTTATATGATGCTACGACAAATCGATTAATTAAGGATATTCCTACTTCGCAAAGAGTATTCAATAATTTACTTTCAGACCACACTTACAACATTTATGTTGATTTTAATTATCAATCAAATGGAAAAACAATTAGCGATTGGGTTTCTTATAAAGACATTCACACTCTTGCGAAAATTAAGCCAATCATCTCGTTAGATTCTCCAACAAGCGATAAAACATCTGTTAATTACAATATTTCTTGTGATGATGCCGATTCAATTTTAGTTATTAATAAGGTGGAGTTATTAAGAAACGGTGAGGTCGTTAAAAATAATGGTTCTTTAAGAACCGGCACATTCAATAATTTGTTATCAAATAATCAATATTCTGTTAAAGTTTCTTATTCTTATGATTTAAATGATGGTAGTGGAGCAGTTTCAAATACAATCGAAAAAAGCGTAACAACTGTAGCAAAAGTTCAACCATCAATTTCATACGAATATGTAAATAGTGATAAAACTTCTATCACATATAATGTAAATAAAACTGATGTTGACGAAATTTTATCTATTGATAAAGTTGAACTTTTAAAAAATGGGAATGTCGTTAAGAATAATGGAACAATATTAAACGGCACTTTTAACAATCTCCTTTCAAACAATGAATATTCAATCAAAGTTTCATACACTTATGATTTAAATGATGGTAATGGTGCAGTATCAAAATCAATTACTACCAATATAAATACTGAAGCTAAATTGTCACCAACCGTTCAATATGATTTTACAAATAGTGATAAAACCTCTATTTCTTACAATGTTGCGACAATTGATTCGGATGAAATTTTATCAATTGATAAAGTTGAACTTTTAAGAAACGGAGAAGTAGTTAAGAACAACGGCTCTTTTTTAAATGGTTCATTTAATAATCTTCTTTCCAATAATGAGTATTTGTTAAAAGTTTCGTATTCATACGATTTAAATGATGGTAATGGTGTACACAATGCCTCTATTGATCGAGCAATTTCCACCGAATCTAAAACAATTCCTAATGTAAGCATTTACGATGAAGAAATTACAGATACATCAATTAAAGCAAACTTCCTTTTTGATGATCCTGATTCAATTGGATATGTTTCGAGCGTAAAAATTTATGATTCAAATAATAATCTTGTTTCTCAAAGTGCTGATAGTATAGATTTTAATGATTTGGAATATTATTCAAATTATAATTTGAAGATTTATTACGACTATGATTCAAACGACGGAACAGGAATTCAACATAAAATTTTTAATAAGACTATAAAAACCGCGCCCCATTTAGATTTCGATTCTTGTAGGATTGTTAACACTTCTTCAGTTAGCGAAGGTGACACAATCTATATGCAAGTGGATTTGGATAACCCACACGGAGCTACTCCAACAAGTATTATTGTTAATGGTGAGTATTATAATTGTGCTCAATCAACGACGCCTAATAAAATATTTGCTGAAATAGTAAATAACGGACAATTTGAAGGCGGAAATACTACTCTTAAAATCGATAAACTTAATATGGAACTTGATAATCAACAATATGTCATTATTCCAACTTCAAATAATATAGGGCACATATTTATTAACGGTAAATTGTCTGTTACAGACGTGTATTTTGCGGATACATCTTTTGAAAAAGTTGATTATGGACTTTATTCTAATGATTATGTTTGTGTTGTTGAATTAGAAAATTCAACAGGTTACTCTATTGATCAAATATCTTATTTTGCAAAAGTGCCTCATTATTCTGAATATGTTGTAACAAAAACTGATTTAACATTTGTGAATAATTCGAAACTTTACTTCTCGATTGAGCCTAGTATCGAGTGCGGATGGAACTCTATTAAGCTTACCAACGTTTCATATTCTAATGAGAATGTTAATGGAACCATTACCTTAGATAAACTCTCTAATTTATATGGATTGAAATCTGATACAATTCGATATGTTGATTCTCCTGAAGATTTTGAATTAATCGAAGATTATTATCATTATGAACTAAAGAATGATATTTCACTTGTAGGCATTGAATGGAGTCCATCCTCTTTCAAAGGTGTTTTTGATGGAAAGAATCATATAATAAGTGACTTAAGTCTTACCAAAACATTTATTGATAAAGATGTCACATTTGGGTTATTTTCTGAAGCTGAAGGTGTTTTTGAAAATTTAAAATTAAAAGATTCAACAATTTTGACCACAATAGAACCGACAAAAGCTGGAGAATATAGTGCGAAAATTGGTGTTTTATGCGGCACTACTTCTGGAACATTGGTAGTAAACAATTGCCATTCAATCGATTCAACAATTAGTGTTAATAAAAAAGGTGATTATCACTTAAGTTGTTTTACGGTTGGCGGATTTGTCGGTGGAGATTATGGTTCTTCAGGAGGAATGCATTATTATGAATTTAATAAATGTTCTTCTGCCGATTTTATTTCGCTCACTTGTTCTAGTTCTTCAGCTAAAGTTGGTGGTTTTATTGGATCTTGTTATCCTACATCTATTTTATTCAGCAATTGTATTTCGAAAAGCAATTTTGATTGCAAATATGAATATACAGGTTTTATTTCTTATGTTGGTGGTTTTATTGGCAACATACATGATGGTTGTACGATCAATAATTGTATTTCAATTGCATCTTTCTTAGATAAAGGTTATGCGTTTGTTGGTGATACAGGTCATTATGGTCCCCTTATCATTAAGAATTCTATTTCACAAAACGCAACTTTGTATGATTCTACAAGAATTAATGAATTCTCTAATTATGTCGATTTTTACCAAGAAATCATTTATTTAGATTACCAAAATACTATTTCTCCAAGCGGAATTACATTTAATAAAAACTACTTTATAAGTGTCTTAGGGTGGTCAACTGCTATTTGGAATTTAGACAATGTTGATATCTCAAACGGAATTTATCCAACACTAAAATAAAAATAATGAAATAAATGAGAAATTATTTATAATTTATTATATTAAGTTAATTTTAATATAATCAAAACAAAATAAAGGAGACAATAATATGTCAAAGAAACTAATGATTGTCGGTGGTACAGGCTTTCTCGGTTTTTACACTGCTAAGTTAGCATTATCCAAAGGATATAAAGTAGGTTCTATTTCAATCCTTGATGATGATTTAGTAAACAAAGACCTCTCAAGTTGGTATCCAAAAGAAATTGAAAGCACTCTTTTAGATGTCTTCTCCGCTAGCGAAGAAGAAATCGCAAAAGTTATGAAAGGTTACGACTACATGATTTATGCAGTCGGACCAGATGATAGATACACTCCAAAAGCTCCTTCCTATGACTTTTTCCATTTTAGATTAGTTGATTGCTGCGCCAAAGTATTTAGAGCAGCAGAAAAAGCTGGAGTTAAAAAAGCAGCAGTTTATAACTCATATTTCGCATATTTTGATAGAAGATATCCTGAAATGAAGTTAGCTGAAAAACATCCTTATATTAGATGTAGAGTGGAGCAAGCAAAACTATTAAATGAACAAAAGAAAAAGATGGAAGTGGTAGTTCTTGAACTACCATACATCTTTGGTTCTATGGAAGCAAGAGTCCCAATTTGGAGAAGTGTTTTCTTAGATAGATTTGTTAATGGACACAAAGTTGCTTTCTTCTCAAAAGGCGGAACAACTATGATTGCAATTGAACATATTGCAGAAGCTGGTATTGGTGCGATTGAATATGGTAAAGATGGTGAACGTTATCCAATCGGAGATCAAAATAAGAAATTCAAATGGATGCTTGAAACCATGTGTAAATGCAAAGGTGTTAATAAAAAAGTTATGCTTCCTCCAACCTGGATGTGTGTTATTGGCGGAAAAGCAATCCAAAACAAAGATAAAAAGAAAGGCCTCCAAGGTGGACTTGATTTTGGTTTAGTTATGAAAGAAATCATGTCCAAAGATATGTGCATTGAACCTGAACTTATGGACAAGATAAATGCTGAACTTCATATCACTAGAGGTGGACTTGAAGAAGCAATTCAAAAAACAATGGATAGATGTTATCCAAATCCTGGAGAATTTAAATAGGTAGTTAATATGAAAATTTGTTTGTTTGGTGCCGCTGGGCACATGGGTTTTCCTACGTTAGAGGAATTTATTAAAATTCCTGAAGTCGACTCTGTTAGAGTTCTTTTAGAAGAAAAATATAAACGTAATAAGTTAGTTAAGTCTTTAGCAAAGAAAATCCCTGGAAAAGTTGAAATTTTATATGGAAGCGTCGGAAATAAGAAAGATGTAGAAAAAGCTATAGAAGGCTGTTCATATTTATTTAATTTAGCAGCCGCAATACCTCCAAGAGCTGATAAATTCCCAAAAGATTCATATGAAGCTAACGAACTTGGAGTTAAAAATATTGTTTCGGTACTTGAATCTCATCCTGAAATTAAATTAATTGATATAACAACAGTCGCTTTATATGGTCATAGAAATCCAGTTAATCCTTGGGTAAGAGTGGGAGATCCTCTTTTCCCAGGTGTTTTTGACTTTTATACAGTTCATAAACTAAGAGGGGAATTTGCTATATTAGAAAGCTGTATTCCTAATTGGACTATTATTCGTCAAAGCGCGATGATTTATCTAGATATGTTGACCGCGAATATGAGTGATGGACTTATGTTTCACACTCCATTTAATAATGCAATTGAATGGTCGACTGCTGAAGATAGTGGAAGACTTCTCGCGAACATTGTTCGCGCTGATATTAAAGGTGAACTAAATAAAGATAATTTCTGGTGTAAAATATTTAACCTTGGAAGCGGAGAAGAAAGTCGTGTTTCAGGATACGAAACTTTACAAGGTGGATTCTCTTTATTTGGGGGAGACACTAAAGACTTTTTTGATCCAAATTATAACTGCACAAGAAACTTCCATTGCGGTTTCTTTGCAGATGGTGAAGAACTAAATAATCTTTTCCATTATAGAGAAGATAATATTAATGATTATTGGGGAAAGATTTTAAAAGCTCATCCTGTTTTCAAGATGGCTAAAATTGTTCCTGCTAAACTAATTAAGAAATTTACAATCTTAAAAATTATGAAAGACTCTAATGCTCCAGCATATTGGTATAAGCATAATGATATAGCTAGATTAACTGCATTCTTTGGAAGTAAAGAAAAATACGAAAATTTACCGAAAAAATGGGATAATTTTGAACTTTTTGATTTTAAAGAAGCAAAGAAAATTAAGAATTATAAACCTATAGATTATGGTTTTGATATTAATAAAAAAGATTCCGAAATTACTTATGAAGATTTAGTTAATGTTGCTAAGAAACATGGTGGTAAGTTGCTTGCAACTTCATTTAAAAAAGGTGATGTCTATTCTAAACTTGAATGGGAAAATAGCGATGGTGAAAAATTTGTCGCAAGACCTTTCACAGTTTTAAGAGGTGGTCATTGGCTAAATAAATTATATAAAGAATATGTTTGGGAATTTGATCGACTTGCTAAAAAAGACGAGATTTATGCCCAAATTTGGTATGATTCACATGAAAAAGATGAGAATTATACATATTGGTTTGATGATAAGCTAGAGGCTCATATTAAATGAAATATTTAGGTATTTATTTTAGTGGTACTGGCAATACAAAAATTGTTTGTTTAAAAGCAAAACAAGAACTTGAAGATCGTGGTCATAGCCTTGAAACAGTTGACGTCATCAAAGATGAAGTTAAGTCTTTAGAAGGTTATGATGGTCTTTTTGTATTCTATCCGATTTATGGATTTAACTGCCCAAAACCAGTAATTAAATACGTTAAGAAAATAAAGAAAGTTTCCAATAAAATTCCATGTGTCATTATGAAGCAATCTGGAGAACATTTATTCTGGAACAACGCTTCTAGTTTATATCTTACTTCTCTTCTAAAGAGAAGAAATATCGTTGTGCATGATGAATTCCATTACTTGATGCCTTATTCATTTATCTTTAGACACACTGATTATATGGCTCATAGGATGAGAACAGTTATGGAAGGACTTCTGCCTTTAGATTTAGATTTATTCTTAAAAGGTAAAGATGTTCATCTTAAAAGATTTTTATTTGATAGACCGTTCGCATTTATTTTAAGAATTCAATGGTGGGGCGGAAGATTTAATGGTTTATTCTATAAAGTAAAAAAGAATGAGTGCATTAAATGTATGAAATGCGTCAATGATTGCCCTGCTCACAACATTAGACTAAAAGAAAATGGCAAATTTAAATTTGGTTATCAGTGTTTAATGTGTCAAAGATGCGTGATATATTGCCCTAAACACGCGATAAAGGTTGGCTTATTTAACTCTTGGAGAGTTGATAAACCTTATACCTTTAAAGAAGCTCAATTTGAAAAAGAAAGTCATCCAAGATATTGTAGGAAAAACTACAAACGTTATTTTGAAGAATCTGAAAATAGAATTGCAGAATCTAAATTAAATTAAACTTTTTTAAATGTCGTTAAATATAAACAAATTACCAAAATATAGCTTCAAAAATGAGATAGGAAATGCTATTTCTCACGGAATAGGATTTCTTTTTTCGCTTGGTGTTTTAATTTTCTTTATTGTTCATAACATTGTTAATCATTTGTCCTTTTTAGAGATGGCTCCATTTTATTTTTATGTATTAACAATGATGATTGTCTTTGCAGTTTCAACTTTGTACCATACATCAAGATTTAATTCTAAATATAGAGCGATTATTAGAATAATTGATCACTGCGACATTTATTTATTTGTCGCAGGAACATATTTTCCAATATGTCTATTAGACATAGTTCCTCATAATATTGGCATTATTATGATGATTGTGGAGTTTTTATTTGCAATTTATGGAATACTTGCAAACGCTATTCCTAATAATTCAAAGTTTCTTAAAATATCTTCTTATTTAGTTTATGTTGTTCAAGGTTGGTTGTTGCTATTTTTCTTACCATTTGGAATAACTTATACATTTAATATGTTCTTATTTATATTAATTGGTGGAGTTGTTTATACTATTGGCGCAATTACATACGCGATTGGGAAAAAGAAAATTATTTATCACACAATATTTCATATATTTGTAGTAGTAGCAGCAATAATACAATTTATAGGTATTTATTACTTATTATAAAAAAACACCCTTTTGGGTGTATTTTTATTGCAATTAAGAATTAATCGTCAAATGCATTACTAGCGTTTTGTCTACGTCTATCGGTGATGTTATCAATTGCAATTACAAGAGCTAAGAAAAACATAGGATCAATTTTGCAATCATCTTCAATATGAAGAACAAAACTATCTCTAAGTGAAATTCTTCTTGCAACGTGACCAATTTCTTTTCCTTCTAAAAAGACATGATAGTCAAAACAAAGGATGTTTCCTTTTATTTCTAATTGACCAAATTTTGAATCTATAAAGAAACGATCGTGTAATGAGAAGATTTTTCTTCTTAAATGAGCAACTTGTTCTCCGTTAGGATCTAAAACGTAAGCTCTATAAGTAAATAATCTCCAGAATTTATTACGAACAATATATTTTGTTTCGCCATCTAAAGTTTGAATATATTTTTTTGCGGTAAAAGTCCAAAACTTACCTTGAACTTTATAAACATCTTTTTCATTAAGATCTTTAACAACTGATGACCCTCTTAAAGTGACCCATTTGTTTCTAATTAATAAATCCATAATTTTCGTCTCCCATTTATTGTATTTATTATATAGTAATTACTTTTAATAATGTAAAATTATTGTTAGAGATTGAGGAAAATAATATGAAGAAATTATTTATCTACTATTCACTAACCGGAAACGGAGATATTGTTTCGAAAACTTTTGTATCAAAAGATTATGAAATTAGAAAAGTCACCGAGAAAAAGAAAATGCCAAAAAAGTTTTTCTTTATGGTTTTAGCTGGTGGCTTTAGAGCAGGAGTTGGAGCAAAAGCAAAGCTCGTTAATTACGATAAAGATGTATCAAAATTTGACAAGATTGTTATAGGCTCTCCAATTTGGAACGGAAGAACTCCTCCTGTTATAAATTCAGTCTTAAAAGAGACTAATTTTTCAGGTAAGAAATTAAGCTTTGTTTTCTATTCTGGAAGTGGGGAAGGGAAGAAGGCTGAAAGCAAAATTAAAAATCTTTTTCCGGAATGTAAGATCGTATTCTTAAAGGAACCAAAGAAATACGAAAAAGAATTAGAAAAACTAACAAATTTCCAGTAATTTTTGAAAAATTTTCAGGAAAAACAGTGTTTTTTGAAAAGACTTAAAATGGTTGTTTGTCTTTTATATCAATTATATTTATAATTAGTAATGCAATTATGGTTGTTAATTCAACCCCGGAGGAAAAATAATGAAATATCGTTGTAAGATTTGTGGACAAATCGTCGAAGTAAAAGAAGGCGAGAATTGCCCAATTTGTGGTGCAGATTTCTCTATGCTTGAACCTATTAAAGAAGATGCTCCAAAAGGCGAACTTAAATGGGCATGTAAGCATGATATTGGTGTTGCAAAAGATGTAGATCCATTTGTACTCCAAGGATGTAGAGATCATTTCAAAGGAGAATGTTCTGAAGTGGGCATGTACAAAGCAATGGCAAGACAAGCTTTAAGAGAAGGCTATCCTGAAATTGCTCTGTTATTTGAACAAATCGCTCATGAAGAAGCAGAACATGCTGCAAAATTTGCGGAACTTCTTGGAGAAGTTGTTGTTGAAGATACAAAAGCAAATATTGAAAAGATGCTAGCAGGTGAAAATGGTGCTTGTGCATCTAAACTTGAAATTGCTAAGAAAGCAAAAGAACTTAATTATGACGCAATTCATGATGCTGTTCATGAAATGGCAAAAGATGAACAACGTCATGGTGCTGCTTTAGAAGCAATGCTCAAGAGATACTTCAAATAAGTTAAAAATCAAAAAACTATAGAAAATTGGCAGATTTACTGTCAATTTTTTATTTCTGTGTATGCACTTACATTAGTGATTATTAAAAATCACTACAAAAACAAATAAAAATCTTATACAATATAGCCCTATGAATATTAGTCCTGATCCCGGTATTACATTAGCGACAGCATTTGAAGATACACCAAACTTTGTTCTTGTATCAATTTTAATCTTAGTGGGCCTACTTATTTTTTCGGCCTTCTTTTCATGTAGTGAGACAGCATTTACCTCGCTTAATGAAATTAGAATTGAAAATCTCGCAAAAAAACATAATTCTGCAAAACTCGTAATGAAATTAAATAAACATTACGATAGAGTTTTATCCACAATTTTAATAGGAAACAATATTGTAAATATTGCAGCATCTGCATTTGCCACAATCTTATTTGTTAAATACTACACTGATTTAGGTCCAACTCTTGCGACTATAGTGGTTACAATTGTCGTTCTTATTTTTGGTGAAGTATCCCCTAAATCACTCGCTAAACAAAGACCAGAATTCTTTGCTAGGTTAAACGTTTATTTACTTTACTTTTTCTATTATTTATTCTGGCCAATTTCAATTGTTCTATCAGGAATTCAAAAACTAATTAAATTACTTGTTAGAGTTAAAGATGAGCAAGAAGTTCCATATACCGAAGAAGAATTTTCTATGCTTGTTGAAGACATGAACGAAGCAAGAGTTTTAAATGATATTGAAGAAGATATTATTCAAAACACCATAGAGTATGGTGATACCAAAGTTGAAGAGATTATGATTAAAGCAAAAGATGTTCATTTCGTTAGAAAGAATATGACTCTTCAACAAATTTGTGAGAAGTTTGTTGAAACAAATAGATCAAGAATGGTTGTTACCAAAAATAGCAAACTTGATTCAGCTTATGGTGTTGTTCACCAAAAAGATTTATTTGAGCTACTTGTTAAAGGCGAAAAAGATGTCAGCAAAATTATTATGACTGATATTGTCGTTTGCAAGCCAACTCATAAAATTTCTAGATTATTTAAGAAACTTCAATCTGCCCATCAACACTTAGCAATTGTTAAAGACGAAGAAAAAGTTGTTGGTATTGTCACGATGGAAGATATTCTTGAAGAGCTTGTTGGAGAAATTAAAGACGAAAATGATGAGGATTAGTTGTTATGAAAAATGATTCAGTAAAAAAGATAACAGGAGTTGCGATATTAGCAGCTTTAGTTATAGTGCTTCAAGTAATTGGCAACTACGTTACCTTAGGTCCAATTAGCATCAATTTAGCATTGATTCCAATTGCTATCGGTACAATTATGTTTGGACCTTTAGCAGGTGCCTTATTAGGTTTTGTTGATGGTATTTTATGTATTGTCGCTCCTTCAACATTACAATTTTTCATGCCATTTGCTCCTTTCTGGACTGTTGTGACATGTTTAGTAAAAACAACTGCTGCAGGATTAGTAGCAGGATTAATTTGTAAATTAATCGCTAAAAAGAACGTAACTGTAGGCATTATTGTTTCATCCTTATTAATTCCTATTATAAATACAGGATTATTCGCTTTAGCATCATTTACCGTTGTCAATAAAGCAATCGCTAATTTGAATGCTGCAAATGTAGAAACAATGAAATTTGTGTTCTTATTCGTTATTGGGTGGAACTTTATATTTGAGTTTGGAGTTACTTCTGTTTTATCTCCAACAATCGTTAAAATAATTAAAATTGTACGAAAGGATGAAAATAATGCATTATAAATACAATTGTGTCGGTACTTGTTCACGTTCAATTGAATTTGATATAAATAACGATGTTATTACAAATGTAGTATTCGAAGGTGGTTGTAATGGTAACCTCAAAGGTATTTCTAAATTAGTGGAAGGAAAAACTGTTGACGAAATTGAAAAGACCTTAAAAGGCACATTATGCGGCTACAAAAACACTTCTTGTCCAGATCAATTAGCAAGAGCCGTACGAGAAGCAAGTAACGCAAATAAGTAAGAAAAAAGACTCTCGACTGAGAGTCTTTTTCATAATTACCTAGTAATTATTTGGATTCCTTTTTGCCAAGGAATTCAACTAATGACATTACAATTGAGAATGCACCTGCAATAAAGACAAGAACTGCCATTGCAATTAATGCACCTGTAAGTTTAGCTTCTGCGAATCCATGTGCATAATATGGTGGAAATGGTGAGAGTAAGAACATAACGCCTGCTCCAACATACATTAAACCATTAAGGCAGTTTAAGAATTTACGACCTTTAATTGGTAAGAAAACAACAAGTGTAAGAACAACGGCAGCAATGAATAAGAAGAATCCAACAATACCTAAGATATTAGGTCTACTACCTTGCCATACTACTTGGTAGAAATTTCCACATGCTACGTCTTTAAGTCCTGCATCAATAACAGATGTTTGAGCACTTAAAACCCAAACAATGACAATTAAGACAAGATTAACTAAATTGATAATTGGTAATAAGAATTTACGCATTTTCGAATAGCTCCTTTTAATTAAAGCGAGATAAATTATAGATAATTTGCTCTATTAATGCAATAAAAAAGGGCCCAAAACTATCAAAATCATTAAAATTTTGATTTCTATTGAATTTTTTTTGCTTAGGACAATAATATAGTTGTTATGAAAATTTTAGTCGCTATTGCTACCTTGTTTGTTATCGGTTCAGTGACTGGTTATATCATTGAATTACTGTTCAGAAGATTCGTTTCTCAAAAGCGTTGGGTTAACCCTGGATTTATGGTTGGACCTTACATTCCTCTTTATGGTTTTGGGACTTTAATTTTATTTGGAATTTCTAACATTAATTGGGATAGTTTTGGCCTTCCAAATTGGGCCTCGATTTTAATCACTTTGTTAGTCATCGGAATTAGCCTAACTTTAATCGAATTAATCGCTGGTTTAATATTTATTAAAGGTTTGCATATGAAGTTGTGGGATTACTCTAATAGATGGGGTAATTTTAAGGGATTAATTTGCCCATTGTTTTCAGTGCTTTGGTTTGGAGCTGGGGCGGCATATTATTTCTTACTAAATCCAGTTCTAATTAAAGCATTACTTTTCATCGCTGAAAATCCAGTTTATGTCTTCTTTACTGGCGTTGTTATTGGAATGATTTTGGTTGACTTTGCTTACTCACTTCATCTTGGCATTATGATTAAAAAAGCAACTGATACAGCAGCTGTTAAATTTGATGAACTTAAAGAATATGTTTCAGATAAACTTGCACCAAACAAGAAAAAGAAACCATTTTTTACTACACGCTACTTAAATAAAGATAATATTAAAGAAGTCATAAAAGGCTATTACGAAAAGTCTAAAGAAAAAGCTGAAGAGATCAAAAATAAACTTCTTCGCAAAAAATAGTTGCAAACTTAATTATATTAAGGCAAAATAATTGTGCTCAGTTCGCTGAGTAACTCTTATCTCTAAGAGTGGCTGTAGCCACTCTTTAGTTTATTAAGGAGACTTGCATGACACTTGAAAGTACAGTCAAAAACCTTATTGAAAAGCCTATTAAGGCTTTAGGTTACACAGATGTTGATGTAAAATTCGTTCGCGAATCTAACACAAACTATTTGCGTGTAATGGTTGATAAGGATGATGAAGTTATTGGCCTTGATGAAATTGTTAAGGTTAATGATCTTATTTCCCCACTTCTAGATGACGCTGACTTAATTCAGACAAATTATGTTCTTGATGTCACAACATTTGGAGCAGAAAAAGCTATTGATGTCGCTAAACTAGAAAAATATGTTGGGAAATATATTAACGTTCATCTTACTCACCCATACAAAGGTTTAAATATTATTGAAGGTACTTTAGAAAGTGTTGATAACGATTTAATCGTTATCTCTTACAAAGAAAAAACACGTCTTATCAAATGTGAAATAGTGAGAAGCACAATTGATAAAGCACGTCTTGCAATCAAATTTTAAGGAGAATAGAAAAATATGGATGCAACAAAATTCTTAGAAGCTCTTGAAGAAATTGCTGAAGCTAAAGGAATTAGCAAAGAAGCAATTATCACCGCCCTTAAGGAATCACTTAAGAAAGCTTTAGAAAAGCAAATTTGTGATGGCTACATTGTAGAAGGCATTGATGTTAGAGTTTCAATTACTGAACAACCAGCTGAAATTAAGATGGAATATGTTCGTAAAGTAGTCGAAGATCAAGACCACGTTGAAGATGATCTTTTAGAGATTGCTTTAGAAGACGCAAACAAAGGAAAGAAAGGCAAAAAATACGCTGTTGGTGATGAATATATAGTAGAAACATCCCCAGACGAAATGGCTAGACTTACCGCATTAACTGTTAAATCTGTCTTAAGACAGAAACTCGCTGAAGCTGAAAAAGTTTCCCTCTACGAAATTTATAAAGACAAAATTGGTGAAATGATTACTGGTGTTGTCGAAAAATGTGATGATAGAGGAGCAGTTGTTAATGTTGGTCGTTCATCCCTTTATTTAACACGTCGCGATTTAATCGGAGATGAAATGTTAGAATCTGGTTCTCCAGTTAGATTATATGTTAGCAACGTTACTGGTGCTGAATCTGGTAAATCACCAATGGTTAGAGTTTCAAGAGCAGATCCAGGCTTTTTACGTAGACTCTTCGAAGAAGAAGTCCGTGAAATTTATGATGGTACTGTTATTATTAAAAACCTTGCTCGTGAAGCCGGGATTCGTTCTAAATTAGCAGTTTATTCAAATGACATTAATGTTGATCCAGTATCTTGCTGTATCGGTGCAAATGGCTCAGTAATTCAAAAAATTGTTAGCCAACTTGGTAATTCTAGAGAAAAAGAAAAGATTGATATCATTCAATATTCTCCAAATGATGCACTTTTCATTATTGATGCTCTTAGACCAGCACAAATTCTTAAAATTGGTGTTTACACCGATGAAAATGGTAAAAAATGTGCAGTTGCAATTGTTCCAGATGGACAACTCTCACTTGCAATTGGTAAAAAAGGTGCAAACGTTCGTGTCGCATCTAAATTAACTGAAACTCATATTGATATTAAAGAAGAATCAATGGCAGATGAGGTTGAAGTCGAGCTCAAGAGTGTTGAACAAGTTCAAGAAGAAGAAAAACTTCGTGTTCAAAAAGAAAAATATGAACGTTATCTTGCTCAAATTAAGTCAGAACGTTCTGCTTCAAGTAAAATTGAAAATGGTGTAGAAAAAGCTAAACCACAAGTTATTCAAGATGAAGAAGTTAAACCTGTTGAAGAGGTTAAAGAAGAAGTTAAACCGGTTGTTGAAGAACCAAAAGTTGAAGAAAAACCAATTGAAGTTCCAGAAGAGCAACCAGTTGCTAAGACTACTGTTGTCCGCACAACAACTTCAATCGAATCTCTTGAAGCTGCATTAGATAGCGAAAAGAAGAAAGAAAACTTTAAAGCTACTCAAAAAACTACAAAACGTCCTCGCAAGATCGAAGAGGAAGAAGTTGCTCATGAAGAGGTTAAACCAGAAGAAATTAAACCTAAGATGGCAATTTACACCGATGAAGAACTTGCAGAACTTGCAAAAGAAGACGAATATTACGAGGATGATTACGAAGATTCAGATGAAGACATCGATTACGATGAATTCGACGAATACTACGATGATGATGAAAAATAACTTTTAGTTATTTTCTCCAAATTTAAAGAAGAAAGTGAGGTAAAAGTTATGGCAAAATATCAAGATAATCGTAAAGCAAATATTCCATCAGCTCAGGCTAAAAAAGAAACTACTAACAAAGTTAATAATGGTGTTTTCGTTTTTACTCGCAACATGACTGTTGGAGAACTTGCTAAAGAATTAAATATTCAAGTTAATGATATTATTAAATTTCTTTTTTTAGAAAAGAAAATGATGGTTACCATTAACCAAACGCTTGATGATGAAACAATCGGTTTAATTTGTCTTCAATATGGATATGATTTTAAGAAAGAAAAGATTGTTTCAGAAGAAAATTTCGAAGAAGTTGAAATTGTTGATAAACCTGAAGATTTACTTCCAAGAGCCCCGATTGTTACAATCATGGGCCACGTCGACCATGGTAAAACTACCTTAATTGACGCAATTAGATCTTCACACTTAACTGAAAGTGAAGTTGGTGGTATTTCTCAAGCAATTGGTGCTTATCAAAAAGAAATTAATGGTCAAAAGATTACATTCCTAGATACTCCAGGTCACGAAGCTTTTACTGCAATGAGACAAAGAGGTGCAGCAGTTACTGATATTGTTGTCCTTGTTGTCGCTGCAGATGATGGTGTTATGCCTCAAACAATTGAAGCTATTGACCACGCTAAAGCAGCGGGAGTTCCTATCATTGTTGCAATTAACAAGATGGACAAAGAAGGGGCAAATCCAGAACGTGTTAAAACTGAATTAATGTCTTATGACATTATTGCGGAAGAATATGGCGGAACAAACATAGTTTGTGAGATTTCCGCAAAGAAGAATACTGGTATTAAAGAGTTACTAGAATCTATTCTTCTTGTCGCTGAAATGCAAGAACTTAAAGCTAACCCAAATAGATATGCTATCGGTACAGTTATTGAAGCAAATCTAGATAAAGGTGAAGGCCCAAAAGCAACGCTTTTAGTTGAAAATGGTACATTAACATTCCAAGACTATGTTGTTGTCGGAACTGCCTATGGCAAGATCCGTAGAATGACAAATGAATACAAGAAAATTGTGAAAGAAGCTAAACCTTCTACTCCAGTTTCTGTTATTGGTTTAAGTGAAGTTCCTAACGCTGGCGATAAATTCATGGCGTTCCCAACTGAAAAACAAGCTAAAGATATTGCTATGAAGCGTGCTTTAGCAAAGAAAGCTGAAGATCAAAGTGCTCAAGCAGCAGCTTCTTTAGAGAAGATTTACTCTCGAATCACCGAACATCAAGGTGAAGTTCAAGAAGTTAATATCGTCTTAAAGGCTGACACAACAGGTTCTGCTGAAGCAGTTAAAGCATCTCTTGCAAAACTCTCAAATGATCAAGTTCATATTAATGTTATTCACTCCTCGGCGGGTGCAATTACAAATAATGATGTTATGTTAGCATCTGCTTCAAACGCAATTATTTATGGTTTTAATGTTAGACCTACAGCAATGGTTTCAGCTAAAGCTGAAGAATCAGGTGTTGAAATTAGATTACATCGTATCATCTATGCTTTAATTGAAGAAATGGAAGCAGCGATGAAAGGTATGTATAAGAAAGAAAAGGTTGAACAAATCTTAGGTCAAGCTGAAGTTAGAACTCTTATTAAGATTTCTAAGATTGGTACAGTCGCTGGTAGCTATGTTACTTCAGGAAGCATCAAAGCAGGTTGCTTAGTTAGAGTCTTAAGAAATGGTGTTATCGTTTATGAAGGTAAACTTGGATCTCTTAAGAGATTTAAAGATGACGCTAAAGAAGTTAAAGAAGGATTCGAATGCGGTATTACAATTGAAAACTTCAACGATTTGAAGGAACAAGACGTAATTGAAGCATACGAAATGGTTGAAAAAGAGTAATGGCAGATCGCACTCAAAGAATTCAATCAATCATTGGTAAAAATATTTCTGAAATCATTCAATTTGAACTTAGAAATCCTAAAATAGGATTTTGCACAGTGAGTGAAGTCTGGGTTAGCGCTGATTTCTCTTATGCTAGAGTTTATGTGACATTCCTTGGATCAAAATATCCAAAACAAAATCTCGAGGAACTTAATAAGTGTAGAGGTTATGTGAGAAGTTCACTCGCTAAAAAGATTGATATAAGGAAAACTCCTGAGATTACCTTCTATCTCGATGAGACTTATGAAAAAGTAAATCGCTTAGACGAGATACTTAAAAAAGAGTCTGAACAAATCGAGAAAATGAAAAAATAGTGAAGAGGATGCTATGCATCCTTTTTTCTTTTACAATAAACACTTGAATTTTAATTGTCGCATTTGCTACAATCAAAATATGAAATCTTACAATTTAATAAAAGATATTAAAACAATTAGAGGAGTATTTGATTTAACTCAATCAGCGTTTGCGGATAAAATAGGTCTTTCCAGATCAAATATAATTCGTTATGAAAAAGGGGAAATTGAGCCTCATAAAAGTGCGCTTGAGAAAATATATTCTTTTGCCTATGAGAACAATTTAAAAGTAAATAAAGCTAAAGAGATGCTTTATCTTGATCAAAAAGGAAATAATACTTTTTTAGTTCATGGTGCAAAAAACACAATCGAAGGTGAAATAGACCATAACCATTTAAATGGTACAAAAGATTTTGGTGCTGGTTTTTATTTAAGTGAAACTTATGATTCTGCTGCTAGTTGGATTGCTGAAAGAAGTAACGGAACTTGTTATTGTTTTTATTTTTTAAATAAAAAGGATTATAAAATACTTCACTTTGATGTTTCAAGAGAATGGATGTATTTAATTCTTTATTATCGTGGAGCCTTTTCTAATTATTTACCTAGTAAAGAAATATTAGATTTAATTAAGGAAGTTGAGACTTGTGATCTTATTATTGCTCCCATAGCAAACAACAATATGTATGAAACAATAAATTCCTTTTCCCATGGTGAGATAAGTGATGAACAATGTTTGCATGCCTTAAGTGCGAATAATCTTGGACTTCAATATGTATTTAAAAGCGAAAGAGCGTGTAGAGCTTTAAAGTTCATTGATAGATTATATCTATGTGAAGAAGAAAAGAAGAAATATCTTAATAATAAGTATGAATTAGCATCAGAAGGAAGAAGCAAGACTGAAATTGTTATTAATGAATATAGACGAAAAGGAAAATATTTTGATGAACTCTTTAAGAAAAATGGATAAGCTAGGTCATTCATTATCAACAATGCAGGCAAATATTTTTGAAAAGAGTGTTGAAAAAGGTATTCCGTCTCTTTTCTTTATCAAATCATTTATGGTTTCACCATTAGCTCGTGAATTAGATGATTTAAATTTAGAAAGCGCCGGTTTAACTGAGATTGAAATTTTTGAAGTAGTGAAGTCAAATATAAAAATAAAAAGAGGAAAACTTATAAGATATCCTATAATGCGTTTTTTGGGTTACTTCTACAGAAGTGCTTCATATTTATATAAATTATCAAGTAAATTTTTGTATGAAAATATTGCTCCTAAAATGCTTATTGAAAGTTATGACTCGTTGCACGCACTTCCAATTGAAGAAACAATAAAGGATGTATTTGATATATTAGAAATTAATATCGAGTCTAACGAAGAAATTTTTATTAAACTTTACAAAACTAACAATTAGAAAATGACTGTTTTCATGTTTTAAAAAGGGCGACATACCATAAAAAAGGTTGGCGCTCGTGATTTGGTGCTGTCAGCTACTGATTTTATTTTTGATGTTTTGAAGTAAACTTATATCTTATATAACGAGTATATTTGTCGTTTTGCTTTAGAATTCTTCCGTCTAGATAATTATCCATGGGCTCAATTGAAGATAAAATTTATTTTTTGAATTAATAAAAATACATTTTTCTATTACAAAAATAACAAACTATCTCTTAAATAAAAATTCGGATTTTTCTATGTTTTTTTGTTTTTAGGTTGTTTTTTTATTTTTAATAACCCACAATATAATTATAAGGTAAGCGCTTACCCTAAAAAGTAAGCTAAGAAAGAAGGAAAAAAATGAAACATAAGCCATTCTCAAAAGTAGTCGGTCTTGTTTCTTTGGTGTGTCCACTTGTTTTTGCAGGAGGTTGTTCTAAAAGCGAGATGAAGTCGCTAGACAAAAAAGAAGAACTTTTAACTGAAAAACAGAGTTCAAAAAGAGATTTAAAATCGATTTCAATTACCTTCCCAAAAAACGGAGAGTCAGTTCATATTCTTAAACCTCGTGTATTGGATTATATTGACGCTATGCATGAGCAAGCAAAACAAATCGAAAATGATTATCTTCTTCATGATTTTTATGCTTGGGATAAAGAATATAGTCCATCTGACCATAAACATGGAACTGAATTCAGCAACGAAACAGATAAAGTTAGAATAAGTGATTTTACTGCTGGACTTAATGAAGAAAAGTCAAAAAAGGTTTCCTTGGTTTTTGATTCCTTAGGTTTCGCTCAAGGAACTGACTACCTTGTTAAAGTTAGTAAAAATGCTGATTTAAGTGAAGCAAAAGAAATTCATACTACAAATAGTTACGCAACTATAGAGAATTTATTCGCAGGTACAACATACTATTGGCAAGTGTCTGCTGGTGGAGTTTCTTCTGAAATCGAATCATTCACAACTGACGAAGGATTTAGAATGATTTCAGCAGGAGCAGTCTCTAATATTCGTGATATGGGTGGTAGACCAGTAAGCGGTGGAAAGCACATTAAACAAGGACTCATCTATCGTGGTGGCGAATTAGTCAGAGAAAATTATGTCCCTACTGATTCTTCAAGTACCCATTATCAATCTTTATATGAAGATAATTTACCAATTCTTCAAGACGAACTTGGTATTAAATATGAAATCGACTTTAGAGGCGATGCTGAAAGTGGAAATATAACTGAATCACCACTTAAAGATGAAAATCATCAAGATATTGATTATTTGCGTATCCCAAATATGTCTGGTTACGACTATGTCTTTAAGATGAATTCAACAATGAATGAAAAAGTAAAAACTATGTTTTTAGCATTCAAAGACGCTCTAAATAAACCTGTATACTTCCATTGTTGGGGTGGTGCTGACCGTACTGGTACAGCAGGCTTCCTTCTTGGTGCTTTATTAGGCATGAGTTTTACAGATTTAGTTATCGATTTTGAGTTAACTTCTTTCTCAAATAACTATCGTCCACATCAAATTAATGATGCTAATAAGATTTATAGATTCCCACATTTAATTGGTGCAATCTATACTCTTACAACAAAAGCCGATAGTTCAAAAACTTACTACGAAGCCGATAAACCACTTAGCCAAATTGTTGAAGAAATTTTAATCGATCGTTTTGGTTTAACAAGTCAAGATATTAGCGAAATTCGTGCTAATTTGTTGGAGGATTAATTATGAAGAAAAAATATTTAATTCTCTCGTTACTTGCTTCTTGCACCATGATTGTTACTGGTTGTGGTAAAGATGACAAGAAAGATGATAATAAAAAAGATAAAGCAGAACTTAGTGAAATTAAGCTTTCTGGTAATCCAAAAACAAATTTCTTTGTTAATGATGAATTCACCTATGAAGGTTTAATCGTAACTGCTTATTATTCTGATAACACAAATAAAAAAGTCACTTCTTATCAAGTTGCTCCTCCTGATATGACAACTTCTGGTACTAGACCGGTATATGTTACATATACAGAAAATAGCATTAAGAAAGAAAGTTCATACAATGTTACAGTTAGTAACATTACTTTACTTTCGCTTTCATTAAGTGGTGACTACGAAACAGAGTTTTTGCTAGGAGATACATTTAGTAGTGACGGCTTAATTGTTACAGCTCATTATAGCGATGGAAGTGAAAGTGTTCTTGCTTCCTATTCTATTTCAAGCCCTGATATGAGCGTTGCTGGTGAGCAAACTGTTACCGTAAGTTCTGGCAATACAAGTACTAGTTATACAATCATAATTACTGATGATTCAGGACTTAATACTTTAAAAGAAGCTGCTCAAGCTGCTGTTAGAGCGGCATTTAACGAACTTGATGTTGATGAATATTCAATAGTTCGTTGGAATAAGATTGTAGATAAATTCAATTCAGCTATTAAAGCTATTTCACGTGCAATAAGCGCGTCTTTAATTAATGATATTAAAGAAGATGCGATTTCTTATTTTGAAAATTCTCCAACAGCTACCGAAGTAAGACAAAATACTTGGTTTGATTATGGAAGTGCTGACGGTAAATACAGTTTTGATAGAGATGATGATAATAACTTGGTTATTATGTATGATGATTATCCAGGCCACTGGGTATATGTTGGAACAAAAACAAACTTAGATGGTGACATTAATCAATATAATGCCTTATCTTTAACATTTAGAAATGATTCTGAAGAGCAAATTGAAGTTTGTTTACAAGCAACAGATGCAAGTGGTTCATATAAAGTTGATAGTCATACAATGACAGTTGCAGGACTTGAAACAAAGACAATAAGACTCGATTTCGATATTTCTGTCTCACGTCTATATTTCTTTGTTGATAGCTGCAGCGAACACCATCGGGCAGGACAAGTTACTATCTTAGAAAGCAAACTCTTAAATGAAGAAAGACCATTTAGTCTGGACCCTAAGACAGTAAGTATTACTGACGGAACATTCTCAACTGAAGGAAATAAAGGTAACTCCATTTACACTTTAACAGCTGAAGATAATCCATCATTAATTGAAAGAGTTAGTGCAACACTTCAAGTTGACTTCCATGGTAATGGAGATAGCAAAAAGTGGTTTGGACTTCACTTATATAAAGGTAGCGTACACGAATCCTTCTCTGATTCGCAAGTACACGCACGTGGTATAGATGATGGAGAGTACGCCATTTATACATCTGAGATTTCATCTTCAAAAGTTCTTAAAACTGGTGATGAAATTGCTTTAGACGTTTCTTATCAAGCTGAAAATCTTACATTTAAAGTTTTAAGTTATACATTTATTTATGGTCAGTTTAAAGAAACAACTACCGAAACAGTTCAAGTAAATAAAGATATTTACGCTGGTGTCCCTTCATCATATAAAACAACATTTAATTCAAAAGCAGAATTCTTAGCTGCAGATACTTCTTCATTTAGTGCAGGAGATGTCGTTAGAGTTAAGGGTGACGATCCATATGGCGCTTCTTTTGGATACTACTCATGGACTGGAAGTGAATGGAATAAAGTTGGTGGAGCAGACCACGTTAAAGTTCCATATTCTTCGTTTACGAAGAAAGGCGCTGTTAAGAAGATGGAAGTTGAATTTGAAACTGTCAATACAGCTTCATATGCAAAATCACAAGTTTACATCAGTAACTTCAACTTTGCTGTCTTCCCAGGAAGTGGAAATAATAACGTTTTAAACCTCGCTCCAGTTATGGACAAATCTAGCGAAACACCAAAGACTGGCACAATGACACTTTACCCACTCGAAAATGTTGATTTAAATAGTGATGAAATCGCATTTGAAATTGATTGTTGGTGGTCATCTGCTAGTAGAATCACCATTAAATCAATTACTCTTACTACAGAATTTATTGGTGCACCAGGTGAAGTCGAAAATTTAGAGGCTCATCCAATTGATTCTGGTATGGTCTTAACATGGTCAAGTGTTGCCCATGCTGAATCATATGATGTTTATGTAAATGGTAGTAAAGTTTTAAATACAAAACGTAGTAATGCTATCTTAGAAAGTCTAGTAAACGGAACAGAATACACCTTTGGTGTAATTGCAAAAAATGCTACAGGAGAATCCGAAATGGTAAGCGTTAAATCTTCACCTGTTGAAGGCGCAAAATATGATACATTTATTGAATCACTTAATACTCCACTTGAGGAATATTTAGGTGACTCAAAAATTGCTGCTGCTTTTAACCAAGGTAATACCTATATTAGTAATTCACAATTCTCAAACTACAGAGTTAAGAAGCTGATTGAGAAGATGAGAAACGGTGAAGAAACCACAGTTGCTTTTATGGGTGGTTCAATTACTGTTGGTGAAACTGCTAAACTTCGTGATGAAAATAACCATGCTAAAGGATATGCCTATTACACATATCAATGGTTAAAGAATAATTACGATGTTGCCAATAAATCACACTTTGTTAATGGTTCTATCTCTGGAACTGGTAGTGAAATCGGAATTGTCCGTGCTCAAAAAGATATTCTTGATCATAATCCTGATTTAGTCTTTATCGAATTTGCTGCAAACAACGGATCTACTGATTACTATAAACAAAGCTATGAGTCTTTGATTCGTAAAGTGTTAGATTTACCAAATGATCCAGCTATTGTTCTTGTGTTCTCTTGTACTACATACACAAATAATGGTACAGAAGATAGATACATGAAACAAATTGGTGAATATTATCGCTTACCTATGGTAAGTGTTGACAAAGCCTTAAGAGCAGTGTTTAGTAATATTACAAAGGAGGACGCAGAATTTAAGAAATTCTCCGATGATGGAACTCATCCAAATGATGAAGGTCATCAATTAATGGCAAAGATTATTTGTAATTATCTTCGTGAGATTATTCTTAGATCAACTGACGCCGATTACACTAAACCAGTAGCTCCATCACAATCAAATTATGATAAATATGAAGGCTTAGTAAGCGTCGATCATAATTCCAATGATGAAATTGTTACCTCGTTTGGAAGTTTTAAAGAAGGCAACACAGGCACTCCTGCTACTCGTGATCAATCTGATGTAACTGCATTCCAACAAGGTTGGATTAAATCTGCAAGTGCTGAAAATGATGCGATGACATTAGAAGTTAACGCTAAAAACTTCATTATTATTTATTGTGCTGGTAATCAAGCAGGCGACAATACTCCTAGAGGAAATATTGTCGTAAGTTATGTTAATAAAGCTGATTCTTCTGATTCAGGAGAACTAACTTGGAACTTAGCAAAAACCTGCAAACAAAATGACTCTTCTGATATGGATACTATTACAGAAAGCGGAAATGGATGGGATAATCCATGCGGAATTCTTGTCTTTGACAAGGCAAGTGCTGCAAATTATCAAATTTCCATCTCTGTCACCGGAAATAGTAGTGTTACAGCAGAACAAGCAATTTGTTGGATTATGGCGTTTGGTTATACTGCTTAAATAAAATTATGGCTGCGACGATTTACGATATTGCAAAAGAATGTAATTGCTCAATTACAACCGTGAGTAAAGTTTTCAATCACTCCGGAAAGATTTCAGAGAAAAAGAAAGAAGAAATATTAAAAGTTGCTTCAAGACTTAATTATGTTCCTTCTCAAAGTGCAAGGACTCTTGCAAGTTCATCCAAATCATCGCATTTAATTGGAGTTGTTCTTCACACAAGCGAAGATCGCTCCATTACACACGAACTTTTCTCGAAGTTACTCAATTCATTTAGAATTGAATTAGAGAAAAAGGACTACGATATTTGTTTTTTAAGAAATATCAATAATAAAAACTATAAATATGAACATTTAATCAAATCTCGCGGAATTGATGGAGTATTAATTCTGTCTAGTACAAACACAAAAACAGTTCAAGAATTAATAAAAACTGATATTCCTATTGTTGGTTTTGATAACGGAACTTTAGAATACACATTCTCTTCTAATAATCGTGAGATTGTCGCTGAAATGGTTGATTATTTGGCATCTCAAGGTCATAAACGTATTGCATATGTTTGTCCAAAACATAGCGGTGTATCAGAAGTAAGATTTCAAGGATTCCTTGATGGATTAAAAAGAAATAACATTCCTTTTGACCCAAGAATGGATGTTGAAGGTATGTATTACTGCGAGGAGTCGAGCAAGATTGCTTCGGATAATGCACTTAAAAGCGGACTAAATCCTACAGTCATTATGTACCCAGATGATTACACTGCTATAAAGGCGATACCTTATTTAAGGTCTTTAGGATATAAAGTTCCAAAAGACATATCTATAGTTGGTTTTGATGGAATTATTATTGCGACAATGATGAGACCAAATATCACAACTATAAAACAAGATCCAATTGGTTTAGGAAAAATAGCCGCTGAGCTACTTCTTAAACAAATTGAGCACAAACCAATTAAAAATAAAAAACTTGTAGTAAAAGCTACGATTTTTGAAGGAGAAACGGTTTTAAACCTGAAGGAGGCACAAAAATGAAAATTAAAAGATTTCTTCCATTTGTTTGTTTACCACTTTTATTAACATCATTAACAGGATGTGGCAAAAAAGGATTGCTTATTTGGACTTTCTCTGATGAAATGTCAAAAATTTGTAAAAAATATTATAAAGGTGAAGTGACTATAGTTGAGAAAACTAGCGTTACTCAAGTAACTGCAGATTTGGCAAACGTTCAATTTAGTAAAAGAAATATACCAGATATTGTTTGTTTGGAAGCTGCTGTTATTGCAAAATTAACAGACAAAAAGCTTAAAGATTCCTCTCTTTTATCATTAGATGACATTAAAGGGACTGATCAAATGTATGATTACACTAAATCGGTCGCTAAAACTGTTGATGGTCACTTATTGGGCCTTTCTTGGCAAGCAACTCCTGGTGGTTTCTTCTATAAAGAAGATATTGCTAAAAAAGTGGGAATTAATTCTGTTGAAGAAATGGAAACAAAAATTTCTACTTGGGAAGGTTATTTAGATTTAGCTGAAAGCTGCAAAGCGAAAAAAATAGCAGTTTGTTCTTCTATTTCTGATCCTATCAAAGTTTTCTTAGGCGCTAGAAGTAAAGGTTGGGTTGATTCTAAAAATGTTCTTCAAATGGAAGATGTAATGTTCGGTCCTACTACAGAAGGTGTTTATAACTGTTTCGATGTTGTTCGTGATTTGCACCAAAAAGGCTACACACATCAAACAAGCGATCGTGATAAAGGATGGTTTAAAGACATTCCTTCAAATAACACGTTAGGTTATTTCTGTTCATCATGGGGTTTAAGTTTCGATTTAATGCCTAATGCTGGAAAAACAAGCGGTAAATGGAAAATGTGTAAAGCTCCCGTTAACTACTTTAAAGGTGGAACATGGCTTGCTATTCCTAAAGGTGCTGAAAAAGTGGATGAAGCTAAAGAATTTATTAAATTCTTAACAACCGATCAAGAGTTTTTAAAAGCACGTGGCAAAGAAACTGGTGACTTTATGAATTCAAAATCTGTAATGAAAGATTTAGCCAAGAAATATTCTTGTGAGTTCTTGGGCGGACAAAATCATTTAACAAAACTTTATGAAGTTGCAGAAAAAGTTAATGGTGAACTTATTTCTCCATATGATGCAACAATAGATTCAGCTTTCCAAAGTGTTGCAGGTGACTATGCACAAAGAGCAACTGGTACTTCATCTGAAATTGAAGAAGAACGTGAACTTCAAAAAGATAACTTCATTACCTCAGTACGTAGTAAATATAACAACATAGTTGTTCCTGAATAGAATTTTGGTTTTTAAATTTCAAAATGGCAGCGAAAAAAAGATATAGAAATCCAAATCAAAGACTAAATAAATGGGCTTATCTTTTTATCGCGCCTTTTATTGTCGGGTTTTTGATATTTTCGCTTTATCCAATGGTTTCTTCAATTGCTTTAAGTTTTACAAATGACAATTATAACCAAATTGAGAACTTTACCACGTTTAGTAACTATAAACTTATTTTAACTGATGAGTTCATTTCTAAACGTTTTTACCACGCCTTTATCAATACTTTCATCATTTTCGGAATGAATTTTATTCCACAAATTTTAGCGGCTTTATTTTTCGCAGTAATCTTTTCATCAAAAAGAATAAGAATGAAAGGTAAAGGTTTCTTTCAGTTTATTTATTTCTTACCAAATATTTTAACAGCTACATCAGTTAGTGTTATTTTTACTATTTTATTTGAAAAATATGGAACAAGTGGTGGCGGCCCTATTTATGAATTACTTATTAAAATGGGAATGGACGCTAATAATCCTGATTCAAATTTGCTTAATAATCCTTGGACAGTTCGTATAATTATCGCTTTCATTCAGTTCTGGATGTGGTTTGGTAATTCAATGCTTATTTATATTGCTGGCATTAAAGGAATTAGCGATGAAATATTTGAAGCAGCAGAACTTGATGGTGCATCATCGTTTAGGGTGTTTAAAGACATTACTTTGCCAATTTTAAAACCGATTATGGTCTATTCACTTATAACTTCAATTATAGGCGGACTCCAGATGTTCGATATTCCTTATATGTTAAAAGGAGGATTATTCCAACCAGGTCATTCATTTGCTGGATTAAACGGCACTGAAACAGTTTCAATATTCATTTATGAATATATGATGGTTGAGATGGATTACGGAATCGCTTCAGCTGCATCTGTAATTTTATTCTTGTTCTCATTAATGCTTTCAATTTTACTTTATGCAACTGTTTTCAAAGATAAGAATTATCAAAAGAAGATAGATAAGAGGATGCTCAAATATGGTAATGAGTAAAAATAAAGATCCTATTAAAGCAAATAAAATGGCACGTATGGCAGCAAAAATAGCTCTATATGCTCTATGTTTTCTTGTTGTCTTTTTGGTTTTATTTCCTCTTCTTGTTTTAGTTATTACAATTACTAGAAGCAATGCCGAGATTCAAAGTGGTTTCTCTTTTACATTTGGCAGTTCTTTTATTGAAAACTTCAAAAGTTTGATAGACACCTTAAAAGGAAAAGGGTTCTCTATTTTTCGTTCGTTTATTAACTCTGTAATTATTTCATTTACATCTACTGGAATTTGCATTTATTTCTCTGCTTTAACAGCATATGCATGTCACGTATATGATTTTAAGGGAAAGAAATTTTTCGAGAAATTCCTATTATTTTTGATAATTATTCCTGGACAATTAGGTGCAGTTGGATTCTTTAGACTCATTATGGGATTAGGCTTTTATGATACCTATATTCCTTTAATTTTTCCTGCAATTGCCGCTCCTTCCACTGTCTATTTTATTAGACAATACATGAAATCTAACTTTTCAAAAGAATATGTTGACGCTGCTAGAATGGATGGCGCAAGTGAATTTAAGATCTTTAATTTAATTTGCTTGCCTTATATTAAGGCGGGTTTAGCAACAATGGCTTTATTTGGTATCATTTCAAGTTGGAATAACTTCATGGGACCTATGACATTTATTCAATCAAGTGAACTTTATACGCTTCCTCAAATTATGAATGCTTTAAGAGTTATGCAGATTGAAGATTATGGTGCTTATTATTTAGGATCATTCTTAGTGATGCTTCCTATGTTAGTCGTCTACTTCTTCATGTCGAAAATTATCATGAAAGGCGTATCTGCAGGAGGATTAAAATAATGAAAAAAATGAGGTTTTTTCCACTTATTTTTACTTTTAGTGCAATTTTAAGCGGTTGTGGTTGTTCAATAAAAAAACCAGTAAACGTTATTTTAAAAGATGCTTATAAAGATTATTTCACAATAGGTGCTGCGTATAATAAATCCTTATTTAAATCATCATTATCAAAGCATTTTAATTCATTGACTGCTGAAAACGATATGAAGTGGCTTGCCGTTCATCCTAAAGAAGATATTTACGATTTTAGTGATGGTGATGCTTATATTAAATTTGCAAAGAAAAACGACATGAAAGTTAGAGGCCACGCTTTAATTTGGCATGATGAAGAAGCGATGCCGGCCTCCTTCTTTGAAGGCAAAACCAAAGAACAAGTCATCGCTATGGAAAAAGACCACATAAAAAATGTAGTAAATCATTTCAAAGACAATGTTTATTGTTGGGATGTTTGTAATGAAGTTATTGATGATGGCACAAGTCCGATAAATGAAGAAAAAACTAATATATATAGAGCCTCCAATTGGTACAATATTTGTGGTAAAGATTTTATTAAAGAAGCTTATATACAAGCTGACAAAGTTCTAAAAGAACTTGGTATTAGAAAAAAAGTTAAATTATTCTATAACGATTACGATAATACAAAACCAGTTAAGAAAGCTAAAACGTTAGAAATGCTTAAGTGGTTAATTAAAGAAAAAGTTCCTATTGATGGAATTGGTTTACAATCTCATTATCATTTAGGAAGTTTTGACCCTAACCAACTTGAAAGCGCGATAAAAGATTATGCGAAATTAGGTTTAGATGTTCAAATAACCGAATTTGATGTTGATATTTATGATGAATCTTTATCCGATTTACAAGATTACTCATCTTATCAAAATGTCCCTAAAGAAGCACTTAAGGTACAAGCAACAATTTATGACCGTGCTTTCCAGATATTTAGGAAATATAAAAACAATATTTCAAATGTCACCTTTTGGGGTGTTTATGATGCAGTTACTTATATGAATGATAATGAAAGGTATGGTTATCGTACAAACTATCCATATATTTTTGATGTTTCAGAAGGCTTAAAACCAGCGTTTTATCGAATAACTGATTTTGGTGAATATAAAGGAAATTATGATTATTCCTATTATAGTGATCGTAAAGGAGAGCAATTAAATACTTATAGTGGAAACGGTAAAGACTTCCATTTATCGAAGTTTTATCCTACTGCTGAGAATTGTTTTGACGTAACTCAGAAAAATTCTACCTATAACGTTAAATACGTAATGTATGAACCTTATGCTTATATTTACACTGAAGCAATTGGTATGCTTGCGGACTTTAATTATATAAATATTCGAGCAAAAGGAACTATTGGTAGATCTTTAACGATTCGTTGTTATTATGGAGATGGCGAAGAAGAAGCAAACAACTGTTTAGGCAAAGACGTTTCTTTCCCATTAGATGATTCATATGGTGTTCACTCTTTAAAAATGAAAGGAACATATAAAACAAGACTTGATTTGTTGAAGAGAATAGCACTTTATCCAGAAATTGGTTTAAGTGGTGTTAGTGTAACTGGTCAATTTACATTTACAGATGTTTGGTTTAGTAAAACTCAACCATCAGGATCTAAACTAGAAAATCCAGGTGTAGATTCTGGAGATACATCAGTTACAGTTAATGGTTGGAGAACAGAAGGTTGGACTAAATATAACCTGTATTCTTTAGGCCAAGGTAAAACTGGTGTTCGTTATAATATTGCCGCAGATTGGGCATCGATTGAAAAAGATATTGAACCAGGTGAAGACGATAATGGTTTATTTTTCTCATTTGAAAATCGTTATTCTTCAAAAAAACCATCTATCACTTGTATGCGTATTTGGTTAAAAGGTGATGTTAAAGAACATATTCCAGCTGGCGCAATAGTGGATGGTAAAGTTGTTGAATATGAATACGACTTATTCTATGAATATGAGATTTATACGTATGATATTTCTGAATCACATGTTGAAGATGAAGTCCAGCCTGATGAAAATGGTGTTACAACTTTAAAAATTTCATTAGAAACTGGTTTAAAAATGCTTAAGAATCATTACAACGATGGCTTAAAGCTGATGCTTCGTATTGAATCAACTCCTGATGATGTAGAAAAGTATAGAAGATATAGAGATGGTGATATGGTTATTCTTGATTCGCATTTATATCATGATGATTTTGTCGTTGAAGCTTATAGTCAATACGGCGGAAACACTTATTCTTTCAAGAATAAAGAAGGTGTTGATAAAAACATATCATATAAAGATGTTAAAAGAGATGCATATGCAAAAATTGCTCGTTTAGTAGAAACAGAACATGATGATGTAATCACTGTTAAGGTAAGAAATAATGGCGAAGAGTATGTTCGTATGGGTATACACGCTGGTATTTATTTGGATGAGGTAAGAAGCGATATCAAAAATCAATATTTCTATCCTCTTTGGGCGGTCGATAATTCTGAAATGAAAAACGAACAAGGATATTGGCGAGATGGAGAAACGCATGATATTAACCCTGGTGAAACTATAACTATATCAATTTCGATAACGAATTTAGTCGCGACTAGTGAAGATAAAATTGATGTGATTCAATTCTTATTTGATACATGTCGTGGAGTAATGCCTGAAGTTGAAGATCCAGATACTGAAGCAAATCCAAAACAAAAATATAGCGGTAACGTTGATGTTGTAAGCGTTGTTATTTCACACGCTGCATAATTACTATTATGAAATTTGGAAGATTTGATTATAAAAATAAAGAATATGTGATTGAATCATATCACACGCCTCTTCCTTGGATTAATTATTTAACTAACGGAGAGATGTTTTCGCTTATCTCTAATTTAGGTGGTGGTTATTCTTTTTATAAAGACGCAAAACTTAGAAGAATAACAAGGTTTTTCTATAATTCCCCTAGTAGAGATTATGGTGGAAGAATGATTTATATTGATGATGGAAAAGATATTTTTTCACCTTCATTTTTTCCTGCAAAAGTCGAATTAGATTCTTACAAATGTCATGTAGGACTTAATTATACGAAATTTACGTCTTTAAAAAATGGCATAGAAATGAATCTTCTTTGTTTTATTCCAAAAGAAGATAATGTTGAATTAAATAAATTAGTTTTAACTAATTTATCAAAAGTTTCAAAAAAGATACTTTTATATTCTGGTGTCGAGTTTTGTTTGTGGAATGCTCAAGATGATAGCACAAATTTCCAACGAAATTTTTCGATTGGAGAAGTTGAAGTAGAAGGAAATACAATTTTCCACAAAACAGAATATAGAGAACGTCGCAATCACTATTCTTACTATGCAACAAATGCGAAAATAAAAAGCTTTGAAACAGATAGAGACACGTTTTTAGGCTTACATGGTGATTATGTTTTGCCAAAAGAAGTAAAGGATAAAAAATTATCAAATAAAATAGCTTCTGGTTGGTCTCCTATTGCTTTTTATCAAATTGAAATTGAACTTAAACCAAATGAATCTAAAGAATTAGTATTCATGCTTGGTTATGAAGAAAATAAAGAAAAAGAAAAATTCACTGAAGATGGTAAATTAAATAAAAAATCTGCTTTAAAAGTAATTGAAAAGTATTCCGATATTAACAAAGTTAATAAGGTTTTTGAAGAACTTAATAAATCTTGGGATGAACTATTAAACAAATTTCATATTGAATGTGAAGATTTAAAACTAATGAATATGGTTAATATTTTCCATCAATATCAATGTATGATGACTTATCACATTTCTCGAAGCGCTTCATATTTTGAATCGGGAATTTCTAGAGGAATGGGCTTTAGAGATTCTTGCCAAGACTTATTAGGCTTTGTTCATCTTAAGCCTGAACTTGCTAGACAAAGAATTCTAGACTTAGCAAGCATAATGAAAGATGATGGTTCAACATTCCATCAATATCAACCTTTGGATAAAAAAGGAAACGCAGAAATTGGTGGTGGATTTAATGATGATCCGCTTTGGATAATAGCTGCGGTATATGCATATTTAGCTGAAACAGGCGATTATTCAATTTTAAAAGAAGTAATTCCTTATTCATCAACTGATAAAAATAGTGGTTCTTTGTTGGAACACCTTAAAAATGCGTTTAATTACATTGTTGCCCACAAAGGACCGCATGATCTCCCTTTAATTGGTCACGCTGACTGGAACGATTGTTTAAATTTAAATTGTTTCTCCACTCAACCTGGTGAATCATTCCAAACCTTCCAAGGTAAAGACACAGGTATAGCTGAATCCATATTTATTGCTGGTATGTTTGTTAAATATGGCAAAGAATTCGCAGATATTCTTTCTCATATTAACGAAGATAATACTGTAGTATTAAAAGAAGTTGAACTAATGAAAGATGCTATTTATAAATATGGCTTTGATAAAGATCATTTCTTAAGAGCATATGATGCTTATGGAAATAAAGTAGGATCTATTGAAAATAAGGAAGGCCAAATCTACATTGAACCACAAGGAATGTGCGTTATGGCGGGCCTTGGTTTAGAAAATGGACTTGCTACCAAAGCACTTAATGATGTTTATAAGCGTTTAAATACTAAATATGGAATTACCCTTTTGTCGCCATGTTATTCTTCATATCATGTAGAACTTGGCGAAATTACTTCTTACCCACAAGGTTATAAAGAAAATGGTGGAATATTCTCACATAATAATCCTTGGATTATTATTGCAGAATGTATGAATGACAATCCTGAAAGAGCTTTTGAGTACTATAAAGAAATAACTCCAACATATATCGAAGATATTTCTGATATTCATAAGACTGAACCATATGTATATTCGCAAATGGTTGCTGGAATTGAGGCTAAAAACTTTGGTGAAGCTAAAAACTCATGGTTAACCGGCACTGGAGCGTGGTCTTTTGTTGCAATTTCTCAATACCTTTTAGGCGTTAGACCAACTTTAGATGGTTTATTAATAGATCCAAAACTTGATATGGACTTTAAAATTACGCGAATTTATAAAGGACATAAAATCAATATTGAAGTTAGTAAAGGTAAACACGAAAAAGTGCTCCTAACTAACGAGATGTTAAATAAAGAAGGTGAAGATATTTATGTCAAATTATAAAGAAGTTACCGCTAGAAGCATTAAAAAAAGCGCAGCAAAAATTTTAGAAGAATGCTATGGTTACAAAGTAGATGACGCCATCTATTTTTCAATTGGCCAAAATATTATCGTTGGAATAAAAAATATTGGGAAAAACATACCTTTTTTGCAACTTTTGCTTGAAAAAGAGTCTTTTATTTTATTATCAAAATCCTTTAAAAAGGATGATTTAGTTTTAATTGATTATGAAGAAAGATCTTACTTTGTTAATAAAATCAAACATTCTTTTGATAGCATCCAAATTAAAGATTTAGAGTTCACAAAATTAGAATTTGATAATTATGGTGGTTGTTTGAATGAAGATGGCGAGCACGTTATTGATTTAAAGGCAGAAAAGATCGGCCCTCATTTTGGAACTAACTTATTACTTGGCGATAGAAGCAAATTATCAGAACCATTGTTAACAACTCCAAAAGCAGTTGTCGATGAATTTGGTGGCGGTTCTTTTAGAGGCCCTGCCGCTAATCAAGTTTTAGCGACTCGTTGGGATATGGATCCTAGCGAAAACGGCAATCCCTTTAACCGACAATTCTATTTAATTGAAAACGGAAAACAGATTTTCTATTCTCACAATATCAAAGATAATGTTAAAAAGTCAATTTGTATTCACAAAGTGAATAGAACTGAAATTACTTATTTAACAAATGATGAATTAGAAATTAAAAGAACGATTTATATAAGAAGACAAGGTAAGGAAGAGGAACCAATCGCATTAGAAAGACAAGTCGTTGAAATTAAAAATCTTTCAAAAGAAGAAAGAAACATCGATATTGTTTTCACTGGAATGTTTGGTTCCGCAAACCCTGGATGTCAGATGGAAGATGTTATTTATCAAAGTGTTATAAATCAAACAAAAGTAGTGTTAAAAGATGATAAAATTTGCGCTATTTCGCCTGATTATTATCCAACCTATGCAAGAGAATATACTCGCTTTGCAACTTTATCTGGTGGAATTGATTCTTTCTCATATGACGTAAATAACTTTATTGGAAATGGATCAATTTCTTATCCTGAACACCTCTTGTCTCTAGGAAATAGACTTTGTTTAAAAGGCCCATCTTTTTACGCGATTAAGAAATCACTTCATATTCTTAAAAGTGAGGTAGTGGTGGAATCAGTTGGATTAGTAGATAATAAACACGACTTAATCTCTTCAATTGATACAATTTTTGAGTGTAATTATAAGAAGGAACTTTCTGATATAGTTTCAAGTTTTAAAAAGTTCAGTTCGTTCTATCAAGTTAATACTAAAGACATAGTCTTTAATAGTTACGTCAATAACAACTTACCATTCCAAATTTTATATCAAACCTATGTTTCTAGAGCTTTCGCACAAACCCAAAAGGGTTATAGAGAAATGGGCTTTAGAGAAATTCAGGATTTATATGCTTCAATGCAATATTTATTGCACAATAAACAACAAAATCTTGTAAAACAACTCTTGGGTAAATGGATTGAAAATGTATATAAATTTGGCTTCGTAAACCACAATTTCTTCTTTGTTGGAAAAGAACCAGGAATGTGCTCAGATGATGGCTTATGGTTAGTAGATGCAATATATAGATATATTTCGATTAGCAAAGATTATTCAATATTAAATAAGAAATTTGTGATGGCTGGCTCAGAAAGAAAACGTTCGTTATATGATACATTAAAAGCCATTATTACTTATTCCGGCAAAATATCGGTGGGTGTTCATGGACTCCCATTACTTGATAAAGCTGATTGGAACGACTGTTTAAAAATTGATGATGATTGTTTAGATGGTCCTACTAAAGAAAAACTTTATAAAACCCAAATTAAGAAGAATAAACAACCATTTGGTGTTAGATTTGAGTCTTCTTTATCTGAGTCAGTAATGAACGCTTTCTTACTTAAGATTGCTATCGATGACATGATTAGTTTTGCTATTGCAAAAGAAGATAAAGAATACGAAAAAGAACTTTGTTCTTTAAGAGAGAATTTAGTTGAGTCAATTCAAAAAAATGCCTATGTTGATGGCTATTTTGCTCGTGTTTTAATTAATAGAAAAGATAGCAAATATAAATACGTTGGAACACCTAATGATAATTTATCCATTTTAGAAGGATTCAAAGGTTCGTTATATTTAAATTCTTTCACTTGGTCAATTCTCTCTAATGTTGCAAGTGAAGAGCAAATTAAAGAAATGCTACCAAAAGTTGATAAATATCTTAAAACAAAAGCTGGTTATAAGCTTTGCACTCCACACGATTTAACTTTATGTGGATCAAAAAGTGCTGCAACTGAGCAATATTTCCTAGGTGATAGAGAAAATGGTGGAGTATTTAAACATGCAACTATGATGTTTGTTGTCTCCCTCTTTAAAGCTTCAAAAATGGTAAAAGATGCCAATTTAAAAAAACAATTAATCGAAGATGGAGATTACATGTTAGACATTGTTTTCCCATTTAATGTCTTAAAAAACCCATATAAATTTAAAGGAAATCCAAGATTCTGCACTCAATACGTTAACTCAATGAGCGAAGAACATATTGGCCCAATATTAAGCGGAACAGCGCCTTGGTTATTCTTAGCATTAAAAGAAAAAGAAGGTATAAATTAATTATATTAATTGATAAATAAGTGTTAAGTGTTATAATTTAATAGAA
>CAMORU010000002.1 GCA_946624155.1 uncultured Caryophanales bacterium
CCAAAACGTTATAACCAATGGTGTAGCGTTGTGCGTTGGGAAAAGACAACTCGTCCATTTTTGAGAGGTTCCGAGTTCCTTTGGCAAGAAGGTCATACTATGTATGAAACCGAAGAAGAAGCTAGAAAAGACGCTTTAAGAATGCTTGAAATCTACGATGAAATGGGCAGAGAACTTCTTGCAGTTCCATTTGTTAAAGGCATTAAAACTGATAAAGAAAAATTTGCTGGCGCAAAAGAAACTTATTCAATCGAAGCTCTTATGCCAGATGGAAAGGCTCTTCAAAGCGGAACAACACATTATTTTGGTGATGGATTTGCTAAAGCATTTGGCATTTCTTTCCAAAGTAAAGATCAAAAACTTTGTACTCCTCACCAAACTTCATGGGGAGTTTCAACTAGACTTTTAGGTTCAATTATCATGGTTCATGGAGATGATAACGGACTTGTTTTGCCTCCACGAGTAGCACCTGTTCAAGTCGTAATTGTACCTATTATGCAAAAGAATCCTGATGTCATGAAAAAGGCAATAGAATACAAAAATTCTCTAGAAAAAGCGGGAATTCGTGTAAAACTTGATGACTCAGATAGAAGCCCAGGATGGAAATTTGCTGAACACGAAATGAAGGGAATTCCTCTAAGAGTCGAAATTGGACCAAGAGATGCTGGCCAAGGTGTTGCAGTTCTAGCAAAACGTAATGATGGCCAAAAGATTACGGTTCAAGACGCTGATGTTGTTAAAGAAACTGTTCGCCTTCTTGATGTAATTCACGAAGAAATGTATAAAAAAGCATTCAAGTATTTACTTGAACATACAACAGAAGCACACTCTATTGAAGAACTTGGAAAAATTCTTGATCGTGGTGGATACGCAAAAGTTATGTGGTGCGGCGATAGAGCTTGTGAAGACAAGATTAAAGAACTCTATCAAGCAACCGCAAGATGCTTACCATTTGATCAAATACCATTCGAACATAAATGCTTAGTTTGTGGTAAAGAAGCTAAGAAAGTTGTCTTCTTCGCTCGAGCATATTAATTATAAAAATTGTTGAAAATTCCCAGAAATTTCTGGGTTTTTTCTTTATGTGCGCACATTTGTGCTTGCATATGAGAAATAAAGATATAAAATAATTCAGGTTTAAGAAAGGAGACCAAAAATGAACAAAGAAAAATTATCTAAAATCCTTACATTTGCTGTTGTTATAGCAATGGGTGTTCTTATTGCTATCTTTGGCGAAGGTGCAATTGATATTTACTTAGGTGTTGTCGCATGTGTAGCAGGCGTCGTTGTTTTAGCAGATACCATTTACTTATTAACAAGAAAAGAAAAACTTGTTGCGACTCCATTTATTGTTTCACTAGTTTTAATTGCTATTGGTGTGACATTATTTGCACATTACATCTCATTCAAAGCAATTGTTAACTTCCTAGTTGTCATTATTTTAGGCACTGGTGCAGGACTTCTTTGCTATGGCATTTACTTACTTGCTCACAAAGAAACATCAGGAGGAATCCTCAATGCTGTCATGGGCGTTGTTGCTTTAGTTTTAGCAATTCTTTATATGGCAGTTCCTGATTTTTCTAAAGCATTCTGGATCATCGTTGGCATTGTAATTGCTGTCTATGGTGCTTTAGGTCTTGTATTTACCATTGCTGACAAAAGCAGTAAATAATTAGAGAACAAACAAAAAAGAGACATAATGTCTCTTTTTATTTTAGCTTTTTATAGATTTCTAGGAAATCATTTGAGAGAGGATATTTTTCGATATCCTCTTCTTTTATAAAGAATATCTCACCCTCTTTAGATGATTTTAAGTTTCCCTTGAATGTCTTAGTTTTAAACAACATTGCAAGGTGTCTAACGTTATCTCCAAATTCATTCCATTCAATGTAGCCTCGAGGTTCCAAATTAGAAACTTCTAAACCAGTTTCTTCTTTCATTTCGCGAATAACTGCATCAACGATAAGTTCATTATCTTCAACGTGTCCACCTGGGAAAGTTAATCCTGGCCAATCTTTCTTTAATCTATTGATTACAAGGAAAGAATCATCTTTATAAACCATACACATAATTGTTAATTTGATTCTCTTTTGTGCATGAGAGTGGTCGTTTTTAATAAATTCTTTATCAATTCCGTTTTGAATCATATTAGAAATCTAATTTTTTAAGGTTCTTTGTAGATAATTTTACCACAAGAACTTTAGCGCAAATATAAATTCCAATAGCGGCTAAAAGTAAACCAAACTGCAAAATATAATTTGAGTTTTTAAGTCCAACTGTTGATGCTTCCTTTGCAACAAAGAACGGAACTATTGTTAAAGCAGCAGCGACAATAGAGGTAACAAGAGCACCGACAAGCATGTTTGGAATAATACTTTTACCTGTCTTATAAAACCAAGGTAAATAAATTAAATCATATACAGAGAATGATATTAAATAAGCAGCTAATAAAACAATTGGTTGATGCATATTTAGTGAAACCTGCATTGAATCTCCACCAAACACAAATGTAGCGATTGACATAAATCCGAAAACTAAAAGGATTTCAACAAATTGAACAACAGCAACTGTTGCAACACGAGCCTTAACTACATCTTCTCTTTTAATAGGAAGAGTGCATGTGTAATATAAGTCATTTGTAGTTGTTGTCTTATTCATTCCTATAAATAGGAAAGTATATGTTGCAGCCATATAAATTAATGGCACAAAAGAAGGGAATGCCGGAGAAAGAGCAGACATCGACATAAGTATGATGAGTAAATACGCTAGAGGTGGTACAGCTAGTTTGAACTCTTTATAAAGCAAATGTTTCATCTTCTAAATCATCCTTTCTTTCTTCATAAACCATAATTGTGTCTAAATCTGGTTTAGATTGTTTAATTTTTGCGGAAATTCCTTTAGATTTTTCACTTGGAATAAGGGCTGTAAATTCTTTTCCGTCTTCCTTGTGAGAAACAATAAATTCTTTAACAGAATCGAATTCTGACATAGGACCAGTAATGTACTTATAGTCATTAATGAATTCTTCTTTTGTCTTTGAGGAGATAATTTTTCCTTTTTTAATATAGACAATGTGATCAGCACATTTATCTAAATCTGAAGTGATGTGAGTTGAGAAAAGAATACTTCTTTTTCCATCTTTAACAATCATTTTAAAAATATCTAAGATTTCATCTCTACTTACTGGATCAATTCCAGATGTAGGTTCATCTAAAATTAGTAATTTCGCACCATGAGAAAGAGCTACAGCAAGGTTATATTTAACCTTCATACCGCTTGAAAGTTCTTTTATTTTCTTATTTTGATCTAATGAGAATCTTTTACAAAGTTTTTCATAAGTATCTTGATTCCAGTTTGGGTAAAATTTACTTGTAACTTTAGTTAAGTTTCCAATTTTTGCATCTGGGTAGAACATTGTCTCGGCAAGTGTAAAGCCCATTTCTTGTCTGTTTTCGGTTTCATGTTCGTAAATATCTCTACCAAAAACTTTAATTTCGCCTTTGTTTAGATGAATAAGTCCCATGATTCCTTTTAAAGTGGTTGTTTTACCTGCGCCATTACGACCAATAAATCCACAAATTGAGCCTTCTTCAATATCGAAGGAGACATCATCAAGCTTAAATGAAGGATATTCTTTGGTTATATTTTTAACTTCTAAAATACTCATTTACCTATGACTCCTTTCTGCATAAGTTCATAAACTGCATCGCTTTTCATTAATGCGATGCCTTTTTCTTTGTCTCCTAAAAACATTAACGTATCGCCTGGAGAAATGTTGAACATTTCCCTAGCTTCTTTAGGAACAATAATTTGACCTTTTTCGCCAACTTTTACGGAGACAATGAATCGATCTTTTGAGATATTTTTCATTTCCTACTTTTCCTACTTTTCATACTATATTATATTCTTATTTAAACAAAATAAAAGGGAAGAATTAACTTCCCTACCCTACTATTAAATAAGTAACTATTACTTACAAAGTGAATATGCATCTTCATCAACATAGACTGTTACATCAGGATGTTTTTGAAGAATTGAACATGGCATATCTTCGGTAATAGGACCCTTGATTAAGCCATAGACTGCTTTAGCTTTGTTTTTACCAGTAGCGATAAGAACAATCTTTTTAGCATTCATAATGGACTTAAGTCCCATTGTAACTGCACGTGTTGGAACTTCCGAAATATCATTGAATAATCTTGAGTTATCTTTGATAGTTTGCTCAGTAAGTTCGGTTTCGTGTGTTAATGAATCAAATGGTGTACCTGGTTCATTAAATGCGATGTGGCCATCACTGCCAATACCAAGAATTTGAATATCAATTCCGCCTGCTTTTGCAATCATTCCGTCATATTCGTTCATGAATTTTTTGTAATCGCCAACGCCAAGTAAGACGTTTGTATTTTTCTTATCGATATCGATGTGATTGAATAAATTTTCGTTCATGAAGTAACGATACGATTGATTATGTGTGCCTTCAAGTCCAACATATTCATCAAGGTTAAATGTCTTACATTTAGCAAATGAAACTCTACCTTCTTTATTAGCTTTTGCCAGATTGGCATAAACATCAAGAGGTGATGTTCCTGTTGCAAGTCCTAAGACTGCGTTTGGTTTTTTATTAACAACTTCGATGAAGTCTTCTGCGATCATTTTTGAGATGACTTCGTTTGTGTTTACAACAATTTTCATTTTATCTATTTTCCTTTTCTACAATATTATTTTGTGATTTAACGATGCGGTTCTCTTTAAATATTCCTCTAAGCATACTTAATGGGTAGACTTGAGTATTTTTACCGATAACGGTACCTGGATTTAAGACTGAACCGCAACCAATATCGGCGTGATCTCCTAAGAAACCTCCGATTTTTCTTAAACCAGTTTCGTGTTCTTCCTCACCATGAAGGACAATGTTTTTGCCATCACTTTTAAGGTTTGAAAGAATAGAACCAGCGCCCATATGAGCGTAGTTTCCGACAATGGAATCTCCAACATAATTGTAATGAGGAACTTGAGCGTGTTTCATAAGAACTGAGTTCTTTAACTCTGATGAGTTACCAACAACACATTCTGGTCCAACAATGACTGAACCTCTAATATAAGCTCCTGGTCTAATTTCGACATTATCACAGATAATTGTTGGTCCACATATTGTAGCAGTTTTGGCTATTTTTACATTCTTACCAACAAGAACCCCTTCGTCTAATTTAGTAAAACCTTCGATTCCTTTGTCGATAAGGGAGACAATATAGGATTGGATCTCTTTTAAAACTAACCAAGGGCTTTCCTTAGAAAAAACTAGCGAATCTACGATGGAATTTCCGCTATGCTCGAATAAATCGATGCACTTAATCTTATCCATATTTCCTCTCCTAAAAATACTTTTTTATTATTGCACAGGCGAGGGAACGTGAAAAATATTTTTTTAATTTTTTTCTAATTTTATTTACTTTATTCGAGGTTTACTTTGCTAGAAAGATAGTAATGATATTGTTTTTCTTCACAATATTTTTTGATGTCATTTTTAAGACTTAAATCGGTGGTGTATTCTAATAAGAATACTTCTTTATTTTTATTTTTCATCATTTGAGCAATCTTTTTATAATAATTTTGGTTTTCTTTATCTTGTTTAGCGAATATATCATGCTCATAATTTGTAATTAAAGAGAAAACTTCTTCTTGGTGATAACCCCAAACATAATTAAAAACATTATCTTTATTATCGTTTGAGTCGTCAAAGTATTCAGCGCCGCCATTAACCATAACTTTTAATCCAAGTTTATTTACTCTATTCATTACACTTTTAAGGGAGTTGGCAAAATCTTGATAATTTAATCCTTCCTCTTTTGCAATAGAGTAAACATCGACATTATCAATGTAAACTCCAAAAGCGCCTTTGTTTTTATACTTTTTTGCAAGTGAAACAACTAAATTTTGCCAAGATTTGTTAGTAACATCGATCCATCTTTCATCAGGCCAATTGTGATAATCTTTGAATGTCAAATCTTTGAATTCTTCATAATAATCACGATAATTTTCCAATGAACCGACATTTAAATAAGCTAAGCAATTAGTGCCATTTTTTGTTAATTTTTCAATATTTGATTTAGAAAATTCATCAATCTCTAACGCTACATATTTGTAATTAATAAAACTTTTAATGTTATTATTAGTTCTTCCTAAAAATGCTCCATAATCATTCGAAGTAAAACTAGTCTTTGAATTACAACTCACTAAAGTAAATGCAGTGATTAATGAGATAGCAATTTTTTTCATACTAATAAAATTGTATCGCAAATGAAAGTTGGGATGAATTTTTAAAAATAAAAGAGTAACCTATTTAGTATGAAGATACTTTTAGTAGATGATGAACAACTTCAATTAATCAGATTAGAAAAAGCTTGTAGGGCTGTTATACCTAGTGCTGATTATTTTATTTTTACAAATCCGGTTAAAGCACTTGAAGAAAGTGAAAAAACCAAATTTGATGTTGCGTTTTTGGATATTGAAATGCCATCAATCAAAGGGATTCAACTTGCTAAAAAATTAAAGAAAAATAATCCTCTTTTAAGTGTTATTTTTGTAACAGCCTATACCGACTATGCTTTACAAGCTTTTAATATTCATGCTTCAGGTTACATTACTAAGCCTGTTAACGAAGCAAAAATTAAAGAAGAAATTGAAAATCTTAAAAACATTTCTCCTTTACCGACCACTAAAAAATTACAAGTTAAATGCTTCGGTAATTTTGAAGTATTTTGTAAAGGAGAACCAGTTAAATTCTCTTATAAAAAGTCTAAAGAAGTTTTCGCCTATCTTATAGATAGAGAAGGCTCTGCAATTAATATTAATGAGCTTAATGCAGTTTTATGGGAGGAAGATCACCCTTCATATTTACGAAACTTAATTGCAGATATTCAAAAAACTTTAAAATCACTTGATTGTGAGGATGTTTTCGTTAAACGCCATAACGAATGTTATATTGATGTTGATAAAGTTGATTGCGATGCTTACGAATATAAAAAAGATAATCCAAACGCTGTAAGACTTTATCGAGGCGAATACATGATGCAATATTCATGGCCAATATTTGATGAATAAAAATAGATTAGAATTTATTTAAAATGTCTGAAATTGAAAGAACAAATAAGCTTATTTTGATGTTTAAGAATTATGAAGTTCTTTCTTTTTCATATGAATCAGAACCTAAACGAGTTGTTCATATAATAGAAAAATTAGAGCATTTTGATAAAGCTCCTTTTGGAGTTTTGCATCCACTTTATGACGAGGATACCGCACTTTTGAAATTTTTCAATTCAAGATCTATTGCACCTCAAAGATATGATTACGATGAAATTCTTAAAGCTACTAATAGTAAGAATGGATTTGAACTATCTTTTAAAGGACACGGCTTATCTTTAACAAACCATTATTGGTTTAAAAAAGAGGGTGAAAAATTAAAATACGAAGATATAAATTTCTTTACTAACAAGTGGGATGATTCCTTTGGAAGAGCGGTGTTAAATAAAGATTATGAGAAACTAACAAATTGTGATTTAAATGTTCCTGATATTGTTACTAATGGTTGGGCAGTAAAAGGATGGATTTGGGATAATGGTCCAAAGCTTTATAAATTTTCTAGAGATAAAAATAGCAGCGCAGAAGCTCTTGGTGAAGTTTTAGGTTCAAGACTTGCTAGAAGAATATTTCCAGATGATCAAGTTCTGCATTATGAACTTAAAAAAATTGGAAATAATTATGCTTCAGCAGCACCTGTACTTATTGGAATTGATGAAGAATTAGTTCCGCTTTCAAATTATTTTAAGTCTGATGTTTTTCACACTTATTTAAAAAGATTTAATAATAGAGAAGTCCAAAATGAATTTTTTAAACTAATAGAGCACTCTAATATTCCAGGAATTAAAGAATTTTTCATTAAAATTACATGTGTTAGACACTTATGTTTCATTTCCGATTTACATTTTGATAACATTTCTATTATTAAAAATAATAAAACAGGAAAACTAAGAATGTCTCCTTTATACGATTTAGCAGGAGCTTTCGGGACTTCTCAGTCAGGAAGAAAGTTTGTTTCTAACATTAATAAAGGAACATATCTAGTACTTTTCTATGTCTTTAATGAGCTAAATCCTGATTGGGATTATTCTTGGTATGACCCAAAACGACTTGATGGTTTCGAGAATGAAATAATCGAAATATTAACAAAATCAGAATTTTATACACCTGAATTATTAGATAGAATAATAAATGTTTACCGCTACCAAAAGGAAACGTTAGATAAGATAGCAAAAAAGATTAACTAACTGTGACACATTTGTGGCAGATGCTTTGATAGAATACATTCAGGATTGGAATTGATTATGAGGAAAGAATTGTTAAAAGGTTTAACTGAGGAACAAATAATTAAAGTGCAACAATGTAGCGATGTTCGTGATTTAATGCAACTTGCTAAAGATGAAGGTGTTGAATTAAATGATGAGCAACTAAAAGCTGTATCAGGTGGCGCTTGTTCTAGTGAAACAGATAAAGAAGATTCAGCGCATAATAGAAAAATTGAAAGTTAATAATGTTTTTCCGTTTAAAAGATAATGTTGCATTAAGAAAATGGAGATATGTTGATCGTTCAATTTATAAAAAAGGCATCGATCAAGCTCTTGGGGTTTCAAAGGAAGAATTTGAAATCCTTTTGCTATGCGATGGAGAACACGATTTAGAAAATAACAAAATAATTCAAGAATTAAAAAATAGAAACCTCATTGAAGAATGTAACAAAGGCGATAAGTTAAATGAATGGTCCAAGTTAAAGGAGTATGATAACTACTATTTTCCACGTATGAATCTAATGATTACTGGAAAATGTAATCTTAATTGTTTGCATTGTTTCAATGCAAAAGATAACGCTCCACTAAATTCCGAACTCTCTTTTGAAGAAATTTTAAATATCTTAGATCAAGCAAAAGAGATTGGCATTCATTGTTTTACATTAACTGGTGGTGAGCCATTAGTTCATCGTAAATTTTTAGATATTGTAAAAGCTATTTATGAAAGAAATATGTTCATTTTTGAGCTTAACACTAATGGCTTACTAATTAACCAAAAGATGCTTGATTTCTTTAAAGAAATAGGTTGCTATCCTTTAATAAAAATTTCTTATGATGGAATTGGTTATCATAACTGGATTAGACAACATCCTAAAGCTGAAGAACTTACTTTAAAAGCTATTGAATTATGCATCAAAAATGGCTTCAGAGTGAAAGCCCAAGTTCAAGTTAATCGTAAGAATTTGAATTCGATGTTTGATACCGCAAAACTACTTGATAAGATGGGCGTTGATGAGATGAGAATTATAAGAACAACTGAAGCTCCTCGATGGGAAAAGAACGCACCTCAATCATCTTTAACAATTGAAGAATATTACGAAAATATGCTGGATTTTGCGGCAAAATTCATGAAATCTGGGATGAAAATGACTGTTGATGTTTGGCAGTTTTTACGAATTTATCCAAGGCACAAACTTTACTCACTTGTACCTATTTCTTGTAATAAAGATGAATTTAATATTCGTATTCCAATGTGTAAAGGTAACCGCGGAATGATCGCTGTTTCTTCAAAAGGAGAAGTTGTTCCATGCTTACAAATGTCTGGTTACTTTTTGGAAAAAGGTATCAGTTTAGGAAATTTGTTTAAAACGCCTTTAAAAGAATTAGTGAAAAATAGTCCCTATCTAGATTTAGCAATGGCGCCATTATTTAAACAAATTATTGAGAATGATAAATGTGGTAATTGTAAATACTACAAAGCCTGTACCGGTGGTTGCCCTGCTTTGGGCTTATTATATTCTAAAGATATTAATTTCTACCATGAAGATATTACTAAATGCATTTTCTTTGAAAATGGTTGGTATGAAAAAGTTACAGAAACTTTAAAAGATTTTCATTTACAAAATCCTTTAAATATTTAGAATTTTCTTTCTTTGACAATGCCAGCAAATTGAGTTTGGCATTTTTTATTTAGATTGTGTTTTACGCAATCTAAATTAATGATATAATCATTATTATGAAAAAGAATAAAGTTAGCATCTCTAATCCAGAAGAACTAGAAAAAAAATTGCAATATTCTTCTCCAGTTACATGGATTGCTTTAGGAGTTGTCTTTTCTCTTATTGTGGGCCTTTTTGTATGGTCTTGTGTTTTTAGAATTAAAGACAAAATTATAGGCAAAGCGAAAATTGTCAGTTCTGAAGTTACTCTTGTGGTTGACGCTAATTCTATTTCTAAATTAAAGGTTGGCCAAAAAGTTTATATTAATAATTTAGAAGGCGAAATCTTAAAAATTGTTGAGAAAAAGCCTATTATTTCTCATTTTGCATTGGCTGATGGAGAGTACGAATACACCATTATTAATGAAATTAAACCAATAGAATACTTGATCAAATAATTATGGAAAAGGTAAAGAAACCAAAGACTAAAGGCAAGGGAGTTGCAAATACTCCGTTAATCATGCAATTAGAAGCTCTAGAATGTGGAGCGGCTTCTTTAACAATGGTTATGGCTTACTATGGAAAGTGGGTGCCTCTTGAACAAGTTAGAGTTGATTGTGGTGTTTCTAGAAACGGAAGTAACGCTAAGAATATTCTTAGAGCAGCTCAAAAATATGGGTTTAAAACATCAGGTTATGCTTACAATATTCAAAAATTAAAAGAAAGAGGCAAATTTCCAGCGATCATTCACTGGGGTGGAGGCCACTTTGTTGTTTTAAATGGTTTTAGGGGTAATAAAGCAATTATTAATGACCCAGCTAAAGGACTTGTTAAAGTCGATTTGAAGACTTTTGATAAAATATTTACAGGAATTTATCTAGAACTTGTTCCAGATGAAAATTTTGTTCCTAGTGGAAAAAGAAAATCAATTTTCTCATTTGCTAAGAAACGTCTTAAAGGCGCTTTGCCATTAATTATCTTCTTTTCAATTACGACAATTATTTTCTATGTTTTTAGTATTATTTCGCCTGCTATGAGCCAAGTTTTTGTCGATAAACTTTTAGGTGGGCAAAACCCATCATGGCTATTGCCATTTATCCTAGTATTTGCAAGTGTAGCTTTGCTACAAGTCGTTGTAACAATAATTCAGAGCATATCGCAATATAAGATTCGAGGCAAACTAGATTTAATTGGTTCAACAACTTATATGTGGAGAATTTTAAGACTCCCTATTGAATTCTTCTCACAAAGAATGGTTGGAGATTTGCAAGGACGTCAATCTGAAAATGCATCAATTGCAGAAACATTGGTTAATGTTTTCGCTCCTTTATTATTTAACACAATTATGATTGTTGTTTATCTGTTTGTAATGATTAATAAGAGCTGGATTTTATCTCTTGTGGGAGTAATAACAGTCCTTATAAATATCTTTGTGTCGACAAGAATTTCTAAAGTCAGGGTTAATATTTCTCGTGTTCAAGCTAGAGATAATGCAAGACTTTCTGGCATGACTTCAAAAGGCATTGAAATGGTCGAAACAATTAAATCAAATGGTGCTGAGCAAGCTTATTTTGAATCTTGGTCTGATGTTCAAAACGATGTTGTTAAAGGAAAACTTAGAATGTCGAAAATAAATGCATCACTAGGTTTAATTCCTTCATTTGCTGCAATGCTTGCGAACTATTCAATATTAATTCTTGGTGTTTTCTTCACCATTAAAGGTGAATTCACAATCGGTTCAATTTTAGCTTTCCAAGGTTTACTTGGTTCATTTATGCAACCTGTTAACACTCTTATTTCAAGTGGTCAAACATTACAAGAAATGAGAACAATGATGGAAAGAGTGGATGATGTTTTGGAATATCCTTTAGATGAAAATGTTATTCGCGAAATCAAGACTGACAATGTTTCAAAAATTAAAGGTAACCTCATTTTGAAAGATATAACTTTTGGTTATTCTAGACTAGACGAACCAATTTTAAAGAATTTTAATCTGGAAATAAAACAAGGACAAAAGGTTGCAATTGTTGGTTCAACAGGAAGCGGAAAATCAACATTGTCAAAATTAATTTCAGGTTTATATTCACCTTGGTCAGGAGAAATTATTTTTAATGGCAAGAAGATTACTGAAATTGATCACGAAATTTTTACTTCATCAATTGCAGTTGTTGATCAAGATATAACAATGTATGAAGACACAATTTTAAATAATATTAAAATGTGGGATGAATCTATTGAAGATTACGAAGTAATAATGGCATGTAATGATGCTCAAATACATAAACAAATCATGGCAAGAGAAGGTGGTTATAATGCTCCAGTTTTAGAAGGCGGCAAAAACTTCTCTGGTGGTGAGAAACAAAGACTTGAGATTGCTCGTTCTTTAGCTTCTGATCCAAGCATCATCATCTTAGATGAAGCTACAAGTGCGTTAGACGCTAAAACAGAATCTGAAGTTGTTAAAGCAATTAAAGCTCGTGGCATCACAACAATTGTTATTGCTCATAGATTATCTACTATTAGGGATGCTGATTTGATTGTTGTCCTTAATAAGGGCGTAATTGTGGAGCAAGGAACTCACGAAGAATTAATGAAAAATAAAAGTTCATATTATGAACTTGTTACAAATGATTAGAAAGGAGTAAACATGGGTTGGTTTGAAGAGCAAGTAAAACAAAGAAAAGAACTCGATGCAAAAACATTCGAAGAATCTTTCATGTCGCTTGCTGGATTAAAAGTCGATAATAAAGAAAGTTTGACTGACGAACAAATAAAAGATAACTTTGTTATTAGTCAAATACTTTCATATTTCAACCATCAACCTATTGATATTCCAAAGTCTATTGATAATTTTGAAGATAAATTAAATTATGTTATTTCACAAACGGATTTCGTTTATAGAAAGATCAATTTAGATAAATCTTATTCCGACAATAACAAGTTTCCAATCCTTATTTTTGTCCCATTTAATAACTCTCCAGTTTTACTTTTCCCTAAAGGAAAGGATAAATACTATTATATAAATTACGCGACAGGAAAAAGAGCTACTATTGATTCTTATTTAGTGAACGGACTAGAACTTGAAGCATATACTTTCTATCGTCCACTTCCAAAATCAAAAATTTCATTTAAAGGCTACGCTTCTTACTTAAAGAAATCGGTTAAACCATTGGATTTAATTTTGCTTATTTTGTTTACAATTGCCGCCTCTGGTGTCGGACTTTTAATTCCTTATCTCACTAAGAGATTGACTGGTGAAGTTGTTAGCAAAGGTGAAATCCCATTCTTTATTTTAATTTCAAGTTTTGTCGTAGCCGCCGCAACAGGTTTACTATTAGTAAAAGCGGTTCAGTCTTTCATCAATATTAAAGTTTCAACTAAGATTGAGAAATCTATTCAAGAAGCCACAATGATGAGAGTTTTATCTCTCCCAGCCTCTTTCTTTAAGAAACATAATACCGGTGAACTTGGCTTAAGATTTAGCAATGTAGTTTATTTAGCAAGATTAATCATTGCAGGAATGTTTACAACGCTAACTTCGGTTATTATGTCTTTTGCTTATGTATTCCAATTAATTGGTTTTGCTCCATCCTTAATTTGGCCTGTTGTACTTATTTTATTTGTAAACACAAGTTTTACAATTTTAATTTCTTTTATTCAGAAAGAATTTGCTAAAAAACAACTTGAACTAAGCGCTAAAGAAGCTGGTGTTACTTATGAAATGATTAATGGCATCCAAAAGATTAGACTTTCTGGAAGCGAAAAACGTATTTTTGCAAAATGGGCTAGTGCTTATTCTAAGAGTGCAAAACTTAAATACAATCCTCCTATGATTTTAAAACTTAGTGGAGCATTGTCCTTATTAATTTCATTATTGGGTACTCTACTTATTTATTTTGTGGCTGCCAAAAACAACATTGATGCAAGTAGTTACATGGCATTTATGTCTAGCTATGGTGTTTTATCTGCTGCTTTTGCATCTTTATCTCAAGTTGCTAGTACCTTATTTACAATTCAACCAATTTATGAAATGGCTCGCCCAATTTTGGAAAGTGAACCTGAATCTAATGAAGGAAAAATTGAACTTAAACACATTACTGGAAATATCACAATTAAAGATGTCTCCTTTAGATACACTGAAACTGGTCCACTTATTATAAATAAGTTTAATTTAGACATTAAAGAAGGCGAATATCTTGCAATAGTTGGTCAAACAGGTTGTGGTAAATCTACATTGGTGAGACTTTTACTTGGTTTCGAAAAACCTATAAATGGTGAAGTATTATATGATAATATAAACATTAATGATGTTAATTTAACTTCATTAAGAAAGAATATTGGTACTGTTATGCAAAACGGAACTTTATTCCATGCTGATATTCTTTCTAACATCATTATTTCTAACCCAAGTCTAAAAAACGAAGATGCTTGGGAAGCAGCGGAGATTGCTAATATTGCCGAAGATATTAGAGAAATGCCAATGGGAATGAGAACTGTTATATCGGAAGGTCAAGGTGGTATCTCTGGTGGTCAAAAACAAAGGATTATGATTGCTAGAGCAATCGTCCATAAACCTAAAATTCTCATCTTTGATGAGGCAACATCCGCTTTAGATAATAAAACCCAAAAATCTATTTCAGATTCAATCAGCAAACTCAATTGTACACGTATTGTAATCGCGCATAGACTATCAACAATTAAAAATGCTGATCGAATTATTATGCTTGAGGGTGGCAAAATTATAGAGCAAGGAGATTATAAAACTTTGATTGCTAAAAATGGCAAGTTTGCCGAACTTGTTGAAAGACAAAGACTTGATACTAATTAGTGGAGGCTAATAAAATGAAACATAGTTTAGAAAAAGATGTACTTACACTCTTCTTAGAAGGAGAACTTAATTCTTTTAATTCTGAAGATGTTGAGAAAGAAATTGAAGAAATACTTAAAACAAATTCCTTTAAATCAATTGTTTTGGATTTAAAAGATTTGACTTATATTTCATCTGCTGGTCTTAGAATAATTATTAGACTTAAACAACAATGTGATAATACTTCAATTATTCATACTCCAAAGGATGTTTTAAATATTTTTAAAATGGTAGGTTTTACTAGTATTTTAAAAATTGATTAATTATGGTTTCAAAAGAAAGACAATTTATTGACGCTTATCATGATAATGAAGCAGATGCCAATAGGCATATGTCTTTTGTTAATGCAGCTGCTGGTATTTTAGCTTTAATTATTTGGGCTTTGTATTTAGCAAGAGTATTTACAATTCCTGATCATTTTTTCCCAGTTGTCATGATTTTATTCCCTACAGCAGCAGTATTGTTATTTGTACCACTTTTTCTTGTGAAAACTGATCTTGTAAGAAGACCTGCTTATAAATATTTTATAATATTCTCACTTTTAGCTGTTGTTATTGCATTAAATATATCAATTCCAAAACATTCTCTTTTATTCTGGCCATTTATTATTTTGATCGCGAATCACTATTACAATCCTACGCTAGGGCGTGTAGTTTATGTTGTGACTATTGTTGCAATGCTTATTTGCATGTATTTAGGCATGTTTTTTGGTGAATTTGATGAAAACTTGTTTGGTGGTGGTGTCATTTTAAAAGATGGTACAATCGGAACAGTTGAAACATTTGCTGAACGAAAAGAGCTTTTAGCTCAACTTGCTAAAAACGGAAATAACCGTTACATTAAAGCTCTTATTTTCTATTATTTCCCTAGAGCGATGATTGTTACGTTGTTCTTTATGGTAAGTAATCTTTTAAATAAAAGAACATATAAACTTCTTGATGCTGAAATTAGAGCTCACGATGAACAAGAAAAAGCAAAAACAGAGCTAGAAGTTGCTAAAGGTATCCAACTAAATACACTTCCAGGTGAATTTGCGTCTAATGACGGTGTAGAAATCTTAGGCGAACTAAGAGCCGCAAAAGAAGTTGGTGGAGATCTTTATGATTATGTTGATATTGATAAAGACCACGTCGCTATTTTAATTGGAGATGTTTCTGGTAAAGGCGTTCCTGCTGCTATGTTTATGATGAAGACAATCACTTCATTTAGAGACTTTGCAACTAAAGGAAAAAGCCCATCCGAAATTCTTAAAGCAGTTAATAAATCAATTTTTAAAGGAAATACTGACTTCATGTTTGTAACTTGTTTTCTTGCTATTTTAGACAAAATAACAGGTAAACTTGTTTATGCAAATGCAGGTCATAATCCACCTATTATTGGTTCAAATAAAAATTATAAATTTTTAAATAGTAAACCGGGTTTAATTTTAGGCTGTTTTGAAAATTCAAATGTTGTTGATGACGAAATTATTTTAAAACCAGGTGAGACTATTACTTTATATACTGACGGAATTACTGAAGCAAAAAATGGAGAAGGAAAACTATTTGGTGAAAGTAGATTCCTTAATGTTTTTAATGAGAAAAACTACACGTGCACAATTGAGCTCCATAGTCAGATTAAAGATGAAATTGCAGAATTTGTTAAAGATGCACCTCAAAGTGACGATATAACAATTTTAACATTAAGATATAAAGGTGATAATTTACAATACGATCAAAAACATTTTGAAGCCAAAAAAGAAAATACCGTCGATATTCTTGGCTTCATTAAAGATTTCTCTGCAAGACATAATTTTTCAGGCGAATTTACAAATAAACTTTTGATAGTTGGTGACGAACTTGCCTCAAATATCATCAACCACGGTTATAAAAATAACGGTGGACCAATCTTTATTCGTTTACTTTTTAACGAAGATAAAAAAGAATTTGTGTTAACAATTATCGATAGTGCTGTTGAATTTAATCAATTAGAGGTTGAGGACACCCCAATTTCTGGTGAAGCTAAAAAACAAAAAATTGGCGGACTTGGTTTACTAATTGTTAAAAACATTATGGATGAATATTCTTATCAAAGAGTGAACAATAAGAACATCTTGGTCTTAAAGAAAACCTTTAATGAATAGATATAAAAATAAGAAATTTCAAGGAATTCCTAGGGATTTTGCAAAAAAAGAAAAGCACAAATAAGTGCTTTTTTCTTTCCTGGCGGAGTAGGCGAGGTTCGAACTCGCGCACCAGTTACCCGGTCTAACGGTTTAGCAAACCGTCCCCTTGAGCCTCTTGGGTACTACTCCAGCGAAAAGTATTATAACATTATTTTTATTTTAATAAAGCATAAACATGACTATAATGAAAATATGAAATATCCAGTAGTTGTCTACGTATTCTTAGGATTATTTTTCGTTGCATCTATTCTTCAGTTTATTTTTGCATTCACCGAAAACCAAAGATTTAGAAGAAAAGAAAAATTTGCCTGCATGTTAATGCTTGGCATTGCCGCAGTTTTTGCGCTTCCAAATCAACCATTAATCTATATTGGCGCCTTCTTAGCAATGTTTGGCGACATTTTTGTTTTAAGGAAAAAAACTTTTAACTTAGGTGTTATTTGTTTCTTTGTGTCTCACTTAGCCTATATTTTTGAATGTTTATTCATGATTGTTGGAGAAGCGCATATAAGATGGTTCCATCACATAATATTTATTTTTACTTATCTTGTTGTTGCTTTAACAATGTTCGCCACACTAAAAAGAGGGAATAAAAGATCAATGTTAAATATGATTGCTCAATCCTTTTATTTTGCAATTTTGGCTGTTTATATTCCAGTGTTTAGCTTTGCTATGTCAACAATTGGCTCTTATATGTTCTTATCTTTAATTGGTTCGTTTGTCTTTATTGTTTCTGATTCAATTCTTGTCTGGACACACTTCGGACACAAATTTAAAAGGTACGACTTTTATATTATGCTGACGTACCTTGTTGCTGAATTCTTAATTATTGCTGGTTTTGTATTAACGATTATCAAATAAGTTTTTTAGATCTTAAATATTCAATTAGTTGCTCCATTGCTTTGGCTCTATGAGAATATTTATTTTTTATTTCTTCTGGAGCAGTTCCGAAACATTGTTTTGCTTCATTACAGTAGAAGATAGGATCATAGCCAAATCCACCTTCACCTTGAGGTTTATCTAGAATTTTACCAGGGCAAATTCCTTTAAAAACTACTGGTTTATCTTCAACATTTAATAAAGTAATTACACAGGTAAAAAAAGCAGATTTATCAGGAAATTCCGCTAATTTTTCAATTAATTTTAAATTTGCGACAGCATTTCCACCCCATGAATCAGCAAATCTAGAAGAGTGAATTCCAGGGAAGTTATTTAAAGCCACTACATTAAGTCCAGAATCATCAGCTATAACAGGCATTTTAGTAAATTCCGCTAATGCTTTAGCTTTAATTAGAGAGTTTTCTTCGTAAGTTGTTCCGTTTTCGTCTGGATTTACATTAATACCAAGCTCTTTAGGAGAATGAACTTTAACTTCATAACCCGAAAACATTTCTTGGTATTCTTTAATTTTGTGTTGATTATTGGATGCAACTAATAAATCAAACATATTAAATTAATTTAACTCCTGCTGATGCAAGTGCGAGATAAACGATGTATGAAGAGATTAATAAAGTAGCAATAGAATATAAAATAATTCGTGATTTAATGTCATCTTTGAAGAATTTTGATCTAATAAAGAGAATGGAAACAACAGTTAAAACAAGCGCAATTGCTGTTCCGATAATTAACATTAGTGAATCTGAAGTAATGTGATATAAAGGACCAGCATTAAATGAAATTGCATCAGCAAGTGCAAGAATGATCACATTGAATACACAGCTTCCAAGAATATCGCCATAAGCGGCATCAAAGTTTTTCTTCTTACAAAGAGAAATGGTGGCGGTGACTTCTGGTAAAGAGGTAGCAACACCAAGGAATAATGAACCACCGAATGTATTTCCGATTTTAAATTCAGTAACAATTTGTTCTGTTACATAAGTAACAGAGACAGAAGCACCAATTAAGAGAACTGAGAAAATTGCGAGTAAAATCCAGATTTGCTTAACTGTAAGTTTTGATGTAGTTTCTTCTTTTTCTTCCTTCTCTTCAGTTTTAGGAGTAAGAATTACTGAAACAACATAAATGGCAATTATTAAAATTGACATTGGGTTAAACCACTCTCCTAATAACCAACCGTTTTTGTCAAAGACAAAAGCAGCGACAGTCACAGTAATTAGCATTAAAAATATAAATATTGATGTAATATAATGCTGTTTACCAACTTTACCTTGCACGAATTTCTTAAAGAACAAGAAATACACAACACCAAAAATAACGATGTCAAAAAAGTCACTTCCCATGATATTTCCGAGAACAAGTTGGTTATCATTAACAAGTAGTGTACCTGTTAAAGAAGTAAATAATTCAGGTAAAGAAGTAACGCCTGCTAAAAGTATTCCACCAAGTAATGCACCAGAAACTTTTGTCTTTTTATCTAATAAATCGACATAGTTTGCAAGTTTAATTGATAAGAATACAACAAGAGATGCTAGTACCGCATAAATTAATAGCCAGAATATTGGATTCATAATTAAAAATTATAGTTTAAATATTCTCTATTTCAATTCAAAAATTGAAATAAAAAAACACTGACAAAGTCAGTGATTTTTGTAAGCTTCAATCACCTTAAGCTTAAAATTAACATCAAATTTGAACATAAATAAAACCCCATTTTCTTTCAAATTTTTGTCCAGAAATTGGGGTACTATTTATAATGGAGCAGATGGCGGGAATCGAACCCGTGTAGTCAGCTTGGAAGGCTGAAGTTCTACCATTGAACTACATCTGCATTCTGGCGGATCATACGAGAGTCGAACTCGTCTCGCCTCCGTGACAGGGAGGCATCATAAACCGATAGACCAATGATCCTTTCAGCGAGAAAAATAATATCACACTGTTTTAATTTATTAAAGAGTTTTTTACTTAACAAATTCTTTAAGAGTCTCGATTGGCATATAACCTAATTGTTTATTAACAAACTTGCCATCTTTAAAGACCATTAATGTTGGAATAGACATGACTCTAAATTGTCTTGCGAGTTCAGGAACCTCATCAACATCAATTTTTACAACCTTAATATTTGTTTCGTTTGTAAATTGTTCAAGAACTGGTGCAAGCATTTGGCATGGCCCACACCATTCAGCAAAGAAATCTACTAAAACAATATCCCCTTGGACTTCTTTTTCGAATTCGTCAGCATTTTGTAAATGTTTAATCATAATTTTCACCCCGCTATTATATTAAAAGAAAAATTAAAAATAATAAAATAAGATGCGCTGGAAAATAAATATAGCATCCATATTGAAACCATTTTGGATTGTAGCCACGTTTTCCGGAATAAAACAAAATTGGGATAAATGCAAAAAGTGCATAGAACTGCCATTCTATTCGAGAAAGAACATAAACAGTGTAAGAATCAAAAACCATTATAAGAATAGTTAAAATTATTAATGAAGTAGCGCTTATAACATTATATGTTATTTGTTCATAGGTGGTGCCAATAAAAACTTTCGTTTCTTCTTTCGAATTGAAGAAGATTTTTGCTAACGAGTGAGAATAATAGAAAACAATTCCAAGTAACGGCCCAAAAATCAAATAATCAGGTCTAAGAACAAACGGAATCCAATCAATAGGTTTATGATTTACAAATTCTAAATAACGAATAACATAACAAAGAATAACCCATGCAAATGGAAGTATCGCCATCAATGACCACTTATCTTTTCTTTTTAGTAAGTAAACAATAGTGGCCGTTAATATTAAATCAATTGCAGGAGAATACATTGTTGTGGCATTTGTTTTGTCGATTGCGTAAAAAACTAATTGCCCAACCATAAAAGCTCCGGCTAAGATTCCTAATCTAATAAAGTACTTACCAATGTGTTTTGAATGGATGATTCCTTCCACAAGTAAAAAGATAATTAAAGGGAATGAAAAACGACCCAAAAGTCTAAAAATATTAGCGATTTCCTGGCAATTTTCAACTTCTTCCAAGAAAAAACCAATATGATCTAAAGTCATAAAAACGATGGCTAATATCTTTAACACAAAGCCATCGAGAATATTAAAATGTCTAGTCTTTTCCATTATAAAAGTTGAGTGAAAACAGTGAACGATAATACGTTATTGACTATGTGAGCAGTTAAAGAACCAGCAAGCCCAAACTTATCATATGTTAAGGCAAATATGAATCCAGCAAACATATAATATGGTAAGTTTAAAAGCTCATTAACGAACGCTTTAGTGCTCGAAAGATCGAGATTGAAATGAATAAAAGCAAAAATTAGTGTGCTAACAATGTAAGCAAAAACATTCGATCTTCTTTTGCATAACGAGAATAAGCCAACTCGGTATGTTAATTCTTCACATATAGGAGCAATAATGCCAAATAAAACAATGGAGGTCATTGTGTATTTAGCAGCAGCATTATCAAGCGCCTCTTGATTGGCGTTACTTGTCGCTTTAATTCCAAGTAAATTTATTAAATTTCCATACAAAACATTGAAAGCAAATATAGCTCCAAAGCATATTAGACCCGCAATATATGGTTTAACTTTCTTAAATGATGGTGTTAACTTAACAAGATCTTTATTAGCTACAAGCACTAAAATTACGCATAAAGCAATATAACCAATTGTATTGGTAAGAATGCTTAAATTATAAGTATCTGAATTACCAATAATTTTATTGGCCCCAACTAAAATAAATTGGATTAGAGTAGCTAAAACGTTTAGTCCAAACCACCCAATAGTAAAAAGAGCAATTTGTTTTTTAATAGGAAACATGTCTGCATCAATAGGATGTTCAATGTTGCTATTTCTATATCCGTTTGTGAATCTAGGTTTTTCCATTGCTTTATATTATATGTATTTTCTTTGAAAGATAGTATAATTATTTCTAATGTTTACAAGTTTAGAAAAAGCGGAGATAACCTTAATTAGAGACAAATCATCCTTTATTGGGATTTTAATGCACGCTACAAGTGTTGAATCTGTTAAACAATATCTTTTAGATATTAGAAAACAATATCCTAAGGCAAAACATTATTGTTATGCCTATGTCGTTAATGGAAATAAGAAGTGCTCTGATGATGGTGAACCTTCAAAAACAGCTGGAAGACCACTTTTAGAATTACTTGAAAAGAAAGAAATGGATGAGTCACTTTTAGTGGTTGTTCGTTACTTTGGTGGAGTTTTACTTGGAGCGTCTAGACTTATGTCAACTTATCTTGAAACAGGTGTCCAAACTATAAATTCAGCAGATATTGTCGAGATAAAACATAGCTATGGTTACAAGGTTGTTGTGTCTTATAAAGACTTTGATGAACTCAAAAGATTAGGAAAAACCTGGGGATTTTCATTTGAAAATATAAAATATGAAGATAAAATATGTGTTGATGTTCTAGGGGACGAAGATGCCGGAGAAAGACTTGCAAACGCATTCCCTCACGCAAACATTGAGTTAATAGGAAAACGAAAAGTTTATAGAAGGTAGAACTATGATAGACAAAAACGAATACATCTTAAGAAGAAACAAATTTTTTAACACATTAGAAGATAATTCAGTTACTATTCTCTTCTCTGGTGTTGGAAGAAAGAAATCTGGTGATGAGAATTATGCATTTGTGCCAAATAAAAATTTCTATTACCTAACTGGTATTTCTCAAGAAAACTCAATTTTACTTTTAATCAAAAATGATTCAGAAAAACTCAGTTATCTATTTATAGATGAAAAAGATGAAAAGATTGAAAAGTGGATTGGCTATAAACTTTCTTTAAAAGAAGCACGTGAAATTTCTGGTATTGAAAATGTTTGTGTTCGCACTACTTTTGAAGGAAAAATGCTCGCCTTTTTTGAGGATAATAACAAGATGGGCGAAAAGATTTCTAAGTTTTACTTAGATTTAGAGCCAGAACTAAAAATTGCAGAGTCAAAATCAACATTAACTTATAAAAAAGAACTTGAAGTTGTTCATCACTTAGAAGTTGAAGATTGCAACGCTAAAATTGGTGAACTTCGCAAAATAAAATCTGAAGCTGAAATCGAACTTATTCGTGAAGCTATTGCTACAACTGATTTAGGTTTAAAACACGCTTTATTGGATTTAGGTCCAGGAAAACATGAATATAATTTAAGAAACTCTTTCGAGTTTGCTGTTAGAGAAGACCAAGATTCTTTATTCGCATTTCAATCAATAGTTGCAGCAGGTGAAAATGCAACAATTCTTCATTATCCACAACAAGGATCAATGGTCAAAAAAGATGACTTGGTCTTATTTGATGTTGGTGCTAGTAGAGATTATTATGCAGCAGACATTTCTAGAACTTATCCAGCAAGTGGAAAATATAATGAACTTCAAAGAAAAATTTATGAAATTGTTTTGAATTGCAATAAACAAACTTCTAAATTTATGCGCCCTGGAATTACATTGTTTGAGGCAAATGAATTTGCGAAAAACTTTTTAGCAGAAGAATGCTTAGAAAAAGGATTAATTTCTTCTAGAGAAGAAATATCAAAAGTTTATTATCATTCTGTTTCCCATTTCCTAGGGTTGGATACTCATGATTTCGGAAGCAAAGAAGATAAACTTGTCCCTGGCAATGTTGTTACATGTGAACCAGGTCTTTATTTCAAAGATTTAGGCATTGGAGTGAGAATCGAAGATGATGTTTTAATTACTGAAAACGGATCAGAAGTTCTTTCAGATGGCATCGCTAAAGACGTAGATGCTATTGAAAAGATGTTGAGGACTAGATAATGAAAAAATATATTTTATCAATTGACCAGGGAACTACTTCTTCAAGAGCTATTCTTTTTAATAAAAAAGGAGAACTTGTAGCATCAGCTTCAAAAGAAGTCGTCCTTTATTATCCTCATGAAGGTTATGTTGAAGCAGACCCAATTGAAATTTGGAGCTCAGTTGTAGATGTTATTAATAACGTCTTAATTAAAGCAAATACTACTTGGTCTGAAATTGATTCAGTTGGTATTACTAATCAACGTGAGACAACAGTTATTTGGGAAAAGAAAACTGGAAAACCAATTTATAATGCGATTGTTTGGCAATCACGCCAATCGCTTTCAATTTGTGAGTCTCTTTCTAAGAAAGAAACAATTATTCACAATAAAACTGGTTTATTAATTAACCCGTATTTCTCTGCATCGAAAATAAGATTTATTTTGGATGCTGTTAAAGATGCTCAAGAAAGAGCTGAAAAAGGAGAACTTTTATTTGGAACAATTGATACTTGGTTAATTTGGAAATTAACCGAAGGTAAAACCCACGCTACTGATACAACAAATGCCTCAAGAACAATGTTATTTAACATTTTTGATCTAAAGTGGGATAAAGATTTGCTTGAGATTTTTAATATTCCTGAAAAGATGCTTCCAAAAGTAATGGAATCAAAAGCTGATTTCGGTAAACTCGATTATTTCGCTAGAGACATTCATATTTTGGGTGTTGCAGGCGACCAACAAGCATCTCTTTTTGGTCATACATGCTTTAAAGAAGGTGAATGTAAAAACACATACGGAACCGGATGTTTCATGTTAATGAATACAGGCGAAAAACCTATTCTTTCTAATAATGGTTTATTAACTACAATTGCTTGGACTATTGATGGCAAAACTAAATACGCTCTTGAAGGCTCTGTCTTTATTGGTGGTGCGGCTATTCAATGGTTAAGAGATGGAATTAAAGTTATTAAAGAAGCCAAAGAATGTGATGAAGCCGCTTCTAAAGTTCCTGATAATGGTGGAGTTTACTTTGTCCCAGCATTTGTAGGACTTGGAACCCCATATTGGGATGATGAAGTTAGAGGCACGATGTTTGGTATGACTCGTGCCACAACAAGAAACCATATTGTTTTAGCAACTCTTCAAGCTATCGCTTTCCAAAGTAAAGATGTTTTTGATGTTATGAGTGATGAATCACAAATTGAGATTAAATCTTTACAGGTTGATGGAGGCGCAACAAACTCAGATGTTTTAATGCAATTCCAAAGTGATATTCTTCATATTGATATTCAAAAACCTGTTTGCACTGAAACCACAGCGCTTGGTGTTTGCTATCTAGCAGGTCTTAAGTCTGGTTTCTTCAAAGGCACAGATCACGTTAAAGAATGCCACAACTTCCAAAAATCATTTTCTCCAAAGATGCCGCTTGTTGAAGCATATAAGATGTGTGAAGCTTGGAAAAAAGCGGTGGAATGTTCTAGAAGATTTAAACTTTAAAAGTAGTAAAATTTCCATAAAAAAAGCAGGATTTCCTAAGAATTTCCTGCTTTTTTGATTGTTAATTAGTCAGCGTAACATGAGCCACCAATAAACTCTCTCATAAGTGAGTTACATGGTACCCATTCATCTGGCATGTTGTCAAAGTACTTGAGCATACGGAGTAATCTTTCTGCTACTGGATAGTACACTGATTCTGGTTGAACTGCTTCAAGAAGAGGTTGAGCATATTTCTTCATAACACAAAGTTCATATGGAAGCATTGAGTTATAAACAAAGTCTGCGCCTTCTTGAGTTTCGTAAATCCATTTAAATTCGCCACGACGGACGCTTGGCCACATACCGATTGTTTCTTCTGCTGAAGCACCTCTGAATTGATAGTCACGAACTAATCTACGAAGTAAACGTAAGTCTACTGTTGAAATTGGATAGTGGTTATCAAGGTTGATTTGTGCTTGTGGAGCAATGAAGATTTTAAATTTTTGGTTACGTGGAATTAAGGCTGTCATACGATCATTGAGGGCGTGAATACCTTCAATGATGATTGGTTCGCCTTTGCCAACTTTAAGAACTCTACCTGGAACACGTTTTCCAAGTTTGAAATCAAATTTTGGAAGTTGAACTTCTTCTCCATTAATTAAATCAAGCATATTTTGGTTGAATAATTCAATGTCGAGAGCTTCAATGGATTCAAGATCTGGTTTACCATCTTCATCTTTAGGTGCTTGATCTTTGGAAAGATAGTAGTCATCCATTGAGATTCTAATTGGTTTTAAACCTCTTGACATAAGTTCTATACGAACTCTATTTGCAAATGTTGTTTTACCAGAGCTTGATGGACCAGCAATACAGATGATTCTGATGTCTTCGTTATTTTCGATTATAGAGCCAAGTTCGCAAAGCATTCTGTTGTGTCTTGCTTCGCAAAGCTGTATGAAGTCGATAACGCCATCTTTGTGAATGTGTTCGTTAATTTTAACAACGGTATCAGCATTAACTGTCTTCGCCCATACGTGCGCTTCTTTTAATGTTTTACCATAAGTAGGAGCATCAACGAATTCTGGGATTTGACCTTTACATTCGCTTCTTGGAGTTTGAAGAATCATTCCTGGAACATAAAGATTTAATTTAAATTCTTTGATATAGCCAGTTGATGGAACCATTCTTGAGAAGAGGTAGTTGTAATAACCATCACATTCATATAAATGGACTTTACTTTCTGGGCGATATGCGAGTGCTTCAAGCTTATCTTCTAAGCCAACTTTTTTATAAAGTTTAGCAGCTTCTTTCTTTTCGTAGCTGTGGCGTACAAGTGGGAAGTCAGCATCGATAATCTTTTTCATCTCTGCTTCAACTGCATCTCTCATTTTTGTGGTTGCTGAGACTTCTGGATTAAGGATTTGAATGAAAGTAGAACGTGAAACGTTACGTGTCAATCTAACCTTAAGTTCTGGATAAAGTCTTGCAAACGCCATAACTGCAATGAATCTAACTGTAGATTCGTAAATTTTTGCGGCGTCTTCATCCTTAATTGTAAGGAATTCAACTTTTGAGTCCTCTTCAACGTAGTATGTGAGTTCTCTAAGTCTATTATTGACTCTGCAACAAATAATGTCTCTGTTTCCTTTTGGTACTAAGTCAAGAATTTTAACTTTCTTCTCAAATACTTTCTCTTGATCGAGGTATTTAACTGTAAATGACATAGTTTAAATCTCCTTTTCGGGCGAATAAATTATAAACGAGCGCATGTGTCTTTTCAATAAAAAAATGTAACCGCTTGCATAGATAATAAAAGCAAAATTCTTTGCATCGCAATATAATTTATTTTAAAATTATAATCGCTTGTTATTTTGCGAATAAAATTTGCGCTAAATTAGCAAGATTAGCAAAGGACACAAAAGAGGCCAAAAAATGGTAGAAATTTCCGAAAATTTGCAGGAAATCTCGGGTAATTTGCAAAAAATAGCTTGTCTAAATCTAGCGAACAAATAAAGAGGAAAATAGGTTAAAAAGTCAGCAATTGTTGACTTTTTATTTTTGTAAATGAATAATATTAAGGTAATGAAAGGCAAATTAACAAAGTTAAGTGAGCTTCAGGCATCACTATTAATTGCAGGGGCAATATCGGTTGTCCTTTTATTAGTCTCACTCGCAGGACTTTTTAATAATCAACCTGGGTGGATAATTGGTGTTGCGATTGGAACGGCTGTTGAGTTCGCTTTTATTTGGTTAATGTTTGTTGGGTCAAACGCAACTTTTAAAGAACAAAAAGCAGGATTATTCCTTTTAACTTATTTTGTTAGAGTAATCCTTTTTGTTGGTTCATTTGCTGGACTTGCCGTTCTTCAATATGTCGCAAAAATTGAAGTTTTTAAAAATTCATGTTGGGGAATGTTAATCGCTTTTGCTCCTTCTACATTTATCACAATCGCCATTCAAGTAATGCATAAAGGAAAGAATTAATGGAGAAGTATTCTGATCCAAATATTTTTAAAACATTTAATCCTTCTGGCGAGATCATAGTAGCTTTAGGGCTTATTTTCGTTCTTATCATTTTGGCAATTTATGTTGGCATTAGAGCAAAATTTGCAGACCCACTTAAAAGACCAAAAGGTTTATTAAAAATTACTGAATGGGCAGTTGAAAAGTTAGATGCTTTCACTCAGGAATCAATGGGGCCAGGATTTGATAATTTTGGTGGATTATTGCTTGCAATAATTCCATTCTGTTTCTTGTCATTTATAATTGGAATTACAGGTCTACCTACCCCTATGAATAACTTGGCAGTTCCTTTAACTTTAGCCTTAGTTACATTTGCATTAATACACTTTACATCAATGAGATTTACTAAAATCCATTACTTTAAACGTTATGTTGATCCATTCCCAATTTTCTTACCAATCAACTTAATGTCAATGTGGGCTCCTTTACTCTCAATGACTCTTCGTATGTTTGGTAACGCAATTGTTGGTTGGGTTTTACTTGGTTTAATTAATAGTGGTTTAGAATCAATCTCTTCATCAATTTTCTCATTTATTCCTGGTGGAGCATCTTCAATCTTCATTGTTCCGATTGTTACTCCACTTTTACATGCATATTTTGATTTGTTCTCTGGTTTTGTTCAGACGATGGTGTTTACGTTCTTAACGGCACTTTTTATCTCGCAAGAAAGGCCAGATGATATACAAATAGAAGGAGCTAGAGCTCCTAGAAAGGAGGCTATGTAATGAATTTAGAAGCAGCAAAAGCAATTGGTGCGGCTATCGCAATTTTATCAGCAGGTTGTTCATCTCTTGGTGAAGGCTTACTAGTTGCAAAAGCTATCGAAGGTATGGCTCGTAACCCTGAAATGTATGGCAAACTTCGTTCTAGCATGATTATTGGTGCTGCCCTTGTTGAAACTTGTGGTATTTACGCACTTTTAATCTCAATTCTTATTCTTTTCGTTCTTTAATTTTCGGAGGGCTTTGTTATGAAAAAGTCTAAATTAGCTTTAATAACATTGTCGACTGTAGCTTCTGGAAGTTTGACTGCTTGTAGCGGAATTACTAAAGAAGGCTTCATAGACAAATTATTCCCTAACCCATGGGATGCTTTAGCAGTATTTTTAGCATTTATTGTTTTACTTATTGCAGTATTTTATTTTGCATATAAACCTGTCAAAAAGTTGCTCAAACAAAGAGGCGACTATGTAGAGGACAAAATTAAAAATGCTGAAAAACGTGAAAAAGAGTCTCAAAAACTTTTAACTGAAGCAAACGAAGAAATCAAAGCTAAAAAGATTGAAGCCATGGGTATTGTAGAACAAGCAAAAGAAGATGCTCTCAAAGAGAGACAAGCTATTTTAGATAAAGCAAAAGAAGAAAAAGCCGCCGAATTACAAAGAACAAAAGAAGAGATTGCTCAAGAGATTGAGGCAAGCAAAGATGAAATCCATCGCGAAATTGTTTCAGTCGCGATTAATGCATCAAGCAAAGTTCTCGAAAGAGAAGTTAATTCAAAAGACAACGAAAAACTCATCGACAGTTTTATTGATGATTTAAAAGAAGGTAAATAATGCAAGAAGTAGTTTCTAGATACGCATCAGCTCTTGTTAGCATTGCTAAAGAAGAGAAAAAACTTGAGCAATATAAAATTGCAGTTTTAAGCGTGAAAGAAACTTTTGATTCTAATCCTGAAGTCTTGAAGTTCCTTAAATCTTATTTTGTAAATAATAATGATAAAAACAAAGTGATTGATGAACTTACTAAAGAATACGGGCTTAAAAACTTGACTAATTTTATTAAACTTCTAGTCGCAAAACATAAGATATATATGTTTAAAGACATTGTCTCAGAAATCACTAAAGGAATTAATTTTGAATTAGATGTTTATGAAGGCTTCGTTTATTCAACTGAGCCTTTAGAAAAAGAAAAAATTCTTGATATTTCCCAGGTAATTTCAGAAAAAATCCATAAAAAAGTAGAACTTAAAAATAAAATTGATAGCCGCTTAATTGGTGGTATTAAGGTTGTGGTCCATGATCATGTATTTGATGGTTCTATTAAGTACAAACTTGAAACAATGAAAGAACAATTAAAAGAAAGGAGAAACGGCTAATGAAAATTAAAACTTCAGAAATTTCGGCTTTAATTAAAAAACAAATTACCGATTTTGAATCTAAGGTTGATTCTAATGACGTTGGCACTGTTATTACCGTAGGTGATGGTGTTGCTTTGGTTTATGGTCTTGATAAAGCAATGCTAGGTGAACTCGTTGAATTTAATCGTTCCGTTTACGGAATGGTTATGAACCTTGAAGAAGAAAATGTTGGTTGTGTCTTGCTTGGAAACGATACCGATATTAAAGAAGGTGACGTTGTAAGAAGAACAAAGAAAGTTGTCGAAGTTCCTGTTGGTGATGCTCTTTTAGGAAGAGTTGTTAATGCTTTAGGCCAACCTCTTGATGGTTTAGGTGAAATTAAAACAAAAGCAACTCGTCCAGTTGAAAGAATTGCACCAGGTGTTATTTACCGTAAGTCAGTTGACACTCCACTTCAAACAGGTATTAAAGCTATTGACGCTATGATTCCTATTGGAAGAGGTCAAAGAGAACTTATTATTGGTGATAGACAAACAGGAAAAACCGCTATTGCTGTAGACACAATCATTAACCAAAAAGGACAAGACGTAAATTGTATTTACGTTGCAATTGGGCAAAAGAATTCAACTGTTGCTTCAATTGTTGATAAATTGCGCAAAGCAGGTGCTATGGAATACACAACTGTAGTTTCAGCAACTGCTAGTGAACTTGCCCCTTTACTTTATCTTGCCCCTTATTCAGGTATGGCTATGGCTGAAGAATGGTTAGATGAAGGTAAAGATACATTAATCATCTTTGATGATTTATCTAAACACGCTGTTGCTTATCGTACACTTTCTCTTTTGTTAAAGAGACCAAGTGGTCGTGAAGCTTACCCAGGCGATGTTTTCTACTTACATTCACGTTTACTCGAACGTGCTTGTAAACTTAATGATGAGTATGGTGGTGGTTCAATTACTGCTCTACCAATCATCGAAACTCAAGCAGGTGATATTTCTGCATATATTCCAACAAATGTTATTTCGATTACTGATGGTCAAATCTTTTTAATGACAGATTTATTTAACGCAGGTCAAAGACCTGCTATCGATTCAGGTTTATCGGTTAGCCGTGTTGGTAGCGCCGCTCAACTTAAAGCTATGAAGCAAGTCGCTGGTTCTTTAAAGATTGAACTCGCTAACTTCCGTGAACTTCAAGCTTTCTCTCAATTTGGTAGCGATCTTGATGAAGACACAAAACGTGTTCTTAAACATGGTAATGTCTTAATGGAAATATTAAAACAAGCTCAATATGATACTTATCCAGTTGAAAGACAAATTATTGAACTTTTCGCAGCAAAACATCGTTATTTAGATGAATTAAAAGTTGAGGAAGTTAAACCTGCATTAAATAAACTTTACTCACATATTTCTTCATCTCACAAAGAGATTTTAAAGGAAATTGTTAGCAAAAAGATTATTTCAGACTCTTTGGAGTCTTCACTTAAGAAAATAATGAGTGATTTCTTCGAGACATTAAAATAATATGGCACAGGCACTTAATAAAACAAAAAGAAGAATTGCTTCTGTAAAATCGACAAAAAAGATTACTGAAGCTATGGAACTTGTCGCAACCGTTAAACTTAAAAAGTTCAAAAATAAAATGGAAGCAAATCGGTTCTATGTAAAGGAAATTGAAGACATAATTTCTCATCTTTTTGGAGTGCTTGGAAATGAAGAAAACCCATATATTTCTCAAGGAAAAGGGGAGAAAAACCTAGTTGTGGTTATTAATTCAAATCTCGGTTTGTGTGCTTCTTATAATTCCAATGTCTTTAACTTTGTTAATAATAATTTAGATAAAAATAAAGACACATTAATGACAATTGGAATTAAAGGTGAGCTTAATTACGAAAGAGAAGGTTTTGAAATTAATAAAGATTATTCTTCTATTAATGATAAATTGGATTACTCCGATGTAATTAAATTTGGTCGCTATTTACATTCAGAATTTTTAAAGGGAACATACAAATCTATTAAGCTAGTATATACAAAGTATATAAACTCACTAAGATTTGAACCTACTTTAGTTACACTTTTCCCACTTAGCAAAGAAGGAGAAACCCCATCATATGGATATGAACCAATCTACGATCCTAATCTTAAGACCTTGATTGAAGAGTTGGTTCCAATTTACATAACTTCTTCTTTATATCAAAAACTTATTGAATCTACTGTCAGCGAACAAGCATCAAGAAGAACTGCAATGGAAAATGCAAATGATAATGCTGATGAACTTATTGATAAGTTAACTATTGAATTTAATAAAGCAAGACAAGCAGCTATTACTCAAGAAATTACTGAAGTAGTTGCTGGTCAACAAGAATAAGGAGGCAAAATAATGAAAAAAGAAAATATTGGTCATGTTGTTCAAGCCGTCGGTCCAATTATTGACGTTAGATTTGAAGATGAACATTTACCAGAACTTTTAACTGCCTTAATTGTAAAATTACCTGGCGAAGCAACACTTACAATTGAAGTTGCTCAACATATTGGTGATGACATTGTTAGATGTATTGCTATGGGACCTACTGAGGGAGTGTTAAGAGGACTTGATGTCTTAGACACAAATTCCCCAATCACTGTACCAGTTGGAAACGAAACATTAGGTAGAATGTTCAATGTTTTGGGAGATCCTATCGACGGAATAAAAGATGAAAAACCATTCTCAACTCGCCTTCCAATCCATAGAAAAGCACCTTCATTTAAAGATCAAAACGTTCAAACTGAAATCCTTGAAACCGGCATTAAGGTCATTGACCTTCTTTGCCCATATATGAAAGGTGGTAAAGTTGGTTTGTTTGGTGGTGCAGGTGTTGGCAAAACAGTTCTTATCCAAGAACTTATTCATAACATTGCTACTGAGCAAAAAGGTATTTCTGTTTTCGCTGGTGTTGGTGAACGTTCTCGTGAAGGTAATGACCTTTACCATGAAATGAAAGCATCTGGTGTTCTTGCAAAAACTGCCTTGGTTTTCGGTCAAATGAACGAGCCTCCTGGAGCTAGAATGAGAGTTGCTCTTTCTGGTTTAACAATGGCTGAATATTTTAGAGATGTTGAACATCAGGATGTTCTTCTATTTATTGATAATATCTTTAGATTTACTCAAGCTGGTAGTGAAGTTTCAGCACTTTTAGGCAGGATGCCTAGTGCTGTTGGCTATCAGCCAACTCTTGCGACTGAAATGGGTCAACTTCAAGAAAGAATTACTTCTACAAAAAATGGTTCTATTACATCAGTTCAAGCCATTTATGTTCCTGCTGATGACTTAACTGACCCAGCACCTGCAACAACATTCTCGCATCTTGATGCGAAAACTGTTCTAGATAGAAATACTGCAGCATTAGGTATTTATCCTGCTGTTGATCCACTGGATTCAACATCTAACATTCTTGATCCAAATATTGTTGGAGAAGAACATTATAAAGTTGCTCGCGAAGTTCAAAAGATTCTTCAAAGATATAAAGAACTTCAAGACATCATTGCTATTTTAGGTATGGATGAACTTTCCGACGAAGATAAGTTAATCGTTAATCGTGCTAGAAGAATTAGAAACTTCTTGTCTCAACCATTCTTCGTCGCTGAAGGATTTAATGCAATTCCAGGAAAATATGTCCCTGTAAAAGATACTGTTCGTTCATTTAGAGCAATTCTTGATGGCAAATATGATAACTATCCAGAAAGTGCATTCCTTTATGTCGGAACAATTGAAGATATTGAGAAAAAGGCTGGAAAATAATGGGTTTTTTGCTTGAAATCATCACTCCAAAAGGAATTTATCTCAACGAGGAAGTTGATTCTTTAACCATAAAATTAGGTAGTGGTTATAGAACATTTTTGAAAGGACACACTCCTTTAATTGGTTCTTTAGCATATGCTCCAATGCATTTAATTAAAAATGGGAAAATGGAAGAATATGCAGTTCATGGTGGTGCAATAAATGTAACTAAAGAAAAAATAAGTGTAGTTTGTAACGCCATAGAAAATAAAAAAGATATTGATAAAAATAGAGCTAAGGCTGCAAAGGAAAGAGCCGAAAAACGTCTTAAAGACAAAAATCATAATGTTGACATTAAACGCGCTCAACTAGCTTTACAAAGAGCATTAATTCGTCTTGAATTAGCAGGTAAGGACTAAACTTTGAAAAGTTTTATTTGTAAAAGTAATTTACAATATATATAATATGGCGTCACAAAAGGAGGATTAGATATGAATTTATGGCATCGTGTTAACCCCGAAAGTATCAAACCAGAAAACTTTTTGGCTTGTATCGAAATCCCTCAAGGATCAAAAAACAAATACGAATTAGACAAATACTCTGGAGCATTAAAGCTCGACCGTATTCTATACACATCAACCCACTATCCACATAACTATGGTTTTATTCCAAGAACCTTAGCAGATGATGGTGACCCACTTGATGTATTAGTTATTTCATCAGAACCAATTGTTCCACTCGCATTAGTTGAATGTAGGCCAATTGGTATGCTTGAAATGACAGATGGTGGAGATAAAGATGCAAAAATCTTAGCTGTTGCAGTTAATGACCCAGTCTATAACGAAATCTACAACATCTTTGATATGTCAGATCACATCTTACGAGAAATCAAACACTTCTTCACTGTTTATAAACAACTTGAAGGTAAAAACACAATCGTTGATAACATCCGTGATCCTGAAAAGGCAAAACGCGTTATTCAAGCTTGTATTGATAGTTATACTAAGAAATTCGGAGATGGACCAATCTACGAAGTAAAGAAATAAGGGAATTATTCCCTTTTCTTTTTACTTTGTTATAATTGAAATATGATTCACATTATTCTTTATCATCCAGAGATTCCGCAGAATACCGGAAATATCCTTAGAACCGCAATGGCTACAAATTCTTATGTCCATATAATTGGTCCTATACCTTTTGATATTTCCAATAAAGCGCTGCAAAGAGCAGGCATGGACTATATTAAAGATGCTAAGTTTGATTACTATGATTCTTATGAGACTTTTTCGGAAAAATTTTCGGGAAAAACCATATATTTCGTCACAAAATACGGGAAAAATGTGTATTCAAAAGTTGATTTTTCAGACCCGCTTGAAGATGTTTATGTTATGTTTGGAAGAGAGTCTACAGGAATTGATAAAGAAATTCTTAGTGCTCATAAAGAAACAACATTAAGAATTCCGATGATGTCTACTGCAAGAAGCCTTAATTTATCAAATTCTGTCGCGATAGTGGTGTATGAAATTTTAAAACAAAAAAACTTCCCTGAATTGGCAAGTTTTGACATGATTAAAAAATACACAATTTAATCTACTCGTTTTGCTAAAGCAAACTTTTCCTTAGTTTCTTCTCTAATTGAATTTAATTTAATAGTTGTTTGGTTCTTAATAATTGCTTCACCAAGAGTATGTCCACGACGGACATTTTTCTTTTTCGTATAAATTATTTCACCAGTCTTTTGGTGAGAACAAAGTAAAGCAAACTCTGCTGCGGTAAGGATTTCATTTTCAGTTGGTTTTCTTGAACAGATAACTAAATGAGAACCACTCAAATTTTTAATGTGCATCCACAAAAATTCACGATCCATTTTCATAACGAAACTTAAGTAGTCATTTTGGGATGCATTTTTACCAAAATAAATGTAGGTTCCATTTAAGTTATATCGCCATGGACGATTAAAAATCGTCTCTTGTGTTTCTTTCTTTTTGTTTACATGAAAATATGTCTCAACTAATTTGTCTTTTCCTTTTTCATCAGCAGATTCAAATTCTTTCAAAATTTTGTTATATTCATCAAGTGATTTTTGAGCATTATCAATATTTGTTTGGAAGTGCCTCATTGTCTCTTTAGCTTTCTTAGCTTTTTTATAGAAGAGTTGGCAGTTTTCAGAAAGTGTTTTAGAGGCATCTAGTTTTACAGTTTCACCAGCGAGTTCTAGCACCTCAACTTTTGACCTTAAATTTAGGCCTAATGTGTAAATTTCATCAGCAAAACCCCTATATTTTTGGTTTTCTTCAGCTTTTTTGAGGTCACCATTTATAGACGAAATTTTCTTATTTGCGGACTTGATTTTATTGTTTAAAAACTTTGTAAACTCAGCGTATTTTTCTTTATATCTTAATTCATCTTCAGTCTTAAAAAGAGATTCCAAAAATTCTTCAGTAATTTCTTGTTCTCCATTAAGCTCAGTTAATGTTTCTGGTAGTTTATAAATAGCGCCATAAGATAGGTCACGATTTTTATTTTTATAAAAAGTTTCTTCTATCTTTTCGTTATGAAGAACAATTAAATTAGGACAATTTGGAATAAGCTCAGCAATAAAAGATCTTTCTTCATCACTCTCATTAGATTGAAGCTTAAAAGAAACAATATTATCTTTATCTGAAAGTTTTAAATTTGTAATGATTGTGCGGTTAAAAATCTTTTTAAATTTCTGAAGAAAAACATTATCGAAAGATTTGAAGAATATGTCACACTTAATTTTATAAATTAAAGGGCATCTATTATTGAGTGAAATCACAAGAGAATTTTTATAATCTTCAGCGAAAGGAAATAAAAGAGTTTCGTTATTGATTAAAATAGGAGAGAAGAGTAATTTTCCCTCGATTTCTTTAGCTAGATTTTGGATGTAATTTTGATAAGAAGAATGTGAAATTCTCATGGAAAATATTATAAAGAAGAATTCAATAAAATTGAAATCTAAATTATGTAATTGAAAAGGCTCTTGCTTTTTAATAAAATTAAACCGTATGGAAAATAGTAAGAAAAAGGGCCTATTATTAATCATGTCCGGCCCAAGCGGTGTTGGTAAAGGAACAGTTCGTGAAGAATTAATGAAAGATAAATCATTAAATCTTTTCTATTCTGTATCCATGACAACTCGTAACATGAGACCAGGTGAAGTAAATGGTCGTGAATATTACTTTGTAACGAAAGAAGATTTTATGAAGCAAGTCGCAAACGACAACCTTCTTGAGTGGGCCGAATACGTCGGTAATTGCTACGGAACACCCAAAGATAAAGTCGAAGATATGCGAAATGAAGGCAAAAATGTTCTTTTAGAAATTGATGTTAAAGGTGCGGAAAATGTCTTTAAAAAAGTTCCTGATGTAATTTCTATCTTTATTGCGCCTCCTTCAATCGAAGAACTTCGCAATAGACTTAGAGGTAGGGGAACTGAATCTGAAGAAGTTATTAATAATAGAGTTTCTGCCGCTAGTAAAGAACTTGAATATAAGAAGTTTTATAAGTATGTTGTCATTAATGACAAACTAGAAGATGCAGTTGAAGAGATTCGTCAAATTATCAAAGCAAGAATGTGAGGTAAATTATGATAATAATTACAGTTTATGGTTTAGATCAATACACTGTTGGTCATTATTCAAAAAACCACAGCGAAAATTTAGCGCAATTATTCGAAACCAAAATTGAAAATATCGCTTTTATTGCTTCTGATGAATACGTTTTTCATAATGGTGTAGAGCAAACAAGCTGGCAAGCTTTAGTGAAAGTTGAAGCACCAGAAAAATATGAAGTACTAGAAGATAAAGCGGCACAATATTTACTTAAAACTTTAAGTGAATTTTCTATTCACGTTAGAGTTGTTTTTGATTATTTTCATTCTCATCATGAACATGAATTTTTAAATAAGAGTTATCCTCGTTATATTAAAGAAGATAACTTGGTTAATGTTGAAGATAGCGATGAAGATGAAGAGCTTTATGAAGGCAACATTTTTGAAGGAATGGAAAAGAAATTAGAAGAAGCATATAGAGAAGGTGAACATCATTGCCATTGCCATGACGAAGATCACGAATGTCATTGCGAAGATGGTGAATGTGATTGTGATGAAAAAGATTGCGATTGTGATGATGAACATTGTTGTTGCCACACTAAACATTAATCTATGATTAATTTATACGGTCAAGAAATAACAAAATTAGAAAAATTATTAATGGACCGTGGTCAAAAAAAATATCGTGCCACGCAACTTTTCACATGGATTTATGAAAAAAAGGCTACTACTTTTGACGAAATGAGTGATGTCTCTAAATTATTTAGAGAAGAACTTAATAGAGATTTTTGTTTAACTTTACCAACAATTTATAAAAAACAAGTTTCCAAAGATGGAACAATTAAGTTGTTACTTGAACTTGAAGATGGCGCAAAAGTAGAAACCGCTTTAATGCCATATAGATATGGAAATGCTGTATGTGTAACATCTCAAGTTGGATGCAATATGGGATGTGCATTTTGTGCTTCTGGTTTATTGAAAAAGAAGAGAAATCTTGAAACTCATGAAATGGTTGGCCAAGTGCTTGTAATGAATAAACTTCTCGAAGAAAAAGGAGAACATGTATCCCACATAGTTGTTATGGGAACAGGTGAGCCTTTTGATAATTATGACAATGTGATGAATTTTATTCGTATTGTTAATCACCCAAAAGCACTTGCTATTGGCGCGCGTCATATAAGCGTTTCAACATGCGGGCTTGTCCCAGGCATTATGAAATATGCGCATGAAGGACTACAAACAAATTTAGCAATTTCGCTTCACGCACCAAACGATGAAATTCGAAATAAACTTATGCCAATTTCAAAAGCTTATCCTTTGGATAAATTAATGGAAGCTGTGAAATATTATGAAAAAACTGCAGGCAGAAGGGTAACATTTGAATACATTATGCTAGATGGCATTAATGATTCATTAGAATGCGCTAAAGAACTTGTTAATTTAGTTAAAGGCACAATGAGTTATATTAATTTAATTCCATATAACCCAGTAGATGAACATAGTTTTAAAAGAAGTTCAGATAAAAATGTCCACAACTTCTTTTCATATTTAATGCAACATGGTGTCAATACAACAGTAAGAAAAGAATTTGGGAATGATATTGACGCTGCATGCGGTCAACTAAGAGCTAAGGAAATACTAAAAAATGATTAAAGGTAGTTTTGGATCTAAAACTGATATTGGTCTCGTTCGAAAAACTAATGAAGATAAAGCTTTATCAACGATTGATTCGGATGGAAATGTTTTGCTTTGTGTCTGTGATGGCATGGGTGGTGCTAATAAAGGGGATCACGCAAGTAAAATTGCAATAGATGTAGTTACCTCTGCCCTTAGCAATAAGAGACCTTGGAAATTTAATTTTCAAGTTAAAAGGTGGCTTGGTAAGCTTGTCAAAGAAATTAATTATGCTGTATATAGCGAATCCAAATTTGATGAGAATTATCGTGGAATGGGAACAACTCTTGTTTTAGCATTATTTTTTAGAGATTTAATCTATATGATTAATGTAGGCGATTCTAGAGGTTACATTTTAGGTGAAGATAGACTTATTCAAGCGACACGTGATCAAACTTATGTTGAATATTTAGCCGCCAAAAAACAAATTAACGAAGATAAAAAATCTAGTTCAAAAGATAGACATTATCTTATGAATTTTATTGGATTAAAAAAGCATGCTAATTATGAGCTAAAAATCCTAAAAAATGCGGGAAAAACGGTACTTTTATGCTCTGACGGGCTTTATAATAATGCCTCAAATAAGCAGATTTTTTCTGCATTAAATAACGATGATAGACTTGATCAAAAAATATCAACTTTAATTGGTATCGCAAAAGCAAATGGTGGTACCGACAATATCGCTATCTCTATTTGGGAGCCTCGAAAAGAATGATTAATATCGGTGACATAATCGATAATCGTTATAACGTTTTATCTCACTTAGGAACTGGCGGAATGGCTGTTGTTTTTGAGTGCGAAGATATAATAAATAACGAAATTGTCGCCGTAAAAATATTAAAAGAAGAACTTTTAGATCAAAAAGGCATGATTGATGACTTTAAAAGAGAAATTAAAGCTGCAGTTATGATGTCTCATCCAAATATCATGAAGATTTATAACGATGGTGTTTGGAATAAGCGTCCATATTTGGTCTTAGAATATCTTAAAAATCAAACACTATTAGACAAGATTGAATTCTATACAAAGTTTAGTGTTAAAGAAGCATGTGAGATTATGCTACAGGTTCTTGATGCTGTTGATTATACCCACAACCATAAAATTATTCATAGAGACATAAAACCTCAAAACATATTTTTGCTACCAAACGGAACAATTAAGTTAGGTGATTTTGGCATAGCTAAAAACGAAAAAGATGCGGAAAATGATGGAAAAATTCTTGGTTCTGTCCATTATTTGGCACCTGAAGTTTTAAGCGGAAAACCATTCACTGTTGCCTCCGATATCTATGCTTGCGGGATTACTTTCTTTCAATTAGTAACTGGGATTTTGCCATTTGACGGAACAACCGAGGAAGTTGCAAAGGCACATTTAAGAAATGAAGTTCCAAACCCTTCGTTTTTTGTTAATTTAATTCCGAAAAGAGTAGATGAAATTATTTTAAAATCAGTTTCAAAGAATCCTAAAAATAGATTTAAAAATGCTAGTGAATTTAGAAAGGCAATTGAACTTTTTCTTGAAAACAAAGAAGAAAAGAAATCGATATTTAAAAGGCTATTTTAATGAACGGAAAAATTCTTTCAACAGTAGGTGGAATATACAAAGTATATTCAAATGGGCATATTTACAGTCTATTTTCAAGAGGAGTTATAAAACATAAAAGTTTTTCATTATGTGCTGGAGATAATATCGAGTTTAATGAAAACGAAAATATTATTGAAAGAGCTTATGAAAGAAGAAACTTTTTAATTAGGCCTCGTTCTGCGAATGTAGATTTGTTGGTTATAACAATGTCTGTTGTAGAACCTGAATTATCTCCTGTATTAGTTTATAAATTTTTAACTTATGCAAATTTAAATAGAATACCTGCTGCTGTTCTTTTCACTAAATTGGACAAATTAGTAGATACGAGCAAAGTTGATATTCTTAAATCAGATCTTGAAAAATTAGGTTATAAAGTTTTTCTAATTTCTCGTGAAAATACCGAAAATTTGCAGGAAATACGAGACTTTTTATCAGGAAAAACCACGATAATTATGGGCCAGACTGGTGTTGGAAAAAGCACTGCAATTAACTTAATCGATCCTCACTTTAACCGCAAAATTGGTGAATATTCGGAAGCTCTTGGGAGAGGAAAACACCAAACAAAAGAAGTTATCTTGTTGCCATTTAAAGAAGGTTTTATAGGAGACACTCCAGGTTTTTCTTCTCTTGAACTTGATTTATATAAAGAAGACTTGGCCCAGTATTTTCCAGGATATGAAAAATATTATTTAGATTGCTATTTCTCAAATTGTCTTCATCAAAAAGAAAAAGAGTGTAAAATTAAAGAGGAAATAGAAAGTGGTAACCTTTCAAAAGAAGGTTATGAAGTATATATTAAGTTACTAAATCAACTAGAATTCAAATCACAGAGGTATAGGAAATGAAAAATCTAATTGCACCAAGTTTATTATCAGCAGATAAAGCACATCTAAAAGATGAAATTTTAAAAGTTGAAGCACTAGGATGTGAATATATCCATTGGGACATTATGGACGGAATCTTTGTTCCTAATAAATCTTTTGAAGTTTCTGCAGTCAAAGAAAACGCAAAAGTTCATAAGATGGTTAATGATGTCCATATCATGGTTGCAGATCCTATGAGAGTTGCTCCTGAATTTATTGCTGCTGGTGCTGATTTAATTACATTTCATTATGAAGCTTTAGAATGTCCAGTTTGTTGCGGAAAACTTATTAAGAAAATACATGAACTTGGATGTAAAGCCGGTATTTCAATAAAACCAAAAACAAATGTTAAAGTTTTAAAAGAACTTGTTAAACAAGTTGATTTAGTTTTAGTTATGTCTGTTGAACCTGGAAAAGGTGGTCAAGCATTCATTCCTAGCGCTTTAGGAAAAATTAAAACACTTCGAAAGTGGATCGATAAACAAAATCTTAATTGTTTGATCGAAGTTGATGGTGGTATTAATGCCGAGACTGGTGCAAAATGTCGCAAAGCCGGTGTTGATATTCTTGTTGCTGGTTCATATTTGTTTGGTCATGACGATATTAAAGAAAGAGTTGAATCACTTAGATAATGTTTAGTGTTACTTGGATTATTACCGTTGCCCTTTACCTATTAAGTTTTTTAGGCATTGTTGTGAGCGCATTAATGTTTGCAAAACCAGTAGATGAATTAAAATTTTCTTTCATGAGAAATTTTCCATTTGAAGTTGGCCGTACTGCTGAAAATAATGCGAAAATATATAGTTTTTTCATATATTTATTCGCCGGATTGTGCTTTTCACCTCTTATAATAATCATGGGCGGAAAGAGTGATTTAACTGCTCTTAAACCAATGTCTATTTTGACAACTTGTTGCTTAGGTTTGGCTGGTCTATGTTTTATATTTTTAAATATCTTTGATGTGACTCACACTAAACCGCATATTTCTTTATTTACTGTTTTCTCAGCGCTTGTTATTTTGTCTGGTGGACTTGTGTTTGCAAGAGGTTTAACCTCCTACAAAGTTTATAGTGATCACGGACATAAAGAAATTATATTTCTTGTGACTGAGATTCTTGCAGCAGTCAGTGTAGTTATAACTTTACTTTTACTTCTTAACCCAAAATTAAAAACTTGGCCAAAACTTGATAATGTTGATGGGACCTATAAAAGACCAAAACGATTTGTTCTTGCTTATAGTGAATGGGGTCTATTAACTATTCTATTTTTTAATGAATTAGTGTTTTTCGTCCAATTACTAAAGTAAGGTTAAAAAATGCTAAAAATTTGCGGGAAATCATAGGGATTTCCTATTTTTATACCAATTTATAACTTTGATTTTTAATCATTTTCCTAATTATAATTTGTTTTACGTAGATAAAAGGAGTAAAATAACGGCACTATGGTAGAAAGAGGTATCATCCGCGACAGAACTGTAGTTCTCGAACTAACAAGTCGTAATATTAAAAAGCAATATCGTGGATCTGTTCTAGGTGTGCTTTGGACAATCCTTAATCCACTTCTAACAATGTTAGTTATGTGGTTTGTTTTTGATGCTATCTTTGGTAGAGGTCAGTATTACCCTTTATATCTTCTTTGTGGTAACGTTTTATTTACTGCCTTTAGAACTTGTACAACAAACTCATTAACAAGCATTCAACAAAATAGAAACTCAATGCTAAGAACAAAAATACACGCTTATGTTTTTCCTTGTTCACTAGCATTTACCAGTTTAATTAATTTCTCTTTAACTTTAGTTGCGTTGATTCCATTTATGATATGGAAGACTGTAGCACTCGGAATTAATTTGTTTACCTGGAGACTTGTTTTCGTTATCATCATGCTTCCAGCATTCTGGTTATTCACTTATGGAATTAGCATATTGCTTGCAGTTCTTTATGTCTTCTTTAGAGACTTAAAGAATATCTATCAAGTTTTCGTTCTTTTGTGGCAATATTTAACTCCTATTTTTTACACATTAGATACAATGGCAGCGAAAAAATCAGGATTTGCTCCAATTGCTATTAAAGCTATAAAACTTAATCCTATGTTCCATTTCACCACCTATTTTAGGCAGTGTGTTTATTTAGGGGCTACCGGACTTGATATATTTAATGTTGGTGCAGAGGCAAATGTCGCAAAAGCATATATACCAAATTTAGGAACACTTGGAATTTTATACGCCTGTGGCATTGTTGCTACTTTAATTGGCGTTGGTGTTTACGAACTTATGAAAGATAAGATGATGGTGAGGTTATAATTATGAGAAAAGAGAAACTACCACCATTAGAATTAGCGGAAGATGAATTAGTTAACGTCGAAAGTATTTCGATGAACTTTTCATTACATGAAAGAAAATACACAACTCTTAAAGAAAGATTGATATCACTTTTAAGATTTAAAAAGAATCCTATTCAAGAAATTAATGTTCTTGATGATGTAAGTTTTAAAATTAAAAAAGGAGAATCGCTTGGAGTTATTGGCCATAACGGTGCAGGTAAATCAACTCTTTTAAGAATTGTTGCTGGTATTTATAAACCTACAAAAGGAAGAATTGCTACTAAAGGTCATATTGCTTTACTTAACCTTGGTGCTGGTTTCGATCCTGAAGGTAGTGGAGAAGAAAATATCTACCTCAATGGTGCTTTCTTAGGTTTACATAAGAAACAAATGAAAGAAAGATACGAAAATATTGTTGAATTTGCGGAACTTGGCAAATTTATGCAACTTCCTTTGAAGAACTATTCTTCAGGTATGATTTCTAGACTTGGTTTTGCAATTGCAATTGAAACAAGTCCTGACTTAATGCTTGTTGATGAAGTTTTGTCTGTCGGTGATGAAAACTTCAGAAATAAATGTCTAGAAAAGATTAAAGAATTAAAAGAAATTGGAACAAGTTTCTTGTTTGTCTCTCATAATATCAATCAAGTTAAGATGATTTGTGAAAATACTATCTGGATTGAAAACTCTAAAGTAATGGGCTATGGTCCAACTGAAGAAATAACAGAGAAATATCTTGAATATTGTGCAAAATTGCCAAAAAAGAAATAAGAAAAAGTCCTTCGATTGAAGGACTTTTCTAAAAGAAAACTTACTAATTACTTAGCGTTTTTCATTAAGGCACGATGTGCTCTTGCTGTCATTTTAACAGTAACCATTTTGCCATTAATGTTGATTTTATATTTTTGAAGATTTGCGTTCCAAACTCTACGGGTTGCAATCATTGAATGTGAACGTGCATTTCCGCTTTTTGGACCAACGCCTGATATTTGACAAACTCTTGACATAACTTTTCCTCTTTTCTAAAAAGCGAGATATATTGTAGCAAATGAAAGTTTTGATGTAAATAATTAAATTTTTACATCTTTGTATTAGGAAAACGTCTTAAAAATTCTTCTTTCGAAATTAAAGGGCACTTTTCAAGTGCGATTTTATATATTTCCCAATCCTTATCAAAAATTAAAAGATGTTCTTTTCCTTCTTTAGTGAAAAAACGCATCATTTTCTTTTTTTCTGAAAATTCTTGGTCAATATAAATGATGTTATTGAATGTGTATTCGACAACTTTCCCCATCTTTGAATGAATGAAGGTTGCTCCTTGGATTTCGTAATATGTTTGTTTAAGCGAAATGATTCCAAAAATGATAGAAGCAGCTAACAAAGCTGGAGTGTAAAAATAGAATGATTTATCTGGTGGGAAAAATTTACCATTTGCTCCCTGAAAAGAGACATAAAAAACAATCTCAAAAACAACAAAAGCAATTGCGAAAATTTTCACAATTCTCCATGGATTCATTTTCAATTTTTTAGGATCTTTTTTGCTCATCAAAAATGTATTTTACCAAATTATTAATTTGTTTGGTTTATTAATTTCTCCATTGTGTTAGAATATTAATGTTTATTGGACAAAATTAAATTCAATAAAATTTAAGAGGTTACAAATATGGGCAAGAAAATTGTTGCAATGATTCTCGCAGGAGGAAAAGGAACTCGTTTACTTGACCTTACCGAGAAAGTTGCTAAACCAGCAGTTAGTTTCGGTGGCAAATATAGAATTATCGATTTTCCATTATCAAACTGTGCTAATTCTGGCATTAATACTGTAGGTGTTTTGACTCAGTATGAGTCGGTGTTACTAGATGAATACATCGGAAATGGTGAAAAATGGGGTTTGAATGGTGTTCATTCATTAACCACAACATTAGCACCTAGACAAACTGATAAAGGAATGGCGTGGTACACAGGTACTGCAAATGCTATTTACGAAAATTTAGAGTTTTTAGATTCTACTGAACCTGATTATGTTTTGATTCTTTCAGGTGATCACATTTATTCCACAACATTTAATGATATGGAATTACTTCATTCTGAATCAAAAGCTGATTTAACAATTGCTGTTTACCCAGTTCCCTGGGAAGAGGCACACCGTTTTGGAATTTTGGTTGCAGATAAAAAAGGAAAGATTGTTGAATTCCAAGAAAAACCTGCAAATCCAACATCCAATTTAGCATCAATGGGAATTTATATGTTTAAATATGATGTTTTAAAAGATGCTTTAATTAGAGACGCGAAAAATCCAAAATCAGAACATGACTTTGGTAAAAATGTCATTCCAATGCTTTTAGGCGAAGGCAAAAAGCTCATGGCTTATAAATATGAAGGGTATTGGAAAGATGTCGGAACTGTTTCTTCATTACATGAAGCAAACATGGACCTACTTCCATCAAATAAGAACTTATCTTTAGAAAAGATATTTAACGGAAATGTTATTTATTCAGAGGATTATTCAGCTGCCCCTCAATTTGTTTCTAGATATGCCAAAATTAAAGATGCATTGATTAATCAAGGAGCATTTATTTATGGTGAAGTTACTCATTCAGTAATTTCTAATGGCGTTTATATCGAACGTGGTGCAGTAGTTGAAAATTCTGTCGTTATGGCAGGCGCCGAAATTTGTAAAGGCGCTGTTGTGCGTAACGCTGTTATAGGTCCAAATGCATTCGTAAAAGAAGGTAAGAAGATTGTGGGCACTAGTAAAGAAATTGCCCTTTTCGTTGAAAAGGAGGAAAAATAAGATGGCAAAGGTCGTTGGTTACGTTAATCTTTATGATTCACCAAGTTTAGGTGGATTGTCTAAAAACAGAACTCCTGCTTCAACATCATTTGTTGGGCGTTATGCTTTAATTGATTTTGCTTTGTCTAATTTCGCAAATTCCAATATTAATAATATTAATATTTTGGTTAAAGATAATTTTAGATCTGTTGCAAAGCACTGTGGTTCTTTGAAGAATTGGGCGAGTAACACTAAAATTGGGAAACAAAATTATTTAGTAAATGAGAAAGGTTTAGCGGATCCAGATTTTAACTCTGACTTAAATTCTTTAAGAGAAAATGACTGGGTTTTATTTGATACAAATGCTGACTATATAGTCATTCAACCTGCTCATATTCTCACCAAAATTGATATTGCTGATTTAGTTAGAACACATCAAAAATCAGGCGCAGCCATTACTATGGCTTATACAAAAATTAAAGATGGTGATGAAGCTTTCTTAACAAGCACTGTATTGGAGCTTGAAGGAGATAAGGTTGTTTCATCACTTAATAATGATGGTAAAAAGAAAGAAGTTAATGTTTCTTTAAGAACTTATGTATTCTCTAGAGAATGCTTTGAGAGAATGCTAAGACATAAAGACTATCGAAAAGCACTCTCTTTAAGAGCTCTTATTAATCACATTGTTAATGAGCATTCTGAAGATGTTAGAGGGTATAAATACGAAGGTTACGCAAGATGTTTTGATTCACTTGAACATTTTGTTCAATATTCATTTGAATTATTTGATCCAAAAATTGCCAAAACTCTTTTTAGAAATGGTGGTCGTGCATTTACAATTTCTCGTAATACGCCTCCTGCATCATATGGTGAACACGCAGATGTAAGAGAATCTTTTATTGCTAATGGTGTACAAGTTGACGGAAAAGTTGAACACTCAATTATTTCTCGTTACGTAAAAATAGAAGATGGTGCATCAATTAAAAACTCAATCATCTTAACAAGATGTGTAATTAAAAAAGGCGCTGTTATTGAAAACGCTGTAGTAGATAAATACTCCACTATTTCGGGAGAAGTTAAAGGAACAGAATCTGAGATTTTGTTTGTTAAACAAGGAAGTAAAAAATGAAAATTGTAATGGTTGCAAGCGAGTGCAATCCACTTTGTAAGACTGGTGGTCTCGCTGATGTTATTTATTCTTTATCTCGTGAGCTTGTAAATAATGGTCACGAAGTATTCGTGTTTTTGCCATATTATAAACTTTTAAAAAATAAAGGAATAAAGGCAGAATACCAATATTACGATTACATTGAAATGTCTTGGAGACATCAATACGTCGGAGTTTTTAACTACGAAATTGATGGAATTAAGTTTAAACTAATTGATTCAGAACAATATTTTGGTAGAGATCATCTTTATGGTTATAACGATGACGGTGAAAGATTCGCCTATTTCTCAATCGCTGTTCAAAAAATTATTCATCGCGAGAACATGCGTCCTGATATTGTACATGTACATGATTGGCAGCCAGGAATGCTTCCTGCACTTATGAAAGGCGCTCCTCTAGATGATTGGAAAACACATTTTGTTCTTACAATTCATAATGCCGCATTTAAAGGTTATTTAGATAGATATGCACTTGGAGATTTATATAATCTCAGCGATGATATGTATGATTCTGGCGCGGTAAGACTTGAAGGAATGGTGTCAACACTAAAAGCCGCTATCTATTTCTGTGACAAAGTCACAACAGTTTCTCCAACATATCGTGAAGAGATGTTAACTAAAGACTTATCTCAAGGACTCAGTGAAGTCTTAGAATTTAGAAGAGATGACTTTGCAGGAGTAGTAAACGGAATTGATGTTAAAGAATTTGATCCCGCTAATGATAAGAAAATAATTAAAAATTATTCGGAAAAAGCATATAAAACTGGCAAAAAAGCTTGCAAAAATGATTTGTTAAATTTCTTCCATCTTCCAAATAAAGATAGACCAACATTTGGTTTGGTATCTCGACTTACATGGCAAAAAGGAATTAGTTTAATTCTTCAGAATGCTCAATACATGCTTGATAGAGGAGCGAATATTGTTATTCTCGGTAGTGGGGAATCTAATCTAGAAGTTGGTTTCCAAAGTCTAAGAGACGCTCATCCAGATCAAGTTGGAATTTATATCGGTTATTCGGATGACATTGCTCATAAGATCTATGCCGGTAGTGACTTCTTCTTAATGCCATCTCTATTTGAACCTTGCGGTATCGGGCAATTGATTGCCCAACGATATGGAACTCTTCCAATCGTAAGAGAAACTGGTGGTTTAAAAGATACGGTTCACCCAGAAGTTGATGGATTTACATTTTATAGCTTTGATCCAGCTAGTATGAAAGGTGCATTAGATGTTGCCTTTGGTTACTACTACGAAAACAAAGATGGCTTAGACAAAATGATAAAAAATGCTCTTAAACTTGATAGAAGTTGGGGTGAATCTATGAATAGATATTTAGGAATTTATAAGGATGCGATGAGAAAATGAGTTACGATCACAAGAAAATAGAACAAAAATGGTTAAAGATATACGAAGACAAAAAGCCGTTTTATTGTGATGTCTACGATTTTTCTAAACCAAAATACTATGTATTAGACATGTTCCCTTATCCTTCAGGACAAGGTTTACATGTCGGACACCCTTTAGGTTATACCGCTAGTGATGTAGTCGCTAGAATGAAAAGAATGCAAGGATTTAACGTCCTTCATCCAATGGGATATGATGCTTTTGGTCTTCCTGCAGAACAATATGCTATTGCAAACAACAAGCACCCATATGAATTTACAAAGAAAAACATTGATCACTTTAGAGAGCAAATTAAGGCTTTAGGTTTTTCTTATGACTGGAGCAAGGAAATTGCGACATGCGAACCAGAATATTATAAGTGGACTCAGTGGATTTTCTCTTTGTTATACAAAGAAGATTTGGCATATGTTTCAAATATTCCTGTTAATTTCTGTCCAGAACTTGGCACAGTTTTAGCAAACGAAGAAGTTATTGATGGTAAATCTGAACGTGGTGGTTATCCAGTTATTAAGATGCCAATGAGACAATGGGTTTTACGTATTACTAAATATGCAGATAAACTTATTGATTCATTAGACACATTGGATTGGCCAAAATCAACTCTTGTAATGCAAAAGAACTGGATTGGTAAATCTTTAGGCGCCGAAATTGATTTTAAAGTTGATGGAAGCGATGAAAAGTTCACTGTTTTTACTACACGCGCAGACACATTGTTTGGATGTACATATTGTTGCTTAGCACCTGAACATCCACTTGTTAAAAAGCTTGCTTCAAAAGAACAACTACCAAAGGTAGAAGAATACATTAAACAAGTTCAATCTAAATCCGATATGGAAAGAACTGAACTTAATAAAGACAAAACTGGTGTATTTATTGGAGCTTATGCGATTAACCCAATTAATGGCAAAAAAGTGCCAATATTTGCAGCCGACTATGTCCTTTATGGATATGGTAGCGGTGCCGTTATGGCGGTTCCTGCTCATGATCAAAGAGACTATGAATTCGCTAAGAAACATGGACTTGAAATGATACAAGTTCTTGAAGGTGATATTTCTGAAAAGGCAATGGAAGAAGACGGAAAACACATTAATTCCAGTTTTGCTAATGGTTTAAATATTAAAGACGCTAAGAAAGCTATCATTTCAAAGCTTGAAGAAATGGGTGCTGGAAAACTGAAAGTTAACTATAAGTTAAGAGACTGGATTTTTTCAAGACAAAGATATTGGGGAGAGCCAATTCCTGTAGTCACTTTTAATGATGGCTCAACATATTGCTATGGTAAGGATGAACTTCCATTAACTTTACCTGAACTTGAAAAATATGCTCCAAGTGGAGATGGAAAATCACCTCTTGCTAATGCAAAAGAATGGTTAAATGTAGAAATTAATGGTAAAAAAGGCGAAAGAGAAACTAACACAATGCCTCAATGGGCTGGTTCGTGTTGGTATTATATTCGTTATTTAGATCCACATAATTCAAATGCAATTGCAGATGAAAAATTAATTAAACATTGGTTACCAGTTGATCTTTATATTGGTGGTGCAGAACATGCTGTTCTTCATTTACTCTATGCAAGATTCTGGCATAAGTTCTTATTTGATCAAAAAGTTGTTTTCTGCGATGAACCATTTAAGAAATTATTCCATCAAGGTATGATTTTAGGCGAAAACGGAGAAAAGATGTCTAAGAGCCGCGGTAACGTAGTTAATCCAGATGATATTATTCGAGACTATGGCGCTGATTCCCTTAGATTATTCGAGATGTTTGCTGGACCTCTAGAAGAAGGCTTTGCATGGTCTACAACTGGTTTAGGCGGTGCTCGAAGATTTATTGAGCGTGTTCATAGACTTTATACTGATCCAGAATTTACAGGACGTTTCAGCGATGAAAACTCTAGTGAATTAGACTATGTCTATAACGCCACAGTTAAGAAAGTTACTGCTGACTTTGAATCACTTCAAATCAACACCGGCATTGCTCAAATGATGATTTTTGTGAATGCTTTATTTAAAGCAAAATCACTTTATAAGCCATATATGGTTAACTTCTTAAAGATGTTTAGTTGTGTGTGCCCATTTGTTGGCGAAGAGTTATTTGAACTCACAACTGGTAAACAACTTATCACTTATGAAAATTGGCCAGTTTGTGACGAGTCAAAACTTGTTTTGAATACTGTTAAAATTGCTGCTTCAGTATGCGGCAAACTTAGAGATACATTTGAAGCAAGTGTTGATGCAAGTGAAGAAGAACTTACAAAACTTGCCTTACAATGTGAAGGCGTTAAACGCCACACAGAAGGAAAAGAAATCAAACGCGTAATTGTTGTTAAAGGAAAAATCGTAAACATTATTGCTGTCTAATGAATAACAAAGTTTTAATTATTGATATCGGAAATACATCGACTGATTTTGCAGTCTTTGAAAATGGAAATTTAAAGGATTTCCTAGGGTTTTTTCGACTTCCACTAGAAATTAATAAGGCAAAAGAAGCACTAAATTCATATAAAAAAAGTGGCGGTTTTATTGATGATGGAATGATTTTTTCTGTTGTTCCGAATAACGATGAAGCTGTTCAAAAATTGGTAAAAGAAGTTTTTGATAAAGATATAAAAGTTTTTGATTGGAAACATTATAAACTTGCAAAGAAACTTCCAGTTATTAAAGAAGCAATTGGTGCAGATCTTTTAGCAGATTTAAGGCAAGCAGATGTTGAATATGGTGGACCATGTTTAATTGCAGATTTTGGAACTGTAACAAAATTACTTCAAACTGATAAAGATGGGAATTTCATTGGATTGTCTTTCATACCAGGTATTGAAATTTCGCTCAAACTATTTAGTCAAAATACTGCTTTGCTTCCAGAATTTAATAAATTTGAAGTTAACAAAAATCGCTTAGGTTTAAATACTTTTGAATCAATGAATCATGGGATTTATTATTCAACTGTTTACTATGTAAAAGAAGTATTTAAAAACCTAAAAGAACCTAACACTAAACTAATTATTACTGGCGGAAATGCCCGCTATATCAAAGATGAATTTAAAGATGCAATTATTGACCAAGAACTAACCTTAAAAGGAATGTATGTTTTATACAAGGAGATGAGCAAATGAAATATCGTGATTTTCTAATTTCTGAAAAAGAAAATATGATTGAAGAACTTAAAAAGTTCCTTTCAATTAATTCTGTTTATGATGAATCAACTGTTTCGAAAGAAAAACCTTATGGAAAAGGTGTTGATGATGCTTTGGAATATGTTGCAAAACTAGGAATTCAACATGGTTTTAGCGTTGATAGATGTGATGGACATGCAACAGAGTTAACAATTGGTGAAGGCGATAAAATGATTGGTATTTTTGCTCACGCTGATGTTGTTCCTGCAACAGGAGTGTGGAGCCAACCTCCATTTTCTCCTTATGTAAAAGATGGAAAACTTTATGCTAGAGGTTCTTCTGATGACAAGGGACCTTTTATGGCAGCATTCTATGCTGCTTTAGCTCTTAAACAAGCTGGATTAATTAAAAATTATAAAATTCGTTTTGTTATAGGCGGCGATGAAGAAAGAGGTTCTAGTTGTTTAGATTATTATTTCAAAGATTTGAAAAAACCATCTCCAACTTATGGATTTACTCCGGATGCTGACTTCCCTGTTATTTATGGTGAAAAAGGAATTAATGATTTCTTTCCTGAAATTGATGTAGAAATTCCACATGTAAAGAAAATTGTTGGTGGTGCTGCAACAAATGCAGTTTGCGACAAAGTAGAAGTTACTTTTGATGACCCATCACCTGTTGTTGAGTATTGTGAGAAAAATATTATTGAGCATAAATGTGAAGGCAAAGTTGTAACTATTTTCGGCAAATCTGCCCACGGTAGCACTCCTGAAAAAGGCGTTAATGCTGCAATCAAAGCTTTACAAATTTTAGGGGAAGTTTATGAAGTAAGAACCCTCTTAAATTTAGCAGAAGGTTTATCTGACACTAGTGGTTCAAAATTTGGTTGTTTTTGTGAAACAAAACTTATGGGTCAAACAACTTATTGTGTAGGTTTAATTTCATACGAGAAAGGTCACTTAAAATTTAGTGTCAATTTCCGTTATCCTGAAACTGTTAAACCAAATGAATATATTGAAAAATTTGATGCATATTTTGGTACCAAATCCAAAAAGGGAGAAGAAAGCAAACTTCTCTTCTTTGATCCAAATAGCAAATTAGTTAAAACATTAATGAAAGCATATGTAAAAGAAACAAAAGATTACTTCCATGGTCCAATCACAATTGGTGGTGGAACTTATGCTAAACATTGCGAAAACACAGTTGCCTTTGGTGCCTTGTTCCCAGATAGAGAATACGTTATGCATCAACCAGATGAATATATGATTGTTGATGATATTTTAGAATCAGCAATTATTTATGCTAGAGCAATTAAATCATTAGGAAAGCTTAAATAGTGAGAACAAAATATAAACAATGGGCAGTCGACTATGTTGACGAGCACCCTGAAATTGCTATTCAAAAAATTGATATAAATTCCGATTTTTTTAAGGAAAAACCGGTAATTTTTGAAGTTGGCTCCGGGAAAGGTGACTTTATTGCCGCAATTTCTTTAGCTCATCCAGAATATAATTATCTTGCTATTGAACGGGTTAAAACTGTCGCAGGAATTATGTGTAAAAAACTCGTTGAACAAGGTAACAAAAACGTTATGGTGTTTCCATGGAATGCAGAAATTCTTTTTGATGAAATTAAAGAAGGATTTGTTCATTCCATTTACGTTAATCACGCAGATCCTTGGCCAAAGAAAAGGCATGAAAAACGTAGATTAACTTATATTTCTTTTTTAGAACAATATTATAGAGTCCTTAAAAATGGCGGTCGTTTATATATAAAAACTGATAATGACGGCCTTTATGAATATACCAAAGAAGAGCTTAAGTTAACTAAATTTAAAGTTGTCTCGGATGAGGAAAATTATGCTTTTGATTCCGAAACTGATTTTATTACGGAATATGAGAACAAGTTTAGATCTATAGGAAAAAGTATTCATAGAATAATACTTGAGAAGCAGGGGTGAAGATTATGGAACTTGAAATTAAATTAAAAGAAGAAGGAAAAATCTCTAGACTTACAAACAAAACATTTCAGTTTGATTCTAGATTAAAAGACGGCTTTTTCGCTGCAAATTATTTTCTAAAATCTAGGAAAATTGTTGAGAAAAATGCACCAAATCACATTGTAACAATGCAATTTTTCCAAAGAAGAAATGATACAAAACTTTGTGGAGTAGATGAGGCAATAGCACTTGTTCATACCTTCGCTGTTCATCCTGAGGAATTAGAAATCGAAGCTTTAAATGATGGCGATATTATTCAATATGGTGAACCTGTATTAAAAATTACTGGTAAGTATGAGAATTTTGGTTTTCTTGAAAGTATGATTGATGGCATTTTAGCTAGAAGAACTTCGGTCTGTACAAATGTTTATGAAGTTATGAAGGCTTTAAGAGGAAATGATTGTTTCTCAATGGCTGATAGACAAGATGATTATTTAACTCAAATTGGTGATGGCTATGCTACTTTTGTAGCAGGAATAAGAAAAGTTTCTACTGATGCCCAAGGTTATTGGTGGGGCGGAAAAGGTGTTGGAACAATGCCACATGCCTTAATTCAAGTTTGTGGTGGAGATATTTGCAAAGCCGCAGATATTTATCACAAAACATTCCCTGAAGAAAAAGTAACTGCTCTTATTGACTATAACAATAATGTTATCGAAGACTCTTTAAAGCTAGCCAAACATTTAGGTGAAACATTAAGAGCTGTTAGAGTAGATACATCTAAATCATTAATTGACCATTATTTTGATGATAAAGATACATCTGGATTTGATCCTCATGGTGTTTGTAAAGAATTAATTTTTGCATTAAGAAAAGCACTTGATGATAATGGATTTAACTTTGTTAAAATTATTGTTTCGTCATCTTTCACTGCCGCTAAAATTAAAGAATGGGTTGATTTAAAAGTTCCTGTTGACACTTATGGTGTTGGAACCGCCTTAGTGAATAACACGACTGTAGGATTTACAGGCGACTTAGTTATGTTAGATGGAAAACCTCAAGCAAAGGAAGGAAGAGAAAATATCCCATCTACAAGACTTAAAAAAGTTCCTTATCCAATTTATTAATTTAGAGAGGGTTACCTCTCTTTTTTAATTTTTGGTGTGAATAATATTAGCTCTAATTTTAAACTTTTATATCTTTGATATAATTAGCACTCTAAGCATGAGAGTGCTTGTCTTCTTCTTCTTCTTCTATAATTTAAAGCAATGAAAGGAGAATAAATTGATGGAAAAAGTTGTGAAAACTGCCCGTAAAGCGCTTGTCCCACTTCTTATTAGAGACATTCTTGCATTTGTCATTATTGTTGGTGTTTTCTGGTTAATTGGTGACTTACTTTCCTTTGCTTCCAACAAAATTGTTCTTTATGAAGGACATATTGAAGGAAAAACAGGTATCATCCGTACCAAAAAACTTAACAGTCCTCTAGACAAAGTTCAAAGCGTTTCAGTTTCTTCAGGATTATTTGGAAAAATCTTTGGCTATGGAACAATTACAATTACCACAGCTGCCTCAACAATTGCATTTGCCGGAATTAAAGGCGCAAATAGATTAAACGAATTAATCAATGAACAAGTTGAAAAAGCTAGCGAAGCAAAAATGATGAAACAAGCACAACTCATGGCGCAAGCAATGAAGCAATAAGTTTTGATCATTTATTTAACTTTAGACGATGCTTATGGCGTCGTCTTTTCTTTTCATTCTTTTCATTAGAAATAAAGATTAATCTTTATATATTTATAAATGTAAAACTTTTCTTGTTTATGAAAATATTTTCATATAGAATGAAACCACGCAAAGGACAAAATTATGGAAAATTTAAAAGAAAGAGTAACTATTTATGAAGTTGCAAAAGCTAGTGGTGTTTCACTCGCTACCGTTTCTAGAGTTATTAATCATCAAGGAAACGTTACAGAAGCAACACGTGAAAAAGTTCAAGCAGTTATTCAAAGACTTGGATATAAACCATCAGGTCTAGCCCAAGCATTAGCTACAAATAAATCAACAACCATTGGTGTTGTTATTCCGAAAGCAAACTATGTTTATATTGCTTCGGTTTTAAATGGTATTGCAGAAGTTGCAAAAGAAAAAAATTTCTTAATCTCTTTATTTTTAACTTCACATTCAAAACAAGATGCACTTTCAGCAGTTGAAAAAGTTATTACTTCTCACGTTGATGGCGCAATCATTTTTGATGATGAATTAGAAGAAGAAGATATCTCGAAAATTACATCTTATTACGTGCCAACTATTGTAATAAATAATAAAGTTGAAGGTGAAAGATGCGGTTGTATCGTTTTTGGTTATGAAGGAAATTTAAGAAAAATACTTACCGAAAAATTAAATAAAGATAAAGATGCTACACCTGTTTTCTTACATGTCCATGATTGTGGCAGATTGCTTGCAAGAACCGAAAAAGCATTTATTTCAGTTTGCAAAGGTTTAAATAGAAATTATTCAGTTTTAAATGTTGATGATTCTTCATCAAGAACTTATGAAGATTTTGTTGAATATTTTAAGAAACATAAAACCGGTTATTTTGTTGCTTATCGTGATTCTATTGCTGCCGCTATTGCTAATGCTGCAACAGATTCAGGACTTAGAATTCCAGAAGATGTTGAAGTCCTCTCGCTTATTGGAACAAAATATGCTAATATTACTCGTCCGACTCTGTCGAGTTTCAATATTAACATGCAAGATGTCGGCAAAAGATCAGTTTATATGCTCATGGATTTAATGAAAAATGAGCTTGAAAAGAAAACTTATAGAATTGAATCAGTATACAAAAAACGTGGTTCAACAAGGGAGTAGTTATGGCAAATATCGTTGAAGAATTAAAAGCCCGTGGCCTTATTAAAGATTTTTCTAATGAAGAAGAAGTCCGTGAATTATTAAAAACAAAACAAACAATTTACTGTGGTTTTGACCCATCTGCATCTTCGATGCATGTCGGTAATTTTGTCATGATTTCACTTCTTATGAGACTTCAAAGAGCAGGTCATAAGATAATCGCGATTGTTGGTGGCGCAACTGGAATGATTGGTGACCCATCTGGTAAATCAAAAGAAAGAAATTTACAAGGTGTAGAAACATTAAAAGCCAATACTCAGTGCATTAAAGAACAACTCGAAAGATTCATTGATTTATCTGATCCTGAAAAAGGTATGATTCTAAACAATTATGAGTGGTTAGGAGCAATGGATTTACTTACATATTTGAGAGATTATGGTAAATATTTCCCTGTTAATTACATGCTTTCAAAAGACATTGTTGCTTCTAGATTAGAAGCAGGTGTTTCCTATACCGAATTTTCGTACATGATTCTTCAATCAATCGACTTCCTAAAGCTTCACCAAAATTATGGATGTTCATTACAAATTGGTGGTGGTGATCAATGGGGTAATTTAACCTCTGGTCTTGAACTTATTCGTAAGATTGAAGGACCTGAAGCAAAGGTTGGTTGTTTTACTGTACCTCTTTTACTTGATCAAAACGGCAAGAAATTTGGTAAGAGCGAAGGTGGTGCTTTATACCTTGATGCAAAGCTAGTTTCTCCTTACAAAATTTATCAATACTTCATTAATGTTGGTGATGACGACGCAGCAAGATATATGAAAGTATTTTCTTTCAAATCTCTTGATGAAATTGCTCAAATTACTAAAGATCACTATGAACATTTAGGTGCTAGAATTGCTCAAAAAGCTTTAGCTTACGAAATAATTGAACTTATTCATGGAAAAGAAAAAGCTGAAGAATGCAAAAAGATGTCAGAAGTTCTCTTTAGTGGTGATGTTAAGTCTCTTTCTAAAGAAAATATCGAAGAATTGTTTGGAGATTTAAAAACCGAACAACCTAAAGGATTGCTTCTTGAAGACCTCTTAATTGTAATCAAAGCAGCCTCATCAAAACGTGAAGCTAGAGAGTTTATAAACGGCAACGCAGTTTCCATCAATGGAGAGAAAGTATCTGACTTAACTCACATTGTTGATGAAAAAGATGCACTTTTTGGTGAATATGTTGTTATCAAACGCGGAAAGAAAAATTACTATTTAGTAAAACTAAATTAATATGACTGAAAGAATCACAAATTTTTATGGACAATGTCTTGGCACAATCGAGACTGACGGAAACGGAAATAAAACTGTGAAAGATTTCTATGGTCGAATTCTTGGTCATTATGAAAGATCTTCAAATGTAACAAAAGATTTCTATGGGAAAATCTTATACCATGGCGATATGGCCGCGGCTCTACTAATAACGCAAAGATAGGCACAAGAAAAGGGAACCAATTGGTTCCCTTAATTTGCTCATATTCAGTGAATGATTATAACATTCTGTTATAGTATTCAATGACTTGGGCTTCGTTGATGTCTGCTGGAAGTTCGCTTCTTTCAGGAACTCTGACGAATTCGCCAACGAGTTTTGAAGCATCAACTTTGACATAACCAACTGAAGCTGGTTTGCTTTCAAGAGATTGTTTGACGACAGCTAAGTCGTGACCTTCTTTGATAGCAATCTTGTCACCAACTTTGCAAAGGTATGATGGAATATCAACTTTTGCACCATTAACGGTGATGTGACCATGGTTGACGAGTTGTCTTGCAGCTCTACGAGTTCTTGCAAATCCCATTCTATAGACAAGGTTGTCTAATCTGGATTCGAGAATTCTGAAGAATGCAATGCCAGTAACTTCGTCTGATTTTAAAGCAAGGTTGAATAAACGACGGAATTGTCTTTCGTTAACGCCATACATTTGTTCGAGTTTTTGCTTTTCAATCAATTGTTTGCCGTATTCGGATGGTTTTTTCTTACGTCCATTACCGTGTTGGCCAGGTCCGTATGGTCTCTTTGCGAGTTCTTTACCAGTCTCTAAGACTGAAAAACCGAGACGACGTGATCTTTTGTAGTCTGAACCTCTATATCTCATGATATATGTTCTCCTTTCACTAAATGCATTATTTAGCAAGAGGTGTAAATTCCATAACTCCGGATGTTCTCTAATTTGGCTTTCACTTATGAGCGTAGCTACTTACCCACGATAGTTGAGACATCAGTCGAGCTGTATTTACATGCTGCAACAATGCGGTTAATATTATTAACTAATAGATTTTAGATGTCAATAAAAATCATTCATTAATATTTATATTAAGGCGAGAAAATGATCAAAAACACTAATATAATGATTATTCTTGCAATGTTTTTTATTTAAAAACACAAAATAAATATGTTATTATATTGCAGTAATTATGAAGGTTGGCGGAATTCTAGCTCTTGTCTTTGGATTATTGGCGGGTTTAGGCATAATTGCTGTAATCCTCTATTTTTTTGTTTTCAGAGAGAGAATTTGCAAAAGACAAATCCGTGAAATTGATCGTAGGGTTCAATTCTTACATGCATTATTGATTGGCCAGGATGCTCAATATGTTAAAAGACTAGAAATTATTTCTAGAACAAATCTTTTATATGTTGATATTCACACCAAATTCCTTAAAAGATTTAAAGATATTCGTAATAAGAATGATGGAGACGCATCTCAAGCTGTCGATTCTTTAAGAGATTTTATTGATGATAAAGATTTCAAAGCATATAAAGAAGCTTTACCTAGAGTAAATGAGATTGTTGATGAGTACGATGAATTAGTAAACTCCCTAAATAGCGATCTTTTACAAGTAGTAAAACCTGAAGAAGACTGCCGTCAATCCGCACTTACTTATAAAGAGCAACTTCGTAGAATCAAACAAGACTACTATTCTAAAGAAGCTGATTTAGTTTTAATGTCTCAATCATTTGATGAAATTTTTAATTTCATCGATAAGAAGTTTGAAGACTTTGAATCACTTGTTGAGTCTGCTCAGTATGATGAAGCAAATTCAATTCTTCCAAATATTGATGAGATTCTTCATGAACTTACAATTCATATGTCTGAGCTTCCTGCATTATGCACAAAAATTTCCGATGTTATTCCAAATAAAATTGCGTCTGTTCAAACTGCTTATAAAGAACTTTTATCTCAAAAATACCCACTTTATCATCTTTCTGTAGATTCGACTATTGAAGAATTTGAAAAGAAACTTGAAGAAATTACCCATCAAATCCGTATTTTTAAAATTGCTGGTATAGAAGAAAAACTCGAAGCAATGAGCAATAAACTTGACTCATTTTTCACTTCTTTTGATGAAGAAAAAGCTGCTAGAGCAGCATTTGAAGAAAATAACGAAAACGTTTATAGCACAGTTAATTTAATTGAAAGAAACTTCATTAAACTTCGTAATACAATTCCTGAAGTAAGTAAGTTTTTCATTATTAATGAAGAACACAAAACTAAAATTAACAACATTCAAAATAACATCAATAAAGTTGGTGCTTTAAAACGATCATTAGATACATTTATTCATTCTGCAACAAAACAACCTTATTCTCTTTTAGTGAATAAGATGAACGAATTATCAACTGCATCGAACGCTATTATTTCAGATATTGATGAATATAACTCATATATTTCATCATTAAAATCTGATGCTGAGAATGCCTACAATGTTGTTTTTGAAGCTTATGACAAAGTCAAAGATGCTGAATATCAAGTTAGAAAAATAAATGTTCAGAAAATTAAAGAAAAATATGAACCTCAATTTGAACAGTTGTATAAAACTTTAAATGAAATTTATGGTTCATTAATTGCTAACCCAATTGATATCGATAAAGTCAATACTTTACTTCATAGTTATTATGAAATCGCAAACCTCATTTTGGATGATGGAGAGATTTCTAACGATTACAACGTAATGCTTTTGGCAGAAAATGCTATTTTGTTTGCCAATAGACATAGATATCAACTTTCAGATGTTGACACTCAACTTAATCAAGCTGAAACATATTTTGAAAATGGTGATTTCCAAAATGCCTACGTTTTAGCAGGACAAACTCTTAAACGAATTAGAGAAAATAATGGAAAATAAAACTTTTATTTATCTCGATAATGCTGCGACAACCATCCCAAGTAAAGAGGTTGTCGCTTTATATAATGAAATAGAATTAAACCATTTTGGCAACAGTGGTTCCAATCATGCGCTTGGTTATGATGCCTTAAAATTTTTAAATAAGGCAAGAGAATCAATATTAAATAGTTTTGGCGTTAAAGGATACAAAGTTTACTTTGTATCGTCTTCTACTGAAGCAAATAACCTTGCTATTAAGGGTGTTGCTAGAAAGTATTCAAGTAGAGGAAAACATTTAATTACCTCTAATATTGAACATCCTTCTGTTTTAGAATCTTTTAAGCAACTTGAAAAAGAAGGTTTTGAAGTCACTTACCTTAAGGTTAATGAAAAAGGAATTATAGAACCGAAAGTATTAGAAGAGGCCATTAGGAAAGATACAATCTTAGTCTCTATAATGGGAACAAATAATGAAATTGGTTCAATAAATCCAATTAAAGAGCTTTCTAAAATAACTCATAAATATCCAAAAATTATTTTTCACGTCGATACAACTCAAGATGTAGGCAAAACTGATATGGATTATTCAGACGCTGACATGTTTGTTGTAAGTGGACATAAGATTCATGGTTTAAAAGGAAGTGGTGCATTAATTGCTAAATCAAACATTTCTTTTGAACCGCTATTAAGTGGTGGAGTTCAAGAAGAAGGAGTTAGAGCAGGAACAGTTTCGGTGGCTCTTGCCTGCTCACTTGCTAAAGCAATAAAAAATTCTTTCTCAATAAAAAATCTCCAGGAAAAACGGGCTTTTTTAGTAGAAAATCTCAAGAAAATCCCTGAAATTTCAATGAATTCTAACGAAAATTGTTCGCCATGCATCACGAATTTTTCGCTAACTGAAAAGAAGGCTGCAGTTGTTGTTGAAGGTTTATCAAATAAAGGTATTTACGTGAGTTCAGTTAGTGCTTGCCATTCTAAAGGCGAATCATTTTCTTACGTAGTTAAAGCACTAGGAAAAGATGATAAAGATGCCCACAATACAATCCGTGTTTCAATTAATGAATCCACAACAATAGAAGAGCTTCAAATATTTATAAAAGAACTGAAAAATTTATTGGAGACAATAAAATGAAATACGATCATATAATGGTGCGTTTTGGTGAGCTGTCTACCAAAGGAAAAAATAAGAAAGAATTCATTAAAGTTTTAGCGAAGAATATTCGTGGTGCTTTAAGTGAATTTAAAGACATTGAAATCATTTCAAGATTTGATCACATTTATGTTAAATTGAATGAAAATAATCCTTTTAGGATTATAGAGATTCTTCAAGATGTATCCGGAATTCAAGGTTTATCGCTTGTTTTAAAAACTGATGAAGACATAGAAAATTTAAAAAAAGTTTGTCTTGAATTAGTGAAGCAAGAAACCGGAAATACTTTTAAAGTTCACGCTAAAAGAGCAAATAAAAATTACCCAATTATTTCAGATCAAATTAATCGTGAAATTGCAAAAGTTATTTTACAAAACACTGACCTTAAAGTTGATGTTCATAACCCTGATATTTTAGTTTCAATTGAAGTTAGAGATGAAGGCGCTTATGTCTTCACCCACACTTATAAAGGGGCTGGAGGTTACCCTCTTGGAGTAGGCGGCAAAATAATGCATATGTTAAGTGGTGGAATTGATTCACCAATTGCTGCTTATCTTCTTATGAAAAGAGGCTTAAAAATTGAATGTATTCACTTTGCCTCCCCTCCTTATACAAATGTTGGAGTTATAGAAAAACTTAAGGATTTACTAGGGAAATTGAATAAATATCAACCAGAAATCCGCTTGAATATTATTCCTTTTACAAAACTTCAGGAAGAGATTTATAAGCAATCTGATGAATCTTACGCAATTACAATTATGCGAAGAATGATGTTTAGACTTGCTGATAGACTTGCCAAAAGAAGAAGATTCCTTGCAATATCTACAGGCGAATCAGTTGGTCAAGTCGCATCTCAAACGCTTGATTCGATGAATGTTATTAATGCTGTTACAAATATCCCAGTTCTTAGACCTGTTGTTTGCTATGACAAAACTGAAATAATAGACTTAGCGAGAAAGATTGATACATTTGATATATCAATTAGACCATTTGAAGATTGTTGTACTATTTTTGCTCCAAAAAATCCTAAGACAAAACCATCAATGGATGAAGTTCTTAAATTCGAAGCTAAATGGGATTATGAATCAATGATAAATGAAGCTCTTGATAATGTAGAAGTTATATACGTTAAAAAAGAGGAAAATTTATTCTAAAAAAAGAGAACCTGATGGTTCTCTTTTTATCTGAAGCTTTAACTTATTTTGCTTTCTTTGCAAGTTTAACTAAATCTTCGAATGCTTTTGGATCGTTAATTGCAAGTTCTGCTAACATCTTTCTGTTAACTTTGATGTTTGCTTTGTTAAGACCATTGATAAATCTTGAATAAGAGATATCGTGTGCTCTACAAGCAGCATTAATTCTCTTAATCCAGAGTTTTCTCATATCGCTCTTTAAATTCTTACGATCAATATAAGAATAACGGAGTGATCTTAAGACTTGTTCTTTTGCTGTCTTGAATAAGAGGTGTTTACTTCCGAAGTAACCTTTAGCTCTTTTTAAGACTTTTGCACGACGTGCACGAGTTTGAACTGAATTTTTTACTCTAGCCATTGTTACTTACCTCCTATTGAATTAAAGTCTTTACTCTCTTTAAGTCGGTCTTATCGACGAGTGAAGCCTTTCTTAAATGTCTTTTTTGTTTTGTTGTCTTGCGTGGTGCAAGGTGTGATGTGTAAGCACTGTGTCTTTTTAATTGGCCAGAGCCAGTCTTTTTAACACGTTTTGTGAGTGCTTTTTTTGATTTCATTTTTGGCATTGCTAGTTCCTCCTACTTTTTACATTTTGATGCTAAAACTGCATTTAACCATTTGCCCTCCATAAATGGAGCTCTTTCGACAGAGGCGACATCTTCTAAAGAGGCAATAAACTTATTCATAACTTCTTCACCAATTTCTGCGTGAGATAATTGTCTTCCACGATATCTAACGCCAACTTTAACCTTGTTACCTTCTTCTAGGAAGCGTCTTGCTGCCTTTGCTTTGGTATCAACGTCATGTTGTCCGATTTGTGGAGTTAATTGAATCTCTTTGATTTCAACAGTGTGTTGGTTCTTACGATTTTCTTTAGCTTTCTTTTGTTGTTCGTAACGATATTTTCCATAGTTAAGTAATTTGCATACTGGTGGATTTGCGTTAGGTGCAACACAAACTAAGTCTAAATCAGCTTGAACTGCTTGTTGATAAGCTTCCTTTGAAGACATTTTTCCTAATTGTTCACCATTGATGCCAATTAGAAGTACTTCAGGAAATCTAACTCTCTCATTAATGAGATCTTGGTTTTGTTTGTTTGGACGTTGTTGTCCTTGATTTGGATAGTTATTGATAAGTTTGTCCTCCTAAGACAAGAAAACGGGCACTAGAATGCGCCCGTTTTAAATAACTTTTCTAATCAGTTATTGTAGCAATGTACCAATCGATTAGTCGATCTGGTGAGAAGCAAGGGCGCTCTTCTTTCTACGTTATCTGCGAGAAATATTTAACTACACTTATAAAGTGATGTCAACATTAATTATTCAGAAAGTGAAATGTCAAAATTAAAGTCAATCATTTTGTACCATCTTAGTAACTTGTCTCTTTTCAATTCAAGATTTTACTTAATAAGCTTTTCAATCGTAATAAATAGTTAATACTTCGATGTCAATATTTTTAATGTGACAAGTGATGGTTACATATAAACAAGATGATATTTCCTCACTTTTTTCGTTTAGAATCAAATAACAATTTTCTAACCATTCTTGTATTTGTGCTGGTGTTAAATCTGTTAATTTGTATGTTTCGTCTTCTGGATTAGGATTTTTTGACAAGAAGTCTTCATATTCTAATTCCAAGAAATTTTGAATTGCCCAAGCGCCGTATGTGCTAGCATATTTTTGACCACCTTCGATTTCGTAAGTGGTATTTGCAATAACCTTTCCATTAAGTTTTCCATATTCAGCGGCTGATGGACCTGTTTTCTTTTGAAGAAAATTACCTGTTTCTGTTTGGTCGTATATAGCGTTCATTTGGTTGATGTCGTTATAATCGATTTTTTCTTCTACGGTCTCATTTTGATTTTCTTTTTCGACAAAAGAACAAGAAGTTAAGAAACAAGGAACAAATAATAATGATAGAAATAACACCAATGGTTTTTTAATTTTCATAAACTGGTAGTTTTTTGTTCTCAATTTCCTCTTTAAGAAGTTTAATAAATTCCTCAAGTTTAACATTGTGTTGGCTCTTACAACCAAAGTGTCTATAAGTGACTGAGCCTTCTTCTTTTTCTTTATCTCCAACAACAACGGTGTAAGGAACTTTATTAACTTGGCTATTTCTCATTCTATAACCAAGCTTTTCTTCACCTGCATCTAAAGATGCGCGAATTCCATTTTTCTTTAAAATATCCACGATTTCCTTGGCTTTTTCGAGATGGAACTCATTATTTACTGGTAAGACTCTAACATGTTCTGGTGATAACCAAAGTGGGAATGCACCTCCGAAATGTTCAGTAATAATACCAATAAATCTTTCAATAGAACCGAATATAGCGCGGTGGAGCATAACTGGTCTTTTCTTTTCACCATCAGAATCAACATAAGTGACATCAAATCTTTCTGGTAAGTTCATATCAAGTTGAATAGTTCCACATTGCCAGATTCTATTCATAGAGTCTCTAAGTTTAAAGTCAAGTTTTGGACCATAGAATGCGCCATCACCTGGATTAACTTTGAATTCTCTTCCTGAATTCTTGCAAACTTTTGCAAGGATTTCTTCACTTCTTCTCCAAATTTCTTCATCTCCAATAGAGCCACTTTCTGGTCTAGTAGATAATTCGATGTGATAACTTAATTTGAAGATTGAATAAATCTTGTCGAAAAGTGCTAATAACTTGTTAATTTCATCTTCAAGTTGATCAAGAGTACAGAATACGTGAGCATCATCTTGAGTAAATGCTCTAACTCTAAATAAACCTGCTAAAGCACCTGAAGCTTCATATCTATGGACATGTCCAAGTTCACCCATTCTAATAGGTAAATCTCTAAATGAATGGAGGTCATTCTTGTAAACAAGAATTGAACCAGGGCAGTTCATTGGTTTAATAGCATATTCTTCATCGTCAATTTTAGAGAAGAACATATTTTCTCTATAGTGGTAGTAGTGACCAGAAACCTTCCATAAATCAACATCCATCATCATAGGAGTTTTGACAAATACATAACCATTTTCTTCGTGGATTTTGTACCAGAAGTTTTCAAGTTCATTACGTAAAATCATGCCTTTTGGAAGGAAGAATGGGAAACCTGGACCATATTCAGAAATCATAAATAAACCAAGTTCTTTACCTAGTTTACGGTGGTCTCTAAGTTTTCTTTCTTCAAGAACTTTTAGATAATTATCTAATTCTTTCTTGCTTGGCCAAGAAGTACCATAAATTCTAACGAGTTGTTTATTTTTAGAATCACCTCTCCAATAAGCACCTGCAATATTTAAAAGTTTGAAGTTTTGAATTTTGCCAGTGGACTCAACATGAGGTCCTGCACAAAGGTCAAACCATTCACCTTGTTTGTAAATAGTGATTTGATCATTAATACCTTCAATAAGTTCAAGTTTATATGGGTTATCTTTAAATAACTTTCTAGCCTCTTCTTTTGTAACTTCAACTCTCTCAAATTTAGCGTTTTTCGCGGCAATTTTTCTCATTTCTGCTTCAATTGCAGGAAAATCAGCATCGGTAATTTGTTTATCACCAAAGTCTACGTCGTAGTAGAATCCTTCTTCAATAGCTGGACCAAATCCAAACTTTGCATCTGGATAAAGATGTGAAATTGCTTCCGCCATAAGGTGTGAAGTAGAGTGATTAAGCTTTTCAAATTCGGTCATTTTTTTACCTCCTAAAGTAAATAAAAAGCGCCCTATTTAAGGACGCTATTAACGCGGTACCACCTTAATTTATAACACAAGTGTTATACTCTCAAGTACTCTTAACGGGAGTTATTCGTCTATATTGGTTTATAGAAGCTCGGAAGTGGTACCATTGAATTTCTTGTAGGAACCTTTCACCTTACGTTCCCTCTCTAAACAAGAAGATTTCAATGACGTGTCTTCGTCATCGCATATATAAATATATTCTAAAAAAGAATATTAATCAAATATAAAAAATATCACTGATCGGCCTTAGAGGTCCTGTGTACCAGTGATATATTGCACCGAACCGATGAACCCACTATGAGGCTAACGCGTACCGGTTGCTGTTTATATTAGACCAAGTGTTACAATCTTTTTCAACAAAAAGTTATAAAAATACCTTCATTATAAGGAGCAATTCAAATAAATAAGTTAAAAATTTAAATTTTTGAACAATGAAAAACTTAATTAATCGTTATCTTTTTTAAATATAAGGAAGAATGATGCAAATGAAAGTAGAACGGAAATAAAAACAATAATCATGAATGGTAAAAAGACTAAAATTAATTCTTTGAACTCTGAGAAAGTAAGTGATGTTGCAAAGAAATTAAAGTAAATTATGCATCCGGCTACTGCTAAATATAGAAGAGCGATGATGCCATATAAAAATTTTAATAAAACTTTTAGTTTTAATTTCTCAAAAACTATTAGGCAAATGAATAAAATCAAGAATACAGCTATTGCTATATAGTAATAGAGTCTGAAATATGCTTCTTCGCCTATAAGAAGGAACAAAATTCCAACTAGAGTAAATGCCATTGCCAGTGAATTTATCTTTCTTGATTTTATAGCGGACGCAAATAAAGCTATTTGAAGAGCAGAAGAACCAATTAATAATAATCTAATCATACTAAAGTCTTCACCCATTCTAATTTTATCTACGTCTTCCATTAAAAAATAAAGCAGGTGCATGCCTAAAAAACCGATTGCAAGAACTATGAGTAAAATATTTGAAATGACTAACAATAAACGACCTGTTTTATTCATTTATTTAGAATTAAATAACTTTAGCACATTGAAGCGCGTATACACTTGCACCAATAATTCCTGCACTTTCAGAAAAGTAACATTCAACTATATTAACATCAGGGTTTGCTTCTTTAAGTTGTTCAAAGAAAACATCTTTAGCTTTCATAAGCCCGCCTGTCATGCAAATGATATCAGGCATATATGAATCAACCATTAGTTTTACAAACTTGTCTAAGATCATAAACCATTCTTTATAAAGTCTAAGTGCTTCTGGATTATTCGCTTTAATTCCATCAAACATTTCTTTGGCGGAATTAATGCCTTTTACATCATTCATTTTGATGAGTTTCACAATGTTAATTCCAGAGACTAAACCATATTCTTGTAGGGTGTCTTTGTACATGAATTTTGTATGCCCAACTTCAGTGACATAATCTTGATTTTTTTGGTCAACACAAAGAGCTCCACCTAGACCTGTTGAAACAGTGATAAAAAACACTCTTTCATAGTCTTTTCCTGCACCTAAATAGGCTTCGCCTAAACATGCAACTTCGGCATCGTTTCTAAGGTAGACTGGAAGGTTGAATTTTCCGCTTAAAATTTTACCAAATTGAACGTTTTTAATGTGGACGTGAGGAAGGTCTAAAATCTCCCCAGTTTCGCGGTTAACAACGCCTGGAACTCCAGCCCCAATTGCAACAACATCTTCAAGTGGAAATTGCTCTACTAGTTTGATGCAATTATTCATAAATGCATCTGGATCTCCAGTAACAGTTGAAAGATCAATTCTTTTTTCAACTTCAAAGCGTTCATTAACTAGAGCACAGCGCATATTTGTGCCGCCGATATCAAATGCTAAAACTTTACGCATACACATACATTATATGGATAAGTAGAGCAAAAATAAAATATTTTTCATTGTGGATAACTTTGGGGATAACTTTGTTATTAAGTAAAAAAGTATCGATAAATTGTGCTAAAGCAACTTTATTAATGTGTGTAAGTTATCCACAATGAAGAAATAGTGTAGATTTCATCGAATTTTTTATGTTGAAATGGTGATATTATTTTGTTAGATTATCTAGCAATGGACTATGTATCGAAAAACGACTTTTATGAAATAAGGGTCGCCTCATTAATTACAAATATGGACAGGGATTCTCTCCTTGAACTTTATCAACCAATTATTGGGGCAAAAGCGACAAGTTTATATTTAACTTTATCAACTCAAAATAAGAATAAAGATGGTGGAGAATTTTTTAAAACTGAACAATTACTTAAGTCCATGCAACTTACAGCAGGAGAATTCGCTAGTGCGCGAAAATTCTTAGAAGCTGTAGGTCTTATTCGTACTTATGAATCAACTCAAGAAGATGTTAGATATTATATTTATGTAATATATTCTCCTAAATCACCAAAAGCTTTCTTTGAAGATACTTTGTTTAAAGGTTTACTCATTCTTACTGTTGGTGAGAAGGAAGCTAAAAGACTCGCGAACAAATGGAAAGTTAATTTAACTATTCCAGAAGAATATCATGAAGTAAGTGCATCATTCCTTGATGTTTATAATTTAGATTATGATGATCCTTCTTTTAGAAAAGAATTTGGAGTTTCTATTTTAGGAAGAGACCACGGAAGAGCTAATCTTGAGTTTAATTATGATTTATTCTTTGGTTACGTAAGTGAAAACTCTGCTATAAACAATTCTTCCTTTAAGAAGAAAGACATGAAAGAAATTTCTCGTTTAGCAAGATTATTTGGTTTAGACGAAAAACGAATGGCTTTTATTGTTATTGACGAATACATCCATGAAGGTCCAAATCACTTAGATTTTGAAAAAATCAAAGATAGGTGTGAACAAGAAATTAGGTTTTCACAAGTTAAAACTATTGAAAACTCAAAAGTATCAGGCGATTCTGAACTTGCTCAAAAGATTCGTTTAATGGAAGAAACATCTCCTGCTAAGTTCCTTCAATATTTGCAACAAGGTACTAAACCTGCTCGTAGCGATATTGCAATTGTTAATTCTTTATCTAAGGACTATGGATTTGGAAATGGAATTATAAATGTCATTGTGGAGTATGTTCTTTATAAGAACGACAATGTCTTATCAAGAAATTACGCTGAAAAAATTGCTGCATCTTTAGCTAGAGAAGGCGTTATGACAACTGTGGATGCAATGAATTATCTTAAAAAATTAACCAGTAAAACTTCTAGTAAGAAGAAAGTCGCTAAAGTCGAAACAAAAGTAGATGATGATGACGTTTCATTAGAAGAGTTAAATGAATTATTAAATGATTTGGAGGTAACTAAAAATGGCAGATAATGAACTTAAAGAATTCAATTCAAAAGACATTATTAAAAAAACTGTCGATATGAAAAAACTTATCGAAGAACTAGTTGCTGCTTTAAGAGCCGACAAAGATGTTTATGACTCACTTAAACCTTTAGGTTTAACAAATAAAGAAGTAAAAGACAATATTGGTAAACTTGCAGATTACCAAGAAGATTTTAACATTTGTAAGAAATGCCCTGGTTTTAATAAATGCCCTAAAAAAGAAAAGCATATTTCAACATATGTTTTTAAAGATGGAAATTATTTAACTACCAGAAGTGAACCTTGCAAAAAATTTATTGAAGAAATGACTATTGAATCAAAATATTTAGTGAGAGATTTTCCGCAAGAATGGCGAAAATCTGTAATTAAAAATCTAGATTTAAGTGAAAATAGACGCCCTTTAATTAAAGATTTCCTTAATGTTATTAGAGGGAAAAATCACAAATGGTTCTTTGTAAAAGGAAATCATAAAGTCGGAAAATCATATGTTTTAGTTACATTTGCTAATGAATTTGTAGCCTTAGGAAAAGGACAAGTTGCCGTTATTAATGCTTCAAGACAAATTAAAGAATTAGCCGATATTGCTTATTCAGATAAAGAAAGATTTAAATTAACAATGGAGGCATTGTCTAAAGTTCCTTTACTTGTTATTGATGACTTTGGCCAGGAATACAAAAATGAATTAATTAGAGATCAAATTGTTATTCCTTTATTAAATGAAAGAGCCCATAACGATAAACTTACATTATTCTCCTCTGAATTCACTATCCAAGAAATTCAACAATTATATTCTGTTGGAAAAAATGGTGGATCAATTCGCGGAAAACAACTCGGTAGTTTATTAACCGATATGTGTGAAAAAGAATACGATTTAACTGGAGCTTCTATTTACCGCAAATAGTAGCAATTTGTTTATCTAAATTAGCGACATCTTTATCATTAATGATAATATGCGTCGCTTTTTTCTTATTATTAATGTCAAAATTAGCATTTAATTTTAATGCTTTTTCGACATCTTCATTACGTGATTTTAAATTCTCAATTTGTTTATTTTTTGTAACATCAACATATATAGTTTTGTCGCATAAAAGATGGAGATCAGTTTCAAATAAGAATGCAGCTTCTACAACTATTGGTTGTTTTGAATGTTTTAGTTCTTTTTCAATATAATCAAGAACTTCTTTATGAACTATTTTCTGGAGCTGTTTTTTCTTATTTGGATTTTCAATTAAATAAGACTTGAGCCACTTTCTATCAATGTCGTTACTTTCTATTTTCAATGTAGGAATAAGCTTTGTAAGCTTTTCTTGCATGTCTTTAGTTTTATAAAGTTCATGAACAATTTCATCACAATTAAGAAGTTTAAAACCACGTTTTTCTAATAAATGAGAAACGGTAGATTTTCCTGAGCCAATTGGCCCTGTAACTCCAAAAAGTACAGGAATTCTAGGGTTTTTCTGACATTTTGGGCAGTAAGTAGTTCCTCTTCCATTAACGAAAATCTTACGTAATTGGCTGCCACATTTAGGACATTTATCACCTTTTTTACCATAGACTTGGAGCTGAACTTGGAAGTCTCCCGCAATTCCATCTGACGAAAATGAATGAATGGTGGAACCACCTGCTAACATAGCTTTTTTAAGAACCTTTTGTGAAGCTTTTAAAATTTCTTCTAATTTTTGTCTTGAAACCATTTTTGCAGGTGTTTCAGGATGAACTTTTGTTATAAATAAGACTTCATCTGTATAAATATTACCTAATCCAGATATTATGCTTTGATCTAAAAGTGCTGTCTTAATTGGAATTGTTTTATTTTTGTAAGCTTTCTCTAAAAGAGAAGCGTCCTTCATTTGAAATGGATCAGGACCAACATTATTTAAAGGCGGAACGCTCAAATAATTCGATTCACTTTCAACACTCATTCGTCCAAATCTACGTGTATCGTTATAAATTAGTTTTGTGTTATCGATAAAGTGAAAGACAACTAAGTCGTGCTTTCCATATGTTGCACTTTCTTCTTTGAAGAAATATTTGCCTTCCATCCTTAAATGAGAAATCATTACATTTTTATTATCAAAATGAAAAACGAGGAATTTACCAACTTGAGTAATGTCTTTTATGGTTGCCCCTTTTAATTTGTTAGCAAATTCGATTGGATCACCTTCAATTGTTTGGTTTCTAAAAACCTCAACACTTTTAATCGTTTTGCCAAGTGTCTTAAGTTTTAATTTTTCAATTACAACATGTACTTCTGGAAATTCTGGCATTATTTACAATCGTACCAAGTGCGGCCGAATCCTCCATCAACTTCTAGTGGAACATTTAATTTCATGGCATTTTCCATGATATTTTTCACTAAATTGTATACTTTTTCCTTTTCTTTAGAAGGAACTTTTAATAATAATTCGTCATGAATTTGACAAATAATTTTGCTTTCAAGTTTTTGTTCTTTAAGTGCTTTGTTTACCTGAATCATTGCAATCTTAATTAAGTCAGCAGCGGTTCCTTGAATAGGTGCATTCATTGCTGCTCTTCTGGCAAATTCTCTAACTTGATAATTTGCATCATGTATTTCTCTAAGGAAACGTTTTCTACCTAATAAGGTAGAGACATATTCTTTTTCATTAACTTCTTCATTTATTTTTCTAAAATAATCGTTAATTTCTGGATAAGCATTAAAGAAGTTAGACATAATTTCTTTTGCTTCTTTACGGCTGCAGCCAATTTGTTCTGCTAAACCAAATTCTGAAATACCATAAATTAAACCAAAATTAACAGCCTTTGCTCTTCTTCTATCTAATGGGGTTGGATTATCGGTTTTAAAAACTTTCTTAGCAGTGGCGGAGTGAATATCTTCGCCAGCTTCAAAGACTGCTTGAAGAGCTTTGCAACCAGAAAGTGACGCTAAAATTCTTAACTCAATTTGACTGTAGTCTAAAGACAAAATCGAAATATCTTCGTCATCATAATAGAAAGCTTTTCTAATCATTTTCCCTTCTTCATCACGAACCGAAATATTTTGTAAATTTGGTTCACTTGAAGAAAGTCTTCCTGTTTGAGTTAAAGCTTGGTTAAAGATAGCATGAATTTTACCATCGCCTCTTATTTGAGAAATTAATCCATCAACATAAGTTGAGAGCAATTTAGCATATTTTCTATATAATAGAATTTCACTAACAATAGGGTGTTTATCTAGAATTCCTTTAAGCGCATCAACAGAAGTTGACATACTCTTTGGGTTTTCAACTAAATGAAGTTTATTGTATAAAATTTCTCCGACTTGTTTTGGCGAATCAACATTAAATTCTTCGCCAGCCATTTCAAAAATTCTAGCTTTAATATTATTTAAATTAACTTTGAAGTTTTCGCCCATTTTTAGAAGTACTTCTTCATGTAATGGGAAACCTTCAATTTCAATTTCTGCTAAAACTGATGCAAGAGGAATTTCAACTTCTTCATAAAGTTTTTTGCATTCTAGTTTTTCAAGTTCAGTAAAACATTTATTTGAGACATGTTTAGAAGCAATTGCTAGTTTTGCTGCTCTTTCTGGGTTTGAATTATCAAATAGTGATAATCCTTCTTTTTCTTTTGTAGAAATATCTGAACCTAAGTAGTTCATTATTTGATCTGCATTGTTGTTGAGTGTTGAATCTAGTAAGTAAGCAGCGAGCAATACATCAAAATATAATCCTTCAATTTCAAAACCTAAGTGGTTTAAAGCAACTTTAATAGCCTTGTAATCATAACAATACTTTTTAATACCAGGATTTTTCAAAATTTCAGCGAAATCTGGGGTATTTTTGAAATTTTCTTCGCGAATATAGACTATTTTTGAAGGTGTCGCAATTGCCATTCCGTAAACTGTAGCATCATTATAATTTCCAGGTTCAATGTCTAAAGCAATTGCTATTTCGTCCCCTGCTTCTAAACCTTTAAGGTCAGTTACCTCTTCATATTTAACTTCAACATTTTCTTCATAACTCAATTTTTTAAGGTTTGAAGGAAGCCTATTTAGAAGTTGCTTCATGTCCAAAGAATTGCAGAAAGCGTTAATTTTTGAATAATCATAGCCTTCATAAATGATGTCTTTTATGGTAAATGGTAATTCGACATTAGTTTGAATTTGCGCCATTTCGTAACAGTGTCTACCTTGTTCTTGATTAGCGACGATTGATTGACCAACTTTTGAAGTCATTCCTTTCGCGGCTTCAACTATAGCTTCAAATGAACCATATTCTTGAATAAGTTGAGTAGCAGTTTTATCACCAACACCAGGTATTCCAGGAAGATTATCTGAGGAGTCTCCTCTTAAACCTTTAAAATCTATGATTTGGAGTGGCGAAAAACCATACTTTGCAGGCATAGTTTCTTCGTTCATAATGTCAATATTTGACATTCCAGTCTTTATAATATGAATAGAAATGTGTTTATCAATTAATTGAAGGAAATCTCTATCGGATGTATAAACAATTACTTCTTTTCCTTCTTTTCCTGCCATTTTTGCGACTGTTCCGCATACATCATCAGCCTCAAAACCTTCTTTCTCGAACCAGAAAATGTTAAGAGAGTCTAAGAACTGTCTTGCTAAAGGCATTTGAATTTTTAATTCTTCTGGACAAGGTTTTCTATTTGCTTTGTATTTTTCATCTTCTTTATGTCTAAATGTTGCTTTTCCTGTATCAAATCCAACAAATAAACCATCTCCTTGTTTGAGATTTTGAAGCATTTTATTAATCATATTGGAAAATGCGAAAACAGCATTAGTAGGAGTGCCGTCATGTGCACGCATTAAATTTTCCATGCCTGACATAGCAGCAGTGGCGTAGTAAGCTCTAAAAAGTAATGAGTTTCCATCTACTATATATATTTTTGACATTTACTTTTCCTCCAATGATGTAATTTGAGTTACTGAGAATTCATCCCTAAAAGAGCGATAATATCCTTCAATAACAACTATGTTGTTCTTTTTAATAGATGAGACAGATTTAGCGTATGCTTCAGGGAAGACTGTAAGTTCTTTTTCGCTAGTATCATCATAGACAGTAACATATGCCATTTGTTGTCTCTTTTTTGTTGTAATTTTCTTTATTGATTTAACAATTGCAACCACCTTAACATCTCCAGTAGAAGCACTAATTTGATCTAATGTAATTGCTTTTAAAGATTTAATTTTGCTTTGATATGCATCAAGAGGAGAACCACTTACCATTAAACCTAAAGCATTAAATTCGCGGTTAAGATTATCTAGAAGATCATCTTCTGTCTTAATAATTGTTGGTTTTGGTAAGAAATTAGGGTCAATAGAGACTAAACCCTGGTCATCAAGAAGCGCATCAGCATAAGAAAGTGCATTTGGAATATTAAGTCTAAGAGATGCTCTAGAAGGTTCAATTGAGTCAAATGCTCCGGCATCAATAAGCGACATAAGTTGAGCATCGCTAAAACGATATTTCTTCATTCTAATAACAAAATCGAAAAGATCTTTGAATTCACCAAAGTTTCTTTCGGTTTGGATATTTGTAGCAGTTGCTCCTGAAACACCTCTAACGGAAGTAATGGGGAAAAGAATATCGTTTCCCTCAAGCTTAAATAAAAATCCAGATTTATTGATGTCAGGACATTTAACTTTAATTTTTAGAGCTTTCATTTCTGAAATAGTGTTGTTAAATTCAGTGGTGGAAGCATTCGATAGTATCGAAGCATAAAATTCTTTTGGATAATGCGCTTTAAGATACGCCATACGACAAGTGAAGATTGCATAAACTAATGAGTGTGAACGATTAAAACCATAATTTGCGAATTTATCGATAAGATTAAAAACATTATTTGCTTCATCTTGTTTGTAACCTTTTGATATAGCCCCTTTTATAAATGAAGACCTTAGTGCTTCTAGTTTTTTGGAATCTTTCTTTGAAACTGCTCTTCTAAACGAATCAGCTTCTCCTAATGAAAAACCAGCCATTTTTGAAGCTATTTGCATAATTTGTTCTTGGTAAACAATTGTTCCATATGTTGAAGAAAGAATTTCTTCTAGAACAGGAGAAAGATATTTTGGTTTTAATCCTGAATTCTTCTTTTTTGCGAATTCATTAATTGAATCCATAGGACCAGGACGATACAAAGCAAGAAGTTGAACAACATCTTCAAAAGACTTTATTTTTAAGGTCTTTATAGCATTTCTCATTCCAGCAGATTCAAGTTGGAATAGACCCATTGTTTTTCCAGAGGCGATTATTTTAATCGCACTTGGATCATCATAAGGAATTTCATCTCTATTTATGATAACTCCTCTTTCTTTTAGCAAGGCTAAACAATCTTCAACAATTGTTAAATTGCGAAGTGCTAAAATATCCATTTTAAGGAAGCCTTGTTCTTCAATATAATCTTTTTCAAATTGTTCAACATAACCGCCATCAAAAGCTTTAGACAAAGGAATTACGCCTTCTAATGGCTCTGCATTTAAAACAATACCAACTGCATGAAGAGAACCTTGTCTTGGAAGTCCTTCAATTTTGCTAGCAAGCGAAACAATTTCTAAATAGAATTTATCAGAATTTACTAAATCTCTGAAAGTTTTGTTTTTCTTATAAATGTCTCTAAGAGTATCTTTATCTTCACCTTCATCTTTGATGAGTTTGGTAAAAAGTTCAATGTCATGTTTCTCATAATTAAAGATTCGACCGACATCATTAAGGGCTGCTTTAGCACCTAAAGTTTGTACAGCTTGAATTCTTGCGACATGACTTGCGCCATATTTTTGGCGAATATAAGCAACGACATCTTCACGATGAATATCGCTAAAGTCAACGTCGATATCTGGCATTGTTTGTCTTGCTGGATTAAGGAAACGTTCAAATAATAAGTTGTATTCAATTGGATCAGGAACTGTGATTCCTAGAGCATAAGAGACTAATGAACCAGAGGCAGAGCCTCTACCTGGTCCAACAGCTATATCGTGACTTTTAGCAAAATCAATATAATCTTTAACGATTAAGAAATAGTCGCTATAACCCATCTCTTTAATGGTTTTAAGTTCAAATTCTAGTCTTGAAGAATATTCTTCACTTGTTTTTCCTTTAGCGATAAGTCCTTCTTTTGAAAGTCTTTCTAAAGCATCATCACCTTTTTCACCTGTAATTTCTAACCAAGATATTAATTTTCCTCTTGGCTTAACAAATTTAAAATCAACATGCGAAACAAGTTCATCAATATTTTTGATTTCTTCTTCAGTGTAAAGGTTAGAAATTTCTTCAGGTGTTTTAAGGTATTCATTACCTTCTAGAGATTTTATTTCTAAAACTTCTTTTGAATCGATTGCTTTCATCATTTCTAAAACAATTGCATCTTCTTTTTTAACGTATTTAATTGATGGAAACGCTAAAAGTTTATAGCCATGAGAAAAAGCAAAATCTCTAATAGTTTCTATATAAGAAGTTTCATTAGTAACTTCTAAACCTAGATAAAAGTTTTCAAATCCTCTAGTAAGTTTCGCAAGTTTTTTTGCAAAACTTTCTTCTTCACTTATTAGTGATTGTTTCAAAACATCATTATTGGTGGACAAAACAATCGCTAGTCCTTCATTATGTTCTAAAATTACTTCTTTAAGGTTATTTCCTTTTTCAACTTCTAAAGAAAGTTTAAGAAGATTTTTGTAACCTTGTTCATTAAGAACAAAGAAAGAGAAAAGTAAGTTCTCGATTATTAAGTCTTCACCTAAGATAACCTTTAAACCCCGTTTTTCAGCTTCATGATAAATGACTGGTGCACCAGTAAATGTCATAAAGTCAGAAATGCCAACGGTGGTAAGCCCCATCTTTTTGGCCGCGTCTAAATATTGGTCTATTTTAAGACCACTTTTTAAAAGCGAATAACCGCTATAGACGTGTAGTGGGGTGTAATTCATAAAAATTAAGCAAATAATTCATCAAGTGCATCGATAAATTCTTTAATTTCTTTTCTGGTTTTAAACTTAGTTGCACTTGCTTGAGCGTGGCCTCCGCCTCCAAATTTTTCTGCTAATTTGTCAATTGGAGTGCCAGCACTTCTAATAGAAACTCTCCAGTTTCCTTTCTTTTTATCTTCGGTTATTGATAACCAAGCATTAATTCCATTAAAATGAGCGAAAATATTAACGTTTTCTTTACCTTGAATTGGTTGAAGATGGAATCTCTTTAATAACTTATCTGTTAGAACATAATAAGCAACGCCATGAGGAGTTACTTTGTAATGTTTCAAAATATATGTTTTAACTAATAAATCATTTTTATCGTTATCGTAGATCTCATGATATACCTTTGGTAAATCAACACCTGCTAATAAAAGTTTTTGAGCGATTAAGAAGGTATGAGCGTTAACAGATTCATATAAGAATCTTCCTGAATCACCAACGATTGCTTTATATAAATTTTCAGCGCATTCTTTGTTGACTTTGTACTTCTCTTCTTTAGAAAAGAAAATGGATGCAAGAAGTTCTCCTGCCGCAGACATTGTTTCATCAACAATTTCAATGTCGCCAAAATGTTCAACAAGAGGGTGGTGGTCTATTTTAATTGTAAACTTTGCCTTTTTAGCACGATCATCGGCGATTCTATCAAAATTAGACAAATCTAAAATAATTGCTAAAAAGTCTTTTTCAAACCATGAATCATCATACTTTTTCATTTCTGGAAAACATTTTCCAGTTAATGTTACATGGTCATCACCTACGCAAATAACTTCTTTACCTGGGAAATTTTCATTAATAAAAGCTTCCATTCCTAGTTGGGAACCGAAAGCATCGTAATCAGGTTTTTCATGTCTAAAGATAGCAATTCGATCGAATTTTTCGATTGCGGAAAACATCTTTTCAATAAGCTCAAATTTTCCGTTTAATCTATCTTGAATTAATTTTTCCATTGTTATTTCTTATAGAAAGCGTAAGTATCTCTAGCAATCATGACTTCTTCATCAGTTGGAATAATGACAACTTTAATCTTTGAGTCAGGTTTAGAAATAACGGCTTCTTTGCCTCTTAAAGTTTTGTTATATTTGTAATCAATGCTTAAGCCAAGTGCTGGAGCGATTTCTTTACAAACTTCTTCTCTTGCTTCCCAAGAGTTTTCGCCAATACCTGCAGAGAAAATAATTAAATCTGCTCCGCCAAGTCTAACAAAGTATTGACCGATAAAATCGGCAATACGTCTTGTAAATAATCTAATTGAAAGTTGGGCATCCTTGTTTCCTTGGGCTGCTGCGGCAATGACATCTCTTGAGTCATTTGAAACAGTTGAAACACCTAAGAAACCGGATTTTTTATTGAAGATTTGATACATTTCTTCGACTGAAATACCAGTGCATTTGCATAAGTAATTCATGACAGATGGATCTAAATCCCCTGTACGTGTACCCATCATAATTCCACCTAATGGAGTAAGGCCCATAGATGTTGCAACACATTTGCCATCTTTGATTGCGGTGATAGATGCACCTGAACCAATGTGGCAAGAAATAACTCTTGGATGAGCAACTCCTGGTAAATATTTTGCGCCTTCTTGTGCTAAGAATTTGTGAGAAGTACCATGGGCGCCATAACGTCTACAATCATATTTCTCTGTGAACTCTTTTGGAATTGGGAAGATATAATCTTCAGGTTCCATTGTTTGGTGGAAAGCAGTATCAAAAACTGCAACGTGAGTGACGTTAGGAAGAATCTTTTTGAACGCTCTAAAACCAACTAAGTGAGCTTTATTGTGAAGTGGTGCAAGCGGAATCAATGATTCAATCTTAGCTTCTGTATCTTCATTAAATAATTCAGATTTTGAGAAGTATTTACCACCTTGAACGATACGGTGACCAACGGCTACAATTTCGTTCATATCTTTAACAATGCCGTGTTCGAGCATTCCTTGTATAACAAGTTCAACTCCTTTTGCGTGATCTTTGACTGGAAGAACCTTCTTTTCAGATTCTCCTCCCCATTTCATTCCGAAAATTGCATCATCAAGACCAATACGTTCCACGTTACCGGAACAAAGTACTTTTTCTTCTGGCATTTCATAAAGTTTAAATTTCAAACTTGATGATCCAGCGTTAACTGCCATTACTTTAGACATAATATAATCTCCTAATTGTTTAAAATTATAAACAATAGAGGATTTATTCGCAATAAAGTTAGCAAAAAGATTAAACTAGAAAATAACTGTCATGATAAAATAATCCTCGGAGAAACTTAAAATATGAAAACTGTAAACCTCAAAGAATTATATTCTTTACAAGCTGGTCTTGATAAAGAAATTGCTAAAAACCATGACGTTACTTATGAAACTACAATTGAGAGAAGACTTTTAGCGCTTATCGTTGAGATTGGTGAATTCGCCAATGAAACAAGGTGCTTTAAGTTTTGGTCCAATAAAGGACCTTCACCTAAAGATGTAATTATGGACGAATATGCCGATGGAATGCACTTCTTGCTTTCACTAGGCATTCCTCTAGGTGCAAAAAAGTATGAATATAAATTAAGAAAATCACATAAAGATTTAACAACTCAAATTCTTGAAACTTATAAAGCTTGCATTACCTTAAAAACTCACTTTGATTTGAAACATTATGAGAAGGCATTCCAAACTTATTTGAACCTCTCGCAAGCAGTAAAAATGAAACCTCAAGACATCATTGATTCTTACAAGAAAAAACTTGATGTTAATTACGTTAGACAACAAACAAATTATTAGGTATTGCAATCTATATATATTAATGAAATAATATAGATGTCGGTAGGGGAGACGACTTTAAACAACCACCCTTGTCTGAATGAAGACACAAAATTCATTCTAGAAGTCGGGCCAGAGACCTTAAACACTGTCCTAGAAGTGGTGGCGCACCTTAAAACGCCTTTTTTTGTAGAATGATAACGGAATTTCAAATTAAAGTCAGAGAATCTTTGCTGCTTGCTGCTAAAGACTATCTTTCTTTGGTGTCTGAAATTGTGGTTTTTGAATCTGATAAATTTGTGGTGCAAAAAAGATACGTTCTTAAATTTACAAAAGGAAATTTTCTTCATCTAACAGGTTTAAGTTCTACACTTTCAGCAGCTGAATTCTTTGAAAAGTGCCTAGATGGGTCCATTTCTTTTGATGATTTTTATCTAGATCTACAAAGGACAAAAAGTACTATTAAAAAGAAACTTAAAAATCTTGTTAATTTGAGCGAAATGTTTAATGAAAAAGTTTTAATACAAGAATCATTTATAAGAAATAGAATTGTTTGTAAAATTGCAACTAGCGACGGCAAAAGAACATTAGGATTTATTGATGGTCATTATTGTCTTTATCCAAATACTCTTTTAGATAAAAACCATCTTGATTTGTCTAAACCAATTTTAAATGTAATGCCGATTAAAATTACAGAAAACTAACAAAGTTAGAGTTTATAAAAGCTTGTCAATTTCATCCTCGGAATATACTTCAATTCCTTTAGATTTTAGTAGTCTTGCTGTAACACCCATTCCAGCGATCAATCGATCCATAAAGTATCCATTATGAATACGATGGGTTCCACATGATGGAGAGTTTTCTTTTAATACTGCTTTTGTTATGCCGAGATATTTACAAAGTGCGAGTGCTTTATTCGCACCTAATTCAAATTGTCTTGTAACATCAGTTCCATCTTTTTGAACGACTGAATTTCCCTTGATTTCACTAGGATTTCTAGGGCATTTCATTCCGCCTTCCAGTTCAGGGCAGAATAAAACTAGGTCATATTTTTCCCTTAATTTTTCAATTTGAGGGCAGTAGTTTCCTTGACCTTTGTAATTGCATTTTTCGCCAACTAGACAGGCACTAATAAGTATTTTTTGCATGCAATAATTTTAGCAATAAGAAAAATTGTTGTAAAATACCAAAGATGAAAACCTCGCTATTCTTTTATAAATATAATAATAAAGATATGCCTGTACATGTTTTGTATGCTTATCAAAGAAACATTATTTATAGATACAAAGAAGATGGCTTTTATGTCTCTGCTCCATACTTAACTAGAGAAAAGAAAATTATTCTTGGACTAGATAAATTTGCCAAAAGACTTATTGAACAATATCAAAATACTCACTCCAATTTTTCGTTTGAAGAAGACTTTCTTTGGCTTTTAGGAGAAAAGGCATCTTTAAAATCATTAAATATCGAAAATAATGAAGATTTACAGGTGTTTTTAAAGAAAAATGCCGAGAAAATCATAGAAAATTTAGTTAGAAAAAATGAGAAAATCATGGGGATTTCCAAACCTTATAGGATTGCGATAAGAAACACACAAAGACAATTTGGATCAAATTCAAAAACGACTCATACATTGTCATTTCAAATTAGTTTGATTCACTACTCAGAAGAAATTATCGAATCAGTTGTTATTCATGAACTCGCACATGAATTTCAACGCAATCACTCTGATAAATTCTATAATATTGTCTATAAGTACTGTCCAAACTACAAAGCTATACAAAGAAAACTTAAAAAGGGAATACATAAATGATTAATAGAATTGAATCTCGTCAAAACCAAAAGATTAAAGATTTAATGAATTCTAAATTTCTTAAAGAAAATAAACTTTTTAAAATTGAAGGATTTCATGCTTTTGAGATGGCTAAAGAAAGTGGATTGTTAAAAAGTGTATTTGTAACAAAAGAAATTAAAGACTATGATGGAGAACAATTTATTGTCTCTCCTTCAATAATAGAATCAATTTCTAATGCTAAATCACCACAAGGAATTATTTGTGTTTGTAAACACAAAGAAGAAAAACCCCTAACCTCTTCAAAAGTTTTACTTTTAGACAATGTTTCTGATCCTGGAAATTTAGGAACAATACTTAGAACTGCTTTAGCATTTGGCTATAAGGATGTAATTTTGAAAGAGGGCTGCTCACAATATAACGAAAAAGTTCTTCAATCAACTCAAGGTGCAATTTTTGAATTAAATATTGTTAATCATTTTGATAAATCATTAATTAAGGATTACTTTGTAATTGCCACCGAAATCAAAGGTAGTGTTGACTTATCAAAAGTCGAAAAAAATAAAAGACACATTTTGGTTTTAGGAAATGAAGCTCATGGAGTTTCTAAGGAGATTCTTGAATTAGCAAATCAAAGAGTTCGCATTGATATTAAAAATATCGAATCACTAAACGTCTCGGTCGCGGGTGCTATCGCTATGTACGAGCTAAGTAAAAGTTAGAATTCATCGAATTAATTAAAAAGTGCCTATTGATTATGGGCATTTTTTTCTTGTAAGCATAATTTTCGAATATATACAATATATTAAGGAAAGGAGAATTTTATGAAAAAATTCAAACACTTATCATTAGTCTTAATGGCTTCTGTTTTAGGTTTATCTTCATGTAGCGTTTTAGATTTTTTTACAGGTAAAGGTGTTGTTTCTGTTGAAATCTCATCAAAAATTAAAAATGTTTATGATTGCTCTGATCCATTCAAATTAAAAGCTGAAGTTGAAGTTAAGAAAGACACAGACAAATCTGTTACTTGGTCATCATCAGACGAAAAAGTTGCAAAGGTTGATAAAAAAGGTGTTGTGACACCTATTAAGCCAGGAAAAGTCGAAATTACCGCAACTTCTGTTTATGACACAAAGAAATCAGATAGTTTAAAAATTACGGTTTTAGAAGGTGGTGAACACAAGTCATTAATCCTTGATGGCTATGATTATTCTGCTAAATTCCCTGAAAAAGAGGTTAACGAATTTGCGGGAGTTGCTTTACCAACTTTTGAAACAAAAGAAGGATTCTATTTTAAAAAGAATTATAATTCAGAATATAAATACTACACATTCGATGTATATTTTGATATGACTAATGCAAATGCTGATGCATTTGATGATGCTGTATCCGCATCTGATTTATATCACTTTTTATATTCCTCTGGCTTTTTCTATATTGATTGTTTCATGGATCCAGATTTAAAAGTCGAACTTGATATTGACTATGGCGATATCTCTGATGAAGAAGCAGAAGAAACAGAATATATGTTCTGCATCACATATTATCACACAGAAGATATTTGGTATTCCGCAGTAGATACAACTGATACTGAATGGAACGACGATGTAGTAGAAGAATTAGCATATCTTGGTGTTGATTTGCCATTTGTAAAATTAGGCGAAGATTACACATGTGAATATGATGCTGATTACGAAGAACTCGCAATTTATGATGCTTCTTGTGATTACAAGAAGTTGGAAAATTACGGTCAAACTTTAGAAGATAATTTATATGTCAAACACACAGATGAAGATGAAGGTGATTATTACACTAAACAGATCGATACTTACACAGATGCATGTGTTAGATTCGAATTTAATGGAAATGGTGGTAACACAATTCTTGTGAGTCATCTTCCTAGAGAAATTGATTTCTATCCATCAGATAAAGTTGATTCGTTTGTTTCTGATACCATTCAATCAATTTGGGAAGTTCCTCACTACACACAAACTGTAAGTGGAACATACAAATATGAAGAACATGCTAATGATGGTTATTGGGCTAGAGTCACTATCGAAGGTTGTTCTGAAGTTGAATGTTTAAACTATGTCAATACTGTAGTTGCTGCTGGTTTCGAAATGATTGAAGAAGGCTCATCCTCCAGAGTTGCCGGTGGTTCAGTTGTAAGCCTTCAAAAGGACAAAATCTATCTCCAAGCAGTCATTAATTTCGGTTCTCATGAATCTACTGAATCAGAGATTGAGGAAATGCTTTCATGTTATGAAGTTTATTCACAATACTCCGATGATCAAATCGAAGCATTATCAGATGAAGACCGTGCTCATTATGATTTAGTAATGGACGAATACGATGAATATGATATGAACGGATATTGGTTTGATGAATACTATTTCACCGTTTATGATTATGATGTTGTTGAATCTGCAACTTTAACATTATGGCAAAGTGAAGATTCAATTGGCAAAGATCCTGGCATCTACGCTAAAAGCGAATCAGTTACTTTAACTATTGGTGATACACATCAAATTGAATACAAATTTTTTGAGATGTTATCTCAAGAAGTTACATTTACTTCTAGTAATGAATCTGTTATCACAGTTGATTCAACTGGTATAGTTAATACTCTTGCAGCGGGTAAAGCTACAGTCACAGTAAAAACACTTGATGAACAATCACAATGTGAAATTACTTTTAATGTCGTGCCTGTTGAAGAATAATTCTAATAAAGCATCAATTGAAAATTGATAAAAAACTCTTAATTAGACAATATAAGTTGATAAAAATTAGATAATTTTTAAGAAGTTAATATTGAAAAGTATTGACTTCTTTTTTAATTTTTTGGTAAAATACAACAAACAAAAGGAAAGGAGGAAAAATTTATGCGTAAATTCAAACTAATGCCTTTTGTCCTATTAGCTTCAGTCTTCGGACTCTCAGCTTGTACTTTGCCTAAATGGCTCAGCTTCTTAAGCTTCATTCCAGGTCTTGAGGCACCTGAGGAAGAAAAAAAGGAAGAGAAAAAAGAGGAAGAGGAAGAGGAAGAAGAGGAAAAAGGACCAACCTACACTTTAGCCTCTGCTATTGATGCTGTTGGCGAATTACTCAACGAAACATTCCAAGACGACTTCTCAGAGAATATCACACATGATGAAACAGAAGGCGATTATATTGTTGTCAACTTTGGAGACAGCGGAACTTCAGATCAATTAGAAGAAATTTCTGATACTTATTTAGTTCCAGAGGGATTCAAGGCAGAGATGGAAGAATGGGGCGACGACACATTCAGTGACGGCACACCAGTTCGTTTTATCGATTATGTTTGTGGTGATGTTGTACTTGAATACTGTGTTTATACAGTTTCGGGTTATGAAGGCGATCAAGCAGGCTACAATGGTCTTTATTATCAAGTAGCTTCCTACGATGCTAATTAATTAATTAATTTATTAAAAGAAGTCTGTACCAATAGGTATGGACTTTTTTTATGCTCGCATATATAATGTATGTCGCGTTGAAGAGAAGTAGTAACTCTACAAGCTAATGTAATAGGGAATGTGGAATAGTGGAACCCACAAGTGCATTAGACGAGTGAATTCACCTTGGAGCATCCTTCTGTAATGGAAGGCGTTAGTCGCGTTAAGATGTTAGAGCAAATTATATTTAATTTGAAATTGGATGGCACCACGGAGAAATTCGTTCCTAGTCGGTGCTTTTTATTTATTTTAGGAGGAGTTAGATATGGCAGAAATATTCGACAAAGTGAAAGAAATAAGAGAAAAGATTCTTTCGGAAGTAAGCCAAATTAAAGATGAAATTTCTTTAAAATCTTTCCAAGAAAGACATATGTCTAAAAAGTCTGAATTATCTCAACTTATGGGAGAAATTCGCAATTTAGTTGGAGAAGAAAAAACTAGATTTGGACAAGCAATGAACGAAGCAAGAAATGCTGTAACTGAAGCATTCCAAGCAAAGCAAAAAGAAATTCAAGATGCTGTTATTGCAAGAAAACTTGAGAAAGAAAAAATAGATATCACTCTTCCGTCGTATAACTATAAATTAGGAGGAATTAATCCATTCTTCCTTATTCAAGACGAAATTATTGATACTTTTGTATCAATGGGATACGAAGTTAAAGAAGGACCAGATGTAGAAAGTGATTATTATAATTTTGAAAGAATGAATATTCCTGCAGATCATCCTGCAAGAGAAATGCAAGATTCACTTTATATTAATCCAACTACTCTTTTAAGAACCCACACATCACCTGAACAAGCTCACGCTATGGATGAAAAGGGTGGAAAACCTTTAATGATGATTTGCCCAGGTAAAACTTATAGAAGAGATGATGACGATGCAACTCATTCACATCAATTCGGCCAAATTGAAGGTTTAGTTGTTGGTAAGGGTATAACCCTTGCAAACTTAAAAGCTACTCTTGAACTATTTGTTAGAAAGATGTTTGGAGAAAAACGTGAAGTTAGATTTAGAGGATCATACTTCCCATTTACTGAACCATCAGTAGAGGTTGATATTTCATGTATGAACTGTGGTGGTAAAGGTTGTTCAATGTGCAAAGGCACAGGCTTTATTGAAATTTTAGGCGCTGGTATGGTTCACCCTAATGTTTTAAAGATGTCTGGTTATGATCCAAACGTTTATTCTGGATTCGCCTTTGGAGTTGGTATTGAAAGAGTCGCAATGCTTAGATATGGCATTGATGATATTCGTAAATTTTATCAAGGTGATGTTCGATTTATCGAACAATTCACCCGTAAATAATAGGGAGGTTATTCTAAAATGTTAGTTTCATTAAATGAATTAAGAAAGTACGTTGATTTAGAAGGATTAACTCCTGAAGAAATTGCTCATAGACTCACTTTTGCTGGTGTTGAAGTAGAAGCAATTGAACATTCTGCTTTTGCTACAAAACTTTGTGTTGGCGAAGTTATTATGTGCGAAAACATGGAAAACTCAGATCACTTGCATGTTACTAAAGTAAACTGCGGACCTAAATACGGGACACTTGATATTGTTTGTGGTGCTCCAAACTGTAGGAAAGGTCTAAAAGTTATTGTGGCTTTAGATGGTTGCGAACTTAAAGGAGGCACTATTAAAAAAGGCCAAATTAGAGGTCATGAATCTAATGGAATGCTTTGTTCTTTAGTAGAGCTTGGTGTGAACACCAAATTCTTAAGCGAAGCACAACAAAAAGGAATTGAAGAATTACCAGCTGATGCTGAAGTTGGAAATGAAAATGTTTTAGGCTATCTTGGTTTAGATGACACAATTTTAGATCTTAAATTACTCGCGAATAGACCTGATATGTATTCGCTATTAAATGCTGCTAAAGAAATTAAGACATTATTCGGAAGAGAAGTAAGACTTCCTTCTTATGAAGTTAAAGAAAATTTTGTTAGTAAATTCCCAGTGGAAATTAGAAGCGAAAAATGTGCCCAATTTTCTGCTAGAGTAGTTAAAGATATTAAAGTTACTTCATCTCCAAAATGGATGCAAGATGTACTAAGAAGTAGTGGTATTCGCTCAATCAACAACATTGTTGATATTGGTAACTATGTAATGCTTTTAACAGGCCAACCAATTCATATGTATGATATGGACAAGCTTGCAAAGCAAGAATTAGTAGTTAGAGATGATTTAGAAGGTGATTTCGTTGCTTTAGATGAAAAGACTTATAAACTTCAAAAAGGCGATATTTGCATTACTTCTAACGGCAAAGTAATGTGTCTTGGTGGAGTAATGGGCGCTTTAGAATGCGCAGTTGATGAAAATACTAAAAATGTTGTCGTAGAAGCGGCTAACTTTGATTACGCTTCTATAAGAAGAACATCAATTAGACTTGCCCTAGTTTCAGATTCTTCACAAAGATTTGTTAAGGGTATTAACCCATGTCAATGGAAATACGTTCAAGATATGACTGCTTCACTTTTAAAAGAACTTTGTTCTGCTAAAGAAATTGGTGAAGTAATTAATGTTCAAACAAAAGAATTTAAACCTCTTATTATTGAATCAAGTGTTGATTATATTAATGGAAGACTTGGAACCAATTTCTCAAAAGAAACTATTGTTTCTTCACTTGAAGCTGCATGGCTTAAAGTAAAAGAAGAAAAAGGAAAACTACTTGTAGAAGTTCCTGCTCATAGAATTGATATTGGTGGTGAGGCTGATCTTTCAGAAGAAGTCATCAGAATTAATGGTTTTGAAAATATTGAATCTAAATTACCAGTTATTGACTTATCTTTAGGAGGACTTGAACCAGATTTAGAAAAGAAAAGAGAAGTCCGCTCTTACTTAAGAGGATTAGGCATTGATGAAGTTCTTTGCTACTCTCTTGTTAGAGAAAAAGAAGTTAAACAGTTCGCTATTTTAAATAAAGGCGAATCTTATAAGATTCTTAATCCATTAACAGATGAACATGAATATTTAAGAACTAATATTCTTCCATCATTATTAAACACACTTTCTTATAACTTAAATCACGGCAATGAAAATCTCGCTATCTTTGAAGTTAGTGATTTGTTCACTACTGATGGAAAGAAACATATCCATTTAGCTATCGCTTGTGCTGGAAATGACCTTAGACGTGCCGCAATGGAAGGCGATGCATATAGTTATTACCACCTAAAAGGTGTTTTAGATGGTTTACTTAAAGCATTTAATATTGACGAAAAACGTACTGTTTTAGAAAGATGTAAAGAAAAAGAATTCCATCCAGGTAAATCCGCTCAAGTTAAGGTTGACGGAAAACCTGTTGCAGTTCTTGGAGAACTACATCCAAACACATTAAAAGAACTTGGATTAGCTGGTGAAAATGTAGTGGTTATGGAAGTTGATTTAGGTATCATCTTTAGCACCAAAACATCCGCAATAAAGATGCAACAAGTTTCTAAATATCAAACCGTTAAACGTGACTTTGCATTTGTTTTAACAGATAATGTTACTTCTAAAGAAGTAGTTAATGAAATTTTCAAAGTAAATCGAGAAGTTATTAGGTCTGTTGAAGTATTTGATGTTTATCATGGAGAACACGTTAGTGAGGGACATTATTCGTTAGCAGTTTCTGTCTCACTTAATGACTCAAATAAAACTTTAAGCGAACAAGATATTGTTGGCTTAGAACAAGCAATTATTAAAGCTCTTGAAACAAAATTTGGAGCAGAACTTAGAAAATAATGAAGTTAGATGTATTAAAACTTCCATATACGAAGGTTCAAACTTTATCAGATGATATTAGTTTTGATCCTGAAGTTTTCGTGTGCCACGCTCCATTAATAAATGTTTTAAATTGTCATGTTGAGCTAAAAGCTCAAAGATTTGAAGAATTTATATATGTTACTCTTTCAGTTAAGGCAAAAGTTACTCTTCAATGTTCTTATACATTAAAGAATTTTGAAAGTATTGTTTCAGGAGAAGATGAACTTCATTTTGCCCCTAGTAAGGATGAAGATGAAGATTGCATTGAATATAAAGGAACTTCGATTGAATTAGATCACTACATTTTTAATCTTTTAAGTGCATCAGTTCCTTTATCTCCTAAGGCACCTGATGCTAAAGTTCCAAAATCTGGAAATGGTTATAGAGTTTTATCAGAAGACGAATTTCAAAAAGAAAAAGAGGAAAGCGGCAATTCCCAATTTGACGCATTAAAGGATTTAGATTTTGATGAGTAAACATGTCTCCGTTTTACTTAATGAAACAATTGAAGGATTAAATGTAAAACCTGATGGTGTTTATGTTGATTTAACCTTAGGTCGTGGTGGACATTCAAAAGAAGTTTTAAAACGACTTACTACTGGTCATCTGTATTCTTTTGATAAAGATGAAACCGCTATTGAAGAATCGAAACAAAATTTGGCGGAATTTTCCGAAAAATTTACAGGAATTCACGATGATTTTCGTAATTTCCGTAAAAATTTAGATAGTTTAAATATTGATAAAATTGACGGAATTATAGCGGATTTAGGTGTTTCTTCTCCGCAATTTGATGATGCATCTAGAGGTTTTTCTTACAAAGAAGATGCTCGTCTTGATATGAGAATGGATAGAAGACAAAAATTTTCTGCTTATGAGCTTATTAACACCTACTCTTTAAATGATTTAACTCGCGTTTTTAGAGAATACGGAGAAGATAAATTTTCTTACCAAATTGCTAGGAAAATTGTAGAAAAACGCGCTAAAAAACCAATAGAAACAACATTCGAATTAGTGGATATAATTAAAGAAGCAAAACCGCAAAAAGAATTAATGAAAAAAGGTCATCCTGCAAAACAAATTTTCCAAGCAATTCGTATTGAAGTTAATGATGAATTAGGCGCTCTCAAAAGTGTTTTAGAGGATGCCTTAAAATCATTAAAAGTTGGTGGTAGAGCTTGTTTTATAACTTTCCATTCTTTAGAGGATCGTATGGTAAAAAATGCATTTAATAATGTTTCAAAAGTAGAAGGCACTAGACATAATGTATTCTCATTACCAAGTGAAAAAGATTTACCAGACTATCGTTTAGTTAATAACAAAGTTATTATTCCAAGTCTAGAGGAGATGGAATCAAATCCTAGAAGTAAATCTGCAAAACTAAGAATTATCGAAAGAGTGAAGTAATTGGTGCTAAAAGGCACCTTTTATTTTTTAATATTCTTGATATATGAAACGACAATATATAAAATATATTTCGTAATTATATGGAAAATTATATAAGTGTTTTGGAAATATCTGACACCAAAGTTCGACTCGCTGTCGGATATTTTAAAGATAACAAAGTTAACTTAATTCACGTCAATGAACGTCCAATTCATGGACTTGTTAATCATGGTGAAATTGTTGATTTTCAAACCTTATCTTCAATTATTCTTTCTATGAAAGAATTTAAAGATGAGACAACTAAAGAAAAAATCACTGTTAAAGAAGTTACTTTGGTTTTACCTTCATATGGTTTAAATATTTATCAATCTAGTAAAGCTACAAACGTAGTTTCTCCATATTCTTTAATTGCTACTATCGATATTGAAAACGTAGTTTCATTAGTTCAAAAGGAAGCTATTCCTAGTGGAAATGAAATAGTTGATATTATTCCAGATTCATTCATTTTGGAAAAAGGTCGTTCATTTATTAACCCTCCAATAAACGAAAAAAGTAATAATATTACGATAAAAGCTAAGATTCACACCTTACCATCTCGAGTGGTTAATGACTATAAACGTGTGGTTGAGAGTGCAAGAATAATGGTGCGTAGAATGTGCGCCAGTTCATACACAATATGTGAGCTTGCTCGTTATGACGCAGAAATTCCACAGTCGTATATACTCGCAGATATAGGCGCACAAATTACAAATGTGTCACTTATTGGAAACTGCACTCCATTCGAAACTGTAAGTTTTATGTGCGGAGCAGCAGATCTAATTAAAAAGATTGGTGACAAGTTTGGCTTAGCATATGATGATGCCTTAGAGTTACTTAGAAGATACGGATTAGATGAAAGACCATTAACATTTAAACCTGTTATTGCAACATCTCTAGTTGGTGGTCTAGAAACTGAAAATGATCCTGAAAGTTTGAATCAAATTATTAAAACTTTCTTCCAAGAAGAGTACTTCATTAAATTCGATACTGCATTTAATACATTAATGAGAGGTTATCCTGATAATGTTAGAAATCTTCCAATTGTATTTGCAGGTGGACTTACAAAGATGTTTGGATTTGAAGGTCTTGTTAAAGAAAAATTTGAATCTAGTGCATCGATACATTATCTTGAACCGAAATGTATAGGCGCCCGTGACACATCATTATGCGCATTAATTGGCGGAATTGTTGCATCAAGTCACTATAGAGGTACTCTGAGTGATATTCGTATTAAAACAAATCAACTCCAAAGAGATAAAGCTGAAAAGTAAAGCAAGGAGAAAATTATGGACGAACATGAATTAGATAATTATGAAGCATACGCAAGAATCGTTGTAATCGGTGTCGGCGGTGCTGGAAATAATGCTGTTAATAGAATGATTGATGAAAATATTTCATCAGTCGAATTTTATGTTGCGAACACTGATCAGCAATCACTCTCTAGAAGTAAGGCAGCAAATAGAATTATTTTAGGTTCTAAACTTACTGGTGGATTAGGCGCTGGTGGAAATCCAGAAGTCGGACGTCAAGCAGCTGAAGAATCTATTGATAAAATTCGCGAAGTAGTTAATGGAGCAGATTTAGTTTTTATTGCCGCAGGTATGGGTGGAGGTACCGGCACAGGTGCGTCACCAGTAATCGCACAGGCCGCAAGAGAAGCAGGTGCACTTACTGTTGCAATCGTTACCCGTCCATTCACATTCGAAGGTAAAAAACGTATTGCCAATTCAGTTGAAGGTTTAAATAACCTTAAAGACTCAGTTGATTCAATTATTATCGTTTCTAACGATAAACTTCTGATGGTTAGTGGAACTGCTCCTATTTCAGAAGCTTTCGCTGAAAGTGATGGAGTTTTAGCAAGAAGCGTTAAAACTGTTACAGATTTAATTCTTTGCCCAGCATTTATTAATCTTGATTTTGCTGATGTTAGAAACACTTTAAAAGATTCTGGCATTGCTTTAATTGGATTTGGTATGGGTTCAGGACCAAATCGCTCACAAGAAGCGGCAAATAACGCAATTAATTCGCCACTTCTTGAAGCAAGCATAAATGGTGCACAGCGCGCTATTTGTGCTGTCACATGCGGACGCGAAGTTTCGCTTTATGAAGCTCAAGAAACAGTTAATAGAATTATTGAAGCTGCAGGCAGAACAGTTGATATCAAATTTGGTGTATCAATTAATGATGAACTTTCAGATCAGATACTTGTATCTGTTATCGCATCAGACTTTACAGAAGAATTTGATTTCACCCATGTTCCTACATACGATCACATCGCTCCACAAGAACAACCTGCTGAACAAAGTAAGGAAAATTCTCCAAGCGAAGAACATGTCGAAGAACAAGCGGATGAAAAAGATTCATTCCTTCCAAATTTCTTAAAAGACAAAAATCTTTAATTAAAGATTAAATATCCTAGAAGACAAGTTTACTTAAGCTCTAATCATAGCGAGCTAACGATGGTGTAAGGTTAGCATTATCTTAAGATAAATATCACTTCTTTGTAAGGGTTCTGAAATCAGTAAGAACTCCGGATGTCTCCGTTATAGACTAGATGAGTGCTCTTATATTAATATAAGGGAATTAAGGTGGTACCACGTTAAAGCGTCCTTAAATGGGGATGCTTTTATTTGTAAAAAGGAGTAAAAAGATGGAATTAAAGACAACACTTCTTATGCCAAAAACTAATTTTGAAATGAGAGGAAATTTAAATCAAAAAGAACCTCTTCTTGTGGAGAAATGGGAAAAAGAAAAATTATATGAACAAATGCTTGAACAAAATAAAGGAGCAAAACCTTTCGCATTTCATGATGGCCCTCCATACGCTAATGGAGATATGCACTGCGGCCATATGCTTAACCGTATCCTTAAGGATATGATTGTTAGACAAAAGGCTATGCAAGGCTATTATGTTCCATTTATTTTTGGATTTGATACGCATGGTCTTCCTATTGAAAACCAAGTTATCAAAAGTGGCGTAAATAGAAAGACAACACCTACAAGTGAGTTTAGACAAAAATGTCGAGAATATGCTTTAAGTCAAGTCGTAAGACAACAAACTCAAATCAAACGTTTGGGTATTATGGGTGATTATAAAAACGCTTATAAAACTTTAGAAAAACAATTTGAATCAAATCAGATTGAAGTCTTTGCTACTATGGCTTTAAAAGGCTTAATTTATAAAGGCCTTAAACCTGTTTACTGGTCTTGGAGTAGCGAATCTGCTTTAGCAGAAGCTGAAATTGAATATAAAGACGTAAAAAGTTACGCCATTTATGTTTCGTTTGAAATTATTGATGGTAAAGGTGTTGTGCCTAATGGAAGTAAAGCTGTTATTTGGACAACAACTCCTTATTCGCTTCCTTCAAATTTAGCAATTTCCGTTAATCCAAGATTTAATTATGGTTTATATCACACTGAAAAAGGTGATTTTATTCTTTTAGAAGAAAATTCAAATCAACTTAAAGAAGAATTTGGATTTGAAACTTTTGAATGCAAAAAAGTTATTAAAGGAAGAGAACTTGAAGGAGTTAAAGCAAAACATCCTTTCTATGAAAGAGAATCTGTTTTCCTTCTTGGAGATCACGTCACTAATGATTCTGGTACAGGTTTAGTTCATACTGCTCCAGGTCTTGGTGTTGATGACTATAATGTATGCGCTAAGTATGGTATTAAACCTTATTGCCCAATTGATAACTATGGTCGATTAACTAAAGAATGTGGTGAAAGACTTAACGGCCTTTTCTATGAAGAGTCTAATAAAGTCATCTTAGAAATGCTTAAAGAAAATAATGCACTTTTAAAAGAAGATGAAATTGTTCACTCTTATCCACACGACTGGAGAACAGGAAAACCAGTTATTTTCCGTTCTACACCTCAATGGTTCTGTTCAATCGGAAAAATAAAAGATGAACTTCTCAAAGAAGTAAATGATGTTAAATGGATTCCATCTTGGGGAAAAGATAGAATGACCAACATGATCAAAGACAGAAATGACTGGTGCATTTCTCGTCAAAGAGTTTGGGGTGTTCCAATTCCAATTATTTATGCTGAAGATGGCACTCCTATTATTGAAAAAGAAGTCTTTGATCATATTGTTAAAGTATTCAAAGAATACGGTTCCGATATTTGGTATGAAAAAGATGCCGAGTTCTTCCTTCCAGAAGGCTATAAAAATGAACATTCACCAAACGGTAAGTTCACCAAAGAAAAAGACATTATGGATGTTTGGTTTGACTCTGGTTCATCCTTTGATGCGGTTTTAAGAAAACGTTTAGGTTATGATCAATCTGAACTTTATTTAGAAGGTAGTGACCAATATCGTGGTTGGTTTAACTCAAGCTTAACAATTTCAACGGCAATTCAAGGTAAAGCACCTTATAAAGCAGTTGTCTCGCATGGTTGGGTTTTAGATGAACATGGCGAGCAGATGCACAAATCAAAAGGCAATGGTGTTGACCCACTTAAGATGTGCAACATCTTTGGGGCAGATATTCTTAGACTCTGGGTTGCGACAGTTAATTATCAACAAGATGTTCGTATTTCAGAAAATTTATTAAAACAAGTCGCAGATCAATATCGAAAAATTCGTAATACATTTAAGTTTTTACTTGGTAATCTAAGTGATGGCGAAAACGCTAAATTTGATCCAAGTAAGGATATGGTTAATAAATTTGAAAGAGTTGATGAATTTATTTTGGCAAAACTTGAAGAAGTTAAAAATGAAGTTATTGATGCATTTGATAGATACGATTTTTCAACTGCAATGATGAAAATCATGCCATTTATCTCGTTTGACTTATCTTCTTTCTACTTAGATATCGCTAAAGATATTCTTTATTGTGAAGCAAAAGATTCTATTAGAAGAAGACAAATGCAAAGTGTTATCTATAAAGTTACAGATACTTTAATGAGACTTTTAACACCTGTTCTTCCTTTCACTATGGAAGAGGTTCATGCCAATATGCCTGACTACAATGGTAAGAGTGCTCAATTATTAAAATATCCAGGAAAAACCGGTGATTTTGATAAAAAAGTGCTACAAAATTACGAGAAATTCTTACAAGCAAGAGACTTAGTTAATAAGAAACTTGAAGAAGCAAGAAGCTCAGGAATTATTGGTTCTAGCCAAGAAGCTTTAGTTGTCCTTCCAAATTCATACAAAGAAATTTTAGGAGAAAAAGGTGTTGAAAAACTTTTAATTGTTTCGAAAGTTGAATATTCAGATGTAAAAGAAATTGAAGCACATCATATTGAAGCTAAAAAGTGTCCAAGATGTTGGAACTATGTAGATAAACTCGTCAAAGTAGATGATGAGACTGAAGTCTGCGAAAGATGTGCACATGTTTTAGGTAAATAATTATGAAAGAATTTTTTAAGAAAATATTTACTAAAGAAAACTTCAAGAAGTTCTTTGGAACTTATATTTGGTTAATGGTTCTTCTTTTTGTGGTTGATATTGTCACAAAATGGGTTGTTTTTAATCATTACGGCGCAGCTTTAATGAGACAATCAGTTCATAGCGATGATCCTGAAGTTATCACTATTATTAAAAACTTTGTTTATATTGGTGGATCTCTAAATCAAGGTGCTGCTTTCTCATTCCTTTATGGACAACGTGTGCTCTTATTACTTATTTCTTTAATAATGTCAGGTGCATTTATTGCATTTTATATTATTAAATATAAGAGTCTTACAACCATCTATAAAGTTGCTTTAGCATTAATGATTACAGGTGGTGTTGGAAACTTAATTGATAGAGCCTTTTATTGGCCATCTATAACTGGTTTCGCTGGAGTTATTGACTGGATTATATTTAAATTTGGTCCAAGTGGTGGAGAATTTGCAATGTTTAACATTGCTGATTCTTGCTTGGTTATTGGTGTGATTATTGTGTTTATCGCAATTGTTATTGATGAGATTAAGCAAAGCAAAAAAAGACGTGAAAAAGGCGAATATAAATATTCTCCAGAACAATTAAAAGCTAAAGAAAAAGCAGAAAATGAAGCAAATAAAAACGAGTAAAGAAGTTGAAAGATTGCGTTTAGATAAAGCATTAACTTTATTACTTAAAGACGTATCAAGAAGTAAGATTCAAAGTCACTTGGAAAATGGCTTAATTTTGGTTAATGGAAAAGTAGAAAAATCTTCTTACAAATTAAGCGAAAACGATGTAATTGAAGTAGGTGAATTTAAGTCTGAAAATTTAGATGTAAATCCTGAAGATATTCCTCTTGATATAGTTTACGAAGATGACGATGTAATCGTGGTGAATAAACCAAAAGGTTTAGTTGTGCATCCTGGAGCCGGAAATTCTGAACATACTTTAGCAAATGCCCTCAAATTTCATAGCGAAAATTTATCTTCTTTAAATGGTGAATTTAGACCTGGAATTGTTCATCGAATTGATAAGGATACAGCAGGCCTTTTAATAGTGGCAAAAAATGATGCTGCTCACGCCTTCTTATCTAGTCAATTAGTGGACCACTCTTTATCAAGAAAATATTATGCTTTAGTGCTTGGAAATATTGTTGAAAACGAAGGCAAAATTATCGCTCCAATAGGTCGAGATCAAAAATTTAGACAAAAGATGGCGGTGGACTTACTTCATGGTAAAGAAGCAGAAACAAATTTCAAAGTCATTGAGAGATTTAAAGACTCAACTTTGGTGGAATGCTCACTTAAAACAGGAAGAACACATCAAATTCGTGTTCATATGAATTATATTGGGCACCCAGTTATTGGAGATCCTGTGTACGGAAAAGGAAATAGGCTCATCTATGATGATGGTCAATTATTGTTCGCTCACGAGATTAAATTCATACATCCGAAAACAAAAAAAGAGATGACATTTAGTGTCGATCTCCCTACTTACTTTAAAGAAATATTAGAGAAGCTTCGTTAATTCCTTATAATTAGCGAAGTTTTTCTTAACTACTTTATCTAATTCGTCATATCCGAATTTTTTAGCGAATTTCTTGGCAAATTCGGTGACTTTTTTACTTGCTCCATAAGGAATTTTCATTCCATATTTCTTAGAAAGTAAATCCATATGTTGAATAAATGAATAGCGAGCAATGATGCTTCCAACCGCAACTGAAGGGAAATAAGATTCGCCTTTAGTTTTGAATTGAACCCCATAGATAACTTCTTTTTCTCTATTTAAGTATTTGTAATAGCTATCTTCCTTTAGGAATTCATCAATTAATACGTCTTTAACATATTCATGCTTGTTACGGAGATTGAGCAAAACACGATTATGCATTTTAGCTTTCATCTCGTTCATGTTCATATTTTGATTAATGAGTTCATTATATTTCTCATTGTTTAAAGAAAGCTGAGAATATTCAAATTCTTTTATAAGAATTTTGCCAAGTTCTCTAATTCTTTCATCGCTAAGACGTTTTGAATCATCGATACCTAATGCTCTTAATCTTTTGATATCTTTTGCTCTAATGTATGCGGCACATACGCATATTGGACCAAAGAAATCTCCGGTACCGACTTCGTCGGAACCAATTTGGTCAGTTAAAACTGTCCAGCACGCTTTAGTTGGTGCTGGTGCTGTTTTCTTTTCTTTTTCAGAATTTGGAACAGCATTTTCGTCCCAACGTTTTGCCTCTTCTAGAGCATTATTTCCGACAAAGAAAACTTTGAATTTATCACCTTTTTTAGATTCAAAAACACTTATTGTAAATTCGGAGTTTTTGCCAAAAAAGATAATGTACTCATTGTTGTTTGGTTGTTGAATCGAATCATAAGTTTTAATGATTTGATCTTTAATTTCAGGGTTTACTTGAATTGTAACTCTTTGATTCATAATTAAATTTTAACACACTTTATATAATTTATAAATTAAATTTTTAATTTTCAAAGAAAATTGTAATTTTAATAATTATTTATATAGTGCATTATTTTCCTCCTTCTATAATTCGTTGTACAACATTTTTAATGTGGTCAATTATGGATTGATCGTTCATTCTTGTTACTAGGTCATCATGATTGCCGATATCTTTTAAAGACGGATCAGAGTGATAACATACATTATCGACAATGATGTAACGAGCATGAAATTCATTACACTTGTAAATTTCGTAATAAGGACATTCATTTATTTTTTCGTTATTGATGTTTGTAATGATAATTTTTCGAACATTTATTTCTTTTAATACATCATCAAAACTTTTATCAAAATAATTATCAATGATAACTATTTGTTCTCTTGCTGTTTCTAGGAATCGTTTTATTTCAATGAAGCCACGTAAAAATTCACCGTTAAAATACATGATTTCTTTACTTTTATCATTCTTAAGCTGATTTAGATCATTCTTTAATTGAGAAATCTCGTTGCGACAAATAAGGCATCTTTCTTCATCTCTGACTTCTCCTAATAAAAGTAAACGACCAAGGATTTTACTGGCCCATCTTCTAAAATTAATTGCTATTTCTGATTTAACTCTATAACCAATTGCAAGGATCATATCAAGGTTATAAAAAATGACTTCATATTTTTTGCCATCAAGGGCAGTATGTGAAAACCTCTTGCTTACCGAAACATCTAACTCATTATCTTTAAAAATGTTATTGATATGTTTTGTGATATTTGGTCTAGACGTTTCAAAAAGATGAGCAATTTGATTGGTATTAAGCCATACCGTTTCTTCAAATGGAGAAACCTTAACATCTAAAGTAACATATCCATTATCATATATGATAATCTTATCATTTGTGTTTTCTTCTTTTTCATAAGATTTTAGAAATTTTTCTAATTCTATTATGTTGTTGTCATCATTGTATTTAATGTTTTTTAAAAGCTGATTTATTAGATACAAATCAAAGTATAGTGTAGGTTTTCTGTTACTACCAATTTGGTTTTTAATTGAATTTTCTTCTATTGTAGCTTTTCCTTCATTAACAAGATAATTTATATGTCTTCTTATAATAGAAACATTTTTATTTAACAAACGTGAAATGTTTGGTATAGACATGTAAAACTTTTTGTTCGAATTTGAAAAAAGCAATTCGACATGGCTATTATTTGTTGGGAATTTAATAATTTTTAAATCTTCCATAAATCTAACTCCTTTATTATTAAAATGTGGGATATTATCGAAAGCAGTTGGTAACTTTTAGTTACACACTGAAATCGTTTTCCTTTAGTAATTATTTTTTAAATAAATCTTTGATTTAATATAGCTCTTTGAGCATTTTATTATAGTTTCAATCATCTTTTGTTATTGCCATCAAAGTGCGATTTTGCATTTTGGTCTTTGTTAGTGGAATTGAATTTATCAATTTTCGCTCGATATTTTAATTAATCGTAAGTCGCCCGTTACACCAGTATGCAAATAATACTTGCTAACTGAAATTGACACTTGATTTACTCTAATTTTTTAATTATTTATTTATATAAATAAAAGTTTTAATTTTATCAAAAAATATGCATATGAAATGTTTTTTACAGAACCCATCTGGGCAACGTCTGGGCAATTAAGTATCCATTTTTGATTAGCATTCTAACTTGTTTTCCTATAGAACTTCTATCCTTTTTGAAAAGCAAAGAAGGGCCGTCAATTGTGAACCATACTTTTTGGTTTTCTTAAGAAACATATAAATTTAAAGATGTGTTTTTATTAACTGTGCAAGTTATAGTTTTTAAGTTTTCCATTTGTCCTCCTTTCTATTGAAAATTTCTGTCATATTTTTGTCAGTATGTAAGTATTCCTTACTAACTGAAATTAATTATTGATATGTAGTAGATTTTTAAAATTATTTATCAATAAATAAACAATAATAATTAATGCCAGCAAAATGAATTTTTGACTATCTAAAATGCATACTTACGTGCATTAACTGTGCATGAACTGTGCAAATTTTTTGCATCGTAAATACGTTCAAAGTTAAGTTTTAAATGTTTTTATAAATTCCCTCCTATATATCAGTCAGGGGCAAAAATGAAAACCTACGGGTTTTATTTTTTTGATTTACATTGTAAATCATATTTTTAATGATTTTTATATGAACTAAAAAAGAAATGATATTTTCATCTACCCTAAAAATATAGTCGTGTTATCATTAATGATATGCTCGACATATATGGCACTTTAGAGATAGAACGCGTACTTAGTGAAGTCGCAACCTTTTCTCATACCGAATTAGGCAAAGAGAAAATTCTTTCTTTAAAAATGCTTAGTCAAGATGACGCAAGTAAAGCATTAACTTTAGTTAGTGAAATGTCTAACTTTATTTTAAAGTATGGTTCTACTCCAATTTATTCATCATTAGATTTATCTAAATATATCGATGTTGCTTTAAAAGGTGGTGTTTTAACACCTTTAGATTTAGACCACATCGCTAGTGATGTTTTAACCGCGAATAAATTACATAACTTCTTTAAGAAAGGCGATAAATCTTTGTATTTTAACCTTCTTGAATTAGTCAACAAACTTTACGATATTTCTGAACTAGAGATTAAAATACACAAAATTATCGCTCCTAACCTTTCTATAAAGGATGATGCCTCACCTAAACTTAGAGAAATAAGAGGCAATATCCGTAAAAAAGAAAGTGAAGTCCGCCAACTTTCGGCTGGGTTAATTCATAAATTTCATGAATATTTAAGTGAAGATACGATTACATTAAGAAATGATCACTACGTTCTTCCTGTTGAAACTATTCACAAAAATAAAGTAAGTGGAGTAATTCACGATATATCAGATTCTGGTCAAACAACATTTATTGAACCTGAAGTTTTAGTAAGGCTATCAAATCAAATTTGCTTACTTCATATTGAAGAAAAGGAAGAGATTTATCTCTTACTTAAAGAATTGACTGGCGAGGTAGTTAGATTTTCATCTCAAATTTCATCGAATAACATAGTTATTGGAGAAATTGATTTTGTTTCATCAAAAGCTGAATATGGGAATAAACATAATTGCTTGGTCGCTAATTTTTCTAAAGAAAGAATAATTGATATTAAAGGTGCTAGACATCCACTTATTGATGAAACAAAAGTGGTCTCCAATGATTTTAAATTTGATGAATCTCATCGAATCATAGTTATTTCTGGTCCAAATGCTGGTGGTAAAACAGTCGCTTTAAAAACACTTGGATTACTTATTATGATGTCTCAAATGGGTTTAGCGATTCCAACTAAAGAACCAGCATTAATCTCGTATTTCCCACGAATTTATGCAGATATTGGTGATAATCAATCATTAAGTGATAATCTTTCTACATTCGCCGCTCATGTTTCTAATCTTTCAACAATTACCCATTTTGTAACTCAAAAAGATTTGGTTTTATTAGATGAACTTGGAACAGGAACTTCTCCTAATGAAGGTGAAGCTTTAGCATTGGCAATATCTGACTTCTTACTAAACAAGAAATGCTTTGCATTTATTTCATCGCATTTTGAGAAAATGAAAGAATACGCCTACCGTAGAGAAGGCGTAACAAATGCGATGATGGTATTTGATGAAAAGAAGTTACTTCCAACCTATTCATTAAAAATAGGCTTCCCTGGTAGATCTTATGGTCTAGAAATGGCGAATAGATATCATCTTGATAAAGAAGTAGTGGATAAAGCTAAGAAGAATTTAGAGAAAACTGGTAATCGTTCAGTAAGCGATGTAATTGATAAACTAAACGCAGTTCTTCATGAAAACGAAGAATTAAATAAAAAACTTAAAGAAGAAAAACGTTTGCTCGAAGGAAAGACAAAAGATATTAATTACCAAAACAAAGTTTTAAGAACTAAAAAAGAAAATCTTTTGTCTGACGTAGAGGAAACTAAAATAAAGATGATTGAAGACGCTAAAAAACAAATTAATGATGTCTTAAAAGTCTTAAATAATCCAAATGTTAAACCTCATGAATTAATTGAGGCAAAAACAAAGCTTTCTAAATTAGGCGAAAGCGAAGAAGTTTTTGACGAAAATGAAGAAATTCAAATTGGTGATTATGTTGAAGTAGCAGATCTTGAAATAGTTGGAAAAGTAACCAAAATAAATAAAGAAAAAGTTGAACTCATTTCAGTAGATGGGATGAGTGTAAAATCAACTTTAAATAAACTTAAAAAAACTACAAAAATCCCAGGAAATTCTAAAAAAAGTGCCAGAAATCCTGATGATATTGTGTTTTCAAAAACTAATGTAAAACTTGAACTAAATATCATTGGAAAGCATGTTGATGAAGCAATGGATGAAGTAAAAAAATATCTTGATGATTGCCTGCTTAAAAACTTTAAAGTTGTCCGCATAATTCATGGAATGGGAACAGGTGCTTTAAGGGATGCAGTTAGAGATTATTTAGATAGCTGTAGTTTTGTTGAATCGTATCGTTATGGCGAAAGTTATGAAGGTTCAACAGGTGCAACGGTGGTGACATTAAAATGACAGAGAAAGTAAAAATAGCAATTCCTCTTTTGCCACGTCGTCCTGGTTGTTACTTAATGAAGGATAAAGATGACAAGGTTATATATGTTGGCAAAGCCAAGAATTTATATAACCGTGTCTCTCAATACTTTTTAAGGCCGCAAACAGGAAAAGTTGCGGCGATGGTTTCTCACGTTGATCATTTTGATACAATCATCACAAAAACTGATAAAGAGTCATTTATTCTAGAAATGAATCTTGTGCATCAATATTACCCTCGCTATAACATCCTTCTTAAAGATGGAAAGCATTACCCTTATATTGCTTTAAAAAAGAAAAATGACCCATATTTAAAAATAGCGAGAAATGATAAAGACAAAAATTATTTTTATGTTGGGCCATTTCCAACATCAAGCTATGCTTATCAAGTAATTGACTTACTAAATAAATTATTTCCAACAAGGAAATGCGCCAACATAAAAACTGAACCATGTCTTTATTATCATATGGGCATGTGTCTCGCGCCCTGTATAAATAAAATTAAAGAAGAAGAAAACGATCGACTTTATAACGATATTAAATCTTTCTTAGAAGGCAAAAAACCTGAGATTTCCCGTGAAATTAAGGAAAAAATGGTGGAAGCTTCTAATAATCTTGAATTTGAAAAAGCCCAAGATTTAAAGAAAACATTAGATGCAATTGAACACATAATTGCAAAACAAGGTGTTGAAAATAAAGACCATGTTGATAGAGATGTGTTCGCATATACAACAAGAAATGGCTACTTATCTTTAGCAATTCTTACTTATCGCAGGGGTCTACTTCTTGGCAAAGAATCTTATATTGTTGAAGAATTTGGAGATAATATTGAACAAATTTCTTCTTTAATTTTCCAATATTACGAGACACATTCTTTACCAAAAGAAATATTAATGAATATTCCAGGAGTAAGTGAAATATTAGAACCTCTTTTAGATGTAAAATTTGTTTCGGTTACGAAAGGTAAATTCATTGAATTGATAGAAATGGCTAATTTAAACGCCATTCAATCATTAGATTCTCATTTTATGTCTGCAAGATTAACAGATGATAATTTGTCATTACTTGAAGATTTAGGTAAAAGATTAAATATTAAAACCCCTTTAAGAATTGAACTTTTCGATAATTCTCATATTCAGGGAGACGCTCCAGTAGGAGTAGTGGTTGTCTTTATTAATGGTGAACCTTTAAAAAAGATGTATCGAAAATTCAATATTGAGGGAAAAGAAAAACGAGATGACTATGCTTCAATGAAAGAAGTAATGAAACGTAGATATTCTAGACTTATTGAAGATAATTCAGAAATGCCTGACTTAATATTAACGGATGGTGGTTTAGGTCAAATTCACGCGGGTCACGAAGTCATTGAAGAATTAGGTTTAAAAATCCCTGTTTTTGGCTTATTCAAAAACGATAAACACCAAACAAAGGGATTAATGGATAATGATGGAAATGTAATCTCACTTGAAGACAATAAATCTTTGTTCTTCTTACTTGTAAGAATGCAAGATGAAGTCCATAGATTTGCAATCACATTCCATCATCAAAAACGTAGTAAAAATTTCACTAAATCAATCCTTGATGATATTGAAGGATTAGGAAGTAAACGAAAACAAATAATTTTGGATCATTATCTTGATATAGATTCACTTAAAAATGCAACAGTAGAGGAACTTTCTCAATACATTCCAAAAGAAGTTGCATTAAGAATTAAAGAAAAAATTAATTAAAATACTATTTTTTGTCTAGATTAGAGAATTATTATTGTTGATTTGTGTTTTAATTCTCATATTTTGACTCTCACTAAAATTTAAATTTTATAAAGCAATGAGGGATGTACAACTTTTGCTTTTGTTATTTAAGCATATATTTTATAATATAAAAAATATTTGTTGTTTTTAGTGTTTGGTTTAAGCTCAAACAATTCATATTTAGAAAGACTTTAAATCCTTAAAGGAGAGTCATCGTGAAAAAACTCAACATATTAAGATTATTATCCACTGTAGCAGTCGCTGCAGCAGGTGTTTTTGGTATCGTAAGTGTTAAGGAAGGCAAGAAGGCTGAAGAAACAAACGCCGCTTCTGTTTCTAAATCTAGAATTGCTTTAGAACTTGAAGACCAATGCTGGGCTACTAGTGATTCACGTGATCCAATTTTGCACATGTGGAATATAAGCGTTGATTCAACAATGGAATATGACTCTACAAACATAAAAGATGATTTAGATGCTGCCAATGCTATTTTAGATTTTGAAGGTGGTGGAGCTAACGTTAGACAACTTAACTCCGACGGTTCGATTGATACTGGACTAACATGGATTAAGGAAGAAAATAGTAAGCGTTATTGGAAGGTAAATTTACCTTGGTATATTACTGGTTTTACTTTTAAAATGCACTGCGGTTCATACTGGGGCAGTAGTGAATTAAATGTCACGAAACGTGGTAGTCATATGGTTTATACATATGGTTCATGGAATAGTTGGGATAATTCATTAGCTCAGGACACTAGCAGTATATCAAACACTTATAGTGTAACTAATTACGCAATTACAGCCGCTACTTCAGGTGGCGCTCCAAGTTCAACAAATACTGCACAAGTAAAAGGTAATGGTGGTAGCTATGTTACTTCAGGCAACTACTTCCCACGTCAAAAGATTAGCCTTAAGGCTAAAGCCGGAACTTATTCTGCTTTTGATCACTGGAGTTCAGGTCACGACACATCATCAGCAATAACATATGATTATGTTGGAGTTGCCGCCAAAACATACACAGCTACATTTTCTGATACAAGATCAAAATATACTGTTGTATTTAAGGATTATGATGGAACTACATTAGAAACTAAGACTAATCAATATCAAGGATCTTCGGTTTCTATTACAACCATTCCGACAAGAGCAGACGAAGGATCAAAAGTTTTTACGTTTAATCATTGGGAAGACTCTAGTGGGAATGATAAAACATCTGCTTTAGCAAATTTACAATCAGATTTAACTGTTTATGCAGCTTACTCTATTTCGTATAAATCAGGTTTTTATATATATGGTGATTTTGGTGCCTCTCCAACATGGGGTGTTGAGACAGCATATTTAATGACTGAATTTTCGGAGACAAGTTATGCTTATTCTGTGAAGGCAACAATTGAAATTCCTTATGGAGCGGTTTTTAAAATTTGTTATTACAATTCAGGATGGGACTATAGTCAAGAGTTTGATTCTAGAGCCGTTCAAAACGATTCGCCGGCACTATTCTGCTATGATCGCTCCAGAGGTGATTACGCAATGCAATGTTATGCAACAGGCAGATATACAATTATTTTGCATAATTACCAAAATGAAGGAAAAACTGTGTATGTAAATTTTGAGAATAATACACGCACAGCTGAACAATTAGCAGCTTACCTTATGTCATTTGGATCAAGCCCTACAAGTGGCACTTGCGGTGATGGCAGATTTACGTATGCTAGAAACATGTTCTTAAATCAATTAAGCACTTCAGATAAAACCATTTTCCAAGGTTATGCTTCTTCAAGTGTTTCTCAATTTAAAAATGCTTATGATCGTTATGTTGCTTGGGCTAGAGCTCTTGGCGAAAATCCTTGGGCTGAAGGAAAAGCAAATAATTCCGCAATATTGTTAGGAATGACAAAAGAAACAACAACTAATGTTGCTATTATTGTTGTTATCTCATTAGTCTCGCTTTCTGCAATTGGCGGATACTTCTTATTAAGACGTAGAAAAACTCAATAATCTTATTTAAATCTATTTACAAACCGGCATAGGATAACGACCTAAGCCGGTTTTAATTTCCTTCAATGACATTATTTTTTGAAGTAGCCATATATTATTTGTAAAATAAACATCTTACTTATTAACCAAACTTATACAAGCGCTTACATTTTCTTCTTTATTTATAATAATCAAAGATTTAAAATATTTTTAACAAATAGGAGAGTTGTATATGAAAAAATACAGACTTTTGAAATTAGTTTCAGCTGTTGCTCTTTTAGGTGCGGGTGCTTTAGCTCTTGCTCCAAAGAAAGCTGAAAGCGTAAGCGCTGCAAATCGTACATTATATTGTCGATGTGCTCAAAGTTGGTGGAAAGCTGATGGCGCTGCAGTTGGAGCTCACTATTGGGGTGGCACAAACGGAACTAGTTGGCCAGGTGCAAGAATGACGCCTGTTGATGGTGAAACAGACCTATGGTCTATTGATATTCCAGATGATCATACTAATGTTATTTTCACCCGCGTTAATGGATCAGGTAATGTTGCTGATTGGGGAGCGAAAACAGATGATTTAACAATCCCTAATGATGGAAAGAATTGTTTTACAATTACTCAATCTACTGCTGCCTGGGACGGTGCATTAAGTGCTGGTGAATGGGGAACTTATTCACCTTCAGCAGAAAAATGTAATATCTATAAGTATGAAGTTCTTGATGGAGTAGCCGCAGATTCTCCGTTCGCTACTGAAAAAGTTGATAAAGGTTCTATTTATAATGTTCCTGCTAAAAGATTTAAATCTGGTTATTCATTTGAAGGTTGGTACACCAATTCAGCTTGTACAACGCCTTATTCAAATTCAGTCATAAATAGCGATATAGAATTATACGCAAACTACGAGAGTGATACTTGGGCTGGAAATATTGTTGTAGAATTAGGAGCTTTAGGATGTTCATGGAACGAAGCTGCCGCAAATTACGCTGTATATTTCTTTAATGAATCATATTCTCCAAAAGTTGAAGGCTGGTCATCATATGTAACAGGAACTGGTCTGGGTCAAAATTTCGTTGAAATTCCATATTCATTAGATTTTGATCCATACATGATGCTAGTTGTTCGTTATAGTCCTGAATTTACCGCTCAAGCATGGGAAACAAATAAATGGGCCTCTGATACAGACTATAAGTGGGGTCAAACTGAAGATTTATTCTATGGATCTGATCTCTTTGTCAGAGTCGGTTCATATAATGAAGGTGCTGGGAAAAATGATGCCGCTACAGGATTTCCAAAAATTATTGGTGGTGGATCATGGACCGATCTTGAATTCTTAGATCATTATAAAACAAATGGTGCAGGACATCCTGAATTTTATGATCCATGCTATTTGCCAAAAGATACTGCATTTAAGATTCAATTTTCTCCATATAATGATGGCACTTATGTAAATACTTATACTACTCACGAAAGTCTTAAGAATGTTTTCTCCCTTGACGGTGATGGAAATCTTGTTGCAGGCGTAGAAGGTACTTATGTTTTCTACTACGATGATGTTTCATTAAGTTTCTATATTACAGCTCAATATTTAGCAGATGCTGATGAATGGGCTCAAGATTTCTTATCTTCTAGCTGTGAAGCAACTAAAGCTCCTTCTCATTGGTCGACAATGGGCGCTAGATTTAATGCAATGTCGAAACAAGCAAGAGACTTATTTGTAGAAGCGGCCCATGTTGCTCATGATGCTGAAGTTTCTGGTTATGTTGCCTTAGCAGTTCAAAGATATGACTACATCATTGAACTTTATGGAACATCTACTTACTCTGACTTCATGAAACGTGAAGATGCGGGCAAAATTGCGCCTGGATCTTTAGGTGCTCAAAGAGTTACATTTGGAAGTACTGATTCTAATAATTTAGTCATTATTGTGACTGTTGTTTCAATTGTTTCTATTTCAACTTTAGCAGCTTTGATTGTAATCAAAAAACGAAAAGCAATTAACAAATAATTGATTCAAAGCAAAATTGACTAGAAAAGGGCATTGCCCTTTTCTTTTCATAAAAATTTATCTAAAAAAATTAATTGGTTTCATTGACTCACGCACAGACGAGTAATACAATATACGTATCATACGCTTGTAAGCGCTTATACAATAATTCAACTTAAACCCTGAAATGGCGGCCTCGGAGGAACTAAGATGAAGAAAAGATTAACATTACTAACGGTATGTTTAGCAATTCCGTTTCTTTTTGCTTGTGCTGAAGAAGATGTTGTTATCCCAATTGAGTCAATTTCACTCAACAAAACCGAAACAACACTTAACATCGGAAAGAGTGAAGTTTTAAAGGCGACTGCTAAACCTTTAGATGCTTCTCAAGAATTTGTTTGGAAATCATCTGCTAAAAATGCAGTTCAAGTTATTGGCGGAAAAATTACTGCTTATGCTTTACCAGAAGTTGTTTATACTGAAGAGGAAAAAGCAAAATATTATGATGAAGACGCTGGAAAATATTACGTTGAAATTTCTGCATCTAACTATACAAAAGACAAATCAACTTTAAAAACCGCTACATGTAAGGTATTTGTTACGGATATTCCTCAAGACGAGAATATTCTTCCTGAAAGCATCTCTGTTTCTCAAGATAGACTCGATTTTGTTTTGGACAACGATCCAAGCGATGATGGAGTTGAACTTTCTGCAACAGTTCTCCCATTTGACACTACATCTAGAGGAGTTGAATGGACTTTTGTTTCTGAACTTGCCGATCCTAGTGAAAGTGGTGACGTTATTTCTTTAACAAATGAAGTTCCAGCAGAAGGAGGAGTTTTATCATCAAAAATTACTGTCACTCCTAAAAAAGCTGGAACTGCTCTTATTACTGCAAAAAGTGTTACCCCTGACAAAGATGGCAATTATTTCTCAACAAAATGTGCTGTTAATATAACAAAACCTGCTCCTATTGCAAAGGCAACAGGTATTAAATTTTCCCCTAAAGAATTACGCATTGAACAAGGTCAAACATTAGACACAAGTGTTAGTGTTTCTCCTATCAATGCTGTTAATAAAGAAGTTGTATATGAATCTGATAATGCGAAAGTAAGTGTTGATCAAGCTGGTAGAGTTACTGCTGCAAGTGATTGTGCACCTGGAACTACAGCCACAATTACTGTTAGAACAAAAACGAATGAATTAGTTCCTGATGTTGCTGATCAACTTTCTGATACAATAACTGTTAAAGTTGAACAACATCATGTTAATTATCTCTACATTAGTAGAGTAAATGAACCGGGTTGGGTTAAAGAAGAACTTCCTGATCCTATCTCTAATCAGTTTGTTCTTGAAGATATTCACTTAACTGCAGGTGATAAATTTGTGTTCTGCACAGGTGAAGATACATGGCATCACTTTGCAAATATTGAAGCAGGTGAAGGAAGCGCTAAGGATGACTTTGTAGCAGATGGTGAAGACATCGTCGCAGGTCGTTCTGGTACTTATGACATATATGTCAAAGTTGGTGAAGAAGCTATAGAAAGCGGAAATACACTTTGGATTACAGATGCACATTATGATCCTGTTTCTGTTTCTTTAACTGTTGTACGTGGAGAAACTAAGATTATTGATGGTGAAGCAATGTCTCTTAAAGAAGGAAGTGAAACCGAATTCGTTGTTACTAAGGAATTACAAGCCGGAGACCAAGTAATCTTTGATTTAAGTGGTGCAAAAATTGGCTTTGATCAAATTAAACCAGGCATAACTGCTCCTGTAGTAAGAGGAAATCAAACTTCTAAACACATTAAAGTTGAACGTTCTTTAAAATATCAATTCTTTGTTGAATCTGGTGTTGTTAGTAACAATGAAAGAATTTGGATTAACGCAAATTACATGCAAATTAAACTAGCTGGTAGTGAAGAATGGACTTGCCAAAACGTTGAACTCGAAACTGGAAAAGATAAACTCTATCTTATTTCAAACCTTGAATTAGCTATTGGCGATGAATTCGTCTTTAACGTTGGAAATGGTTGGTATCATCATTCAAATATGAAGTCAGATTGTGACTTTAGTGGCCACTTTGATGCTAGTAGTGATGGTAATTTTATCACGACTATTGCAGGTAAATATGATTTTCATATTGACACCACAAACGGTCCAACAAATAACGAAGGTCAACCTAATGGTGCAATTAGTGTTATTTATTACCCAGGGATCACTAATGTAAAACTTGATATTAAAGGCGGTTCTCCAATTGAACTCGTTGCTAAGAGTGACGATGAATATGCTGTATATGACATCTTGATTCCAAAAGATACCGAATTTATTGGTTATCTATTTGGTACAAAATACGGTTTTGAATCGAAAAAGACTGGTGCTGCTAGTGGAGCCTTTGGTCAAGGTTCACTCGAAGAATCTAGCGGATTACATTACTTAATAGCTAAGAGTAATTTAACTGTTAGTATTTATATTGATCAAACTCCTGATGATGATGGAAACCATATTTGGATTGACGCTAACTTTATGTTAGTGAAGAAATATGTTCCTGAAGACATTTACACTAACATCGGACCTAATCCTGAAGATTCAAATCAATATAAAGCAAGTGATGTTTCTCTTGGTGTAGGAGATGAAGTTGTTTTCTACGTTGATGGTAAGTGGTACCACTATTCTGATATTGAGACCACAAATCCATATGTTTATTCTCATTTTGAGAATGTTACAAGTTCAGGAAATATAAAAGTAAAGATTGCAAATGAATACACTTTCTTTGTAAAACCAGTTGAAGGTACCATTTGGATCAATGCCCCAATCACTGATGTAACTTATACATTTACTCCAGACAAAAGTGATAGTAGCCCTAATAAATGGTATTTAGATGCTGGAGCAAAATTTTATATGTGGGCATTTGAGTACATTGGTCAACCAGAAGAACAATGCCGTTGGTTAGAAGGAGTAAATAACGGCACAACCTTAATATTCACAATCCCTTCAAATTGGAGATACGCTCAAGTTGTCCGTTTAAAAGGTGACAGTGTTATTACTGACTTAAATCATTGGGCTGGTGTTGATGCTGCAACTGAAAAATGGAATAGAACAAAAGATGGGGAAAATGTCTGGTTATCAGGCGTTAACTCTAACATAGATTTCTCTTTAATAAATTGGTAGGAGGTTAGCTATGAAGAAAAATAAGAATTATTTAGTAATAGCTGCTATTGCAGTTGGATGTACTGCGTTTTGTTCAACCGGTATTACTGCCGGACTTGTTTGGGCAAGTAGAGACAAAGTTGTCCGAACGAGTTCAAGCATGACTCCTGCTGAATATAATGCCTGGTGCGACGAGTGGAGCGAAGATGGTCACTTATATTTCCACTACAATCGTGGCGATAAAGGCGAATATGATAAATACGCTTTATGGCTTTGGCCATTCCAACCAGAATCACTTGAAGGTACATTGTGGGGTTATGAACCAGATAAGGTTAAATATGACACAGTGACTCTTCATCCTATGTCAAGAACTAAGATGCAAAATAGAGATCTCGTTGAGGGTGGAAATAAATCAACTTACATTGATGATTACGGAGTAATCTTCGATGTAGATTTATATTCTTCAAGCTTAGTTGGTGGTAAAACTGGAAAATCAGTTTCGTTTGAAGGCGCTGAAGCAGTCGGTTTCCTTCTTCCTAATGTTGACTCGATGGATGGAAGTAAAAACTGGACTAGTGATGGCGGTGTAGAAAACTATATTGAAGATTTTGCAAATGAAGCTAATTGGAGAACACTTAGAAATGGTAAGGCAATTCATGTCTTTGTTTCGACTGGTCAACTTAATGAGATTAGATTTGCGGCAGGAAATGAAATGCCTGGACCAAAAGTAAATCCAATTGATGAAGATACTTCTGGTGATTATTATTCAAAAACTAATACTATACTCCCTTACAGCGGCCCAAAACCTACAGATACTGATGATGAATTTAAAGATGTTGGTGTTGGTTATCAAATTTTTGTCGCTTCATTTAGAGACTCAAATCATGATGGCATTGGTGACATAAATGGAATTCGACAATCTTTAGATTACTTTGAAGATTTAGGTGTTCAATGTTTATGGTTAACCCCTGTTATGAAATGTGGTTCATATCATGGTTATGATGTTATTGATTATACTAAGATAGATAAGCGTTTCGGAACTATGGAAGACTTTGAATCACTTCTTTCCGAATGTCACGCAAGAGGGATTAAAGTCCTTATGGACTTAGTTCTTAATCATACTTCAAAATCAAATGTTTGGTTTACTAAATCTAAATGGGGTGATGTTGATAATCCAGATGATCCTGTAAATAGATTTGATTGGAGAGACGTTTATATTTGGAAATATAAGACCCAAACATTTGAAAAAGCTAACGTTGTAAAACAAGGTGATAAATGGGTTGCAGATGGAACTATAGAAACATCCGTTTATGACGATGCCGAAAATAGTGATAACCCATCTTGGTACAAGGATGGTGAATCAAATTACTATTATTATGGTAAATTTGGTTCAGGAATGCCTGAAATTAACTATGAAAACCAAAAAGTTAGGGATTTAGTCATTGATACTGCTAAATTCTGGATTGATAAAGGTATTGACGGCTATCGACTTGACGCTGTTAAACATATTTATATGAATGACGAATGTGCTTCATCTGGTGGAGACACAGTCGTTATCGATGTTGGTGAAAAATCTTCTTACGATGAAGAAAGAGGAAGGTATGTCGCTAAAAAGTATGACTATTCATCTAATTTAACTAAAAACGTTAACTGGTGGAGAGAATTTGCGGATAAGTTAAAAACTTATGCAAAAAATCTTTCCCCAGCTAGAGATTGTTTCCTAGTTGGTGAAAACTTTGATGGTTGGGGAACCAGAACTTCTCCATATTATCAAGCTCTTGATTCTCAATTTGATTTTTCAAATTATTATCACGTACCTGCATGGATTTATAATACAGATGCAGGCGCTTCCTCTTTTGATACTACTGAAGGAAATGGTGGCCAAGCCTGGGAAACATATAACGCATTCGCAAGCGATGGCATGTTTAATATTGGTACAACCGAACAACCTATCATGGTTCAAGGTGGCTGTAGACCAGATTTCATTAATGGCGCATTTACTTCTAACCATGACGTCATGAGACTTATTAATCAGGCTAATGGTGTTGGTAATAAGAATAAAACAATAGCAAATGATAACGTTCAATATAATAATGAATGGCAAAATGGTAGAGCTAAATTCCAAGCTGCTGTTACTATGTTAAATCCTGGATTATCTTGGATTTATTATGGTGATGAACTTGGTATGTCTTCAAATACATATCAGCACATAGATATGTATGGTAGTGAAAACAATATGGACATTTGGTACCGTCAACCTTTCCTTTGGAAAGATAAGGCGGTTAGAAGCGATTATAAAGCTAACCAATACGCTTTTGAACTTGATGCCCATAATAAACACTTACTTAATAATGATGAAGGTATTGATTATAGAGAAATTAAAGATCCACTCACAGGTGATGTAATTGGTCATACAATTAACACTCTTTCAACCTTCTATCCATATTTTAAGGTTTTGAACCATATTAAGAGAGAATTCCCTCATGGTGCAAAAATTGAATATAAGTACTCAAGTCAGAACGTTTTAAGAATCGATGTACATGGTGATGGAACCGATACACGCGAACTCGTAATCTTCCTAAATAACGGAATTAATGAGAACGAATATCGAATCATGCTTGATAATTCATATTCATTCTTAGATGCAACAGAAGGGGCACCAAGACAAATAAATGGAAACATTGGAGGATGTCTCCATGGTGTAACAGCCTTCTATAAGGGGGTGAAATAAATGAAAAAATCACGTATTTTAACCTTCTTACTGGCACTTTGTTCAATTGGTTTGGCTGGATGTGTCAAATATAACGGTGTACCACAAGAATCTCCTATTAAGCTCGAATTAAGTCAAACTGAATTTGAACTAAAGAAAGGTGATGGAGGTAAAACTTTTATTCCTAAACTTTCTAGTACAGAAGAAGAAATTACGAATAATAAGGTTTCTATTGAAGTTAAGGATAATAAGATTGTTTCAGTAGATAAAAAAGAAGTCGCGTCAGGTAATCCTGTGCGTATCAAAGCACTTAATTACGGTTCTACAACAATTACAGTTACTTCAAAACAAGATAAAGACTGCAAGGGCACTGTAAAAGTTACAGTAGTTAAGGTTCCTTCGGTTATTCACGTTACTGATTTACAAGTTTCTGTTGAATCAATTGACTTGCTTGAACAAGAAACCGCTCAAATTGGTGTTGAAGAAGATAGTGATATTAAATACACAGTTCTTCCAGAAAACGCTAATACAAAAGATGTTGTTATAAGTGCTTCTCCTTCTTCAATTGTATCAGTTGATGAAAATGGTCTTGTTACTGCATTAAGTGAAGGTGAAGGAAAAATTACTATTACAACAGTCGATTCTCATATCGAGAAAGAAATCACCGTTCATGTAAGCAAGGATCAAACTTTAGTTGTAGGAAACATGTATCTTGTTGGCACAGAAACTAATTGGAAAGCGACTAAAGCCTACGAAATGCAAGTTAATCCTACTAAACCACAAGAATATATGATTACCATTACAAGCCATGTAGACGAAGAAGTTCAAATGGTTAAGTATAATGGCGAAGATCAAGAATATAACTGGTATAACGCTAGAGCCAATGAAGCATTTGCTGATTTTGCTGTTTTAGATGGAAGTGGAAATAATCTTCTTCTTAAGAAAGACGGCAGAATCACAATATATGTTGATACAAAAGATGTTGAAGGTGGCCACTACAAATATTGGGTTGTGGCCGGAAACTAAGGAGGTGATATAGGTTATGAAAAGAAAAAATTTATTTCTAATGTTATTATCTACCGCCCTTGGTTTAGGTGTTGTTGTTCCTTCAGCCTTTAAGAAAAATTCTTACTTAGAGGAAGAAGTAGGGGATGATCCAATCCAATATGCAACATCAAGTGTTGTTGATTTAGATAATCCACATCTTAAAGGTGGCATTGTTCGTGCAGGTGATGCACAAGAAGAAGATGATGAAGAGTCTGCAACAGTTTCAACAGTCAAGATTCACTATGTGAATGATGACTTTAAGTGTCAATCTAGAGCCTTCTATATTTGGAGCGCTGGTATTGATGGTGTTGAATACTCTGATGAACATAATGGCGCAGATATTATGGAATACGCTGAAGATGGGTCTTCAATGACTATTACCTTAAATATCAACGCCAAATCACCAGATTCAAGATTTAAAGATTTCGTTGGTCTTCCTTCAATTTTCTATATTGTTAAATACAAGATGATTTCCGAAGGAAATCTTAACTGGGGCGGACAATCCGATGACGTGGAACTTGTTTACGCTGAATTCCCAATTGTAGCGGAAACTTGTGAAGTCTGGGTTACTCCTGCTGCCGGTGGTGGTATGGCTCAATTTGCAACTGAAGAAGAAACAAAAGTTGATGGTGTTAAACTTGCCAAGTTTAGTGATTTCAAAACCATCCATTGTACTGCTACAGATGATTCCATGAATGTTAAATGGGATTTATATGCATTTGATCAAAACTATTACAAAGTAAAACTTAAAAAACGTGATGCTATTAAGAATAACTATAAAGTTTTAAGTGGCAAGAATGCTTTAACAAAGACAAATAAGGAATTCGATATCGAATTCCCGTATACTGCTAAGATTAATATGGTGTATTGCCTTGTTTCTAAAGAAGCAAGTTCAACCAGTGATTTAGCAAAAACAGTCTTTGTCTCATTTGAGCAACTTTATGACACTCCTAAATTTGAACATTATTATTGCTATGAAGGCGATGATTTAGGAATGACATACAATAAGAACTTTACAACATTTAAAGTTTGGGCTCCTATCGCTGCTAATATGACTCTTCTTCTTTATGAGAAGGGAAATGATACTCCTTCCATTTATGCTGATGGAAACGTACACAGAACCGACAAATACAAAAAAGGTTGGTTCATGGCCTATAAGCAAGGTGGAATTTGGGAAATCACAGTTAAAGGTGATCTTAAAGATTACTACTATAATTTCCAAGTTGATAACTATCAAGGTTCAACTACAACAGTTGACCCATATGTTACTGCTGTTGGTTGTAGCGGTGTCCGTGGTCTTGTTTACGAAAAGAAAGATACAAATCCAGTTGGATGGGACAACGTTCCAGAGACTTGGGATGGAGTTGAAGAATACGATATTACTACTCCTCAACAACTTTCCATTTACGAAGTTCATGTTCGTGACTTCACTGGCGATTCAAGCTGGAAATCGAATCAAGGCAATAAAAATGGTACTTATAAAGCTTTCGTAGAAAGTGGTACTAGATTAGCAAATCATAATACAGTCACTACTGGTTACGATCACCTTATGGATTTAGGTATTAATACAGTTCAATTAATGCCTGTCTTTGATGCTGATAACGATGAATCAATGGAACGTGGTGGTTTAGAGAAATATAACTGGGGTTATAATCCTCAAAACTATAACGCTGTTGAAGGTGCTTATTCTTCTGATCCTCACGACGCACTTGCACGTATTAAAGAATATAAGGAACTAATAGTGGGCTTAGCAAATCCAGGAACTGGTAAAAAGCACGTTAGAGTTACAATGGACGTTGTTTATAACCACGTTTCAAGTGTTTCTGCTCATCCATTTACAAAATTAATGCCTAAATACTATTTCCGTTATGACGCAAACGGAGAACTTTACAATGGTTCAGGATGTCATAATGAAGTGAGATCAGAGGCTAAAATGTGCCGTAAATTCATTATCGATAGCGTCTATATGTGGGCGAAAGAATATAAGATTAAAGGCTTCCGTTTTGACTTAATGGGTCTTATCGATTATCAAACAATGAACCTCCTTAAACAAAAACTTTCATTACTTGATAGAGATATTTATCTATATGGTGAGGGTTGGTCTGCAGAAGGATACCACGGTTCTAATTATATGAACTGGGGTACAGAAACATGGCAAGTTTATAATCGTTGTAATAACTTTAGAGAAATCGATGGTTACGATGATGACTCATTATGCTACTTAGGTGCTTTTAATAACACTGGTCGTAATGGTGTTAAAGGTGACAACGGTGGCGGTCAACCATGTTACCCAGAAACAGGCTTTATGCAAAAGAGCTTTGATGGAAATATGGGTGATTTTAACGCTAGAGTTGTTGATATGTGTTGGGGAATTCACCGTGGTGTTTCAAATTACGCAAAACAAACAGTTAACTATATATCATGTCACGATAACTGGACAGTTGTTGACCAATTATGGCAAACAATGAACCAGGAAGTTGGTGATGAAGATTCACGTAAGAACACACCAGGGAATATTGGTGAGATTGCGCATGCTTCGCTTGCAGCGCACGCACTTGTTTTTGCCTCAAACGGTGTTGCCTTCATGCTTGGTGGAGAGGAAATCTTTAGAACTAAAGAAGTCTCTCAAACAATGATTGATCAAAAGAAAGTTTTAGTTGATACTTACTCCCCAATGTATGGTCGTTATGTATCACATAACTCATATAACTCACCAATTGAAGTCAACTCATTTAAATGGGGCAATAAAGTGTCTGTCACTCTTGGTGGAGCAACAATCACTGATAGTGAACTTCAATACAATGATGCTTGGAAGACATTAACTCATCTTCATGAAAAAGAAACTTTTGTTTCTCCTTCTAGATATGATGAAATGTGGCCAGGAAACAAGACAAGTGATGATCAACCAATCGAAAACCTTTGGTGGAGAATTGATTCTTCTGGTATGGGAATTCAAGTTGATGAAACATTTATATTCGTCAATGGTAGGTTCTCAAGCGGAAGTTCATTCTCATTACCTGCAGGTAGTACTGTTAAGTTTAAATATGGAGCATACGAAGTAGATTCATGGAACCCACACTTTGGTGGATTCGGTGTCATCGTATGTCAAAGGGGGTAAGAGCAATGAAGATTAAAAATTTACTTTTATCAATGTTAGCCATTACCTTACTTGGTGGTTGTACAAATGAAGTCGTCTTTACACCAAGTGTTGGTGGTGTTGTCGATACACTTCATAATGAAGTGCAAGTACCTTCATTACAAGCTCTTATTGATGGACTTCCTGCAGGCAAAATTATTGTTGATGGAAAAGAAGTATTATTTGAATCTGGTAAAACTTACGTCACAGTCGATGATGGCTTTAAATATGTTTATAATCCAATGACTAATAATTTCGAGCTTGTTGAACAAACTGACACGATTATTAATTTCTATTTCGATGCAGCTCAAACAACAAGATTTGTTGATTCCGATGTGTTTATGGATCAAGTAGATACTCCAATTTATTCACTTAGATGGTACAAGCTTAAACCAATCTTGTCGTTTGGAATGAATGAAGAAATTGTTTTAAATCTTAATAATGAATCTTATGTTGAAGAACTTGGTGAAGTTTATGGTTTCCATAAACAAGAAGGCACCCATCTTATTGGTTGGTCACTTTACCCAACTTGTTTAGGAGATTATGAACACCTTTGGAATTTTAATAAAGACTATAAACAACAAGCAGTAACCGCACTTTATGGTGTATGGGTTGAAGATTAAGGAGGACGCTAGAAATGAAAAATAAGAAAAAACATGTATTACTAGGCGCATCCTTATTCGCAATTGTGGCATTAACTGGATGTAAGTATGAATTTAGCTATTCTACTACACCTTATCCATTTGATGATTTACTCCCAGATAACGATAACGATGGCGGTAGTTATGAAATTAAAGTTTGGTGCGACTCTTCTATCCTTACTTTAACAAAGACTCAACTCGCATCATTTGTTCAGGTTAACAAAGGAAAGTACAAAATCGACTTTACAGTTGAACCAATGAGTGAAGGTGACGCCGCAAGTAAGATGGTTCAAGACGTTCAACTTGGTGCCGACGTTTTCTGTTTTGCTCAAGACCAGTTAGCTTCTTTAAAAATTGCTGGTGCTTTAGCAGATATTACGGGATCCATGGCAAAAAATATTGAATCTGACAATGAACAATCAGCTATTAAAGCAGCTACTTGGGGTAACAATATTTGTGCCTTCCCTATGACAAATGATAACGGCTATTACATGTACTACGATAAACGAGTCTTGTCTGACAAAGACGTCGAAGACATGTCGACAGTTATTAAAAAAGTAAAAGCTGCAAAAAAGAAAATGAATTATCCCGTTTTTGGTAACGCATTCTATAGTGCATCTTATTTTATGGCTACAGGATGTTATTCTAACTGGGAAGTTAATACCGATACCGGAAACTTTGTAAGTTACGACGATAGTTATCAAAAGAACGGCCTTCCTGCTATGAAAGCTCTTAAGGAGCTTAGACAATCTGGAATCGTTGTTTCTAACGACCAAACAAACAAACTTGGTGATACAGCATCTGTTGCAATTTCAGGTATTTGGAACTACAAGGCAGCAGAAACTGCTTTAGGTAAGTATTTAGGGTGTTGCGAAATGCCATCATTTAAAGTTGATGGTAAAAGCTATCATATTTCCTCATTTAAAGGTTACAAATTAATCGGGGCAAAACCTCAAATAAATGGTAAAAAATTATCAGTTTGTAAGAAAATTGCTCGTTATTTAACTAACCAAGAATGTCAACTTCAAAGATTCCTCGAAGTTGGATGGGGACCAGCTAATTTACTTGCTCAAGCAGATAAACGTGTTGCTGAACAACCAGGTCTTAAAGCTCTTAAAGCCCAAGAAAAATATGCAAAAGACCAGGGTCTTATGCCATCAAGTTGGTGGAGTGCATGTTCAACGTTGGCTGATTCAGTTAAAGAAAAAACTACTGAAGCTGAAATGAAGAACGCTTTAGCAATTTATAATAACTCGCTTGAAGAGCTTTTAGGTGATTAAGGAAGGAGGGATAAATAATGGAAGAAATTACAGGTTTAGATTATATTAAGCTTTCTAAGAAAGAACGCATTAAATATAATTTCAAAAAATTCTTATACAAAATTCCTCAATTCTTTAAGAATTTAGGGCTTAAGATTGCAAAATTTGCAGTCAAATTTGCTAAAGGATTTGTTAATTATTTCAAAACACTATTCTTAACATTTAAAGATGGTGACTGGAAAACAAGAACATCGTTCTTTATTATGGGATTTGGTTCGTTTGCAAGAAAACAAATCTTAAGAGGAATATTGTTCTTAGCTTTTGAGATTATCTTCATTCTTTATATGATTTTCTATGGTGGCTATTACATAGGAAAATTAAATTCTTTAGGTTATTATACTGAAGCCACAACAACAGCTGCTGATGGCACTGTTGTTTATGGTGTTAATTCATTTGATGTCCTCTTATTTGGCATTATGTCGATCTTCTTTATTGCGGCATTCTTATGGACATGGAACTTAAACGTTAAACAAAATAGAATTAACCAACAAATTGAAGCTGAAAAGAAACATATAGCGACCGCTAAAGACGATTTAAGAGCAATTGTTGATAAAGATTTCCATAGAACTTTACTTGCAATTCCTACAATTGGTATCTTAGTTTTTACATTGCTTCCAATCTTCTTTATGATTTTGGTTGCCTTTACAAGTTACGACAAAAACCATATGCCACCTCTTAACTTATTTGGTTGGGTTGGTGGAGATAACTTTAAACAGTTATTTACATGGTCTGCTGGTGCTAATAACTTCTCAGCCACCTTTGGTGCAATTCTTATTTGGACTCTTATTTGGGCATTCTTCGCGACATTCTCCAACTACTTTATTGGTATGATGATCGCAATGCTTATTAATAAGAAAGGAATTAAGCTTAAAAAGCTTTGGAGAACTGTTTTAGTTCTTTCAATTGCTATTCCACAGTTTATTTCCCTTCTTTATGTCGGTCAAATGTTCCAAAGCGATGGTATTATCAACAATTTGATTACATCATTAGGAGGTAAAGCAATAAACTTCTGGGGCGATCCAACCTTGGCAAGAATAACAGTTATTGTTATTAATATTTGGATTGGTATTCCTTACGTAATGCTTATTACCACAGGTATTTTGATGAATATTCCTGCCGATTTATATGAATCTGCAAATATCGATGGTGCAAATCCATGGCAACAATATTCAAAGATTACTTTACCTTACATGTTATTCGTAACAGGCCCATACTTATTAACATCATTTACGGGTAATATGAATAACTTTAATGTTATTTACTTATTAACAGGTGGTGGACCTTCAAATAACCAACTCCATCAATCTGCTAATGGTGATACTGACTTACTTATTACATGGTTATTTAACCTTGCAATTTCTAATCAAGATTATAAATTGGCTGCGGTTATAGGTATCATGGTCTTTATAGTTGTTGCGGTTATATCACTTATTGTCTATAACCTCATCCCATCTACACGTAATGAGGAGGAATTCCAATAATGTCTAAAACTGATAAACAAAAGCTTGAAGCATTAGTTAGCGAAGCTAAAAAGGAAGAAACTCCTATGGTAGTTGAGACTAAAAAAGAGAAGAGATCAATGTCTCAATCTAAGAAGCGTAAAATCGTTAATACCGCCTCTTATATAGTTCTTTCAATTATTTGTATTGTCTGGGTTTTACCATTTGTCTTCTTACTTCTTCAATCATTTAGAGTAGAGAGCTTTGGTCCAACCGGCTACATTTTCCCTAGAAAATGGGGCCTAGATAACTATGCTTACTTATTTGGATATGATATGGCTACAAAAGCTACATCTGAATCCAACTTCTTGCAGTGGTATGTTAATACATTCATTATTGCCTTAAGTGCTGCTGTAGGACAAACAATTATGCAGATTATGATGGCTTATGCCTTATCGCGTTTCCGTTTCAGATTAAGAAAACCACTTATGAACGCGATGCTTATTCTAGGTATGTTCCCAGGGTTCTTAACAATGATTGTCTTATATCAAGTCTTAAAAACCGTTGGTGTTACTGGAGATAACGCAGTTCCAGGCTTAATCATTGTTTCTATCGCATCATCAGGTATGGGTTATTACATCGTTAAAGGTTTCTTAGATACAATGCCTAAATCACTTGATGAAGCGGCTATGGTGGATGGTGCTACTAGATTCCAAGTATTCTATAAAGTCATTCTTCCACTTTGTAAACCAATCGTTATTTATACAGTTCTTACTTCGTTTATGGGACCTTGGGGAGACTTTGTCTTTGCATCGACAATCGCCTTAGGTTCTCAACAAGGTATGAACGTTGCAGCAGGTTTATATTCTTGGCTTGATGCAGCCCACATAACACAATACTTTACAAGGTTCTGTGCTGGTGGTGTTCTTGTCGCAATACCAGTTATGGTGTTATTCATGTTCTTACAAAAATACTACGTCGAAGGTGTTACCGGTGGCGCAGTCAAAGGATAAAATTAGGAGGGTTCAAAAATGGCTCGTGTACAATTAGAAAATGTAAAGAAAATTTATCAAGGAAACGTTACAGCAGTTCATGATTTTAATCTTGATATTGCAGATAAAGAATTCGTTGTTTTCGTTGGTCCTTCAGGATGTGGTAAATCAACAACTTTAAGAATGGTTGCAGGTCTAGAAGATATTTCTGAAGGTGTATGTAAAATTGATGGAGAAGTCGTTAACGACTTACAATCAAAAGATAGACACATTTCAATGGTCTTCCAGAACTACGCTTTATACCCACATTTAACAGTCTTTGAAAATATGGCCTTCCCACTTCGCTTAGACAAGAAAGAACATGTTTATCCTTGGACTGAAGAAGAATTAGCTAAGATTGATCAAAAAATCGCAGCTCTTAAAGCAAAACCAGCTCCTACAAATCCAAAAGCTGCTGAAAAGCTTGAAGAAAAAATAGAAAAACTTGAAGAAAGCAAAAAACGTGGAAAAGTAGTTAAAGGTTACTCACAAGATGAGATTTTCCAAAAAGTTACTGATGCTGCGAAAGTTCTTGGTATTACTCAATACTTAACTCGTAAACCAAAAGCCTTATCTGGTGGTCAAAGACAACGTGTCGCTATTGGACGTGCTATGGTTAAAGATTGTAAGGTCTTCTTAATGGACGAACCTCTTTCTAACCTAGATGCTAAACTCCGTAACCAAATGAGAGCGGAAATTATCTTACTTCGTAAGAGAATTAATACTACATTTATTTATGTTACCCATGACCAAACAGAAGCTATGACTTTAGGTGATAGAATCGTTTGTATGAGAGATGGCTATATTATGCAAGTTGGTACTCCAACTCAATTATTTGATATGCCAGATAACTTATTTGTCGCTCAATTTATTGGTGCTCCTATGATGAACACATTTAAGACAACTCTAAATAAGAAAGGTGACAAATATTCAGTTACGTTCTTTGGTGCAGAATTCCCTATTACTGGTGAAAAACTTGAAATGCTTAAAGAAAAGAAAATTGAATCTCGTGACATTCTTTTAGGTGTCCGTCCAGAACATATTGTTCTTGCAAATGATAAGAGCAAAGCTTCAATTCCAGTTACAATTCAAGTTAACGAAATGATGGGTAGTGAATACCATTTACACGTCGTAACTGAAGACGGAACAAAGATTGTTGTAAGAATTCCAACAATCCATCTTTCAGATGAAGAAAGAGAGTCTTTAGTTGGTGGTAAAGTAATTAGTATTACTTTCGAAGCTAAAGCAATGCACTTCTTTGATCCAAAAACAGAGGTTAATATTTTAGCAAGCGGTAACCCAGTTCCATCCGCAAAATAGGAGGTAGAAAATGAAAAAAGAGAAAACTCCTAAAGAAAAGAAAGAGTTAACTCCTGAACAAAAAGTTAAACAAAACCGCTTGTTCAAGATTATCTATGTTTCGATTGTTGGTGGATGTGGTGTTCTAGCAATGTTGTTCTTTAACGTTGCTCAATATGTTAAAGCAAAACTTGATAGCTCTGATGTTCAACTTATGGCTTCAAGAAGCGTTCTTTCATCAATCGGCGTTTCTTTCAATGAGACCGGAGAAATAGTTAAAAACAAGGAAGATGCTTTAAATGACCAAACTAGTGTTTATCATGATAAAGCAATCTATTATGGGGCAACATATAATCATTATATGAAAGTCTCAAGAAAACATTTAGGTGAATATACCGGTTTTTCAATTACAGCTTATACTTTATCAATTCTAACTTTAGTTAGCTTTGGTTTAGTACTTAAACATTCAGACGCTAGAAAAGAAAAAGAAGATTAAAATAAAATGAGCAAAACTAAGAAGTATTTACTCGCATTTTTAATTGCAATTGGAGCACTATTTTTTGTTGCATGTGCTTGTATTATTTTGGTCTTTGTTATCGGCTACGATAAAAAAAGTGCTAGTGAGTCAGTTATTGGTGTAGTTTATATGTTTTTATATCTACTTGCCATTGCTTATATGTTTTATACCACTTTTAGAGCATTCTTAACTAAGCCACAAGTACTAAGCGTTGTAATGATTGATGACCATGGTTTAGTTATTAAAAAAAGTGTAACTACAACCTTAGTTTTAATGATTATTAGCTTTGCTATTTTTGCATTTACACTTGCTATGGCATGTGGTTTAGATAAAGTTATTCCTATTTTTTCTAAAGGTGTATCATTTGCAATTATGAATACTTCTTTAGCAGTTTTAGTTATTTCTTCATTCTTTCATTTTTATCCTAAATACCACGATTCAAGTTTAGTGGTTAAAGATGTTAGATGAATAAAGCATAAAGTAAGCGTTTTCAGTGTAAAAGGGGAGTTTAATTTTGTAAATTACTCCTCTTTTTATATATGTATATGCTAAAATGGTAGCAATATGGCATACGGATTACTTTTAGATTTCTTATACGGTCAAACAATTGACTCGTATAAATATTTTGGCGCTCATTTTGAAAAACGAGGCAGAATTAAAGGTGTAATGTTTAGACTTTACGCTCCAGGAGCAAGTGATGTTTCAGTCATTGGTGAATGGAACAATTGGGATGTTACAAGAGACAAACTAGGTAAAGTCGATGATTCAGGTGTTTGGGAATTATTTATTCCGCACCTAAATAACTATGAATCTTACAAATATCATTTTAAGAATGCTCAAGGACAATATGTTGATAAAGCAGATCCTTGCGCTTTCTTTAGCGAATTAAGACCTAATACATGTTCTAGATTATTTGATTATCAAGGATTTAAATGGTCAGATGAAGCATGGATGAGCACAAGAACTCGTAATTTTGATAAAGCTATGTCAATTTACGAAATGCACATTGGCTCTTGGATTGGTCATGGCGATAATGATCGCTATTATTCTTATGAAGAAATCGCCGACAAATTAGTTCCTTACCTAAAAGGTATGGGATTTACTCATGTCGAATTTATGCCACTTATTCAACACCCATTTGATGGTTCTTGGGGTTATCAAGCAACAGGTTTCTATTCAGTTGATTCTAGATATGGAAATCCACATCAATTAATGAGTTTAGTTAATAAACTACATAATGCTGGAATCGGTGTTATTTTAGATTTCGCTCCAGTTCACTTCGCAAACGATTCTTGGGCATTAAAGAATTTTGATGGAGCATATTTATTTGAATCAAGTGAATATAATGTTTCTCCTTGGGGAAGTAGTTATTTTGATTTAGGAAAAGACCCAGTTAGATCTTTCTTAATGTCTGCGATTAACTATTTCGTTAGCGAATACCATATCGATGGTATTAGAGTTGACGCAGTATCTAATATGCTTTTCTTTGAAGGCAATAAAGATAGAGGAAGAAATGAAGGTGCAATCGAATTTTTAAAACGTCTTAACTGTAAAATTCACGACAGACATTGCTCAGTTATGATGATTGCAGAAGATTCTAGCGATTTCCCTCGCGTTACTAAACCAACTACAGAAGACGGAATTGGTTTTGACTATAAGTGGGATTTAGGTTGGATGAATGATACTTTGAAATATTATTCAAAAGACCCAATTTATAAAAAATATGAACATAATAAGTTAACATTCTCAATGGCCTATTATTGGAATGAAAACTTTATGCTTCCATTCTCTCACGACGAAGTCGTGCATGGTAAAGGAACCTTAATGAATAAGCTTTGGGGTGATTACACTCAAAAGTTTATGCAATTTAGAAATTTACTTACATATCAATATGCTCACCCTGGAAAGAAACTAAACTTCATGGGTAATGAACTTGGTACATTTGATGAATGGAATGAAGTTAGAAGTCTTGCATGGAACTTAAAACAATATCCAATGCACGACTCTTTAAGCAGAATGTTTAGAGATTTAAATGAAATTTATAAACATCACACTGCAATGTATTTAAATGAATACAATCCAAATAACTTTAATTGGTTAATGGTGGATAACGCTGATCAAAGCGTATTCGCTTTTGAAAGATTTAATGAAGATGAAAGACTTTTGTTTGTCTTTAATATGACATCAAACTTCTATGCTTTCATTGAAATTCCAGTCACTGAACCAGGATGGTATGAAGAAATCTTTAACTCTGATAAAGATATCTATAGTGGCGCAAACCAATATAATGGAGCAGCATGTGAAACTTCTCCAAATGGTCCTTATGGTAGACCTCATAAAATCACCATTAAACTTGCTTCCTTTGGAGCATGTATCTTTAAACTTAGAAAGTAATTAATTATAAATAATTAATAGAAAGGTAGGTCTTTTATGTTTAATTCAGTTAAAGAATTTAAAAGTGAATTTCAGCAAAGACTATTAGAAACATACGCAGAGACAGTAGATGAAGCTCACATTTTTGAACAATATGAAATATTGTCTAAAATGGTTCGTGATGAAGCTTCTAAATACTGGAGAGAAACAAGAAACGATGTTCAAGAACATGGTAAAAAACAAGTTGTCTATTTCTCAATGGAGTTTTTAATTGGACGCCTCTTAGTGAATAACATGCAAAACCTTGGTGTTTATGAAGTTGCTAAGAAGGGCTTAGAAGAACTTGGAATTAATATTCATGAACTTGAAGAGCAAGAAGCTGATGCAGGACTCGGAAATGGTGGTTTAGGTAGACTTGCCGCTTGTTTCTTAGATTCAACAGCATCTTTAGGTTACGCAATTACAGGACACACCATTAGATATGAATACGGGTTTTTCAAGCAGTTGCTTGAAAAAGGAAGACAATTTGAAGTTCCAGATCAATGGTTAACAAATGGTTTTGCCTTTGAAGTAAGAAAATCTAAACATGCTGTCGAAGTTGAATTCGGTGGTGATCAAGTTAGCTATTCTAAACCAGATGGCTCATATGGCTTAAAAACTGTTAACTCAATTCATGTTAAAGCAGTTCCATATGATGTTTCAGTTATCGGTTATAGAAACGAAGTAGTTGATACTTTACGTCTTTGGAGCGCTGAACCAAGTGAAAGAAATTTACCAAAGAATACTTCTTTTAGTGACTACCTTACAACTTTGAAAGAATTATCACATGGTCTATACCCAGATGATTCTACTGAAAATGGTAGGCTTCTTAGATGCCGTCAACAATATTTCCTTGTTTCGGCAGGACTTCAATCAATTTTAAGAGGTCATTATCGTAGATATAAGACCCTTACAAATCTATCAGATTACTATGTAATCCAACTTAACGATACTCACCCAATTCTTGCAATTCCTGAACTCTTGAGACTTATGATGGACGTTTATGGAATGGGTTGGGATGAATCTTGGAAAGTTGTTAAAAAGACATTCGCATTCACTAACCACACAATCATGCAAGAAGCACTAGAAAAGTGGCCAGTTGAATATTTAAGAAAAGTCTGCCCAAGATGTATGTATATCATCGAAGAAATTAACCGTAGGTTTAATATGGAACTTAATGAAATGAATGCTCCATATGAACTCAGAGATGATGTCCAAATTATTAGAGATGGACGTGTCTATATGGCTAACCTTGGTGTTTATGCTTCATTCTCAGTTAACGGCGTTGCTAAACTACACACAGACATTCTTAAACGTGAAACGTTTAAATATTTCTATCAACTCTACCCAGAGAAGTTCAATAACAAAACCAACGGTGTAACACACCGTAGATGGTTAATGTATTCTAATCCAAAACTTGCTGAACTTGTTACTTCTAAGATTGGTGACGGATGGATTTTAGATATGGAACATCAAATGTCTAAATTCACTGCTTACAAGGATGATAAGAAAGTCCAACAAGCAATGATGGACATCAAACAGGAAAATAAACATGCTCTTGCTGTCTTCATTAAAGAGACTATGGGAATTGAAATTGATGAACATTCTATTTTTGACGTTCAAATTAAGCGTTTGCACGCCTATAAACGTCAAATTATGAAGTGTTTTCATATAATGTATCTTTACCAAAGAATTAAAGAAGACCCATCATTTAAGATGGTTCCTAAAACATTTATCTTTGGCGCAAAGAGCGCACCAAGCTATGTATATGCTAAAAAGATTATTCAACTTATCTTAGCTGTCGCTGATGTTGTTAATAATGACCCAGAAGTCTCTAAATGGATGAAAGTTGTGTTTGTTGAAAACTATGGCGTTACTTTAGCAGAAAAGATTATTCCTGCCGCAGATGTCAGTGAACAAATCTCAACAGCATCTAAAGAAGCTAGTGGTACTTCAAATATGAAACTCATGATGAATGGTGCTATTACACTAGGTACAATGGATGGAGCTAATGTTGAGATTCATGATTTAGTTGGTGAAGATAACTGTGTTATCTTTGGACTTAACTCAGATGAAGTTCTTAACTTCTATGCTTATGGAGGATATTCTCCATGGGATGTATATAACTCAGACGAAAGAGTTAAGAAAGTTATGGATTCATTATTTGATGGTCCATGGACAAGAAAACCTGATGAATTCCAAATGATTTTTGATGAAATCATGAGAAATAACGATACATATTTCATCCTTAAAGATCTCCCAGCATACATTAAAGCAATGGAGAAAATTGATGAGCTTTATTTAGATAAAGAGAAATGGGCTCACATGATGATTGTTAACGTTGGACAATCTGGATATTTCACCTCTGATAGAACTATTAGAGATTACGTTAGAGATATTTGGCATCTTGATCCAATTAAAAAATAATTATGGGAAAACGTGGCATTTTATTAGCAGTCTCTTCTTTACCTGGAAAGTATGGAGTTGGAGACTTCTCTGATGAATCATTTGAATTCATTAAGATATTAAAGAAAAATAGAATTGACGTTTGGCAGATTTTACCACTCAATCCTATTGGTTATGGACATAGTCCATATCAACCTTTTTCATCATATGTTTTTGATGAAATTTATATCTCTTTAGAAGACTTAAAAGCACGTGGTTTAATTGGACATGTGAATAAAGTTCCTTCAAAAGCTAGAACAAATTATGAACTTGCTAGAAAAATAAAAGAAAAAGCGATTTATGAAGCTTTTGAGAGTTTTAAGAAAGTTCATAAAAATATTGAAATACTTCGTAACTACATAGACGATAATCCATATATTAGGGAATACGCCGAGTTTATTTCACTAAAAGAACTTAATGGTGGAGTCTCTTGGAGTGAATGGAAAGTTAAAAAAGAAGACAATATGGACGGATTTGTCTATTTAGTCTCTAAACACGCGTTCGCTCAAATGATTTTAGCGGAACAGTGGAACAAAATTAGAAAGTTCGCTAATAAAAACGATATTAAGATTGTCGGAGATGTTCCATTTTATGTTGGCTACGATAGTAGTGATGTCTATTTCCATAGAGAATCATTCTTATTAGATGAAAAATTCCAGCCTACTAAGATTGCAGGTGTTCCACCTGATTATTTCTCAAAAGATGGACAAAGATGGGGAAATCCTATCTGGAATTGGGAATATCTATACCAACATGAATTTAAGGCCATGATGGACCGTTTAGCATATGCTAGTGAAATGTATGATATCGTTCGTCTTGATCACTTTAGAGCATTTGATTCGTATTGGCAGATTAATCCTAGCTGTGAGACAGCGGTGGACGGGGAATGGAAATACCCTGATGGATATGGTTTCTTTAGAAAGTTATATGAAAAGTATCCAAATATCGATTTAATCGTTGAAGATTTAGGAGATTTACGTCCAGAAGTATTAACGCTACGTGATTATTTTAAACTTCCAGGAATGAGAGAACTTGAATTCACCATCTTTGATGATGAATTAGATAATCGTCATTTAGAAGTTGAAAATATGGTTTATTATACTTCTACTCATGATAACGAAACTTTACTTGAGTGGACCACTAAACTCACTAAAGAAAGAAAAGAAAAACTCATTAAACGCATGGATGAGTTAAAAATGCCCGGAAATAACCTAGTTGAAAAACTTGTTTCATATGCATTGCGTAGAAAAGAAAAGTTAGTAGTTATTTCAGCAAGTGATTTGCTTTGTTTTAATAAATCTCACCGTATGAATGAACCAGGAAAAGTTAACGAAGTTAACTGGACATTCAAATTAATTAATTTTGATAAACTTAAAAAGACATTACCTAGATTCTTCTAGTTATGGAAAATAAGGGAAGAGTAGTTATTCATTATAATCGTAAAAAGGCCGACTATAAAGGTTGGTCTCTTTGGTTATGGGAATTCCCTCAAAGAATTGGAAAACAATATGAATTTAATGGTGAAGATTCTTTTGGGGCAATATGTGCTCTTCCGTTATCAAATTGGTCAAAACTTGTTAAGTACAATAACCTTGGTTTAATTGTTAAAGACTCCAAATCTTGGAAAAAAGATGGCACTGATAAAATCGTTAAATTCTACAAAATTGATGAAGATAAAAATGGTGATTATCATGTCTATTTAAAACAAGGTGATGACGAGCTTTATGCTAGTGAAAAATTTGAAAGAATTTCGACCTTCATTTTTGCTAAATTTTTAGACTACAAAACAGTCGGAATTAAGGCTTACGATTCCTTCTCAGAATTAACTATTTTTGAAGATGGAAAATCTATCATAAAAATGAGGTTAAATAAGCCAGTAAAAGAGATGGAAATTCCACTTAAAAAAGAGGCTAATTTAGACCACGATTATAAGGTTGAAATCAAACTTACAAAAAACGAGAAAAAAGTTCATAGAAGAGTTAGATTTACTGAACTTTATAAGACTGAAAAATTCCAAAAAGATTATGCTTGTGATGAAGAATTAGGGGCAATTTGCAATAAGAAAGAAACCGTTTTTAAAGTATGGTCTCCCGTCTCTAGAAAGATCGTTTTAAGGCTATATAAAAACGGTACTCCAACCGAAATTGATTCTAAAAATGGAAGCGATGAAATCTATCTTGAGAAGGAGATGGAAAAATCAAAAAATGGCGTATTTTCCGTAAAAATACCCGGGAATTTCCACAAATTTTACTATTCTTACGTTGTTAGCAATGACGTATATAAAGAGAGAGAAATTGTCGATATTTACGCAAAAAGTGCTGGTGTAAATGGAATGCGTGGAATGGTGGTAGATTTTTCTCAAATTAAGAGTGAAGACTTATCAGATATTCACATCCATCCATATTCACCAAGACAGCTTACAGTTTATGAAACTCACATCGCTGATTTAACCTCCTCAAAAACTTGGTCAGATAATCCAAAAAATAAGAAGTTTGCGAAGACATTTTTAGGTGCTGCTCTTGAGGGCACAACTTATAGTGAAAATAACCGCACAGTTAAGACCGGTTTTGACCACGTAAAAGAGCTAGGCGTAAACGCTGTTCAACTACTCCCAATTTTTGATCAAACAAATGATGAAGTTCACCCAAGTTTTAACTGGGGATATAACCCACTAAATTACAATTGTTTAGAAGGTTCATATTCAACTAATCCATACGATGGAGAAGTACGTATAAAAGAGTTCAAATATTTGGTGAAAAAATATCATGATGTAGGAATTAATATCATCATGGATGTTGTTTATAACCATGTCTATGCTGCAATTGGCTCTAACTTTGATGTATTAATGCCAGGATATTACTTTAGATATACAAGTGAAGGCAAACTTTCAAATGCTTCAGGATGTGGAAACGAAACTGCATCTGATATGCCTATGTTTAGAAAATTCATGATTGATTCTGTTTTATTCTGGGCTAAAGAATATAAACTTGGTGGATTTCGCTTCGATTTAATGGCAATTCATGACATCGAAACAATGAATTTACTTTGTAAAGCACTTCATGAATACGATAAAAACATTGTTATTTATGGTGAACCTTGGTGCGCAGACTCATCTATGCTTCCGTACGAAGAAACATGTCAAAAAGGGAATGCTAATGAATTTGAAGGTTATGGTTTTTTTAGTGACTCAATGAGAGATTCATTAATTAGAACCACAACTGACTTAAATAATGCTGGTTGGTGCTTATCTAATAATGAAGGTGATCAAGAAAGAGTTATTCAAGGTATTAAAGGCACATCTTATGATGTTAAAGATCCAAATAAGATATTAAATTATGCATCTTGCCACGATAATCGTACTTTGTACGATAGAATCACATTTAATGGGATTAAAAATATAAATGAAGTGAAACACGCTGCAATGCTTGCGAACGCCATTGTTTTAACAAGTAATGGCATTTCATTTATTCTTGCTGGCGAGGAATTTTTAAGAAATAAAAAAGGATGCGAAAACTCTTATAATGCTCCTTATGAAGTTAATGAACTTGATTATTCTTTAAAAATTGAACATTTTGATATGTTTAAAAACTACCAAAAGCTCATTAAATTTAAACAAAACGTCTCATCTTTATCTCTAGATAGGGGCGATAATGAAGCTTTAATGGTAGAGAACTTCATGAATAATGTTATCTACTATGAACTATATAGCGAAAAAGAAGATAGGAAATACTTAGTATTCCACGTTAATGGTAGTAAGAGCGGTAGACCTGTTAGACTTGATTTAGAAGGATATAGCTTATATTTAGACACTATTAATCCATATAAAGAATTATCTAAAAATACGATACTAGTGCCTTATGAAACAATAATTGTCTACAAATAACATCAATTTTATTGAAATTTAATCAAACTAATATACAATATATTTCGCTGCCCTCGTAGCTCAGGTGGATAGAGCAACTGCCTTCTAAGCAGTGGGTCGAACGTTCGAGTCGTTTCGAGGGCGCCATTTCTAAAAATAAATCCTTCAATACTCAGTTGTTGAAGGTTTTTTTAATATTTATTAACACTTGATTATTCATATACTTGCAATTATTATATTTTTATACGTAGTTTATTTGTAATAACAAATATAAATTCATAATTTAGAAGGAGACATAGATTATGAAAAAATCAATTATTAAATATATTTCACTTGGTATTTCTTGCCTAATGGGTGTTGGTGCACTTATTGGTTTTGCCAATATTAAAAGCGAAGAACCTATGTCCGTGCACGCCGTGGAGCATACTCATGAGGGTTGGACAGCTTGGTCTGATTCTACTTCTTTACCTTCTTCAGCAGGTAGTTATTATTTGACTACTGATGTAACACTAACAAATAAAACTTGGAAAGTTCCTGGGGTTGTTAATCTATGTCTTAATGATCATATAATCACTATAACTGGTCCCGAATGGAGTCGCTGTATTAATTTGGCTTATTCTACAAATCCAATGACATTAAATCTTTATGATGAACCTCACACTACGCGTTATTGGATAAATGACTCAACATCTGATTATCGCCTTCATGGAAAGATTGTGTCACAAAGCGAATATAACTCATATACTGGGTATAAAGGCACTTTTGTAGGCGGCGCTATCACATCGAACATTATAGACACCAGTCAAAGGACATTGAAAGTAGAATCTTCGAATATTTTTAATATGTACGGGGGCAATATAGTAGGTTCGTATGGTCATGCAATTGAAGCCGTAAGCACTTCAAACATAACTATTAATGGTGGAAAAATAACTGGAAGCTCTATCGCTATTTATTCTGATACTAGTGGAAATGTCACAATAAATGGTGGTGAGATTTCCGGCAATCATAACGGAATTCGTTCAACCAATCCTGCTGGCCCAATTAATTTAAATGGTGGAAAAATAAGCGATACGAATAGTGTTCCTTATTCTAGCGAAGCTGTTCAAGGCTGCATTATAAATTATAATGGCACCGAATTATTAAACAACAAATGTGACTTTAATGTTGGTATTAATTCTAATACTGGCTATCTCAAATTGGAGAAGCCGCTGCCAGAAAACAGTACTTACAAGATTATATGTAGGGAAGATGGGGTATTTACAGAGAATTGGTCGACTTATATGGGCGAGGCAGATCCTACAGACTATTTTGTGTGTTACTACGAAAATAAAGCTGTCGAGAGAGATGGTGATGAGGCCGCTTATAGAACAACATACACAATAACTTATGATGGCAATGGTGCTACTAGTGGAACTGTACCTGATCCAGAAGCTTATATATCTGGAAAAACTGCAACAATTGCTGGCAACACAGGTAATCTAGAAAAAACTGATTTATTTTTTGCTGGTTGGAACACTAAGGCAGATGGAACTGGCGATTCTTATAATGCTGGCAGTTCTATGACTGTTACCGCAAATGCCACTTTATTTGCTAAGTGGCGAGGTGCACCTTATACAATTACATTCAATAATAATGGTGGTGAAGGCCCTGAAAGTGTTATCGCCTATTATGACGATGATATGCCAGAAATAACTTTGCCAACCAAAACTCACTACACTTTTACAGGTTATTGGGATAGCGAAGATGAATCCGGCACCAAATATTATAATGCCGATGGTTCTAGTGCACATGTTTGGGATAAAGAGGCCGACACTATTCTTTACGCTCATTATGAAGCGAATATGTCCGTGCTTGACGTAGGCACAACTGAATATACTTGGGACGGCGATTCCCATTCTTATGAATACATCAAATTTAAAGATGATGCGACAGAAGAAGAAATCACAGATTATACAATCAAGTTTAGTACTGACGAAGGTACTACTTATACATTGGATACAAAACCAGAGTTTTCTGCACCTGGCGTATATAAAATTTATTACGAAGTAAATAAAACTGGATACGCTAATTTATATGGCGAAGTTACAGTTACAATTAACAAAGCTGATGCATCAATGACTCCTCCAGACGCTAGAGAAGAGCTTGTTTATGATGGCAATCCAAAATATTTAACGACCAAAGGCTATACCGATGATGGAACAATAATGTACAACATCGATGGCGGAGAATGGCAAAGCGAAAGACCTGAAGTCACTAATGCAGGAACTTATACAGTTGGATACAAAGTTATTGGAGATATAAACCATAATGATACCGAACCTCAATATGTGTCAGTAACTATCGCTAAAGCGGATTATGAGACTTCTGTTTCTCTTTCTAGTTGGAGTTATGGCGAAACTCCTAATTCACCAAGTGTAAGTAATAACCCAGAAAATGGTACTGTTACTTATGAATATAAAGAAAAATCTGCAGCAGAAGAGACATATTCAACAACTGTTCCAACTAATGCTGGAGAATATACAGTTAGAGCAACAATTGCAGCAACTACAAATTATAATCAAGAAGTTGCTACTACCGATTTTACTATTTCTAAAGTTGCTCCAACTCAAGTAGATCCAACCGCAAAAACTGATTTAGTTTATACAGGCTCTGCTCAAGATTTAATTAATGCTGGTTCTTCAACAGACGGCACTATGAAATATAAATTAGGTGATAATAGTGTCTATAGCGAAGACATTCCTTCTGCTATTAACGTTGGAGATTACACTATTTACTATAAAGTCTTCGGTGATTCAAACCATGAAGATTCAGCTGAACAATCACTCGTTGTTAATATTGCTAAAACTCAAGCTGCTCTAACTGCTCCAACAGGAAAGTCAGGACTTAATTATACTGGTGAAGACCAAGTTTTAATTAACGCTGGCTCTTCTACAATTGGTGAAGTCTTATATAAAGTTAATGATGGAGAATATTCTACTTCATTACCTGTAGGTAAGAATGTTGGGAATTATACTGTTTATTATAAAGTAGAAAGCACTGATAACTATGATGGTGTTGCAGAAGCTAGTATTACTGTTAGCATCGCTGAAAATAATAAAGATGCATTAGTAAACGCTATTAATAATGCAGATTCATATTTAGATAGTATTACTGAAAAATATCCTGATATAGCTTCTACTTTAAAAACTGTTAGAGATGAAGCATATAATGACTTCTACTTAGAAAAAGATGTTACCGAATTACAAATTAATGAGGAAATCGCTAAATTAGAAGAAGCTTTAAAAAATGCAAAAGTTGATATTGTTGAAACATTAATTAATAGCATTGGTACAGTTACATTCCCTGATAGCAAGGAAAAAATTAAAGAAGCTAGAGATGCATATGATGCTTTAGATGATGAACTTAAACCATTAGTAGAGAATTATGCTACCCTAACTACTGCTGAGACTACATACGAGACTTTAGCAAGTAAGCGAAATGATGAAGCAAGTGGTGTTTCTATTGAAACTAATGATGGTACTGCAATGGATGAAAATATCAACTTAATAGTTGAAATTAGGACATCAGTTAAAGCTCAAGAAGGAAGCACCGAATATAATAATATTCAAAGCAAATTGGCAGCTGATGAATTTATTAGTAATGTCTATGACATTAAATTAGTTAAAAATGAAGGTGGTGTTGAAACTGTAATTCAACCTTCAGAAATAAAAGAAGGTATGAAAATTATTGTTCATATTAAACTTCCTACTGGACTTGATGTAAGTGGGTTAAAACTCCTTCATATTCACGGAGAAAATGATATTAACTTTGTTGAAGATTTCGAAATTAAAAATGGTGAAATCGTATTTGAAGCAGATCGTTTCTCCGAAATTGCTCTTGTTAAGAAAAGCGGTGCTCCAGCGCCTCAACCAGACCCATCAAATTCCGATAATAAGATATCTGGTTGGTTAATTTTCGCTATGATTATTGGCGGATTCTTAGCTTTAGTTTTATTATTCTTCTTATTCTTTGCTGGAGTAATTAGACGAAAAGAGGATGAAGAAGAAAGATATTACTAATTCGGTTATTAAAAACATTTTCCTAAGTGTTTTTTCACCCTCACTTCTTGTTGTACTTAAGAAAGAAAGCATAACTAATAAATAGATTATGTTATATAAGGCACATAATTGTGCCTTTTCTTTTTGTTATTTATATTTTTGTTTTATAAATAAAATGGGAAACTATAATATCTAACGTGTTGTTAACTATAGTTATTTCAATTCTTACATGTTTAGGAGTCGTCTTGACTTCTATTTTTGTTCCTTCAATAAAATTAGGAAAATTAAAACTTAATTTTTATTGGGCTTTTTCACTTCTTGGAGCGATTATAGTTTTAATTTTTGCTTTAAATATAAAACAATGGTGGAACGCACTTACTAAAAGTGATGGAATAAATCCAATTCAGATTTTAATTCTTTTTATATCAATGTCGTTAATCTCTATTTTCTTAGATGAGCTAGGCTTTTTCGCTCATCTTGCTAATTGGACACTTAAAAGAATTAAATCATCTCAAACAATATTATTTATTGTCTTATATATCTTTGTTTCCTTATTAACGATGTTTACCTCAAACGACATCATTATTTTAACGTTAACTCCGTTTATACTCTTCTTTTGTAAACACGCTAAAATATCGCCAATTCCTTACTTAGTTAGTGAGTTTATTGCCGCTAATACTTGGAGCATGATTTTTATTATTGGAAATCCTACAAATATCTATTTAGCATCATCTTTTAACATTACTTTTATTGATTATTTTAAGGTCATGTTAGTGCCTACTTTACTAACTGGATTGGTGGAATTTTTGATCCTATTTTTACTTTTCCATCACAAGCTAAAAGACCCGCTTCAACCAAGTGAAGTTGAATTAAAAAAAGAGAATATTCCACTTACCGTAATTGGTCTCACAGTTTTAGGAATTTGCACGATTTTCCTGGTAATTTCCGGTTATTTTTCAATCCCAATGTATTTAATTAGTGCGATTTCTTTAGGAATTTTAGTTGTTTTAGCTCTTATTTATTTCGCAATTGAAAAGAAGAAACCAAAGGAACTTTTAGCGACTTTGAAAAGAGGTCCATACGAGATAATTCCGTTTGTGATCGGAATGTTTACATTGGTACTCGTACTTGAGCAAAATGGAGTCACTAAATCAATTGCTGAATTTTTAGGAAGTGGTGGATCAACTTTTGTTTATGGTTATTCTTCTGCCTTATTCGCTAATTTAATGAACAATATTCCAATGTCTGTTTTATATTCTTCAATTTGTCAGTTTGTGCCTGCATCAAATAGATTAGGTGCAATTTATTCTTCAATTATTGGCTCAAATTTAGGGGCGTTTATTTCGCCTTTAGGAGCTTTAGCAGGAATTATGTGGCTTTCAATTTTAAAGAAACATGAGATCAAATTTTCGTATTTAGATTTTCTAAAATATGGATTAATTGTAGGAATTCCATCTTTAGCTATTGCATTATCTTCACTTCTCATATTCATTTAACGTTTTATAAATTGACAAAAAGCCGTAAAATGTTTAACTAATTGAACGTAAAGAGAAAAATTTAAATGTTTTTTAGAAGAAAGAAAAAGTTAGAAAATCATATTGCAATCAACTCAAAATTTAAGCTAAATGACTACGTTGATTTCTTTCACAAAGATGACATTTATTTTGGGCATATTTCTAAGATTTATCTTGATGATAAGGGCGACGTAATTTACGATATTGATATTGCAGGACAATGTCCAGCAACATTAGTTGGAATTAAAGAAGAAAAAGTGGTAAGAATCCATGGATGAAAAAGAGAAAAAAATAATTAATTGGAAGCCATATATAATTATGTCAATAATTAATATAATTATTGGTGGTTTTATAATTGTTTTATTATTTGTTATTATTCGTAAGCCACTTTTAGATGGTTTTTTATTTGCATTTATGGGTCTTGCATTGCTCGCTACAATAATGTGGTTAGGACGTGAAGGAGTCTTCGATATTTTTGCGTACGGATTTCGACAATTTGGGAGCATTCATTTTACAAAAAATCCAACTCAATTTAATGATTTTCCGGGTTATAAACAAGAAAAGATGACTGTGCGTAAGAAAAGGGCAAAACTTTTCGTTGTAACCTATATTGCAAGTGCGATTTTTCTAATTGCAACTCTTATTTTATATTTTGTTACTAAGGCCTAGCCTTTGTAATTATATTTTTGATTTTTTATTGACAGACACACACATATATGTATAATATACGTAATTTTTTATACGAAAGGAGAAGAGTATGAAAAAGAACGGAATACTTCGTTTGCTTGGAATGATGTCATGCGTGGCACTCTTGTCTTCATGTGGACAAAACAAAGCTGAAGATCCAAAACTTGTTGTTAAAACTCTACCTGAAACTATCCATATTGGTGATGTTTTAGACTTAGATGATTTCGTCAAGGCTGAAGGCACAAGCAAAACATTCGATGTCTATTTATACAAAGCAAGTCGCGAAATTGCTAGTTTAAGTGGACATAAAATCACAATTAAGGATGAAGGTGAAATTAAATTTAAAGTGTCCTTAGGTGATTATTCACAAACTATTAGTGTAAATAGTCTTGCTGAAATGCGTGATTATCTTGCTAGTACTTTCGCTTCTTATACAGGAGACTACATTGTTTCTGGTGCTGTGAGTCAGGATATTTTTATCCATAAACCTCAATATGCTGAAAGAATTCGTACTGTTTATGAAGGTGAAACTCCAACTTCACAATTAAGAGATGGCTATGTCTCACCAGAAAAGTCAGATGCTGTTTATAAATTTTCAGTAAATGCAAGTTATGAACCTAGCTATGCAGATAAAATCTACGCAAAAAGTGACATGGCTAAATACTATGGCTCATTTGGTGTTAATTTTTCAACTGCAACCCGTGGAACTACAACAGTTTCAGGTCAAAAACTTGAAACTTATCAACTCAAAACCATGCCTTTCCAAGATTTTGTAAGCAATGTATTAGTTTCTAACTATAAAGCTTACAAGTATTACACAACTGTTGATGGAGAAGGTAACTATGATGCAACTAGCACAACAAAGGGCTACGTTGATATCGCATTAACTGGTGTTAAATTTACTGTCATTGAAGATGATGGCAAATTCCCTGCGGCTTTGCTTTTTGGAAAAGTTGGCGGAAAAGAAACAATGGTTGATGTTCTTGCATTTTCAAATGGCAATGATGCAACTGGTGTTTCTGATGGAGTTATTGACTATTACCTTGATCAAGGCTTAGATGTCGGAACTGATTACCCAGGACAATTAAAGACTTTCTTTGAAGAAGGTATTGCCGAAAGAAAATCATATGTTGCTACATTCCAATATGGTTGGGTTGATGCTAATGGAGCAAGCATTGAGGCTCCAGACACTAGTGGTACCATTTTTGATGGTGTACCAAATGGTAAATCAACTAGAGTCCTTAGCGAAAATGCTATTGTAACTATTGAAAATGATGTAATTGTTGAAGGTGTTGTTCAAAAGGACGGCATTGTTTACGATGTAAAGCTTGACGGCACAACTCATGTTCCTTCAGCAAACCCAGATTATGCAGATGTTTATGAAGATAGATATCATTCATTATCTTTCATTGGCAACGATGAGACATGGGCAGATGATATGCTTTATGTTAATGAAGAAAAAACTACTGAAGAAAATTTAGTTTTTGGTGCAAACTTAACAAGACATTATGAATTAATTGATTCAATTTGTTCTTGTGAAGATAATGCTTCAAAACTTATCCCAATTCTTTTCAAATATGAAAGTAGAGATATTAAAAGTTTCTTTAACTTTGATTTAAGTGTTAGAAATTCCGATGGTTTTATTTCTATTTCATATCAACTTACTTGGGAAAGAGGTGTCTATTATAAAGTTGGATTAGCAATTCAAGAAGACACTGAACACGCTTATGATGGATTAATCACTGATTTATTCAGTGAGTTGTTCCATTAATTCGGGAAGGAGGAAAAATTATGTTTAAAGTTGGATTACTCTGCGGTGTAATTGCGGCTATATCAGCTTCAGGCGCAAAATTAACTGTCGACAAAAAGTTTGAATCAAAACCAATTGATGCACAGTTCATTTTAGAGCTTAAGGATGATATTGATACTATTTCACCCGAAAAAGCACTTAATCAACAAAAAGCAGTTTTTAGCAGAATTAAGAATTCTATAAACAAAAACGCTACTTTAGATAAGAATTTTACTATCTTAAATAATGCTTTTGCGATTTCTGCAAATAAAGAAGATAAAGATGCTTTAAAAGCTCTTCCTGGTGTCGCATTTGTTACTGAAAATGGTACACACATTGTTAAAAAGAGCCAAGGTTCAATGATTAGCCTTGATTTATCAAAAGGTTATCGTTCGCCTGGTGAAGTTGAAAAGAATGCTTCAGCTGAAACAATGAATAAACCAAGCGATAGTAACGAAGGTGAAGGCACATTAATCGCTGTATTAGATAACGAATTCTATCTTAGAGGTGTTCATACCCCTACAGAAAAAGAAGCATCTGAAGGCGATGATGGAAGTGCATATTATCACGAAACTTATACTGAACTTCCAGCAGGAACAAAGACAAGACTTAAATTTGCCGATGTTTCGCACTTATTTAAAACACATGCTCGTGGCTACGCTGAAGATTTAGGCGGATACGTCAATGAGCGTGGTGTTGAAGGTTCTTTCTATTTTAATAATAAAGTTCCATTCTATTTTGACTATGCTGGTGATAGCTACTCTGGTGGTAGTTATGGTGCAAAACCAGACTTTAATGTTGAATCAACTGTTGATCTTCACGGATCTCACGTTTCTTCAATTGCTGCTGGTAATGCTGATACCTATAAAGGTATTGCACCAAAAGCTCAATTAGTTTTAATGAAAGTCTTCACTGACATTCACAAAACACCTTTCTCTGATGCTGCAAAACTTGGAGAATATGGAAGATTTAACGAGCTTGCCTTTATTGAAGCTCTTGAAGACTGTATTACAATCGGTGTTGACGCAATTAACGTCTCGATTGGTAGTGACTTAAGTGACTTCGAAGAGGGCACAATTTCTCAAAGGACATTACAAAAGATTTCTGACCACGGAATTTTATCTTCTATTTCCGCAGGTAACTCCGGAAAGATGTCTTATGCATTTTTAGGTGGTTATGCAAACTGGACACGTGACGTCGTTGAAACTGGCATTATGGGTTCGTTTGCTAATAATAGATCAACAATGACTGTCGCATCTGGTCAACCAGAAGAAACATTCTATGCTGACTCACTTGAAATTGCCGGCAAGACAGTTCCATATAATGACCAAGTAGTAAATGTTGAAGGACGTTCAATTGACTATCCAGATAACGAACATAGACTTGTTGAACTTATTAATGGTGGAATTGTTGACCCAGAAGCTGATGGTTTTGAACCAACTCCTGAACAACAAGAAATTGAAATCCCTTATGAATATTTAGGCGGATTCGGTGAAGAAAAAGACTATAAAGACAAAGATGTCGCAAACAAAATTGTAGTTATAAATCGTGGTAAGATTAATTTCTCTGTAAAATATGAGACTGCTGCAAATCACGGTGCAAAAGGTTTAATCATTATTAATAATGATCCAACCGAACAAGACTTTACTTTCCGTTGTGACTTTGGTGATAGTTCTAAAACCATTAAATTCCCAATTGTTATCACATTATTTAAAGATCAAAAAATATTTGAAGATAATAGATCTGGTGTATTTAAAATACACAGAAATACATTATCTGAAAACCCACTAGCACGTACAATTTCTGACTTCTCATCTGATGGTGCTACATTCGACCTTGATTTAAAACCAGAAATTACAACTCCTGGTACAAATATTAAAGGTGCTGTCTGGCCACAAACAAAATTAGAGAAGAAACCAGAAAATAAATATCGTTCATACGAATACTTCAATGGTACATCAATGGCCGCTCCTAACTATGAAGGTGCTATGGCTCTTGTCTTATCAAAGGTTGCTAAAGAAGGATCACTTGCAGAAATTAAAGCTGAAAGAGAAGTCATTGATATGAAGATGATGTCTACAGCCAACCCAATGCGTGATGCTGATGATGAGGACTCATCAACAGTAGAAGAATTAACTTCACCACGTATGCAAGGTGCTGGTATGGTTGACCTTGAAGGCGCTTATAATACTGATGTCTATCTTGAAGGATTTGATTCATTAAATAATGAACCAAATAAAAAAGCTAAAATTGTGTTAAGAAATAACGAAGATATTGCTAAAGGTGATATCAATCTTGCATTCTTAGCGCATAATGCTGGTTCAGCTGATAGATCATATGAAGTCTCATTCAATGTTATGAGACCTGCAGTTGCTTGGAGTAATAAAGTTTTATCTAAGGACTATCATGATCCAGTTGAAGTTGACTCCGTTAAGTCAATTCCTGGTTGGGAATACTATTCCTTCGAAGAAGGAAAAGTTATTCCAGCTGAAGGAAGTGCTAGCTATAAAGATGTTGTCAAAGTTAGCAGAGATATTAAATATTACAAATCTGCGGACGAATACGATGAAGATAAAGGAATTGATAATCCATCTGGGTTAATTGAAAAAGGCTTATATTTCTATGATGGTAAATCAACTTCATCCCCAAAAATGGAGAACTGGAAGTTAGTACCTGAGAGCGAATATCAATCAATTAAAGATGTTGAAATTGCTAAAGTAGATTGTGGTTCAATCACAGTTCACGCTAATAGCACTGAAACAATTGAACTTGATACATATTCACTTACTGGTGCTCAAAAAGATGAAATCCAAAGACTTTATGCACATGGTACATATATTGAAGGATTTATCACACTTAAAGCATCAGGAGACTTCCCAGACTTATCAATGCCTTACATGGGTTTCTACTCACTATCTGATAGAGTCAATGGTGGCACATACGAAGATGCCGATGTTGTTGAACCATTCTCATTCGAGAAGGATTCGAAAAAATTCTACGGTAGTGATCTTGCCAATGACGTTGCTAAATCACTTCTTGGCAAAGATATGGCTGATATGGGATCACTCATGGTTGCAGGCTATTCTAAAACCATTGACCAGCTTAATACTAACAAAGTATTAACAAATGATATTAGTTTCAAAGATTTCTCTGGATTCTATGAGGTTGGAACAAGACCTTACCCATTCTCTGATGAAGGAGTTAAAGATCCTGGTAAAAACATTTACTTAGGTAATCCACAAAAATCTAATACTCTTATAATTCAACAATTCGTTTATAGATCAGTAAAAGATAACTTCTTTACAATCACAAATAAGAAAACTGGTAAAGAGGTTTACCGCTCTGCTCTAGAAGACTCATTGTTTGGTGCAACAGCTGGCAAATATGCTCTTTATAAATCACATGTTGATGGCTCATATCTGGGCGCAGGTTACGTGTCGCATAGAGCGTGGGCATTAGTTCCTTTATATGATGTTACTACAAGAAAAGCATTCGCAAGTGGCGAATATGAACTTAAATTCAACTATCAATTAGCTGGAACTAGTAGCTGGGTTTCTAAAGCATATACACTACACATTGACTCTGATACTCCAGTTATTAAGTCAATTACTGAGTTTAGAGATAATGGTAAAGACAAAGTTCGCGTAACTTATAAAGATGCAAAAGTCTCTTATGCAATTATCGGCTCAGTACAAGTTGATGTTATGTATGATAAAGAAAATAAGGTGTTCTACTCAGAAGTAGACAAGTCTATCTTAGAATCTGCTCTTGCAAGCTCGAAGAAAACCTCTTTATCAGATAGTAGACTCCTAATTAAAGTCATTGACTATGCTAGGGGTGAAACAACAGCAATTTGCCATTTCGGAAATAGTTTATCTAATTTCGTAATTGCACAAGGAAGCGAATTCACTATTAATCACGACTTCAAGTATGAAAATGGAAAAGTAAGGTTCATTGAAGTTGATGAAAATGGTGTAGAACATAAATACACTCCAAAATACGGAGTAAAAATCTCTGTTGGAGGTTCAGGTTCAACTGCGGAAGGAACTGGCTCCGGCAAACGAGGCTTCTTCGCTGCCATCGCTGACTTCTTTAGAAGAATAGGTGAATGGTTTGCCTCACTCTTTAGAAAATAAAGGAGGAAAATAAAATGAAAAATGCAAAAAAATTATTCATTCTCTCATTAACTGCTCTTGGTACAGTTACCATGACTGGTTGTGATTTATTCAACAAGGATGAAAAATCTAAAATTGGCTACTCTTTCTCTGTAGCTCTTCAAAGTGGAGCTTCAGTTGTTGAGATTGGCAAAAAACAACAAATTGTTGTCTATGACAACGGTGAAGACAATAAAGATCGTAGCTTTACTTATAAGTCAACCAACTCCGCAGTTGCAAAAGTTGATGCAAATGGATCCGTTACACCAGTGAGCGAAGGTAGAGTTAATTTCTTGGTCACTGAAAAGAAATCCAATAAGAAACGTTATTTAAAGAAAGAAATCGTTGTTTCTAAAAAAGCTACAAATGCTTCTGGTGGTTTTAACTTTTCAGGCGGTACAAGTGCCACTGATCTTAAAACTCGTGCTGAAATTTTAGGCAAACTTGAGAAATACGCAATGGATTCACATTTAACAGGAATCACTTTATTTGATAATGGTGGTTATGTTAAATATGCTGATCGTGTTGTAATTCCAACTGCTCCAGATACAAATCCAGAAGCACCTCAACCACATAAATACATCCAAGGTTTTGGCTTCGGTGTTTTATCTGATGGTGAATTAAATGGAACTCTTCCTGGAACAGATACAGGAATTAAGTATCCAAGCTTTTACCACACATCTTTTAGCCAAGACTCATTAAAAATCAACATGTATAGTGCAACTGGTTCACAAGTTAGTGATCTTGCAAGCTACATTTCAGCTTCATACTGGGGCACAAAACTTAATGAAACAAAAGATGACTATGAATGGATGCCATCGCTTGCTATGGATAAAGTTTATAAGCCAATACTAGATGCAAACGGTGTTCCAACAGGTGAAAATGAGACAACTTTAACTGATAATGTTGATCCAATTCCAATTGAAAAACCAAATAAAGCTAAGCTTTATCGTAAGTGGAGAATTTACGTTAAAACCGATGCGACTTTTGCTAAGGGATTAAAATTTACTAAATTTAAACCACAAGCTGACAGAACTTTAGACGGCGTAATTGATGATAGTTGGAATAATAGAGGTGTAACAATTGAAGACTATTTATTCCCTTATAAATTACTTCTTACCGGATCAAATAATTTAATCCGTGGTACCGAAATGGCCAATGATACTTCTTATGGAATTAAAGGCGCACAACGTTATTTTAATGAGACTAAGAGTATTACAGATACTACTAAAATCAATGCTAAATGGAAAAATTATATAAGTACTGGGAAACTAGGCTTATCTACTGGAGCAGATAAAGATGGTGCTCAACCATATATTGATATTGAATTAATTAACCCAATTGACGCATTTACTGCAAAATATACTCTTTCAAGCAATTTAGTTTCACCTCTTCCGGAAGCATTCTTTGTTGGTCCAGATGCTATTAGTGCTGTAAAGGGTACTTCCCCAAAAGATGGAACAATGAATAAATCTGCCGAGATTTATGGTACATTTAACAATGGCGAACATAACGAAATACTTAATAACACAATTTGTTTAGGCCCTTACACCTTAACAAAATGGACTAAAGAAAGAGAAATCGTATTTACTACTAATAATAAGACCACTGGCAGCGGTAATAGCCATGTAAAATGGTATGAAGTAGATGAAGGTAGATACAAAATTAACGGTATTTACTTTAAGAGAATTCAAACTGATACCGATACTGAAAAGAACTGGAAACAATTCAAAGAAGGAAATCTTGACTCTGCTGGCGTTCCAACAAGCCAAATTAAAACAGAAAAAGGTAAAGCCCTTGCTACTAAAGGTGATTCAACATTCAAATTGAATGTTAATTCCTGTACACAAACTGAATGGGATAAACTTTTCTGGAAAACTGGCAAAGCACAAGCTAGATGGAAATGTAAAGATTGGATGTCTAACCAAGATTTCTTGGATGGTTTATTCTACTCAATTGATAGAAAAGCATTCGCTGACAAGCGTGGTGTTTCTCCATCTGTTAACTATTTCTCTGATGCATATCAAATGAGAAACTCAGAAGGTGGTTCTTCATATAACGAGACCGATGCACACAAAGAGGCTGTCAAAGGTTATGCTGAAAACTATGGTTATAACAAAGATAAAGCAATTGATTGCTTTAGAAACGCTGTAAAACAACTTAATGCTGATGGTAAATTGCCATTAGGCACAAAAGAAAAACCAACACCTATTTCAATTCACATTATGTGGATGTATCAAACTGATAAAAAAGAATATGGTAACGATATTAAGTACTATTTCGAAAGTGCATTTAACAATGATGCAGTTTGTGGTGGTAGAGTTAAATTAACAGTTGAACAAGGCAATGTTACAAACTGGGAAGACGTTTATAATGTTTATATGATGCAAGGTCGTTTTGATCTTGGCTTTGGTGCTATTTCTGGTAATACATATAATCCATTAAACTTCTTAGAGGTTTTAAAAAGCGATAACTCATCCGGATTTACTCTTAACTGGGGTCCTGATACATCTAAGATTGATCCAAAGAATCCTATTATTTATAAAGGACAAAAGTGGTCATTCGATGCTCTTTGGGAAGTCGCCGATCATGGTGGTATTGTTGAAAATGGTCAAAAGATCAAACCTGTTAGATCATGTACAGCAAATCTTCCTACTGCTTTAGGTGGTGGAGATCTTCCAATCATTGATAGCGAAAAAGCTCTTTATCAAGGCTTTAGAATGGAACTTCCTGTTGATTTTGCTGAGTATGATAAGGCAGGTCAAACAGCAACATTTGATGTAAATAGATTAGATTGCTATGTTTATGGCTATGGTAACGTAACTCTTGCTGAAAATACAAAAGATAGCGGCACCAAGATTTATTATGATAAATCTAATCCAAATGACAAAAAGATTGTTGTCGAGGTATCTTCTGAAACTGCTCAGATTGTAAATGAAGCAATTAAAACTGCAAATAACTGGACAGAAACATATACAGGCGATAAGAAATGGCAAAATAATCCATTTGTTTTATCAAAACTTGGAGAAAAAGGATTATTCTGTTGGGAACTTTACTACGAATTAGTAATTAATGGTGGTGCTCCATCTATTAACTACGCAGAAGTTAAGAACTCAGATAATTAAAAATAAGGAGGGCACAAAAATGAAAAAAAGATTTGTTACTCTTCTTACTGGTGCAATTGCCACTCTTGCCCTAACTTCTTGTGGCGCATCAAATGTTGAAGAATTCGATTTCGCTGGTTTAGGCTATCGTGATTACGATTATCTGGCTTTAAAAAGCGTAATGATGAATATGCAAGTAGGAGACAAGAAAGCCGTTGATTTAAGGGCTTATCCTGTTTCCTATGCTTCTTCAAGCGTTACATTTACTTCAAGTAATACTAAAGTTGCTACAGTTGATAAAAAAGGAAACGTTAAAGCTGTTTCACAAGGTGTTTGTGATATAGTTGTAACATCTAAAGACAAGGTTTTCTCAAACTCTGTTAGAGTAGTCGTTTCTAAAAAATCTTCATCGACTGGATGCGCAACAGCTTTAAATTATATCTCATCAGTTTATGAAGATGAGGGATATGAAGCGCCTACAAAGGTTTTGCGCTATGAATATTCTGAAGAGCTTTATTATTGTGAAGATGTACTTGATCACGGTACGCAAGATTACGAAGCAATGGGTTACAATTCAAAGACCGGTTACTTCTTTGTTGAAGGTCCATCAGTGTATGTTAAAACTCAACATGGTGATCCTGAAGTGAAGGAAGGAAAATGGATTTTTTATCCTATTAACTATGGTCTTGCAACAAGACTTATTCACATCACTCCAACAGTAAAGAATTACTTCGATATTAACACTGCTAACTATAATACTCCAGATGATATCATCAGAGATGTAACTAATTCTTTCTTCGTTTCTGGTGAAGAAATTATCGATAATTTAATGAAAAATTACTCCGGCAAAGATTTATTTGAAGAAATGGCAAGCGAAAGCGGTGTTAAGTTTTATTCAGTTGACAATAAATCTGTATACTTCTCCATGAGCGCAAGTGACAGTGGTTATGTTGTTGAAGCTGATGATGAACTTAATTATTTCGACATCCCAGCCGAAACGTCTTATGATATCGCTATGGATGAAGAGCTCTTCAATTCCGCTGGAAAAACATTAGGTATGAATCTTTCCTATAGGATGTATTACAAACTTAATGATGGAAAGAACTGGAGAAGGGAACTTAATAGAAGCCAAAAATATGACAGCGATTTTGAAGAATATAAATATCAAGACCCTTCAAATAATGGCTTTACATTAGTCGATTCATTGTATGATTTATAATTTATAAGCAAAGCTTATATAACTAAGGCGACCGTAATGGTTGCCTTTTTTATATTATAAAAAAAGATTATTGATTAAGATATGCAAGTTATATATAATATAATGCGTGTTTTGCGAAACACATTAAAAAAACTGAGGTTTTTAAATATTTATTTATGTTAAAGTATTCGATTAAAAGAATCTTGTTAGCGTTTCTTACTGCTTTTATTATTTTGACGCTGACATTCTTTTTAGTTAAATCACTACCTCCAACTGGTGTTGTTTCGCCAACTGAATCTGTTCGTTATGCTTTCTATTTAGAGCAAGTTGATTTAGGCTACGTTGTCGAAATGAAAAAACCGACCCCTGAACTTGGAAAGTTGCTTGAATCATTTACAACGATGGATGAATTCAATCACCCAGTTAAGCACTATTTCTATACAAAACCTATTATTGATCAATATTTTGCATGGATTAAAAACATCTTTACGAAATGGGATTGGGGTACATCAACTGTTATTGAACCTAAATCTAGTGCTATTCGTATTATTTTTGAAAGATTACCAGTTTCTTTCTCAGTCAATATTATTGCAGTATTTATTTCTGTTCCTTTAGGAATTCTTTTAGGTATTCTTGCTGGTTTAAAGAAAAATACATGGATTGATCACACAATTTCAACAGTTGTCATGATATTTATATCTATCCCTTCATTCGTTGTTATCATCTTCCTTGTTTATTTCTTAGCATTTAAGGGGAATTTGCCAACGATGTGGCCGACTGAGGACGCTGATATAGGTACTAAAATGGCCGGATTTATCATTCCAGTAATGGCCTTAAGTTTTGGTTCTGTTTGTGGATATACACGTTTTGTTCGTGCTGAACTTTGTGAAGTTATGTCTTCCGAGTACTTACTTTTAGCGAGAACAAAAGGTTTAACAAAGAACCAAGCAATCACACGTCATGCTTTAAGAAATGCATTCGTTCCAATCTTGCCATCTATTTTGGCGGAATTTATTGGCGTTTTCTCAGGAAGCATGATTCTAGAATCTATTTACGATATTCCTGGTATTGGAAATATTTATATTAGAGCACTTAATCAATCAAACCCAGACTACAACGTTTTACTTGTTGATATGGCGATTTTCACAATTGTTGGTTTACTCGCAGGTATCGTTTTAGACCTTTCATATGGATTTATTGATCCTCGAATTAGAATGGGGGAAAAGAACGCATAGTATGAAAAAAACTACTAAAAAAGATGAGTTCGAATTAGTAAACCTCCCTAAAGAATGCCAAGATCCAAGCATCTCTAAGGATGATTTTAAGCTTGTCCAAGTTGATGCTAAGATTCATGACCAAAAATTCGAAACAAAACCAACCACATTCCTAAAAGACTGTATTAAAAGATTCCGTAAAAATAAATCTAGTGTTGTCGCCACATTTATTCTTGGTATTTTAGTTTTAATGTCACTAATTGTTCCGACTATTTATAAAATTGGTGACAAAAACTTCCAAGATATTCACGATACTTCTTTAGTTCATCCAGAGCTTTATTATTTAGAGCCAAAACTTTTTGATGCCGGAACAGGTTTCTGGGACGGAACAAAGAAAATGGAAAACATTATTGTTGACACTTCAAAACCAAAAAACCAATGGGGACCTGATACAGAACTCTTCAATCCAAGCGCAATTTCTGATTTAAAAATTGGAGATGTTCAATATATTGAAGGTTCAAATGAATATGCTCACGGTGGATATTTTCAACTTGGTTACTATAACAACATCCCAAGTTCAGATAAAGTTCCTTATGTTGCTTATACAACAAAACTAAATGTTGCTCAACTTATTAATCCATCAAAAGACCCACTTCCTGACAACGCAGTTGTTAGAGCAAACGTTATTGAAATTGTTGAAGTTTATAGACCTACTAAAATTGAGCAATATGCGGAAGTGGACATTTTAGACTTCTCTGTGACTGTTAAATATCATGATCCTGATCTTGATGATGATATTATTTATTCAGAAAAACTTCCTGTTGATTCTATTGACTTAGAAACAGATGAAACCGGAAACATTACTGGCACAGCTCATTATAAAAATAAGACAAAGACTTTTACAATTGAAGTTGTTGAAAAAGAACAAAAACTTTTTGCTTTCAAAGAAAAACTTGAAGTCGTTAACTTTGTTTCATTAGATCAAAACGCTCTTAAAAAGACTGACGAAACAATAAAAGAATATCCTAAAGGATATGTAGATGCTGAATCTGCATTATATTTAGTTTACTATGATAAAAATTTAGTACGTAGCGAAGTTCAAATAACCGATTATAAAAAAGTCCATAATATTGGAATTAGTGAAGAACCAGTTAATATTACTGAAAAATTTAAAACAGATTACGATAGCAAGTATTCTGATGAAGAATATTACGTGAGTGATATTCAAATCGAAATGAGAGTTAAAAACGCTAACAACAAGAAAAATAGTTGTACTTTAATTAAATCACTCGAACTTAAATCTCATTCGACATATCCAAACGAAAAAGCAAGATTCAGAAGCTACTCATTTAGTAGTGGTAATGGTATCTTTGTTCGTACAAACGAATTTAATGGTTCATGGATTACTTCTCAAACTAATAATGCAGCAAAATACACAAAAGCGACATGTTACTTAGTAAAAGCTGTTATGTGTTCATTTACTTATGACACTTATGAGGCTGTTTTGGGTAAAGTTAAATATCAATTATCAATGACTGAATTAGAAAATATGGCTACAAACGGAATCGTTTCTTATAGTGGGGACGATCCTGTAGAAGTTTCACCTGGAGAATGGAAAATTGATCCAAATGTTTTTGAATTCAAGATTTTAGATAAGGGCAAATGTCCTTTAGTTGGAGATATTAAAGCAAAAGACTTTGTCTTAAGTGATTATGGTTCTGTTGAATACATTGATGTACAAGTTTACCGTTATAAGATTGATCCATATTTCTTATCATCAATGCCACGTTTCTTACTTGGAACCGATAAGAGTGGTAAAGATATGTTTGTTTATGTCTTTGAAGGCCTAAGAACTTCTCTGTTACTCGGAATTGCTACATCTGCAATTTGTTTCTTATTTGGCTTATTATGGGGCTCAATTGCCGGTTATTTTGGTGGTAACGTCGACTTAATCATGGAAAGATTTACTGATATTTTGGCAGGTGTTCCATGGATTGTTGTTATGACACTTACAATTATTCACCTAGGTAGCACGTTCTTTACGTTTGCTTTGGCGTTATGTCTAACGGGATGGATAGGAACGGCGGCGACAACGCGTACTCAGTTCTATAGGTTTAGGGGTCGAGAATACGTTTTAGCATCGCGCACTTTAGGTGCATCTCACGCTAGACTCATTTCAAAACACATCCTTCCAAATGCTATGGGTACAATTATTACTTCAGCAGTCTTAATGGTCCCATCAATTATCTTTAGCGAAGCTACAATTTCCTATTTAGGCTTAGGATTCCAAAACTTAGCCTCTTTAGGTGTCATACTTTCTGATAACCAGATTGAGTTAACAAACCACCCGTATTTGTTAATTTTCCCTGCTGTTATTATTGCGCTTCTTATGATTTCGTTTAACTTGTTCGGCAACGGCTTAAGAGATGCGGTAAACCCAAGTTTGAAAGGAGAAGGTGAGTAATTATGATTCAAAAGAAAACTCCTGTTTTAAGTGTCAGAGACCTTAAAATTAACTTCTCCACAGACCATGGTTACGTACAAGCTGTACGTGGTGTTAGCTTTGACCTATACAAAGGTGAGACTCTTTGTATTGTCGGTGAATCCGGTTCAGGAAAATCCGTTACAAATAAAGCAATCATGGGTATTTTAAGCTCAAATGGTCGAATCGTTAATGGATCAATTATGTATGAAGGTGAAGACTTAACCAAAGTTTCTGAAGACGAATTCCATCGTATTAGAGGCCACAAAATTGGAATGATTTTCCAAGACCCACTTTCATCCCTTAACCCTATCATGAGAATTGGTAAACAAATTACCGAAGCTATGCTTATTAATGGTTCCAGAACTAAAAAAATGTATAACGATTTAGTTTCTGATGAACTTGTCGCATACAAAAATGCTCAAACAGAACTTAGAACTGGTTTGGCAAAATATAGCGAAAATATTCGTTTCTTAAAATCGGAAAAGAAAAAACAAATTGCTCAATCAAAGAACCATGTTATAAACGAAATTCAAGGTAGAAGCTTTACCCTTAAACGTGAGTTTGGCGCTGAAAAATTCACAATTGATGATGAATTTAACACCAAAAAATTGGAAGCTTCAAAGATTACTGACGAAGCCAAACGTACAGAAATTTTAGAAAAAGCTAAAGAAGAACAAAAAACACGTACTGAAAAGGCATTAGCTGAATACAGCTCTAAATTAGCAGTAATTAAAGCTGATAAACCGCGCTTAGTTGAAGAATCAAAAGTTAAAATTGCTGAATTAACTGAACATTTTGATAAACAAATAAAAGAATTAAAGGCGAAAGCAAAAGAAGAAAAAGCCAAGTTAAAAGAAGAATTTAAACCTGTTATTGAAGAAAATAGAAAAATCTTTAAAGCAAAATCTAAAGTTGCAAAAGGCAAAGTTAGAGAATTTAAGAAAGAAAAACGTGCTGATTATCATGCAGAACTTAAGAAAATTCTTCAAAATAAAGACGCTGATGGTAATAAACGTAAATTCTCGTTACGTAGATTTAAGAAAGAATTTAAGGACGCAAGATTTAAATACGTTTCATCCATTAAGATTACAAAGCAAGAAGCAAAAGCTCGTGCTTTAAAGATTATGGAAGAAGTTGGTATCAAAGATCCAGAAAAAAGATTCCGTCAATATCCATTTGAATTTTCTGGTGGTATGAGACAAAGAATTGTTATTGCTATAGCATTAACAGCTAACCCAGATATTCTTATCTGCGATGAACCTACTACCGCTCTTGACGTTACAATTCAAGCTCAAATTCTTGAGCTTATCAATAATTTAAAGAAAGAAAGAGAATTATCATGTATTTTCATTACTCACGACTTAGGCGTTGTTGCTAACATGGCAGATAGAGTCGCGGTTATGTATGCAGGTAAGATTGTTGAATATGGTACCGAAGAAGAAATATTCTATGATCCAAAGCACCCTTATACATGGGCTTTACTTTCTTCTATTCCAGATGTTGACTCAAACGAAAAGTTAGAAGCAATTCCTGGAACACCTCCAAATATGATTTATCCACCTAAGGGTGATGCATTTGCTTTACGTAGTAAATACGCGATGGAAATTGACTTTAAGAAGGAACCTCCATTCTTTAAAGTTAGCGACACTCACTATGCAGCAACATGGTTACTTGATCCACGTGCTCCAAAAGTTGAAATGCCAAAAATCGTTAAAACTCGTATTGCAAACTCTTTAAAAGCAAGGAAAGGAGTGAAGGCAAATGGCTAAACGCACAGTAAGTTATAGACAAGAACTTGTCGATAATAATATTGAAGTTTCAGTTCGCCACTTAAAGCAATTCTTTAAGTTTGGACATGGTGCAAACTCCTTAACCACAAAAGCAGTTCATGACGTTTCCTTTGATATTAAAAAAGGTGAATGTTTTGGTGTTGTTGGTGAATCTGGTTGTGGTAAGACCACAACAGGTCGTTCAATGATCCGTTTATATAACATTACATCTGGTTCTATTTACTTTGAAGGTTATCGTATCTCCGCAGGTAAAAGATGGAACGAAAAAGAAATTAAATGGTCAAAAATTAAAGGAAATAGAAACATTCGTGATTATAAGCTTCAAAAAAGTGCTGAACTTTACTATGCTTCAATTCCCGAAAAAGATGCAGATAAATTTAAAAAATTAGAAAAAGACCTAGAAAATGCTTTAGATTCTAAAACTTTACTCAAAACTGGTTTTGAATCTACAATGATGGGAATTAATGGCATCGATGATTTTGAAGAAAGAGCACTTCGTAAAAAAGAAGCTAAAACTAAATATAATGATGAATTAAAAGCGATTGATGAAAAGATTGCTTCTATTAGATTAGAAATTAAAGACGCTAAATCAAAAGTTGAAAAATTACCTGAAAGTGAAGAATTAACTAAGAAAAAAGCGGAAATTTCCGCAAAATATGACGAAAAAATCGCCGCTCAACGTGAAAAAATTCGTAAAACAAAAGAAGAACAAAAAGAAATTATTAAGCAAATCAACTACGATAATAAACATGTTGATAAGAAGCTCATGAGCAAAATGCAAATGATCTTCCAAGACCCAGTTGATTCTTTAGACCCAAGAATGACAGTTGAAGACATCATTCAAGAAGGTTTACATATTCAAGGACAACATAATAAATTCGCAAATTCTAAAAAAGTCGCTGAAGTTTTAACTAAAGTTGGTTTAATTCCAGAATTCGCATCTCGTTATCCTCACGAATTTAGTGGTGGACAACGACAAAGAATTGGTATTGCTCGTGCTTTAGTCATGAATCCAAGTTTCTTAATTTGTGACGAACCTATTTCCGCTCTTGATGTTTCTATTAGAGCGCAAATCATTAATTTATTAAATGATTTGAAAGAAGAAATGGGCTTAACAATTATGTTTATTGCTCACGACCTTTCAGTTGTTAAATATTTCTGCGATAGAATCGCTGTCATGTATTTTGGTGAAATGGTTGAACTTGCCACAAGTGAAGAATTATTTAAACATCCTCTTCACCCATATGCTAAGGCATTATTGTCTGCAATTCCTAAACCGGATCCATTAACTGAAAAAACAAGACAAAGAATTATTTATGATCCTCGTAAGGAACATGATTATTCTAAAGAAAAACCAACTCTTCAAGAAATTGTCCCAGGTCACTGGATCTTAGCTAACTCTGAAGAAATGGAAAAATATCGTAAAGAGATTAAAGAACTCGATAAGAAAAATAAAAAGAAAGAATAATGGACATTAATGTCCATTTTTCTATAATTAAGTTATGATAAGAACCCCACTATATAGAATATTTCAATTTATAATGAGACTTGCCTCATATTTTTTAGGTATTAAAGAACCAAAAATTATTGAAGGAGAAAATTCATTAAATAAAATCCCTAATTTGTTAAAAGAAAATGGATTAAATAAACCCTTAATTGTTACCGATAACGGAATTCATTCATTAGGTTTACTTAATCCTTTCTTTGAAACATTAAAAAATGAAAACATAGAATTTGGTTATTTCCATGATGTTGTTGCTAATCCAACAATTAAAAATGTTAATGATGGAGTCAAAGTATATAAATCTAATAGTTGTGACTCAATAATTGTTGTCGGTGGTGGCTCTGCAATGGACGCTGCAAAAATGATTGGCGCATTAGCTGCTAATCCAAATAAAACAGTGGAAAAACTAAGAGGAATTTTAAAGATTAGAAAGGCTTTGCCTTTCTTAGTTGCAGTTCCAACTACTGCTGGAACTGGAAGCGAGACTACTTTAGCGGCAGTTATTGTTAATGAAGAAACTCATCATAAATATGCAGTAAATGACCCACATTTAATCCCAAAATACGCTATCTTAGATCCAACTCTTTTAACAGGCTTACCGCCAAAAATTACGTCTACAACTGGCATGGATGCTTTAACTCATGCTGTTGAAGCATTTATTGGTCACGCTAATACTAAAAAGACAAAGAAATCGGCTATTGAAGCAGTTAAATTAATTAATGAAAACTTATATTTAAGTTATCAAGATGGCAAAAATTTAATTTATCGAAAAAATATGCAAAAAGCAGCCTTTTTAGCAGGTGTCGCCTTTACTAGAGCATACGTTGGTTATGTACATGCAATAGCTCATTCTTTAGGGGGAAAATATAACGTTCCTCATGGCCTTGCAAATGCTATAATTTTGCCTTATGTTTTAGAAGAATTTGGGCGTAAAGTTTATTCTTCTTTAGCGAAACTTTCCGATGAGATTTCACTTTGTGAAAAATCTTTAAATAAAAAAGAAAAAGCACAAAAATTTATCATCTGGATTCGTGAGCTAAATAAGAAGATGGAAATACCAGAAAAATTTGATATTTCTTACAACGAAAATGATGTTAATGAAATGATTAATCATGCCTTTAAGGAAGGCAATCCTCTTTACCCAGTTCCAAAAGAATTTACTAAAGAAGATTTTAGAAAAATATATAGGTTGGTTTTGAAATAATTCACTTATTAGAATAGTTTTTGTAAAAAAAGACTATAATATGTATAATAATTTGTAGGAGAGTAATACTATGAAAAGAAAATTAAGAATCCTCATCCCTGTAGTTTTTGCTTCAATAGCAATGACAGGTTGTGATCTTTTTAAGAAAGATGAAAACGCTGGCTACTACAAAGGTTACAATTTAAATCTTAAAGGACAAAGACTTGAACAAGAACTCCAAAAATTATGTTTTGATAAACATGTTAACTGGGTTCAATATGGTCAAGTAAACACTTACTTCAAAAAGACTGAAAAAGAAGGCGGTGGTTACCGTAACTCAGCCGAGGCTATTAAAGATGGCTCTGAATATAACGAATATTTCTATACCGGAAAACAAGATTCTGGTCATGGCACACGTGAACACGTTTGGCCATGTGCTAAGTCTTCTGACCTCTGGTATCGTGATTCAAAAATTGATCAACATAAAATCGATAAAGACTACTATGTAGGCGGTGGAAGCGATTTATATCACATTAGAACTTGTAATTCTGATATTAACACTGCTCGTGGAGACTCCAAATTCTGTAACTTTAAAGACCAATCATCAGCAATTCAAAGTCAAGTAGTTGAAGTTTCTGAATATGGTGGAAAATACCCATTAAAAGTACAAGGTGGAAGCGTAAATGCATCGACAAATAAATACGAATACGCTGATCTTGCTGAACCAAATGATAAGATGAAAGGTGATGTCGCAAGAATCATTCTTTATGTCTATATTCACTATAGAGATAGAGGCATTACACCTGATGGTGAAGTTAAATCTGGACCAGTTACTTATCATTATTATGACTTTGTTGGTGGTTTAAATTTACAAAATGTTATGGGTTATAAAGATCTCTCCGTTGCTCAAAAAATATTAAAAGAATGGAATAAACTTGATCCACCTAGTAAAGTTGAAAAAACACGTAACGATACAGTTCAAAGAATTCAAGGCAACAGAAACCCACTTGTTGACCATCCAGAACTCGTTGATCAATTATTCTAATTAAACTAAGGGCCTCAAATGAGGCCTTTCTTAAATATGATAAAAGTAGGATTAATATCTTTAGGTTGTAGCAAAAATCTTGTTGATAGCGAGATGATTTTAGGAGCGCTTGCTAACTCAAAATTTGAAGTTGTAAATACAATTGAAGATAGTGACGTAATTATTGTTAATACTTGTGGATTTATTGAATCTTCGAAAGAAGAATCAATAGCGAACATTTTAGACGTTGTTAAATATGGTAAAAAAGTGGTGGTCACAGGATGCTTAGTTGAGCGCTATTTAGAGGAACTTAAAACTTCAATTCCAGAAGTAAATCTTTGGATTCCAATTAGGGATTATGCTCATTTTTCTGAGCGCATTGAATCTCTTTTTGAAAACAAATATGAAGTTGAATCTTTAAATCCATTTGTAAGAATGCTTTCAACCCCTCCTTTTATGGCTTATTTACGTATCTCTGAAGGTTGTAATAATTGTTGCGCTTATTGTGCAATCCCTCTAATTAGAGGTCACTTTAGATCTCGTCCATTTTTAGATGTGATAGAAGAAGCTAAATTACTCGCAAAAAACGGAATTAAAGAATTAGTTTTGATTAGCCAAGATACAACTAGATATGGCTCGGATTTTAAGGAGCAAAAAACAATCGTTGACCTTCTTAAAGAATTATTAAAAATTAAAGAATTTATTTCGTTTAGATTACTTTATCTTTACCCTGATGAAATAACTGACGAACTTATTGATTTAATCGCAAAAAATCCTCGAATTGCCCCTTATTTTGACATTCCTTTCCAACATTCTTCTGACTCAGTTTTAAAAGGTATGTTAAGAAGAGGAACAGGTGAATCTTATCAAGAATTAATTGATAAAATTAGAAGTAAAATTCCTCATGCAATTTTAAGAACAACCTACATTGTAGGTTTCCCAGGCGAAACTGATGAAGATTTTGTGAATTTAGTTTCGTTCACTAAAAAGAATAAATTTGATCATATGGGTGCATTCACTTACTCTAGAGAAGATGGCACTAAAGCATACGATTATAAAGACCAAGTAAGTGAAGCTTTAAAGAAAGCTAGACTTGGTAAAATAATGGAAGTCCAAAAGAAGATTTCTTACCAAAATAACAAAGCTAGAATTGGTGAAGTTATGGAAGGAATTGTGGTGGAATATAACGCTACTAATAAGGTGTATGGACTTCGTTCATATTGGAATGCTCCAGATGACATTGATGGAAAAATATCATTTGTATCAAATAAAGAGCATAAAATTGGTGATATAGTGAAAGTTAAAATCACTAACGCATATATTTACGATTTATTTGGAGAAGTTGTTGAATAAGTAAAAGTTTATATATATAATTATCGCGTTGCCTCCATAGTTAATCGGTATAACGGATCCATGGTAAGGATCAATGCGTAGTTCGACTCTGCGTGGAGGCACCATCTAAGTACACAATCCTTGATACAAATGGTATTGAGGATTTTTTGTATCAGAATTATTGATTGATGATACAATAAATGATACAACAAATGATACAATAAAAAATCGTCAAAACGAAATTATTGGCCTAATTAAAAAAGTCCCTTCGATAACAAGAAAAGGGATAGCGCAGACATTAAATATTTCAGAGCCAACGGTTGCAAGAGACTTAAAACTGCTACAACAAATTGGCATCATCAAAAGAAATGGTTCAAACAAAACTGGTTATTGGGAGGTCATTAATGGCTAGCTCTAGGGATTATCTAGAATATGTTCTTGAATTATTGAGAGAAGTAGAAAGCGTCACCTATAAAAAGATGATGGGTGAATATATGCTTTATAAAGAGGATATTCTTTTTGGTGGTGTTTACGATAATAGATTTCTTATAAAGAAAACTAAATCCTTAGAAAATAGTGGCCTAAAAGAACAAATTCCATATCCATCTGCAAAATCAATGTTACTTATTGATAGTGAAGATCCTGATGAGATAAAGAGATTGGTTTTACTTGTTATAAATGACTTAAAATAACGAGTGGTTCCGGTATCGAAAAATCGGTTCCACTTTTATAAAATCGGTTCCTTGTATTAAAATGGGCATATAAAGACATCTAAGTACTTAGTCCTTGATACAATTCGTATTAAGGATTTTTTGTATCGGGCCTCTTCGTTTTTTGGACTTCTATTAGAATCAAAATAGAAGCGACTTAATATTATAAATTAGATAATAAAGTGTAGAATAAGTGTATAATAAAAATAGTTTACATTGTGTATAATAAAGTGTAGAATAAGTGTATAATAAAATGGAGATGCAAATATGAGCAAAAATATTGAAAATGAATTCATAGAATTCAAAGAATCATTAAGCCAATTGTCAAGAGCCGCTGAATCAATAGTTGCTATGCTAAACAAGCACTCAAAAGCGCAAGTATTATTTGGTATCAAGGATAATGGTGATGTCGTAGGAGTAACTCTAGGCAATAAGACACTAAAAGATATTAGTGAGCTTTTAATTAATAAAATTAAACCCTCCATCATTCCTACAATTACAGAAGAATTAATGAATGAAAAAATCATTATCAAGGTTTCGGTGACCGGTCATAATAAACCATATTCTGCAGATGGTAATTATTTGATTAGAAGTGGAAGCGAAAACAAAAAAATAGATCCAGAAATAATGAAAGAATTACTATTTTCTAGTTCTATAGAATCAATGACTGAAATTGAATCTTTTGAACAGGAATTATCTTTTAACCAATTAAAGCAACTTTATATCCTCCGTGGTTATTCGATTAATGAGTCTAGCTTTGCTAAAAACAATGGATTATTAACTAAAAATCATAAATATAATCTTTTAGCAAATATTCTTTCAGATAACAATAATGTTTCGATTAAGGTTGTTAGATTTGCAGGAAAAGATAAATCTACAATGATTTCTAGAAACGAATATGGGTATAAGTGCTTGATTTTGGCTTTAGAATCTGCTCTTGAATATGTTCTTTCATTTAACGAAACAAGAGTAGAATTAAGCGGCAGCGCAACAAGAAAAGAGGTTCATCTTTTTGATGAAAATAGCTTGAGAGAAGCATGGTCAAACGCTTGCTTGCACACTAGATGGGATAAAATGGTACCGCCCGCTATTTATATTTTTAGCGATAGAATTGAAATTGTTTCAACAGGTGGGCTACCGATAGATTATTCCGTTGAAGATTTTTATAACGGAATTAGTAATCCAATAAATAAACAACTGCAAAAAATAATGGGTCAGTTAGGAATAGTTGAACAAACAGGACATGGTGTTTTAGAAATAATAAAACACTATGGTAAGGAAGCTTTTGACATAAGTGATAACCACATTGTTGTGAGACTTAATTTCCCATTTGAACTGCTACATCAAGGAAATGATTTTTCTTCTTTAACCCAATCTCAACAAAAAGTTTTAAAAGCAATAATCACAAAGCCTAGTATAACAACAAACGAACTCGTAAAAGTGGTGGGATTGGCCACTTCGAGAATCGCCACGATTTTAAAAGAGCTAAAAGAATTAAAACGAATAAAAAGAGTTGGCTCTAATAAAACTGGTTATTGGGAGATACTGAAAGATGGCAAATAAAGAATTTAAAAACATTGAAGAATTTATTGAAGGATTCACTAGAAATGGTCCTCGTAGTAGTTAGACATCTGTAAATTACAGCGATGATACAAAGTCGCTGTTTTTTCTTTATTGTAATACCTAAAAAGTTACATAATGTTGTATTATTTATGTGTAGTCCTCCTCAAGAATGCGCTTATTCTATGATACGAGAACTACTTTTTATTTGAAATATCCCCAGTTAAGTTTAGAGGCTGTGTAAAAATCCCCAATTAAGTTTAGAGCCTATGTCTGTCCCCACTGAAGTTTAGAGCACTTTTAGATTTAATAGGTTAAAGTTCAGGATTTTCCTGGACTTTTTTATTTTAAAATTCTTCATAATTACTCGCTATTATTGGTTATAAAGGTTGAATTTTATCTTAAATAAAATAGAATTATTGTCCTATGAATGTTTTGTTTGTTATTAATAACCTTTATCTAAGAGGGAATGGGCTTTGTAGTTCTGCTCGTAGAACTATTAAAAAACTTAGAGAAGCAGGAATAAATGTTAAAGTTCTATCCGCTGGATATAATGAAAAATATGAAGATAATCCTGATTTTAATTTAGGAGATTATGTTCTTCCTGTTTTTGGTCCAATTGTAAAACAACAAGGTTATCAGTTTGCGAAAGTTGATAAAGATATTATTAGATCTGCAGTTGAATGGGCCGATGTTGTACATTTGGAAGAACCATTCGCTCTTGAAATTGTAACTGCAAGTATCGCAAAAAAACTAAAAAAACCTTGCACTGCGACGTATCATCTTCACCCTGAAAATTTATTCGCTTCTGTCCATATGGACAGATTTAAACCTTTACCTTGGGTAACAATGAGATTTTTTAGAGATACTGTTTTTAATAAATGTTTAATTGTGCAATGCCCAACTGAAAATGTTAAAGAAAGATTAGAAAGATATAAATTTAAAGCTAAACTTAGAGTAATCTCTAACGGACTTGTGATGGAAGAACTTAAATCAATTGATAAAGAAGTTGAACCAAAGAAAGTCTCAGATGCAAAATATCAAATCATCACAATTGGAAGATATTCTGCTGAAAAAGATATAAAAACCCTAATTAAAGCAATGAAATATTCTAAACATGCTGAAGAGATTCAACTTGTCATTGCGGGCCAAGGTCCAAAAGAAAAGAGTATTAAAAATTTAGCGGATAAATACCTTAAAAAAGGTATTATTAAATATGCTCCTGATTTTGGATTTCATGATTTAAATTTCCTTCAAGAACTTTCAATGGGGTCTGATTTATATATTCACTGCGCATATATTGAAGTTGAAGGTCTTTCTTGTATGGAGGCAATCCAAATGGGTATTGTCCCAGTAATCGCAAAAGGAAGATATACTGCAACTAGTCAATTTTCTTTAAATTCTAAATCAGTATTTAAGGCTAGAAATCCAAAAGATTTAGCTCGTCATATTGATTATTGGCTAGAGCATGAAGAAGAACGTAAAAAAGAAGCTAAAAAATATAAAGGAATTGGTAAACAATACAATATTGATTATTCAATAGATGGTTTAATTAAAATGTTTGAAGATGCATATAAAATGCAGAAATCAAATGTAAAATAAATAGGGAACCAAGTTCCCTATTTATAATGTAATACAGAATTAATGTCTATTTAAGTTTTGGACTGATTTAGCATTTGTTAGTTTTTTAATATCTTCTTCAACTTTCGATACATCAATAGCAGCATTTTTCTCTGATACTAATTTGAATATTGTTTGAAGTGATTTCTCATCTAATAGTTCAGTTGAAACATCAGAAACTAACAATTTGTTTTCTTTAGCATATTTTAAAACAATTGCTAAAACTGGAACGCTTGTTTCTGACACTACTAGTAAAATTGGACTATTCTTATTAAGTTTAGTTTCAATCTTACGGAAGACAGTAAGAACAAGCATTACAACAGCGGTTACAAGTATTGCAATAAGAAAGTTAAATGATCCGCATGCTAAACCAATAGCCATAACTAACCAAATAGTTCCAGCGGTGGTGAGACCTTTAATTGAACCATGGTCGTGAATAATTGCGCCAGCGCCTAAAAAACCAACACCAGTAAGTACACCTGCAGCTAAACGGGCGACATCACGATGTCCATCCGCGGTTGATGGGAATCCATAAATGGATATAATCATAATAACAGCGGAACCGACACCAACTAATAAGTGCGTTCTAAGTCCTGCACTACGTCCACGTTTTTCTCTTTCAAATCCAACAAGACCAGTTAATAGAACAGTAAGTAAAATAGCTATAATAGAAAGAATTAAATTACCCCATGGCCAACCGCCAATATTTAGTTTATCTTGGAGTAATTCTATTAATTTTTGATCAATAGTGGTCATAGCAAAACCCCCTTGTATCAGTATATTGTAATACAAATCTAAGATTTTATAAATCTTTTTTTGCTATTTATTAATCAAAATTTCAAAACTTAAAGTAAAAATTAACGTTTTAGATAAAAAGAATAATAATTTTAGAAAGTTTAATAAAATAAAACTTTATTGAAACTATAATATTGAGTATAATTAGCACGATGAAAAAATACTTAAGCAATATCTTAATTTATCTTGCTGCATTACTTGGCATTGTGGCATTTATTGCTTTATTTGCAACACCTTTACAATCATTTAATGAAATTAAAGGAACTTGGTCAGCTTATAACGTTAAAGCTTATTTAGGCGAAACATCTAACGGCGTTAAGGCTTATAGTGGATCATTTATTCCAGTAATTGGTTTTATAATTCCATTTTTGATGGCAATATTTTTAATTATTGAATCATTTAAACCTGAATTAAATACAAGTCTTGCTATCATTAATACAATATTTGCTATTCTTTTCTTTTTAAGTAGTGTGTTAGTTTTACTAACAAAAGAAATGTTTTTGGCAGTTAATGACTTTGGTCAAACTGATTATATAAGAAATGGTGCAGGACCTATTTCTTCTGCGATTTGTTCTTCTATTGCTGGTGTAATTCTTCTTATTGTTACTTGGGTACCAAGCAGAAAGAAAATTGACTTCATTGAGAAAGTATAACCATCAGTCTACTGGTGGTTTTTTCTTACTTGGATTTGCTAAAAACAAAGTTTTTTGGTACAATCTTAGGCATGACACGACAAGAAAAACGCGAGAAAATCAAAGAAATTAGAGCCCAAAATCGTGAATTTATTCAACGTTTAAAACCTTTAATTGAGAAGAAATTCCGTACCTCAATGCGTTACGAGGATTCTTTAACCGCGGATGATGGTAAGGTTTATGTTGATGTTGATTTAACAAATATTGAATCACCATTTTCAGTTTTTTCTTATAATCGTCGTATGGATCCAGAAATCTTTGATTATATTGATCAACAAGTTTTCTTTCTTAGAGCGGCTATCCCTATTGTTATAAATTTTGATGATGGTGGTAAATATTCCGAAGAAATGAAAGAAAAGATTGCTAAATATGTTAAGCGTCATTATTCATTAGAGTATGAAGATAAAAGATTAATGCATAGAAAATCTATGTGGTTTGCTTTTATTCTTGTAATTGTCGGAATTATATCGCTTGCTATTCACTTTGCTATTCTTTTTGGGACTGATAAGAAAATTTCTGCAGTATTTGATGAATTAACTTTAATTTCATCATGGATGTTTATTTGGCAGGGATTAGATATGTTTTTGGTATCTGGCCATAGTAAACGTGTTGATATTTATAATTCAGGTCAATTAGCTCTTGCAGAGGTGACATTTGGACCACCTCACACAAACAATAATCACAAAAAAGAAGGAGAAACAAAATAATGGAACTCAAAGGTAGTCAAACAGAAAAGAATTTACAAACAGCTTTTGCTGGAGAATCTCAAGCAAGAAATAAGTATACTTATTTTGCATCTAAGGCTAAAAAAGAAGGTTATGAACAAATCGCTGCTATTTTTACTGAAACAGCAGATAATGAAAAAGAACATGCAAAAATGTGGTTTAAATACCTTGAAGGTGGCAAAGTAAAATCAACGGTGGAGAACCTTGAAGCTGCTGCAAGTGGCGAAAACTATGAATGGACAGAAATGTACAAAGAATTCGCCGAAGTAGCAAGAAAAGAAGGTTTTACTGAAATTGCTGAAAAATTTGAAGGTGTTGCCGCTATTGAAAAAGAGCACGAAGAAAGATATCGTGAACTACTTGCTAAAGTAAAAGGAAACAAAGTGTTTATTGCTCCTGATGTAGTTGTCTGGAAGTGTAGAAACTGCGGACACATTCATGTAGGTAAAGAAGCACCTGAAGTTTGTCCAGTTTGCGCTCACGAAAGAGCATACTTTGAACTTAGAGCAAAGAATTATTAATTTATTAAAATTAGGCGCTAAATATTATTCTTGATTTTTATATATATTTTTAAGATAATAGTTATCGCCAATTACGGATCATTGGTCTATCGGTTTATGATGCCTCCCTGTCACGGAGGCGAGACGAGTTCGACTCTCGTATGATCCGCCATTATGTGGTCCGGTAGCTCAGCTGGTAGAGCAGCGGACTGAAAATCCGCGTGTCGCCGGATCATCCCCGGCCTGGACCACCA
>CAMORU010000003.1 GCA_946624155.1 uncultured Caryophanales bacterium
CTATCACTAGAAACGGTGAAGAAATAATCTGTGAGTATGATTATTACAAAGCTGTCACTCCTGGCCAAGAAGCTGTCTTCTATAATGAAGAAGGACTCATGATTGGCTCAGGAACAATTGATGAAGTTTATAGAGACGATAAGAGAATTGACTAAAATAAAACACCCTTAAGGGTGTTTTTTATTAACCTAGAATTGCTGAGTCAGACAATACGTCGTTATCGCTTGCGGTTGTAAACATGTTAAGGAGTTGAGTAATTGTAAGTTTCTTTTTTTCTTCTCCTGAGATATCAACGGCAATTTTACCTTTTGACATCATAACAAGACGATTTCCGTATTTAATTGCATCGTTCATATTATGAGTAATCATAATTGTTGTTAAGTTTTGTTCGTGAACGATACGGTCTGTAATTTCTAGAACTTTTGCTGCAGTTTTTGGATCAAGTGCGGCAGTATGCTCATCAAGAAGTAAAACTGGTTTAGTGACGTCATATGCACGCATCTTTTTATCAAACTCTGCATAAGCAGCTTTGATTTTTTCAGAGCGTTGAGCGGAATTTAAACTCTTATCTTTAAGAATCACTTTTTTAGTATTCTTGTAGATTTCTTTTTGCTCTTTATACACTCTTTCAACTTCTTCTTTAGCTTCTTCACGTTTGAAAGGATTAAATTTAACGTAATCTTTTCTAATTTGGTTGAAGCTTGGTTTTTGAGCCATGGTGGCCATTAAAAGAGTAATTGCTTGTCTTTGTCCTCCGGACAACAAACCAACTTTTTGGTATAAACGAGATTCAAGTCCAAGACCTAAAGATTTGAGTTGTTCCTCGTAGTAAGTCTTATCTTTATTTGGGATTGACCATCTAAATAATGAACGTTTCTTACCACGACCTCTTGCTAAAGCAAGGTTTTCGATAACTGTCATATCTGTGGCAGTACCTTTCATCGGATCTTGGAAAACGTGACCAAAATATGGTGCGCGCTTATGCTCAGGTAATTTAGCGACATCTGTACCATTAAGTAAAATAAAGCCAGAATCTGCACTTATTGAACCAGTAATGAGGTTAAGAAGCGTTGATTTACCTGCGCCATTAGAACCAATGACGGTGATAAAATCACCTTCATTAAGCACTAAATTAAGGTTATCAATAGCCTTATGTTCGTTAACTGTTCCAGGGTTAAATGTTTTTGTGATGTTCTTAATTTCAATCATTTTTCACATCCCCCTCTGCAATACGCTTGTTAACAAAATGCTTTCTAATTTTACTTTGATATTGATTCTTAATGTATGGAACACCTAAGAAAATAATAACAATAACAGCGGCTAAAGCTTTAAGTAAGTTTGTATCTAAACCGAGGAAAACAACGGTTTGGAAAATAATATAATAAATGATTCCGCCAACAGCACATCCAAGTAATCTAACTAAGAAGTTTGGTGAAATTTTGGTGGTAATAGCGGTACCGACAACGACCGCACATAAGCCTATGACGATTGCGCCTTTACCCATATTAATATCGGCGTATCCTTGATATTGCGCTAAAAGCGCACCTGCTAAAGCGACTAAAGCATTGGAGATCATTAGACCAAGAACAATGTTGAATTTAGTGTTGATGCCTTGAGCTCTAGACATGTCTTGGTTATTACCAGTAGCACGGATAGACGCACCAAGTTCAGTACCAAAGAAGAGATATAAAATGGCTAAGAATAAAGCGACAATTAAGCCGATTTTCCATAATGCATCATAAACTGATGCCTGGGAGAATAAGACTTTATAGGAGAAAGAAGCAACAGAAATGTTGCTACGACCTCCGGAGATAAGAAGATTAATACTCCACAACGCCATCTGTGTCAGAATACCAGCGAGAATCGCTGGAATACCTAAGAACGTGTGTAATAGACCTGTTATTAATCCGCATATAGCGCCTGCAATTGTGGCAATTAACATGGCGAGTAAAAAGTTCATTCCGCTTGTGATTAAAACAGCAGCAACGATTCCGCCTGTGACGAAAGAACCATCAACTGTTAAATCAGCGACATTAAGAACTTTATAGGTGATATAAACACCTAAAGCCATAATCGACCAGATTAAGCCAAGGGTTATTGCACCAGGAAGTGAAGATAAGTAATCGAGCATAGCAAGCCTCTAATTAATAATTTAATTATTTCTTCATGAATGATGAGAAAACATCCATCAACATCTTTGCTTGAGTCTTTAAAGGAGCTAAGTCAGATGTGCCTGAAACATTTTTGCCAACAACGCCATCGAAATTTTTAATTCCAAGAGCAACGCCGTATTCAGTAACGGATGTGCCAAGAACAGGAATTGTGTTTGTAGCATTTGCTGCAGCTTGTAAAGCTGGTGTAGCATTTGCCATGATTAAATCGACAGAGTGTGAAACAAATGTGTTAGCAATAACTGAACATGTTGCAGAATCATTAGCAGCGTTTTGTTCATCAATTTCAACGTTTTCAGGACCTAAGCCAGCTTTGACTGCATCAATAAATCCTTGAGTTGCAGCATCTAATGCTGGGTGGGCAACTAATTGAGAAATACCAATTTTGTAATGATTGTTATCGGTGTTTTGGAATTCTGGAAGATCAACGGTGCTTGAAGCATCTTTGTTAACTTCTACGTAATCTTTTGGAACTGAAACACCAACATCTTTACAGAAACTCTTGTTATATTTCTTAATTGGGTTTTCATCATAAGCAATTGGAAGAGTTTTAATATCTTCTTTGCCAAGTAAAACATCAACAGCCATTGCGCCGGTTTTGACACCGATGTTGTAGTAGCTAATTGAAAGTGTGATTGCGCCACAACCTTTACAAATACCTTCTTCCCCAGCGAAAACTGGTTTCTTTGCTGGACGTACAATGTTGTTGATAATTTCAACGTTACTTGCACATGTGTTGTCTGTTGGAATGTAGATAGAATCAACGTTGTTGATAGATCCATTCAAAACAGCGGAGATATCGTTTGAATCGGAGAAGGACATGAGCTTTGTAGATAAGCCTTTTTTCTCGAGTTCTTTCTTTACAACATTAACTTGATAAAGGGAATTTGCCTCAGCAGCGCAATAAAGTAAACCAACGTTTGCGTGTTGATTGCCGCATCCTGTTAAAGATGATAAAGCAGCCGCAGCTGCAACAAATAAGAATGACTTTTTCATAATAAAATTTCCTCTTTTTCGTTCGTTAGGTTTTCTAAAGGTTGTTTACAACTAGAACCCTAAGTTTAATTAATTAAAAATCAATGCTTAAATTCTACATAATTTAAATAAACTTGTATATAAAAATTTTTTCATAAAGTTAAGATTACTATTGTAATTAGTTTATCGGTATTTTATAATTATTCCGCAAAGCGAGGAACGGAACAATGTATATTTCAGTTAAAGATGCTGCTAAAAAGTGGGGTGTAAATGAACGCCGTGTACGTCTTTTATGCCAAGAAAATAGAATTGAAGGATTAGTGAAGAAAGGCAAAATTTATTTAATTCCTGAAGATGCCCCAAAACCTTTAGATAGAAGAGGCAAAACTGGCCCAATTAAATTAGCAAATATTTCCGATATTGATTTCGCAACATATCGTAAAGTTTACCCAAACGAAGAAGGTTATTTTGGTCCTTACGGTGGTTCATTCGTAGATGAAAAAACTAAGAAAACATTTCAAGAAATTTATAATGGTTATCTTACTATTTGTAAGTCTGCAAAGTTTATTTCTGAACTACGTCAAATAAGACATGATTTCCAAGGTAGACCTACTCCAGTTTATCATTGTGAACGCTTATCTAATTATTTGGGCAAAGTTCAAATTTATTTAAAACGTGAAGATTTAAATCATATGGGATCCCACAAATTAAATAACTGTATGGGACAAGCTTTGCTTGCAAAAACTCTAGGAAAGAAAAAGTTGATCGCTGAAACAGGTGCTGGAAGTCACGGTTCAGCTGTCGCAACAGCAGCCGCTTACTTTGGCCTTAAATGTGATATTTATATGGGCGAAGTTGATATGATGAAGCAAGCTCCAAATGTAAATCGTATGCGCATTTTAGGTGCTAATGTTATACCTGTAAAAGAAGGCACTAGAACATTAAAAGAAGCGGTGGATGCTGCTCTTGAAGCGTTCTTAAAAGAGCAAAAAGATGCTTTTTATCTAATGGGTTCTGCTGTTGGTCCTCATCCTTATCCTTTAATTGTTAGAGAATTCCAAGAAATTATAGGTAGAGAAGCACGTGAACAATTCCAAGAAATGACTGGAGAATTACCAGATATTGTTTGTGCTTGTGTTGGCGGCGGAAGTAACGCAATCGGTATGTTTGAAGCGTTCCTAAATGATCCAGTTCAAATTGTCGGAGTTGAACCAATGGGTGAAGGTAAAGAACCAGGAAAAAATGCCGCAACAATGACTTTCGGTAAAGAATATGTTTTGCATGGTTTCAAATCTAAGGTCTTAATGAATAAAGATGGTAGCGTAGCAAATGCTTATTCTATTGCATCAGGTTTAGATTATCCTGGTGTCGGACCAGAACATGCTTTCCTCCATGATATTGGAAGAGTTCAATATGAGACAGTTACTGATGAAGAAGCTTTGGAAGCATTTAAACTCTTATGTAGACTTGAAGGTATTATTCCTGCAATTGAATCAGCGCATGCTCTAGCGTATGCTATTAAAATAGCAAGAACTAGGAATTCAGGTTCAATTCTTGTCAATTTAAGTGGTAGAGGAGATAAAGACTTATCCTACTTAATGGAGAAATATCCTGATCTTCTTAAATAATTCAAAAAGGTTCCGAGTTCGGAACCTTTTAAATTTAAAATTTAATCTCTATTCTTCTTCGCGTCTTAACGAAAAGTCGCCATCTTTAATCCAGCCAAGTTTTCTAAAGGCTAAATCAATGAAGAACACTAGAATAATTGGAGCAACTATTTGTAAAACAAATATTCCAACCCAAGTTTGCCATGAGTTCCCCATAGATGCAAAAGTTCCAATTTGACCAACTAAACCAGCAGTCCCCATACCAGATGATGCACCCATGCATTTTAGTTTTAACCAGCAAGTTGAAATAGGTCCAAGAATTGCTGAAGCAATAATTGTTGGTAACCAAATAACAGGTTTTCTTAAGATATTTTTAAATTGAAGCATACTTGTGCCTATTCCAATTGAAATAACTTGTCCAATATTATTGTCGCGTCTAGATTGAATTGCAAATCCAACCATTTGTGTGGAACAACCAACAACTGCAGCCCCTGAGGCAATCTGTAAACCTACAGATGAATTTCCTAAAGCGGTGGTGAAGATAATTGCGCCAATAGCAGCACTTGAAATTGGAGCGGTAAGTGCCATTCCCATAAGGACAGCGACAATTATTCCCATTAAGAAAGGAGCGACTGTTGTGCCTTCGGCAATTAACCATTGAATCGCGAATGTAACATACGCGGATGGGTATCTAATTCCTAAAGAAAGAATTAATCCAACAGCAGCTGAAAATAACGGAACGATTAAAATATCTACTGAGGTTTTTCTTCTTAGTACTAATTTTATTAGTAATGCAACCGCAATACATACTAAAAAGATTGTAAGAGGATCGCCAACTTTTATTCCGTTCGCTTCCACTAAATGCCCATGCATATCGGTAGTCATTGAAAAATAAGCAGCAACTTCACCAACAGCAGCTAAGCAAATCGTTTTTAAAGCATCAAATTTTAACGCTAAAGCGATGCCGACTCCGATGCCGGCACCAGTGAGCATTTGTAAAACAAACGATAATCCACTTTTATGAGTAGATGTTCCAATAACATCAACCATAAAATTACAAAATCCACTTTCAGGCCAAATGGCAAAAAATGCGCCAATTGTAGCGAATATAGTTCCAATTATTAGCGTAGCAAATAATCCATTTGCCATTCCACCTAGTGTAATCGTAAAGAAGTTTAATATTTTCTTTTTCATAGTCTAAATAATGATTTGTATTATATTGCTCTTTTTGTAAAAATACAAAATTTATTTATAGTATCCATCGATATTATAACCGCTTACAACGAAAATTTATTTGAATAAAAAATATATTTTTATTAATATATAGTCTTATGAAAAAGTTGTTTAGATGTTTAATTACCCTATCCCTTAGCGCTGGTGCACTTAGCGCCTGCTCATTTGAGGACATTTTCGGAGGTGGCAGCACTTCCGACAAACCTGCCGATCATATCGATGTTCGTGACTATTCTACTGAGGTAACAAAAGGTTCAAAATACGAATTTGATGGCAAGGTTTTTGCAGTTTATGAAGACGAAACTGAAGCTGAAGTCACAAAGAAATGTACTTTTACTACTCTTGATACTTCAACGCTTGGAACTTCAAAATTTGTTGTTAGATACGAAGACTCAAAATATATTCACAAAAAGACTATTTCTGTAGAAATTGTTAAAAATTCTTATGCTGCATTACAATCCATTTCGCTTCCTGAAACAGTTAAAATTCGTTTAAGCAGCGGAGAAAGAACAATCGTTCCAGAATTTATTCCAAGTAATGCTTCAAATAAGGAAGTTTCTTATAAAATTGATGATACTAGTATCGCAACAATTTCTTCGTCTGGTGTAATAACGCCAAAAGCTATTGGCGAAACCACTTTAACGGTTACTTCTAAGGAAAATAGTTCGATTAAAGACACTGCTAATCTAGTTGTTCATAATAATGATCAAGATGAGTGGACTATTTTAATGTATATTGCTGGATCTAATCTTGAATCTGAAGGTGGACAAGCCACAGAAGATTTAAAAGAAATTGCTTCGGTTAATGGCCAACCTGATGATGTTAATATTGTAATTCAAGCAGGCGGGGCTAATAGTTGGGCCTCAACTTATTCATCAAAAATTAATCCAAACAAAAGAAATAGACTTCACTTAGAAAATAAAAATTATGTAGTTGATAGTCAATCAACAAAAGTTAATATGGGACTTTCATCTTCACTATCAGATTTTATTGATTGGGGAGTCAAAGAATATCCAGCTGATAAATATGGTTTAATTTTCTGGAATCATGGTTCTGGAATTGATGGTTGTTGTTTCGATGAAACAACTGCTTCTTGGTCAGATCCTAATGGAGATGGATTAACACCTGTTGAAGTTTCAACAGCAATTAAAAGTGCTAGATCATCATCTGGAATGTTCGATAAACTTGAATTTATTGGTTACGATTGTTGTTTGATGCAAATTCAAGATATTGCAAGTTTGAATTCAGATTATGCTAAATACCAAATTGCCTCTTGTGAATCCGAATGGGGTTATGGTTGGTCATATGACAAATGGATTGATGATTTATATTCTTTAAAAACGACTGAAGCTATTTTGAAAGCGTGTGTAGATAGTTTTGGAGAAGATACAACTGCACATTATCAAAGCATTTATGGTGAACCAAATAATTCAACTTTATCATTATTAGATTTATCTAAGTGGAGTGAATACGAAACAGCTTGGGAAAGTATGGCAAGTACTCTTTCTGGAGTTGTTAATTCAACGTCAAAATGGAGTACATTTAGCAGTCTCTTAAAAACATGTTATAGATATGGTGTTGTTGTAGATGATTATGGTGGTAAAACTTACCCATTTGATTTATTTGATATTGGAGATTTCTGTACAAAAATTAAAACTGATAGCAACTACAAAAATAATACTGCTCTAATGAGCAAAATTGATGCTGTTAGTTCTGTATTATCTTCTCTTGTTGTTTGCGAATTCTCTGGTGTTGCCGTTACTAATGGATCAGGACTTGCTTTATTTGCTCCTGTTAGCGGAGAGAATTATGAATCTTCATATCCGTCATCAGTAACCACATTATCAACATGGAGAAACATTTGCATTAACTACGGTAATTGGTATTAATAATTTCTAAAATTTTATGAAGAGAATCCTTTGTGGGTTCTCTTTTGTTGACTACGTAAAATTTTATTGTATAATAAACTCACTCCCATAAAGGAAATATATGCCACTCCTTTGGAGTCGATGAAAGTCGACGTAGTTCTGCGTTAAAGACGAATAATTAAGTGCAATACAAAGTATTGAATTAGGATGGTACCGCGATAAAACTCGTTCCTAGTTGATACTTTTTTATTTTGTTTAGGAGGCCTTAAGGATGAATAAATTGACAGGTCAACAAATTAGAGAAACATGGTTAAAGTTTTTTGAATCAAAAGGACATCATATTGAAAAAGGCGCAAACCTTATTCCTTATAATGATCCATCTCTTTTATGGATTAATTCTGGTGTTGCAGCTCTTAAAAAATACATGGATGGTAGTGAAGTGCCACCAAATAGAAGAATTACAAATGTTCAAAAATCAATTCGTACAAACGATATTGAAAATGTAGGTTTCACTGCAAGACATCAAACTCTGTTTGAAATGTTAGGAAATTTCTCTATTGGAGATTATTTTAAGAAAGAAGTTATTGCTTGGGCATACGAAATTCTTACAGACGAAAAATATTTTGGAATGCCAAAAGATAAACTTTATTTCACTTATAATCCAAGTGATGAAGAAACTCATAAACTTTGGTTAGCACAAGGCGTAAGTGAATCTCATCTTATTCCTTTGGAAGGAAACTATTGGGAAATTGGCGAAGGTCCAGCAGGCCCAAATACAGAAGTTTTCTTTGATAGAGGCGAAAAATATGATTCTGAAAAACTCGGAGAAAAACTTTTAAGAGAAGAAATCGAAAATGATCGTTATATTGAAATTTGGGGAATTGTTTTCTCTCAATATAACGCTGTTCCAGGCACTCCACGTAGTGAATATAAAGAATTACCTTCTAAAAATATTGATACAGGTGCAGGATTAGAAAGAATTGCCTCTGTACTTCAAGGCACAGACACAAATTTTGAAACAGACCTTTTTGAACCAATTATTAAAGCTGTTGAAAAGATTGCAAGCGTTCCTTATAAGGCTCCAAATTTAATTCCATATAGAGTTATTGCCGACCACATTCGTGCGGTTACATTCGCAATTGGTGATGGTGAAATGTTCTCAAATGAAGGACGTGGCTACGTTTTACGTAGACTTGTTCGTAGAGCAATGAGATTTGCAAAGAAAATCGGAATTGAAAAACCTTTCATGTACACTCTTGTTCCAGTAGTCATTGAAAAATATAAAGGTTTCTACCCAGAATACGTTTCAAAAGAAGCTCATATTGTGAAAATGCTTAAGGCTGAAGAAGAGAAATTTATTCTTACTTTATCAAGTGGCGAAGCTTTGCTTCGTGAAATGATTGAAGGTAAGAAAAAGCTTTCTGGAAAAGATGCATTTAAACTTTACGATACATTTGGTTTCCCACTAGATTTAACAAAAGATATTTGTAAAGAAAACGGCATTGAAGTTGATGAAAAAGGCTTTGATGAAGAGATGAAAAAACAAAAAGAACGTGCAAGAAATGCTCGTAGCGATGAGCAAAGTATGCATAAACAATCTAAAGATTTACTAGAATTTAAGGAACCTTCAACTTTCTATTATGATGAAAAACCACTAGATGCAAAAGTCATCGGAGTTTTCAAAGATGGTGTTAAGGTTAATTCTATTGAAGATGAAGGCGAAATTATCTTAGATCAAACCAATTTCTATGCTGAGTCCGGTGGCGAAATTGCAGACACTGGCAAAATGCACGGAGAAGGCATTGAACTAGAGGTTTTAAGTGTTCAAAAAGCTCCTAATAAACAAAATCTTCACTTTGTGAAAGTTTTAAAAGGTTCACTTAAAACTGGAGATAAATTACATCTTGAATTAGACACTGAAAAACGTGAATTAATTAAAAGAAACCACTCTGCTACACATTTACTTCAAGCAGCTCTTGATAAAGTTTTAGGTGGAGATCACATTAAGCAAATGGGTTCATATGTTTCAGATGAATATATGAGATTTGACTTTACTCATTATGAAAAGATTTCTCCAGAACAACTTAAAGCTATTGAACAAGAAGTTAATAACATGATTGCTAAAGCAATTCCTTCAGATATTCGTATTATGAAGAAAGAAGAGGCATCCAAATTAGGAGCAAAGGCGTTCTTCTCGGAAAAATATGGTGACGAAGTTAGAGTTGTTAAATTTGGTGATGAATCAATGGAATTCTGCGGTGGATGTCACGTTAAAAACACATCTGACATTGGTGTCTTTGTGATTGAATCTGAATCTTCAATTGCCGCTGGTGTTCGTCGTATTCAAGGAAGAACCTCCGTTGGAGGTTATAAACTTCTTAAAGAAAGAGAAGATGCTTTAATGGCAGTTTGTAAATCTATTGGTTGCAATTCTCCAAAAGAAGCACTTGCAAAAACGAAAGATTTACTCGCTAAATTAAGCGAAATGAGCAAAACACTTGAGTCTATGAAAGACAAACTTTCTCATCAAAATGCTAATGAAGTATTGAGCGAGTTTGAAGAATTCAAAGGTTATAAGTTGCTATGCAAACACTTCGAAAATCAATCAATTGGAAATATAAATTCAATTGGCGATGAATTAAAAACTAAATTCTCTGATTATATTTTATGTTTAGTTGGTGGAACAGAAGGTGAACTTCCAATCGCTATTTTCGTTGGTGGAAAAGCTCTTGAAAATAATAAAGCTGGGGACCTAGTTAGAGAAGTCGCAAAAGTTTTAGGAGGAGGCGGCGGAGGTCGTCCAAATATGGCTAATGGTAAAGGTCGTATACTCGCAAAACTTCCAGAGGCTTTTGAGGTATTAAAAGGTCTAATTAAATGAGCAAAATTTTAGGCTTAGATTTAGGGACAACAACCCTTGGAATTGCTAAAACCGATTCCATAGGAATCGCTGCACACGGGGTTGAAACTTTTAGATTTGAAGTTGGCAACTTTAAAAAAGCGCGTGAACATGTCATTGAAATTTGCCAAAAAGAAGGCATTAAAAATATTGCATTAGGCATGCCTTTATATGCTTCAGGAGACGAATCTCCACATGCTAAAAGTTGCATTCGTTTTAAAGAAGATTTGCTTAAATTAGATCCGACTTTACATATTGAATTAATTGATGAAAGTTATTCAACAATTGAAGCTGATGAAAAATTAAAAGTAACTGGTTTAAGTTACGAGAAAAGAAAAGAAATTATTGATGAAATGGCGGCAGTTGTCATTTTAGAAAGATATTTAGAAAAATTTGGAGGTAAATAGATGATTTTAGATGATGAAATGATTATCACTAATGAATCTGGTGAAGAAAAAGTAATGAAAATTCTTTTTACTTACGAATCAGAACAAAGACATAAAGAATATGTTTTTCTCTATGAGAAAGATAACGAAGAAAACGTCTTAGTATTCGCTGTAAACGAGAAAGATGAATCTTTAGAAGAAATTGAAGATGATAAAGAATATGCTGAAGCTGAAGAAGTCTTTAATGCATATATGAATGATGAAAAGATTCAGGAGATTAAAAATTAGATTTACATTCAAAAAGAGTATTGTTAAACTCTTTAATGCTATTTAAAGGAGAAAATCCATGGTTACAAAAGTTGAATTAACAAAAGAAGGCGCTGAAAAGTTAGAAAAAGAACTTCGCCATTTAATTGATATTGATCGTCCTGAAGTTATAGAGTCACTTCAAGCTGCTCGTGCTCAAGGCGACTTAAGCGAAAACGCAGATTATGATGCTGCAAGAACAAAACAAGCTGAAATTGAAGGCAGAATCAAAGAAATCGAGAATATTCTCGCTAATGTCAAAATTATTTCTGAAAAATCAAAAGCAAAAGGTGTTGTTTTAGGTTCTACAGTTACAATTAAAGATTTAAGCGACAATTCAGTCGAAACTTATACAATTGTTGGAACAGTTGAAGCAAACCCATTAAAAGGTCTTATTTCAAACGTTTCACCTTTAGGTAGAGCAGTTATCGACAAAAATGTTGGCGACATTGTCTCTGTTCATGCTAACAAAGAATATAAAGTTGAGATTTTAAAAATCGAAGCTAAATAATTAAAAATCATTTATTCAAAAATCGAGACTCATGACCGAGTCTCTTTTTTTACTTACAAAAAAAGTTATAAAAATTTATTAATAAAATTTTATAAAAAAAGTAAAAATCCGTAGGTTTTCATTTTGACCCCTGACTGATTTATAAAGGGAGAAAAATTTATGATGTACAAATTAAGTAAAAAAGAAATGAAAACAATTGTAACAGGAGAAATTGCTTTAGCGACCGTGTTGACTATATGCGCGATCGGGCTCATGAGCGTAATTATTTATAAGATGTTTATGGCGAAAGAAGGATCCTCAACTGTTCCGGGTGGTTGGAAGTTTTCCTGGAAATAATGAAAATTAGTGATATTCCTATTAATTTACGCCCACGCGAAAAAGCACTACAATACGGAATTGAAGAACTTTCAGATCAGGAACTACTTACTTTATTAATTGGAAGTGGCGGAAAGGGGAATTCCGCAATTGATATAGCAATTGAACTCCTTTCTAGCCACGCTAATTCTTTAGAGCTATTATCACGAAGTAATTATCAAGCTTTATCAAGATATCTTGGACTTAAAAAATCGATTGCATTACGACTTTTAGCAACGTTTGAGTTTCATAAAAGATTAATTTCAAATAAATATCAAAACCTTGATAAAATTGAATCAAATAATGATGTCTATTTAAGGTTCAAATATTTAGAAAATTTTGACCAAGAAAATCTAGTTGTTTTGATGTTAGATTTAAAGCATAGAATTATTAAAGAAAAAACACTTTATAAAGGCACTTCTGATTCGTTTAATATTGATATTAGAGAAGTAATTCAAGAGTTAATTTTAGCTAAAGCTAAATATTTCTATCTAATCCATAATCATCCTGATGAAGAATCTAATCCTAGTGATGAAGATATTATCGCGACAAAAGTCATAGAAAAATCCGCGAAAAATTTAGGGATAAATCTGATTGATCATTTAATTATTTTTAAAGGTGGATTTTCATGCATAAAAAAAGAAAAAGTAAACAAAATTTAAACTATGACATAAATATTGTTGAAGCTCTTAAAAAACTTCCTATACCTTTGATAACGTTTGATGGTCATGAAGTCTATTTTGATCAAGATAAAAGAAACGAAACAATTTATGAACATATTGCGAATAAATATCATCATCTACATGTTGTTGATATAAACGAAATACCAAAAATTCTTAAAAATCGGGAAAGTTTGTTTCTAGATCAAAATGGTCGGAAATATAGATCGTATGTAGGATTAAGAGGCAAGAAAAGTGAAAAGCCACATTATTTACGAATTATAACTATGATTAAGAAGAATAATAAAGAGACGATTGTTACTATTTATCCTGAGAAAAAAGCATTGTTATTTAAATAATTATAGATTATTATAAATATGCCAAAGGTGGAAAATTCAGCAAATCGACCACGACGCATTCTAGCCATAGGATGGACTGACGGTGATGCGGGGGTGGAGCAGAACAGATGACCTCTGACGAATTAGTAGCTCCCTTAATTAGGCTGGCCCGCTTGGCATATTGGCATCTCTGCAGGGATGCTTTTTTTATTTAAAATAATTATTGATAATTAATTCTTTATGAATTATTATAATTATGCCAAAGGTGGAAATTTCAGTAGTCGACCACGACGCACCCTAGACATAGGTTGGTACGGTGATGCGGGGGTGGAGCTAACAGATGACCTCTGACGTATCAGTCGCTCCCTTAATCATGCTGGCCCGCTTGGCAATCGGCATCTCTGCAGGGATGCTTTTCTTATTTTAGAAAACTTCTTTACATTATTTATAACTAATATATAATATTAAACGTTGTCGCCTCACGAGCTACAACCGCATAGAAAAGGTGAGTCAAACTTAATGGCTAAGCCATTAGACCTTAATAGCGAGTCCTTAGTGAGAAAGTAGAGGTATTTAAATGTACGCTATAATTGAAACTGGTGGAAAACAAGTCCGCGTTGAAGTTGGACAAAAGATTTTCGTTGAAAAACTCGAAGTTAAGGAAAACGAGAAATACGAATTTGACAAAGTTCTCTTAGTCGCTGACAAAGAAGTTAAAGTTGGTACACCATACGTTGAAGGTGCAAAAGTTGTCGCCAAAGTCGTCAAAAACGGTCTTGGCAAAAAGATTCGCATCTACAAATACAAAGCTAAACACAATTCAGCACGTCGCATGATTGGCCATCGTCAACCATATACTTGCTTAGTTGTCGAATCAATTGCCTAATTTATGATTAAAATTGAGGCAACTCGTAAAAACGGAAAAATTATAAATTTAACCGTTAAAGGGCATGCTAATTCAGCCCCAAAAGGAGAAGATCTTGTCTGCTCAGCAGTCAGTGCAATCCTTGTTGGAGGATGTAACGCTCTAACCAAACCTAATTGCTTTGCAATTAAGTTAGATTCAGGAGATGCATCTATATCTGAATTAAATCATGCTAATGAACACGATTATGAAGTTCTTGAAACAATGATGGTTCAGTTTAAAACAATTGAAGAGTCATATAGAAAGTTCCTTCAAATAATCGAGAAAGGAAATTAGTTATGTTATTTAAATTAGATCTACAACTCTTTGCTTCTAAAAAAGGTGTCGGTTCTACCAAAAACGGACGTGATTCAGAATCAAAAAGATTAGGTGCTAAAGTTTCTGATGGCGAATTCTGCCATGCCGGAAGCATCATCTATCGTCAAAGAGGTACCAAAATTCTTCCAGGTGTCAATACTAAACGTGGTGGAGATGATACAATCTTCGCTTTAATTGATGGTATTGTTAAATACGAAAGAGTTGGTAAAAACAAAACTCGCGCTTCTGTTTACGCAAAGTAAGTTGAAACCAAAAAATTAATTAAGACCACATAATTTTGTGGTCTTTTTTAATGCAACGCGTATATAATGTAGATATGTTCATAGATAGAGTAGTTATTGAAGTTAGAAGCGGAAAAGGTGGAGATGGAATGATTGCTTTCTTACGTGAAAAGTCCATGCCGAAAGGCGGACCTTCAGGTGGAAACGGTGGTCGTGGTGGCTCTATTATTTTTAAAGCTAACAAATCAATAAATACTTTATTTAATTTTAGACATTCAAAGACTTTTATCGCAGGTGAAGGTGAAAAAGGTGGACCAAAAAATAAATATGGCCATTCTGCTGAAGATATGATTGTTGAAGTTCCTTGTGGAACAGTAATTTACGAAGAAAAAAATCATAAGTTTCTCGGTGATTTAAGTGAAGATGGGCAAACTTTATTAGTTGCAAAAGGCGGAAGAGGCGGTAGAGGAAATGCTGCTTTTAAATCCGATAAAAATAGAGTTCCAAAAGTAGCAGAAAATGGTTTACCTGGTGAAACAAAAAGATTAATTCTTGAACTTAAACTTTTGGCGGACGTTGGTTTGGTTGGATTACCTAATGCTGGAAAATCAACACTTTTAAGTGTTGTTAGTAATGCTAATCCTGAAATTGCTGATTACCCGTTTACAACTATTGAACCTAATTTAGGTGTTGTTAATACAAAAAATGGCTCATTTGTTATGGCAGATCTACCTGGTTTAATCGAAGGTGCATCTAAAGGTAAAGGATTAGGACTTTCGTTTTTAAGGCATCTAGAAAGATGTAGAGTCATTGTTCATTTAGTTTCTATGGAAGAAGAAAATCCTTATGAGAAATACAAAATAATTGAAAAAGAACTAAAAAGTTATGGAATGGGTTTAGATAAACGCCCAGTTATTATAGTTGCAAGCAAAATGGATTCTGAAGAATCTGAAGCAAAATTTAAAGAATTTTCAAAGAAATTCAAAAATAGAATTTTTGCTTTATCTTCTCTAACAAACTTAGGGGTAAAAGAGATTGTTGATAAATGCGTTGAACTTCTCGCTAAAACTGACAAATTCCCACTTGTTACTGAAAATGATAATCCAGAAGTCAAAGTTTATAATGCTTACGAATCGCAAAAACCAATATTTGAGATTAAACATGAAAAAGATCACGTCTTTAGAATTGTTGGAGAATCGATTGAAAGAACTTATAATTTAATTAATATTTCAACGGATGAAGGTTTGATGAAATTAATTTCATATCTAGAAAAGATTGAAATTGAAAAGGCTCTTAAAGAAAAAGGAGCTGTTGATGGTGACACAGTTTTACTGTGTGATTTTGAATTTGAATATTTAGAATAATATGGAATTAAAAGAATATTTATTTGAAATAGAAAAGTTCCTTAAAAATTATTTGGAACAATCTCATTGTAAAAGCTATGTGCTCGGTCTTTCTGGTGGAGTTGATTCTTCTTTAGTCGCTGCAATTGCTAAGAAAGCAGTGGGAAAAGATAAACTTTATTGCTATGCAATAGATATTAATTCAAATAAGGAAGATATTGAAGATGCGAAAAAGGTTGCTCAAGAACTAGATGTTAATTTAGAAATTATTAATTTAAGCGATACTTATCAATCTTATTTACGAGATCTAAAAGGTGAAAATTTTATTAGATTAACAAAATCAAACCTTAAGGTTAGAATGAGAATGGTCGCTTTATTTGCATTTGCTCAAGAACATTCTGGACTTGTTTTGGGCACCGATAATTTAGATGAAAGATATGTTGGATATTTCACTAAATATGGTGATGGTGCTGCTGATGTTCTTCCAATTGTTTATTTAACTAAAGAAGAAGTTAGAAAAGGCGCTGAACTATATGGCTTATCAAGTGTTTTAGCAAATCGCGTACCAACAGCAGGTCTTTTTGAAGGCCAAACTGATGAAAAAGAAATGGGTGTTACTTATGCTGATTTAGATAAATATCTTTTAGGAGGTAAAGTCGATAAGTCCGTTGAAGAGCGTATTGAATATCTACATAAAATAAGTGAACATAAACGAATTGACATTCCAACTCCAAAACCATTTAAAAGATAAAAAAAGACTTCCAAAATAGGAAGTTTTTTATTATAATAAAACTAGATAAGAAACTAACACGTGAAACACCTTACGACAACTAGTCGAGAAAGGTGATTTTTATGTTAAGCTCAATAAGAGGACATGTGGTGGAAATTAATTCCAGGTCTTTGGTTGTAGAAAACCAAGGTTTAGGTTATGAAATTTTAGTTGCTGATCCTAAATCGTTTAATATCAATCAAGATGTTTTCCTTTATCTTTATCATCACATTAGAGAGGATGGTGAATTTTTAGTAGGTCTAACTTCAAAAGATGAAAGAAATGCATTTAGATTATTGCTAAATGTAAATGGTATAGGTCCTAAAACAGCACTAACAATTTTATCAAAAATTTCCTATGGGCAGTTATTAACAGCAATATCAAATAATGATTTAGAATTAATTGAGTCGTTACCTGGAATTTCTTCGCACATGGCATCACAAATCTTTTTAGATTTGAAGGAACACATTTCAAAGAAGGTGAAAAGTGATACTAGTCAGTATAAAAAGGTGAAAGAAGCACTAAAAGCTTTGAAATTTAAACCGAAAGATATCGATAAAGTTTTACCAGGTATTTATATTGCAAACGGTACAACTGAAGAAATTTTTAGAGAAGCTTTAAGGAGATTAGAAAATGCCCAGAGTCTCTGATAAAAATATGCAAAAGGGTGAAGAAGAAATTGAAAAGTCACTAAGACCTAAGTATTTAAAAGAATATATCGGGCAAGAAAATCTTAAGAATAATTTAGAAGTTTTTATCGGTGCAGCTAAATCTAGACACGAAGTACTTGATCATGTTTTGTTATACGGTCCTCCAGGATTAGGGAAAACCACTTTAGCTCATATTATCGCAAACGAAATGAAAGGGGGTATTAAACTTGTTGATGGGCCGTCTGTTGAAAAACCTGGTGATATGGCAATCCTTTTAACTTCACTTAAACCAGGAGACATTCTTTTTATTGATGAAATTCATCGTTTGCCAAGAGCAGTTGAAGAAGTTTTATATAGTTCAATGGAAGACTTTAGAATTAATGTTATTGTTTCTAAAGAAACAGGCGTTTCATCTTTGAGCGTTGATTTGCCACCTTTTACTTTAGTTGGAGCAACAACTAGAGCAGGAGATTTGTCTGCACCTTTAAGGGCAAGATTTGGAATTTTTGAAAAAGTAAATTATTATTCCGATGAAGAACTAACAGCTATAGTCAAAAGAACTTCGAAATATTTTGGGTGCCAAATTGATATTGTTTCAGCATTAGAAATCGCAAAAAGATCAAGAGGCACTCCAAGAATTGCTAATAGGATTTTCAGAAGAGTGAGAGATTTTGCAAATTTTCATAACACTTCAAAGATAAATTTGACCGATACAAGAAAAGCACTTAGTGCTCTAAGAATTGATGAAATTGGATTAGATGAAGTTGATATCAAATATTTATTAACACTTAAAAACAGGTTTAATGGCGGACCTGTTGGATTAGATACACTTTCTTTTGCAGTTGGAGAAGACAAATCAAATTTAGAGGAAGTATGTGAACCTTACTTATTAAAAATTGGTTTTATCGATCGCACTTTAAAAGGAAGAATTCTTACAACTAGAGGTAAATCTCATCTTAAATCTGTTAAAGAAGTATTTACATTGTAAATAAATTTGTCATTTTTATATTATTTAATGATATGTATTTCTTTTCATTAATGAAAAATTTTCAATATAATACAATAATAGTAAAATCACTACTTTCTTTACTTAATAAGTAAATAGTAGTAAAATCTAACGCGTTAGTGAAATTACCACATTTATTAGATAAAGGAATTAAAAAATTATGCGTCGATTAATAGCTTACATTATTACAGCTTTATCAATGCTTCTTGCAATTGGTGTTGCTGCAAATCCAGTTATTACAACTCTTAATGCTGGAAGAGAATTTACAAGCGGTAGAGATTACCGAGAAATCGTCTTTAACATTGAAGAGGATTTAGGAAAAAAGAATAATGAAAAAAGAGCCGAAGTTGTTGCTGAAGAAATGCAAAAACGTTTAGAAAATTATAACGTTGAAGATTATTCAGTAAAAATTCAAGGCGAAGATAAAGTTGCAGTATCTCTTGCAATGAACTCTTATGAGTTTAACTATGCTGCTAAATATTTAGCATTTTCTGGTGGAAATTTTGCTTTAGTCGACTCAGTCAACGGTAACGTAAAAAGTGGTAATAAATTATTTAATCCAAGCGATATTAGAGTGGAATACAAAGGTGACGCAAGTGTTCCAACAATTATTATTCCTGTAACTAAAAAAGGTAAAAAAGATATCGAAGATCTCCAAAAAGAACTCGGTATTGAGGAACAAAAAGAAGATGAAGATAATGAAGATAAACTTATCAAGCGTGACGGAGAATCTTCATCCGAATCTGATAAAAAATTAATTTATCTTTGGGCTAATTATAATGAAGAAAGAGGCGAGAACCTTGAAGCTTTAGACAAAGACCCTGTCTCAAGAGACAAAGTCATCATGGGTTTTGATGCATCTTCAATTTGGTATACAGAATCAAAAGAAAAACATTCAGAAATTGTCTTTATGTGTGCTACTGCAGATAAAGAGAACGAAAACCAATTAGATATTTCTCATCTTAAAGATGATAATGCAAGAGCTAACTATTTAGTTAATATGCTCAAAGCAAGTAAGTATGATTTTGAAATTTCTTGTCCAACTGTAAATATTTCTGATGAGTCAAAAACTATTGACTATTATGAAAACGCAAGAATTCTTACTGCTTCTGGAGAACCTCTTTTAACTGTTGGCAATAACATCAATGTCAAACTTGATTCAAAAACATTTATCGCTACTGCAATAGCTATTGTTATAGTTTCATTACTATTGATTGTTTATTATCGTTTGACTTCTTTAGCGATGATTGCAACAACTTTAGGAACTTTGTTCCTTACATTAGCATCATTTGTGTCAATGCATGTTGTATTTAATATTCCAACTATTGTTGGATTTATCATCTTAACAGCTGGCGTTTTATTTGGCGAAATTGTTTATGTCAATCGCTTCAAAGAAGAAGTATACAAAGGACGTTCACTCAAGAAAGCCAATCAAGAAGCAAGCAAGAAATCAAATTTATTAACTATTGATGCATCTATTGTTTTAGCATTCTCCGGATTAATGATGTATGCAATTGGCGGTATTGGTGGATCAGCACTTAAATCACTTGGTGTTGTTTTATTCTTTGGTGCAGTTATTTCATTACTAATGAATATGCTTGTCTTTAAACTTTTGATGTATTTAGTTACAAATTCAACGAATTTACAACAAAAGTACAATGTTTTTAACATTGAAGGCGATAAAGTTCCTAATATAATGGCAAATGAAGAAAAACCAACATACGAATCACCTTATGAAAATGTGAACTTTACGAAGAGAAAATCAATTTTTGGAATTATCTTTGGCGCATTATTCGCAGGCTCACTTGCATGTATCATTGCATTTGGTGTTATGAAAGGATCTCCATTAAACGTTGAAAAAGCCATTAGTGATACAACTGTCGTTTACACATCAATTAAAATTGATAGTGAAACATCACAAGTCACAGATTCATCTTCATATGTCCAATATGTTTTAAAAGGAACTGACTTCGAAAAAACTAGTGAAGAAAATGTAACTTACAAAGAAGTATCACAATATATTTTCGAAAGTGATTCTGAACAAAAAACACAAAAATATTACTACTTTACTTTAGTAATTGATGAAAAACTTGATTCTAAAAAACTTGGAAATTTAGAAGACCAAATCAACGATAATCTTAATGATCTTGTTTCAGAAGGTGTCATTTCTGGCGGAGAATTAACTAATGCTGAAGTTAGAAATTCTAAAGAATTAGTCTTCACTCCAAACCAAGGTTGGGTTGCTTTAGCAACAGGAATTTCTATTATAGGCGTTTCGCTCTACGTTGCATTTAGATTCCGCCCATCTAGAGGTGCTGCTTTATTAATCACTACAACTGGTGCAACTTCTATTGCATATGGCGCTATTGTTGCAATGAGATTTATTGGTACAACTGCAATAACTTCTGTAGCAATGCCGCTTGTTGCTGTCACAATGATGCTTGCATCATTATTCTACTTCTCAACTGAAAAAGCTATGCTTAAAGAAGTTCATGAAGAGTTAACTCCGGAAATTAGAAAAGAAACAATGATTAAGGCATTAGGAAAGTCGGCTGGACCTTTATTTGTCTTTATGCTTGTTTCAATCTATATTGTTATTAATTTCTTTGGATTTGGTGTTGAAAACACAGTCATCCTCTTTGCCTCTGCATTAATTGGTGAAGTGGTCGCAATTGCTGCACTCCTTGTCATTCTTGGTCCTTTAGCAACATTTATTGATAAAGGTTTCAGCAAGATTCATTTACCAAAATTCAAATTCTTGCAAAAAGAAAAACCAGCAAAGCAAACTACAAAACGCAATTCAAGCGAGCCAGAAGAAACAATCTTTATTGGTATTAATGATTAGCAAAAAGGGCATATATGCCCTTTTAATTTATGGATTTTAGGCAACAAATTTTAGATTTCTATCATTTAAATGAGGAAGATTATAAGGAATTAACTAAGCCTTTAAATGAACTTACTCTTCCTGATTTTAATGCTGTTCCTGATATGAAGAAAATAAAGGAACGAATTTTTAAAGCAATCGAAAATAAAGAAAAAATAATTGTTTATGGTGATTACGATTGTGATGGCATTTGTTCTACTGCAATTATGGTTAAAACTTTTGAAAAATTAGGCTACCCTGTTAGCTATTACATACCTATAAGGTATTCTGATGGATATGGACTTAATGTCTCGAATGTTTTAAAGATTAAAAATGCTGGTTTTAGTCTAATAATTACTGTCGATAACGGCATTTGCCAAAATGAAGCTATTGATAAAGCAAATGAACTCGGGATTGACGTTATTGTAATTGATCATCATGAAGAAGGTGAAAAAAGAGTCAATGCCATTGGCTTTGTTCATCCTAGTGTTTCTCATATATCGGAGACTTTTGGATGTGGTGGATTTATGTCTTTAATTACATCTGGAGGTTTACTTGGATCTTATGATCAATATTTACTTACTTTGGCAGGTTTAAGTACGATTTCTGATATGATGGAGCTTAAAGGCTATAATCGAAATGTTGTTCGACTTGCCTTAGAAAACTTAAAAAAATATCAATATAAACCTCTCGTTTCTCTACTTGAAACACCGATAATTACTGAGAAAAGTTTTGGTCTAGATATTGCGCCAAAAATTAATGCTGTTGGCCGTTTGGTTGATGATAAAAAAATAAATCTTTTAGTTAAATATTTGTTAAGTGAAAATGATGAAGAAATTTTCAAAATTTGTTCTTGGATTAAAAATACAAATGAGCTTAGAAAAACATTAACAAAAGAAGCTGTAGAATCACTTCCAAAAGATTCATTCAATGATGAAGGAATTGTTTTAAAATTAGATATAAAAGAAGGTCTAATTGGTCTTATTGCAAATAGACTTTTAAATGAATATAACGTTCCTTCAATAATCTTTACAAAATCCGAGAATGAAAAGGGTTTCCTAAAAGGAAGTATTCGCTCAAAAGAAGGATTTAATGTTCAAAAAGCTTTTGAAAGTTTAGAAAAATATATGGTCGCTGGTGGAGGTCACGCGCTTGCCGGAGGACTTACAATTAAAGAAGATGATTTTGATAATTTCAAACATGATTTTATTGAACTTTGTAAAGCATATAAATTCATAAAAGAAGAGCCTCCTTCAATTGAAATAAAATTGCAAGATATTAATTTTAAAAATTACGATATTTTACATGAATTTTCGCCTTTTGGAATGGGCTTTCCAGAACCAGTTTTTTCACTTAAAGATTTGCCAACAAAATCTTTGCAATTTATTAGTTTCGGCAAGCATCTTTCAACACCTGTCTCTATCAATTCAAAGATTTTAGGTTTTAATATTCCTGAATCCGAAGTCAAATCTCATGTAAATGTTGATTTGTTTGGCAGTTTAGTTGAATCTATTTTTAGAGACAAAAAGTCGATCGAATTTAGAGTTAGTGATTTTATCACTAGAAATTAGTCTTATACACACATACATAAAATGCGCTTAAATATACGCGTTTTTTGTTATAATAGAATTAATAAAATTAAAGGAAGAGTTTTTATGAAAAAGAAAATGCTTCTAATATTACCAATGGCCATGGTACTTGCTGGATGTACCTGGTGGAATCCTTTAACTTGGTTTAAAAAAGACGACCAAACTGAAGATCCTGAGGATATAAAACCAGAAGAAATGAAACAACATGCTAATAGCATAACCGCTAGTCCAAGCGCTCCATTTTTCTTAAAAGTTGGAGAAGAAAGAAAGGTTAGCGTTTCTTTAAGTCCAACTCCTACTGATGAATTTGAAAGAAAATTTACTTGGAAGTTAACAGGTGATAGCGTTTCTTATACTTTAGATGAAGAAAAAGGTAAAAGTGCAACGATTGTTGGTTTAAAAGAAGGAACATCTTACCTTAAGGTAACAAATACATATAATAATGAATTAACTAAGACATTTACTGTTAAAGTTTTTGATTTCAATCCTGAGAAACAATATTTTTGGCAATTCGATAAAGACACTGATAAAGCCAAATTTGAAGGGTTTAAAGATGGAATTGCAAACTTAAGTGGAGTTGAATGGGATTTTAATCGCGCACAATCTGGTTATGTTAAACCTTTATATAACGGACTAGGATTTGGTAAAGGTGGAGAACCTGAAACAGATTTAAAGTTAAAAGCTTACAATTCTAGACCAATTTCTTCAATTTCTATTGAAGCAGCTTCTGCAAACTCACTTGCAAAGATGTCTGTTAAAATTGGCGAGACAACTGTTTTAGACAGAACAACTGTTAGTAAAGTTGATTATGATAAAAACATGAAGTTTTATGATGTTGTTCCGGAAGAACCATTAGCCGGAGATATCGAAATTCATGTTGAAACTCCTGAAGTTGATCCTTCTCCAGAAGATTCAGACACTTACAAAACACCTGGTGCGTTCTGGCTTAAGACAATTTTCATTAATTATGCTGATGAACCTGTTTATAAAACGACTCGTAATTACGATATAAAAGGGATGTATGATTCTGCAGAATCTAATCCTATTAATTCTTTAAATACAACAGCAAAAGAACTTGTGATGCCTGATACTGATGAAGATTTTTCTATCACATTTACAAATATTCGAAAAGAGAAATCATCAGATGCAGTACCTGGTTATGTTCAAACCAATGGCGATATTTTGATAGAATCAAAAAAATCAACTGAAGCCATTAAATATGTTGAATTAAAACTTCCTACAACTGAGACAGTTCCTGTTCCTAAAAATACATTTATTTTAGAAACTTCTCGTTTAGGTGGTGAGCCATATTCATGCACTGAAATTAAGACCGATCAAAATGGATTATTAAAAGCATATGTTTATGGAAATAACATAAGCGCAATTAAACTAAGATCAAAGAGTACTACTTTCGTTGGACTTGACTACTTTACAGTCAAAACTCAAGAAGGAAATCATGGTGTAATTGACAGTTTGGTTACTCCAGAATCATTTGTTCCGGATAGACTCAACTATGTTGTTGGCATGGTATTTGATACATTAGGACTCGGTAATTTAAGAGTTGCTTATACAGATCCAAATATTCAGCAAGATGTCTTAAAACCAACAGACCTTGAATGGTTTGATGGTGCTTCATATGAAACAAATCCAGCAACTGCTACTAAAGAATTAAAGTTAGGCACAACTAGTGTTTATGGTGTTTATAAACAAGGAGGAGTGTCATTCACTGTTAAGATTGAAGGAATAACAGTAGAAGATTCATATTTAGACTTATCTCTTATTAAAAATGTTTCTGAAATTGATACTTCAAGTAAATATTACTTGATTGGTGTTAACGGAACTAAGAATTTGTTCTTGCCTTCAAAGGGTGCTTCGGCTTTGAAAAATTCTACCGGAAACGTTGATTTAGGAAGCATTTCATTAGAAGACAACATTTCTATAACTGCAGCCTATTCAAATGATTTCTTCAGTTTTGAAATAGTAAGTGATAAATATCGAGTCAAATTCTTAGATCCTACAGATAGTAAAACTCATTATGTTGGAATGACCAATTCTGGAGGTTTTAGTACAGCTCAAGGCCCAGATAATAAAGATTATGCATTCACAATTAATGCTGATGGATCAGTTGAAATGATGATTCAAAAGTCTGATGCTTCTATAACAAAATATCTTACTTTTGATGGTTCGAAGTTGTTATTATCGGATAATTCAAGCGATTCTAATATTCGAATTTTTAAGGACGTTACAGTTGCTGCTTAATTAGTTTACTAATTAAAACCGAGATTAAATTCTCGGTTTTTTTTTATGTTTTATTTAACTTGATAGAAATAACAAGTTATGGTTGGTATAATATTAAAAGTAAAGAAGTGGGAAACGTACGATTCCATTTCATTACAAAGTAATAGGAAAGGAGTTTAATTATGCGTAAATCAAAGATTATTCCATTTATTCTTGGTGCATCTATCTTTACTCTTTCTTCATGTACATGGTATAAACCATGGACTTGGTTTGATAAAGATGAAAAAGAATCACCATCAACACCAGATGCTGAAGATCCTTCAAAAGCAACCGGTGGTGGTTGGGCAGGAAATGTTTTAACATTAGACTTTACTGATGGCTATTGGAAAACCTACGTTATTACCCAACGTATTGAGGACAAAGAAACATTATATACTTTCGATTACCTTAATATTGGTTATAACGATAAAGGTTCATTTATTTCATCATATGATGATAAGAAATGGCTTATGCTAAAGAACAAATTGCCTGAAGGTCAAGTTGTAGCTGGCGAAAAATTTGCATTTATTGGAAATGCAGCTGATTATAGTGGTAAAACCATTAAATCAGTTGATGTCCATGTTTCCAGTCAAACTGGTGGTGTTTATTTTGTTGTAGACTTTTCTTCGTCTGCAGCCTTTACTGAATCATCAGAAACAAGCGTTAATAAACAAAAAGTAAATGCTCAAACAGAAACAACAGTGTCAGCAACCGCTCCTAGTGGCGCAAAATATTGGTCAGTCAGTGCTGTTTGTGACACTGGTACTTATCGTAAGAATGGTGGCGTTGATAAGATTGTTATCACGTTCAACGATTAATCTTTATCCTATTTACTAAGTGCGGATTTCTGTCCGCACTTTTTCTTATTAAAGAAAAATTGGTAAAAAATTAGTAGCAAATATGCTTTAATTTGCTATAATATAGAGTTGGAGGTAAAACAATGAAAAAAGTTGGAAAAATAATGCTTCTTGTTTCAGGCATTTGCTTGTTAGCAGTTAGCATCTGGTCAATTGTTACAGCAATTATAGGTTTAATTGCCGCAATTGGTGGAGGCGCAGCTGCCGCATCATCTGACGAAGGTGGCGTGATTGCTGGAATCGGAGTACTTGCAGTCGGCATCATCTTATTTGTTGTCGGTGTTGTAACATTCTTATTCTATTTATTTGCTGGAATTAGAGGTATTAAGACATTCACCAAAGGTGATGACAAAAATATTACTAGAGCGTTCGTTTGGGCAATTATTATTTTAGTCCTTAATGTTATATCGCTTGTTTCTGGTGGATTTAGTGCCGCAATTACAGTCGGTTTAGTCATTGATGTTGTCTACATTGTTGGCGCATTCTTTGTTAAACTTTCAAAATAAGAACTAAATAATTACAAAAAGGCATCCTGAGGATGCTTTTTTTCTTACTAAAATGAAATAATGGTATATAATATTTATTATAAATAAGGAGAAAAGTTATGCGCAAAATTAAATTAACGCCTTTAATTCTATTAGCGTCTGTCTTTGGACTTTCGGCTTGTACACTTCCAAAATGGCTTAGTTTTTTAAGCTTCATTCCTGGACTTGATGCTCCAAATGAAGAAGATGACGATGATGAAGAATTTGTTCCAATTGATCATAGCCCAAGAATTAAAGAAACTTATGGCGATTATACACTTGCAAAATCTGTAGTTGATGGTGGCCAATATATCTTAGGTGTCTTTAGACACGAGAGTGGACAAATGAGATTCTTTAATGGTGATTATCACAGGGACGGAGATAGTTATTACCCTTATTATTTAGGTACCGATGCTGACTCAACTGAAAATGCTGCAGTTATTACCGTTCACATGGTAAGCAGCACAGAATTTTCAATGCAAGTTTCTTCACCAGGAAATCCTTGGGACGGAAAATATATTGGCGTTTATTCAGCGCACGGTTCAGGTGGCGGAGCAGTTATGTCAATCGCTGTATTAGATAGTCCTGATCAAACCGAATATGTTCAACCAGGCGATGAAATTGGAGGTCAAACTGACCCAACATATGGATTTTTTAAATTCCATACTACATGTAATAATCAAACAGTTTATGCCCCTGCTGCGGATTATAAGCACGAAGAAGATGGTGATAAAAAAGCAAATCCAAAATTCTTAGGAACAGCAGGCAATTTTATTTCAATTGATTGTAAAGATTATCAAGTTGCAACAGATGGTCTCGCTTACGATCTTGCTCACTTATACGCACATAACTAAAACATATCAAAACCATAAAGGGTAGCTAATTGCTATCCTTTTTTCTTTCAAAGAAAGTAAAATAGAGTATAATTACACGTATGTATGAATAAAACTATGCCTAAAAGTAATGTTAAATTGCATTCTTTCCAAGAAGTGAAAGAAAAGTTTTACGTATACATTTCTAATCCTGAAGCTAGAGCGAAAGTTGAAGAGGCTTATAACTTTGCTAATGAAGCCCATAAAGGACAAGTTAGAAAATCAGGCGAACCTTATATTCATCATTTAATCGAAGTTTGCTATATTTTGGCTGATATCGGTTGCGGACCTTCCACTTTAGTTGCTGGACTTCTGCATGATGTGGTAGAAGACACAGATGTTTCTTTAGAAACAATTAGCAAACGTTTTGGCGAAGATGTTGCCAATATTGTTGATTCATTAACTAAAATTCAACGTCTTAAATTATCTCATAGAACTGAGGAAGAATTTGTTTTCGAAGATCATAGAAAAATCTTCCTTGGTATGGCGAAAGATGTTCGGGCAATTTTAATTAAACTTGCTGATAGACTTCACAATATGAGGACTTTAGATTTCCTTTCTCCCGATAGACAAAAGGCTCTGGCAAGAGAAACTCTTGAAGTTTTTGCCCCTATTGCTCACCGTTTAGGTATGAATACTATCAAATCTGAACTTGAGGATTTATCTTTAAAATACCTTGAACCAGAAAAATATGAGCAAATTGTTAAACTTGTTGAATCTAAAGTTAAAAACGGGCAAAAATCTCTTGAACAAATGTCAAAAAAGATTGCCGATGACTTATTTGAAAAAGGCATTAAGTTTGAAATGGAATCAAGAGTTAAATCAATCTATTCTATATATAGAAAGATTTATAAAAAAGGTCGTCGATTTGAAGAAATCTTTGATATTTTAGCGTTACGTATTATTACTGAAACTGAACTTAATTGTTATGAGATTTTAGGCATAATTCACGCCACATATAAACCTATTTTAGGTAGGTTTAAAGATTATATCGCAATGCCAAAACCAAACATGTATCAATCACTTCATACATGTATTCTTTCAGGTGATGGTAACGAATTTGAAATTCAAATTAGAACAAAAGAAATGGACGAAATCGCTGAAAGCGGTGTTGCGGCACATTGGCGATATAAAGAAGGTTCAAATTATAACCCTCGCAAAGAACAAAAAGAGATTGAAGAACAACTACATTGGTTTAGAGATCTCGTCAATATGAGCGAAGATAATGAAGATGCAAAAGAGTATGTTAATACTCTTTCAAACGATATTTTCAATGCTAATGTTTATGTCTTTACTCCGCTTGGAAAAGTTATTGAACTTCCTACTGGGGCAACTCCAATAGATTTCGCATATAAAATTCACACAGGCGTCGCTGAAAAAGCTGTTGGTGCAATTGTTAACCATATAATGGTTCCGCTTAGCACAGAACTTAAAACAGGCGATATTGTTGAAATTAAGACTAGTGAAAAGTCACAAGGACCTAACGAAGGTTGGCTAAATATTGCAACAACCGGTTTTGCAAAATCGCATATTCGTAAATTTTTAGCAAAGAAAAATGCTGAATTTACAAAAGATGAACGAATTGCAAGAGGCAAAGCCTCTTTAATAGAAGCATTTAAGCAACTTGGAATCGGAGAATCTGACACAATTAAATATGTCGATAACCAAAATATTTTTGATAAATTTAAAGTCAAAGATTTAGATGAACTTTTATTAGGAATTGCAAATAAAAACCCAGTTCCTGCTGCAATTATTGAATTTTTGAATCTAAAGAAACAAGATGATGTTTTGAAATTATCGAAAATTAAAGATTCTGATACCGACAAATCTCCAGTGTTTGTCGCAGGTGATGCTGGCGACATCGCCATTACTCTTGGAAACTGTTGCACACCTATTCCTGGAGATGAAATTGTCGGTTATATTACCAAAGGTAAAGGCATTACTGTTCACCGTAAAGATTGCCCAAATATTGCTAATGAAAGAAAACGTTTAATCAATGTTTTTTGGAAAGATAATTTAAAAGCTACAACTTATCCTGTTGATCTAAAAATTGAATGTTACGAAAGAAACGATTTATTAGCTGACATCGTTTCGGTTTTCTCACAGAAAAAGATTAACATTACTGCCGTTAATGGTGTTTATCATCCAAATACAAACACAACAACAATTGCTGTTACTATTTATGTTGCAAATGCTGATGTGTTAAGGGACGTTATTAACTTCCTTCTTAACGTAAAATCTGTTTACGAAGTTAATCGTTCAACTCACTAATTAAAAATAAAAATATTACTCCCGAATAATCTATTGTATTTATAGTTATTATAAACTATAATGTAAATGATTAATTTAGGAGTATTTTTTTATGGAAATCAACCCAGTTAAAGGAACACACGATATAATTGGTGGCGAAGCAAACCTTTATTCCATGATTGAACATACCGCTATGCAAGTGGCTAATTGTTATGGCTATAAAGAAATTCGTACTCCAATTATTGAACATACCCCACTTTTCTTAAGAAGCGTTGGTGAATCAAGCGATATTGTTAATAAAGAAATGTACACTTTTGAGGATAAAGGCGGTAGAAGTATTACCCTTCGTCCTGAACTTACTGCTGGAATTATGCGTAGCATAGTTACGAATAAACTTTATGCAAATACAGATCTTCCATTAAAGTTTTTCTATCTTGGACCATGTTTTAGATATGAAAGACCTCAAGCTGGAAGATATCGTCAATTTAATCAATTCGGCGTCGAATCAGTTGGAAATCCTAGTTTCTTTCAAGATGCCGAAGTAATTGCTTTAGGTTATCGTGTATTAGAAACAATCGGTTTAGGCGAAGTTAGAGTTTTGATTAATTCACTTGGAGATGAAGAATCTAGAACGGCATATAAAGAAGCACTTAGAAAATATTTTTCTAAGCACATTGATAAAATGTGTTCTGATTGCAAAAGAAGATTAGAAGTAAATCCACTTCGTATTTTAGATTGCAAAGTCCCAGAAGATATTGAAATTGTAAAAGGTGCTCCAAAGATGACTGATTATCTTTCACCTGCTTCAAAAGCCTATCTTGAAAGTGTGATTGGAATTTTAAAGTCTATAGGAATTGAAACTGAAATAGATTCAACCTTAGTTAGAGGCTTAGATTATTATACTGGCGTTGTTTTTGAATATCATTTACCAAAAATTGAAGGTGTCGATAATATCGGTGCATTAGGTGCTGGTGGTCACTATGCTAATTTATTAGCAGAAGTAGGTGGACCATCTTATGAAGGCATTGGTTTAGCCTTTGGTATTGAACGTTTGGCATATGTTATAAAAACCGTTCATGAATTCGACACAAATTTTGGAATTGATGTTTATTTAATGGGAATGAATGATTCGATTATTGAGAAAAACTTCGCTTTAGCAGATATGCTAAGAGGATCTGGTTTTTCAGTTGAATCAAATTATGAAGTAAAATCAATGGGTTCATTGTTTAAAACTGCAAATAGAAAGAAAGCAAAATTCGCTATTATTGTTGGTGAAGATGAGGTTGCTAAAAAGGAAGTAGCCGTTAAAAATCTAAAAACGCAAGAACAAACTCTAGTTAAACTAGAAGACTTAGAAAATGTTTTGCATTCACTTTTAAATGCCTACTATGCTAGCGAATATGAAAGCCCAAAGGAGGAATAAGATGTTACGAAGTTGTTATAATACCGAACTCGGCTTAAAAGATGTCGGAAAAGAAGTTAATTTAGTCGGTTGGGTTTCTAAGAAAAGAAATCTTGGTAGCCTAGTTTTTATCGATTTAAGAGATAGAAGTGGAATCGTACAGTTAACTGTAAATGAAGGAGTTTCTATTCCAGATATTCGTAATGAATATGTTATTCAAGCAAAAGGCAAAGTAGCAAAAAAGGAAGTTGCAAATAAGAACTTGAAAACTGGCGAAATCGAAGTTGTTGTTTCTGAAATTAAAGTTCTTAGCAAAGCTAAAACAACTCCAATGATTATTGCTGATGAAACTGATGCTCTTGAAGATTTGCGCTTAAAATATCGTTATTTAGATTTACGTAGACCTTGTTTACAAGAAAATCTCAAAAAGAGAGCTAAAATTGTGCATTGCGCACATGAATATTTTGACGAAAATGGATTTATCGAAGTTGAAACCCCATGCCTAACGCTTTCTACTCCAGAAGGCGCAAGAGACTACATCGTTCCTAGTAGAATTACACATGGAGCATTTTATGCTCTTCCTCAATCTCCTCAATTATTTAAACAACTTTTAATGATTGGTGGAATGGAAAGATATTATCAAATCGCTCGTTGTTTCCGTGATGAAGATTTAAGACAAGATAGACAACCTGAGTTCACTCAAATCGACTTAGAAATGTCATTCCTTGATCAAGATGAAATTCTTACAATCATGGAAGGTTTCTTAAAGAAAACATTCAAAGAAACAATTGGTGTAGATATTAAAACCCCACTTCGTAGAATGGATTATTCCGAAGCAGTTGATGTTTATGGAAGTGATAAACCTGATACAAGATTTGGTTTACATCTTATTGATGTAACAGAAGTGCTTCAAAAAACCGAATTTAAAGGTTATAAAGAAGCGAAATCAATTAAAGCTATAGTTGTTCCAGGTCAAGCACCAGAAACTTCTAGAAAGGTTATTGATAATTTAACACTAGAAGCAAAGAAATTTGGCTTTGGTGGAATTGGTGTTTATAAAGTCTTAGAAAGTGGCGTTGAATCATCCCTTCTTAAATTTATGAATGAAGACCAAGTTGTAAACTTGGTTAAAGTTACTGAGGCCAAAACAAATGACTTAATTTTAGTTTTAGCAGGCGAACATGATAAAATTTGTTTCGCTCTTGGAGCTTTAAGAAGTCAATATGGACATAAACTTGGTTTAGTAAAACCAAATACTTACGATTTATTATGGGTTGTTAATTTCCCATTATTTGAATATAGTGAAACCGAAGGCCGCTATAAAGCTCTTCATCATCCATTCACACGTCCAACTCCTGAAACTGAAAAATACTTAGACAGCGATCCAAGCAAAGTTCTTTCAGCAGCCTATGACATTGTCATAAATGGATATGAAGCTGGTGGTGGTTCTTTAAGAATTTACGACCAAGATATGCAAAAGAAGATCTTTAATATCTTAGGCTTCTCTGATGAAGATATTGCTCGTAAATTTGGTTATTTCGTAAAAGCATTTGAATACGGAACACCTCCACATGGTGGAATAGCTTTTGGTTTGGAGAGATTATCAATGATAATCTGTGGAACCGATAATATTAGAGATGTTATCGCCTTCCCTAAAAATTTAAAGGCAAGTTGCCCAATGAGCAACGCTCCTAGTGGAGTAGATGAACAACAACTTATCGATTTAGGAATTAAAATTGCTGACTAGCAAGGAGAAAATAAAATGAACGAAAAAGAATTACAACAACTATCAATTAACGCTATTAGAGCAACTGTAATTGATACAATTAACAAGGCAAAAAGTGGTCACCCAGGAATGGCTCTTGGTAGTGCACCTATTATGTACACACTTTTTACCCGTCATTTGGTTGCTGATCCGAAAGATCCAATGTGGTTCAATAGAGACCGCTTTGTTCTTTCTGCTGGTCACGCAAGTTCACTTCTTTACACAATGCTTCATGTTGCTGGATACAAAGTATCCATGGACGATTTAAAAGCATTTAGACAACTTGGAAGTTTGACTCCTGGTCATCCAGAATTTAGACATACTGCTGGTGTAGATGCAACAAGTGGACCTTTAGGTCAAGGCATTGCTCAAGCAGTTGGCATGGCTATGGCTGAAAGAGCGGTTAAAGCTCAATATCCACAAGGAAAAGTTGTTTGTGACCACTATACATATGCATTATGCGGAGATGGATGTTTGCAAGAAGGTATTGCTCAAGAAGCAATTTCACTTGCTGGTCACCAAAAATTAAATAAATTAATTTTATTCTACGATTCTAACGCTATTACATTAGATGGAAAGCTTGATTTAAGCTTCTCTGAAAACGTTAAGTTACGTTTTAAAGCAAGCGAATGGAATGTTTTAGAAGTTAGTGATGGCAATGATGTTGAAGCAATTGATGAAGCAATTTGCAAAGCAAAAACTTCAAAATCTAAACCAACTTTAATTATCGTCCATACAGTTATCGGTTATGGTTCAGCAAAACAAGGAACTAATAAAGTTCATGGTAGCCCACTTGGAGAAGAAGATGGTGCTAATGCTAAAGCATTCTATGGATATAAATATGATTCATTTACAATTCCTCAAGAAGTTTATGATCATTTCAAGGCCACTTTTGTAAAACGTGGCGAAGAAGCTCATAAAAATTATGAGAAAGCACTTAATGAGTGGAAAGCTTCACATGCTGGTGCTGCTAAAAAGCTTGAAAAAGCTCTTAGTGGAGATGTTTCTTCTTATTTTAAGAAGGAACCATCATTTGCTAGCGATGATGCACAAGCATCAAGAAACTCTTCTGGTAAATGCTTAAATGAGCTTTATAACAAGATTCCATTTTTAATGGGTGGATCAGCTGATGTTGCTGGTTCAGTTATGACAAAAATTGAAGGCGGAGTCGATTTTGGTCCAAAATCTGCGAAAGGCAGAAATATTAACTGGGGCATTAGAGAGTTCGCAATGGCGTCTGCTCAAAATGGTATGCTTTTACATGGCGGTGTTAAAACATATGTTGGTTGTTTCTTAGTCTTTGCTGACTATATGAAAGCCGCTATTAGAATGGCTGCTTTAAGCAAACTTCCAGCAATTTATCTTTTCTCGCATGACTCAATTGCTGTCGGTGAAGATGGACCTACACATCAACCAATCGAAACTTTAGCTATGCTAAGAAGTATTCCAAATTGCAATGTCATTCGTCCATGTGATTCACGTGAAACATACGCAGCGTGGGAAAGAGCACTTGAAAGTAAAGAAACTCCAACAGCTCTTATTCTTTCAAGACAAGGACTTCCTTTATTAGGAAGTAAATATAAAGATGTTGCTAAAGGCGCTTATGTAATTTCTAAAGAAAACAAACATTTGGATGCTACTCTTATTGCAACCGGATCAGAAGTCGGACTTGCAGTACAAGCTCAAAAAGAGCTTCTTGCTAAAGGAATTGATGTAAGAGTTGTTTCTATGCCTTCTTGGTTTGATTTTGATAAACAAAGTGAAGAATATAAAGAAGAAGTTTTTGGTGTTTGTAGATGCAAGCGTTTCGCAATTGAAATGCTTTCAACCTTTGGTTGGCATAAGTATGCAGCACATGTGATGGGCATTGATACATTTGGCGCATCTGCACCTGCAAAAGACGTTATCGCTTCGTTCCATTTCCTTAAGGAAGATGTTGTAAAATTCGTCTTAGAAGGATTAAAAGAATAATGGCAGATTATATTTATATAAATAAGTCAAATAGAGGTGGAGAACTTGGCATTAGCCGTAAAGTTTTTGCTCGTCTTGCGACTGAAGCCGTTGGCCACACGCCACATAAAAGTTCAATTAAAGTTATTGAACCAGTTAAAGTCGTCTTTAAAAAAGACGGTAGAGTTAAACTAGCGGTGCATGTTTCAGTTAAAAAAGGACTCAAAACAACTCAAATTTGTGAGGAACTTCAAAAAGAAATTGCTCATGCTTTGGAAGTTTATCTTGAATCCGTACCTTTCGAAATTGAAATATCAGTAGACGAAATTAAATAATTATGGAAAGTTTATTTTTATCTCGTAACCAAGAACACGAATTAATCATGACATGCATCTATGATGCATTACTTTACTCAAATATGAATAAAGAATTCTCTGTTGAAGAACTTATGTGTTCGGTTTTTGGTGTTGACTATGATGAAATATCTTTCTTTGTAAAAGAAACTGTTATTAAGTCACTTGCGCATGTTAATGAGATAAAAAGTATTTTTCAAGCTAATATGCCTAAATGGAGTTTTGATCGTTTAAATCTATTAGAACAAGCAATACTAATTATGAGTTATACTCATAAACAAAATCAAAATTCTGACAAAAGCATTGTAATTAATGTTGCTGTTAAACTCGCTAAAAAATTCTTAGACAAGGATGATTACAAATTTGTAAACGCCATTCTTGATAGAGTACTATGATGAGCAAAGATTTATTTTCTGTTAGTTCGCTTAATAGATATATCAAACAGTTGTTTGATAGAGATTTTACTCTTAAAGGTTTACGCCTTAAAGGCGAGATAAGTAATCTTAAACGTTATCCTTCTGGTCATGTTTATTTCTCCTTAAAGGATGAAGAAAGCACAATTAAGGCAGTAATGTTTGCTGATTACACAAGATTTATGCCTCCTACCATCAAAGATGGTGATGAGGTAATAATTACAGGTTCTGTTGGTGTTTACCCTTCACGTGGTGAATACCAAGTATATGCACAAGCGATGGAGTTATTTGGAGAAGGAGCTCAACTCCTCGAATTAGAACTTCTTAAAAAGAAGCTTGCTGCAGAAGGATTATTTGACCAATCTAGAAAAAGGAAACTTGTTTCCTTTCCTAAAGCTGTTGGCATTATAAGTGCTCCTAATAGTGCAGCTTTAGCCGATATAAAAACAAATCTTCTAAGAAGAAACCCACTAATTCGCGTTGAAATATTCCCGTCCTTGGTACAAGGCGCTGAAGCACCAAAAGCCCTCTTAGAAGCCCTAAAAAAGGCAAAAGAGAGTAATATTGATACTCTCATCATTGGTCGAGGTGGCGGGGCAAGTGAAGATTTAACAGCATTTAATGACGAAACACTTGTAAGAGAAGCAGCAAAATTTCCTGTGCCGATTATATCGGCAGTTGGTCACGAAATAGATTTTACGCTTATAGATTACGTTGCGGATGCGCGTGCATCGACTCCAACTGGAGCTGCAGAGCTAGCAACAATTGATAAACGTGAAATTTATGAACTTCTAGCGAGTAAAGAAGTTGATCTTGATAATGCGATTACTGATATTATCAGTAACTATACTCACAAAATTGAGATCTTGAAGAAAAATTCGTTCTTTGAAAATCCGAAAACAATGTATGAGAAAACTTTAATTGAAGTAAGCAATGTTTCTGATAAACTCGATTCATTTATGAATCATGTTCTTAATATGCAAAAAGAAAGAATCAATTCATTTAAAAAACAATTAGAATCATTATCTTTAGATAACACCTTAAAAAGAGGGTTCTCTATTATTGAAAATGAAGATGGCAAATTGCTCAGAAGCATTAAAGACGTTGAAATTAACCAAATGGTTAAAGCTAGAATACATGGTGGGGTCTTAACCGCAAAAGTAACAAATAAGGAGGCTAAATAAATGGCTGAAGAAAAGATTGAATTTGAAAAGTCTCTTAAGAGACTTGAGGAAATTGTCGCCAAAGTTGAAGGCGAAACACTTCCTTTGGAAGAATCTTTAAAACTTTATGAAGAAGGAAAGAAATTAATTGCTTCATTAGAAAAGACTTTGAAGGAAGCAGAAAGAAAGGTTGAAGAACTACAAAAATAACTATTAATAGTTAAGTTTAATATTTAGTAAAAAATTAGTAGATTATTAGTAAATGAGCAAATCCAAGGTTAACAAAGTTAAGCATATAAATTTAGATGAGATAAAAGATCCTAAATTTTTGGCTACACTAAATTATGAAGAACTAGATGTTTTGTGTTCAGACTTAAGAAACAAAATAATTGAAGTTACTAGTAACTTAGGTGGTCATCTTTCAAGTAACCTTGGGGCTGTTGAATTAACAGTTGCCCTACATAGAGTGTTTGATTTATCTAGAGATAAAATTATATTTGATGTTGGACATCAATGTTACACCCATAAAATTTTAACCGGAAGAGATTTAACAAAGTTAAGAGTTAAAGATGGTGTATCAGGATTTCTAAAATTAAGCGAATCTCCATATGATTGTTTTGAAGCTGGCCATTCCTCAACTTCAATATCTGCAGCAAATGGATTTGCCATAGCTCGAGATTTAAAGAAAGAAAAATACGAAGTGGTGGCCTTCATTGGTGATGGCTCAATGAATTCTGGCTTATCATTTGAAGGTTTAAATTCAATAGCACACGATAACCACAAAGTAATCGTTTTAATAAACGATAATGGTATGTCTATTTCAAAACCAGTTGGCGGTTTATCTAAATTTTTTGAGGACGTTTCGACCTCAAGAAGATACAACAATTTGAAGCATCGTTATCAAAAGTCTTTAAATAAGACTAAATTTGGACGTTGGATTTTAAAAGTAACAAGAGGATTTAAAAATTGGATTAAATACCATTTGACAAGACAAAACGTTTTTACTCAATTAGGCTTTGCCTATATTGGACCAATTAACGGACATGACATTAAGAGCATCGAGCGTGCTTTGAATCGTGCAAAAAATACTAGAAAATCTGTTATTATTCATGCAGTTACCATTAAAGGTAAAGGATATAAACCTGCTGAAGAAGATCAAACTGGTTATTGGCATGGTGTAAGTCCATTTAATATTGAAACCGGTGAGCCGAAAAATAAACACGAAGGGCAAGTGTCTTGGTCCCATGTTTTTGCTGATTTAACAAAGTTAGAAATGAGAGAGCACAAAAATAGCATTCTTATTTCACCAGCAACTTTGGTTGGTGCTGGTTTAACTGAATTAACTAGCGAATTTAAGGATAGAGTGATTGATGTCGGCATAGCCGAAGAACACGCGGCAACAGTTGCAAGCTCTTTAGCTCTATCTGGAATTCATCCAATTATTTCGATTTATTCGACATTTTTACAAAGAGCATATGACGAAGTCAGTCACGATATTGCTCGAATTGGTGCAGATGTAACCTTCCTTGTTGATAGAGCAGGATTGGTTGGTGCAGATGGTGAAACTCACCAAGGCATCTATGATGAAGCATATTTATCCTCAATTCCAGGAACTGTTATTACAATGCCATCAACAATCGATGAAGCTATGCTTTTATACGATGAATCATTTAATCATCATGGCCCATTCTTCATTAGACTTCCTCGAGATTTAGTTAAAAAGCAAGATAAAATTAACATAGTTAATAACGAATTTGGTAGATGGATTAAAGTTAAAAATGAGAGCAAAGATTTAGTCGTTATTTCTGTCGGTCCACTAATGCGCGATTTAGAGAAGCGCATTACGGAAAGCGAAATTAAGTGCACTCTAATTAATGCCCTTTATCTCAATCCAATTGACGAAAAGATGCTTGACGAGGTTCTCGATGCTAAGAAAATAGTCATTTATGACCCTTATTCGACGCGAGGAGGCCTTGTTAATAGTGCGATGGCATATTTACTCGAGAAAAAATTTAAGGGGTCTATTTCGGCCTATTTTGTGCCAAACGAATTTGTAAAGCAAGGAACCATACGTCAACAACTAGAACGATTTAAGATAACTCCTGAGGACGTTTTAGAAGAGCTAAAGAAATAAGATTTGAGGCTGGTGCCTCTTTTCTTTTTGCTTAATTGGTTAACATAATATTGCGAATCAATCGTTATTTCTATAAAATAGAAGTATGAGCAAAATAATTCTTCACATTGATTTAAATGCCTTCTTTGTTCGATGCGAAGAAATAAAGGATCCTTCATTAGAAGGTAAACCTGTAATAATAGGACGAAACGGTCGTGGTGGAATTGTTTCGACTTGTTCATATAAAGCTCGTGAATTTGGTGTTAAATCGGGAATGCCGACATATCAAGCTTTGCTTAAATGTCCAAAAGCTTTAGTTTTAGAAGGCGACTATCCTTATTATCACGAGAAGTCATTACAGTTTTTTAATTTTATTAATAGATTCACTTCTAAAGTAGAACCGGCCTCTGTTGATGAATGCTTTGCTGATTTTACTGATGTGCTTAAAAATGAGAAAGAACCGATTCTTTTCTTAAGAAAGTTGCAGAAAGAACTTTATAAAGAAACAGGTTTAAAGTGTTCAATTGGTGTAGCCCCAACAAAGTTTCTTGCTAAAATGGCATCTGACATGAAGAAACCTTTAGGTTTAGTTGTGATTAGAAGGAAAGATGCTCGTAAAATGTTGTCACCTTTACCAATAGAAGATTTCTTTGGAATTGGAAAGAAAACATCACCTCGATTAAGAGAAATTGGCATAAACACAATTGGCGATTTAATTAAACGTTTAGATGACGAAGATTACCAAATCAAAAACGAATTAGGAAAGTTTTACTATGTAATAAAAGATTGGATTGACGGAAAAGGGAATGACGAGATTAATACCGAACCTTTCGATCCTAAGTCAGTCGGTCATTCAACAACTTTATTTAGCGATGCTTTATCGGTTGAAGAATTAGAAAAACCTCTTAAAGAACTTAGTGAAGAAGTTTCTAAAGATGCAAAGAAAAGAGGTAAAAAAGGTAAATCTGTTCAACTTGTCCTTAAGGACAGTGAATTTAAAATTATAAATAGAAGTAAAAAATTACCCGAAATGAGTAATGAATTTGAAGATATTTTTAAAGTCGCCCTTGAACTATTGAAACAAAACTACGATGGAAGACCAACTAGATTAATTGGTGTAACTCTTCAACAACTACAAAACCCAAAAGAAACTTATGAGCAGTTATCAATATTTGATAATTATGAACATATAAAAGAAGAAAACGAGACCGCATTATTAATCGGAGAGTTAAATAGACAAATGTCAAAAGCTGTTTTTAAAACTGCCGCTGATCACCTAAAAGAGAAGCAATATGAACCTACAAGAAGCAAGTGAATTATATTTTCAATTTCTTAGAGTAGAAAAAGGTGTTTCTAACGAAACAATTCGTAATTATGCCTATGATTTAAAGCAGTTTTTTGCAGAGCTTCATAAACAATCTACTCAAGATTTAAGAGTAAACGACATTTCTGAATTTATTAAAATTCAAGTTAAGAAAATGATGTCTATACCAACAATTTTAAGAAGGATTTCATCGACTAAAAATTTCTATCTTTTCTTAGAAAAAGAGAAAATTATTGAATTCCAAATTGAAAATCTTGATAAACCAAAAGGGGCTAAAAAATTACCAGTGTGTATCTCTATTGAGGAGGTTGAAGCATTGCTTGAACAACCAGATTTAAGTAAACCGGAAGGCCAAAGAGATAAGGCAATGCTAGAAGTTATGTACTCTTCAGGCTTAAGGATTAGTGAACTTCTGAACCTCAAAATGAAGGAGATTAATTTTGAAAGAGGAATCGTCAAAGTTGTTGGAAAAGGAAATAAAGAACGAATTGTGCCAATCGGCGATTATGCTCTTGAATACTTAGATAAGTATATTGAAGACGGTAGGAATAAAAATCCGAATCGAAATTCATCATATTTGTTTTTAAATCGTTATGGAGAGCCTGTATCGAGAATCTACTTCTTTAAGCAGGTGAAAAAATATGCCGAATTAGCAGGAATTAAAACTGAAATCTCACCTCACACTTTGAGACATTGCTTTGCAACTCACATGTTAGAGAACGGTGCAGAGCTAAGAGCAGTCCAAGAAATGCTTGGCCACACAAACATAGCAACAACTCAAATATATACGAACATATCGAGCAAACGAATTTTAAGCGCATATGATTTGTATAGTAAGCGAAAATAGAGTAAAATTTTTACGTCAAAAGGGAGAAAAAACATGGCAAAATTCAAAAGAGTATTCGTAATTGTAATTGACTCAGTCGGTATAGGAGAAATGCCAGATGCTGATAGATTTGGTGATAAAGGAACAAATACTTTTGTTCATACTTCGGAAAAATGCGGAGGACTCAATGTTCCAGTAATGAATTCACTTGGTCTTGGTGAACTAGGTCCAGTCAAAGGAACAAGCAAAGTTGCTCACCCACATGCTTATTGTGCTAGACTTCGCGAAGCCTCTAATGGTAAAGACACGATGACTGGTCACTGGGAAATGATGGGAATTTATACAACAAAACCATTTGTGACATTTACTGATACAGGCTTTCCGAAAGAATTAATGGATGAACTTGCAGCAAAAACTGGTCACAAATTAATCGGAAATAAAGCTGCTTCTGGAACTGAAATTCTGAAAGAATTAGGTGAAGAACAGATGAGAGATAATTCTCTTATTGTCTACACATCTGCTGACTCAGTTCTTCAAATTGCAGCTCATGAAGAAGTCACTGGCGTACAAGAATTGTACAGATGTTGTGAGATCGCTCGTGAAATCTGTATGAAACCTGAATATTACGTTGGCCGTGTTATCGCTCGTCCATACATTGGTAAAGACAAAGACAGTTTCAAGAGAACCCCTAATAGACACGACTTAGCGGTCTCCCCAAGTGGCACTACAACAATGGATATTCTCAAAGAGAATGGATACATGGTTTCGTGCGTTGGTAAGATTGGTGATATCTTCAATCAATGTGGTGTAGTTAAAACTCAAAAGACCGTTTCAAATATGGATGGAATGGACAAAACCATTGATGAATGTAAGAACCACGATTTCGAAGGATTATGCTATATCAACTTAGTTGAATTCGATTCAGAATATGGTCATAGACGTAATCCAATTGGTTATGGAAAAGCCCTTGAAGAATTTGATGTTCGTTTAGGTGAACTTTTGGAAACATCCAAAGAAGATGATTTAATCATCGTAACTGCGGACCACGGCAATGATCCAACCCACACAGGTACAGATCACACAAGAGAAAAAGTACCATTCCTTGCTTATAGCAAGTCATTCAAAAATGGTAAATATCTTGAAGAAAGAAAATGTTTTGCTGATATTGGTGCAACAATACTTGAAAACTTTGGTCTTAAGAAAGCTTCAAATCAAATTGGCGAACCAATAAAAGAATTATTGGAAGATTAATTAATCTTTGTAATTAGATGGGGAGAACGTTTAATGGCGTTCTCTTTTTCTAACTTTGTTAGCAATCTTGATAAAGCTTCCCTTGAGACGTGCAGAATGTCTGAAAGATCTGTTATTGAACGAAACTTTATTTCATCCTTTTGCTCGTGGAGATAATACATAAAACGTTCTTCAATTGATGAAAAGGAAAGCATTTTAATAGTTGAGTTTAGTTTCTTGCCGAAGTTTGATTGGATCTTTAAATACATTAATAGAAAATTTTTATTACTTTGTAATATTGTTGTCAAATTTTCTTTTGAAATATTCACAATTACAGAATCTTTAGTGGTTTTTACGTCACCTTTGTAATAAGGAGAATCAGAGAAAATTAAGTTATTTCCGAAAATTTCATCTTTTTCGAGAATGTTGAAGACTAATTCATTGCCAGAATAGGTCATAGAACTGATTTTAACCTGCCCAGAAACGACGATTGAGATATTGGAGCATAATTCCCCCTCTCTATAGAGAAACTCGCCTGATTTCGCCGTTTTTACTTGAACAAGTTTTTGTTCTTCCTTTGTAAGAGTAGATAAAATGTTATTTTTCATATGATTTCGTGATTCAAATCACATATTTATTATGCATTATAAAATAATATATTTCACGAGGAAGATTGAAAATTATGAAAAAATTATTTGTATTATCATTTATGCCAATTTTATTGGCAGGATGCGGAGTTAGTCCAAAACAACCTGCAACAGGAACAGGCGCATACAAAAAATGGAGCTACTTTTGCCCAATTCAAGCACCAGCAGTTGCGATGGCTGATTTTGTTTCTCTAAAAAAATTCGAAACAACAAAGGATCCAAGTTTAATTGCGCCTTATATGGCTGCAGGTAAGTACGATGTTGTAATTGCTCCAACAAATGTTGGAGTAGCAGCAATGAAGACCGGAAACGCTCCTTATAAATTGCTTGCAACAATTACATTTGGTAATTTCTTTATTGCATCAACCGGAAACGATGATGACGAAATAATGGATAAAGGCGATTATATTGTTACTTTCCAACCTCCAGGAATTCCTAATAAAGTCTTTAGCTATTGCTATGGTGGCGGTTTTGATAGTGTTGTCCATGTTGTCGGAAACAATTTAGATGCCCAAACAGTTCTTGAAAAAGGCATTAATGAGGCCGATGGAAATGCTCCTGTTGATTATGTTTTAGTTGCAGAACCATCTTTAACTTTAGGTTTAAAGCAAAATGAAAATGCTAAAGAGTTTGAAAACTTACAAAGCAAATATTATTCAAAAAGTGGTGGTTCTTTAATTACTCAAGCATCGATTTTTGTTAAAAATACTCTTAAGAGTAAAGATGTTAAAGAAGAGTTTGTACCAAAATTGAAATCTTCAATTGAAAAGTTCATTGAAACTCCAAGTAGTCTTAAAAAGAGCATGAACAAAGTTGAATCACCTCAATTAAAGTTTGGCGTTAAACCCGAAGTTGCAGAAGAAGCAACAAAAAACGGCAATAGAATGGGTATCGGATTTAAAGAATCTAAAGATATTCTTACTGATACAAATAAATTTTTAAGTGTAATCGGTGCTCCACAAATAACAAATGAAGATATTGCGTAATAAATATTTTATATTTTTCCTTGGATTCCTATTTATAATAGGATTATGGTTTTTAGTGTCGGCTTTAGTTGATCTAAGCTCATCAATTTTTCCAACACCTATTAAGACTTTTAAGCTAATGTTTGAATATCTTGGCCAGAAGGAAACTTATAGATATTTAGGCTTTTCAATTATTCGTTTGATTATTGGATTTGCGGCGTCATTTTTGCTTGCATTCCTTTTAGGAATAATTGTAAATAACAATGATACTTTATATAAATTTTTCACACCTTTAATGACTTTCTTAAAGGCTGCTCCTACAGCAACATTTATCTTTTTATTTGTTGTTTTAACTGATGGATACCAAGCACCAGTTTTCGTAGTTATATTAATCGCTTTCCCGATTCTATACGAAAGTATTGTTAGTGGTTTAAAATCAACAGACAGCAATGTTCTTGAAGCAGCGAAAGTTGATGGGTCAGGTAAGTTAAAAACACTATTTTTTATACAATTACCTTTAGGTATGCCTTATATTGCACTCGGAATTGTTTCAACCTTCGCACTTGCATTTAAGATTGAAATTATGGCTGAGATTGTCACTGGCATAACAGAAGGCGGCATTGGTGCTATGATTAGTTCATACAAGATATTGAGCCCATCAGATATTACGCCTATGTTCGCGTATAGCTTAATGGCCATTATACTAGTTTTACTAGTATCGATATTAACATCACTATTGAAGAGTAAGATAGGTAAAATCTCGACTAAAGCGGTGGAATAAGTGAACACCAATTAGTAGATATTTAGTAGTTTTATAATAACAAATGCGGATAATTATTCAGCCTAATAATGGCATTTTGATATAAAAAGAACCACCAAATTTATTCGATGGTTTCTTGTCTTTTTATAGTTTGGTTAACATAATAGACATTATACGAAGTTCTATATATTAAAAAGAATAACCTATTTTAAATACATAGCAAAACATTCGTCTGTTAATCTATTTGTAATGTCTTTTTTAGCACTTAATAAATATTTTCTATTATCTTCTAAAGTTGTTAAGAAACCTTCTTTCCAGTTTTTCATGCATGCATTAATTAACCAAGTTGAATCAAAATCACGAGTTGGTTCAATTTTGTCACATGCATAAACAACCATTCCTAAAGGTGACATGTTTGCTTTTCCTGTACAATGAAACTTAATTGCATCCAAAATTTCTGGATCTTCAATACCAAGTTTAGCTTTAGCTAAATACTCTCCAATAAATTGATGATATGCAAAATTTGGAATATCTAAATATTCCGGATAAAGTTTTTTCATTAAACTTAATAAATTCTCATCATCTTTAACGTAACATTTTCCAAGATCATGAAGTAAAGCGGCAAAGAAATACTTTTCTAAAGGTTCAAGTTTATTAACTTTTGCAACTTCTAATGCTAAATTAGCAACTTCAATTGAGTGATTTAAACGCTTTTCAGGGATAATATCTGCGACTTTCTTTACAAAGTAAAGGCGATTCTTTTCAATGTATTTTAGAACATCTAAAGGTAAATCCACCGATTTCATTTCTCTAATTGCACTAGAACTAACATCACCGCTTTTTAAATATTCCAAATCAGTCATATTAAATTCTTTAATAATGTTTAAATCTATTTTAAAACCTGGTCTATTAACATAGACAATGTTTGAAAGATTAGAAATTTCTTTAGCGTCTTTCCATTCTCTAAATTTATTGACCTGATCCGCACCAATTAAAAAATAGAGATTATCTTCTTCATGAAGCTTTTTTAAATATTTAACTGTATCAATCGAATAATTAACTTCAGATGTTGAATTTAACTCAAATTCACAAATCTCATATTCGAAATTTACATCTTTTAAAGCTAGTTTTAACATTTCTAATCTTTGATTAGAAGTTTCCTCAGGAGTTTTCCACCTTGGTGCTTTTGATGGCACGAAAATTATAGAAGCATTAAACTTCTCAGAAGCTTTTTCGCATATTCTTAAATGACCGTTATGGACTGGGTCAAAAGTGCCGCCAAAAACAACAAAATTCTTCATTATTTAATTTTTACTTTTGGTCTTGATGTATAAATTGAGACACCTTTTGGAACATAAACTCTAATTCTTTGATTAGAGGCTTTCATGGTAACCCAACCAAGACCAGCAAAACCGAGATCTCTATATAAAGGTTTTTCGTTATTAAATGCAATATCAAAGACTTCCATATCTTTTGTAGAAGTTACCTTTGGTAAAGAAGGCACTAAATCGCCTCTCTTCTTAAGTTTAAGGAATTTCTTCTCGACATCACTAACGTGAGATTTGTGTAATTCAACATTATCGTGGAAATAGCAGATAACTTCGAGTTTATCGCCATCTAAATGTTCAATGATAGCTAAACCCCCAATGAAGATCGATTGGCCTTCAGAAACGCTTATTTCACGTGGTTCTACGGCTTTTGTAAGGTAAATGCTTTTTAAAGTTTTAGCATCTAAACCAAATAAAATTGAATTTGTAATCGAAATGCCAGGAGTTTCGTACATGCTTGATTTTGAAGTTAAAGGAATTTGCATTACCTTTAAATGAGTGTTTTTATAGTTACAAGTAACTATATTTCCGTTTGATAAGTTATTATAAATCTTTAAGAAGGCATTAATTAAAGCTGTTTTGCCAGAATCTTGTGGACCTACGACATAAACATCTTTAGCGTTTTTAAGTTCAAAGATTCTTGTAAGAGTTGCTCTAATTGAGTCTTCATCGTTTACTGAGGCAATATAAACATCTTTAGCTTGAATTTGTAATCCGGCAACTCTAAATCTATGTGCAACGTATTCAGAAACATCTTCGTAAGTTACACCTTCTGGAAGTAAATCCCATTTTGTTCCTACAACTAAAATGTTCATTCCTTGAATTAAATCGATTACTTCTTTTGAAAAAGAAGTTTCAAAAGAGAATAGGTTTACTACGTAAACTAGAAGCGAATCATTTCTTTTTGCTTCTTTTAAAACATCAATAAATTCATAATCGATGAATGGCTCATTACTTAATGCACGGAACCTTTCAGCTTCAAAGCATTTTTGGCAGAATGCGAAATTTTGAGTTGGGTTCTCTAAAATTTCAGGATTAACATATCCTTCCTTATTCGGGTCTTCGCTTTGAAGTGTTGCGCCACAAGAGTAGCATTTTCTGACCTTTTGTATTTGTTCCATATTAGATTTGCCTCCAATCTTTTAATAAATTCTTTCTTTTTAGCTTTCGCCTTAGTGGATTATCGAACAACCTATTGAATCTTGTTGTTGGTTGATCTTCTGGGACGAGTTTTTCTGTTAACACCGATTTAATTTTAGCTCCATTAGCACAGCTAATGTCTGTAACAATTTGATCTCCAATCATTATTACTTCGTCTTTTTTGATATTGAGACGTTTCATAATTTTTTTGATCCGAATTGCAAATGGCTTTCCTAAACTTGACCAGTGTCTAACTCCTAATTCTTTAGAATATTTTTGAACTCTCTTCCCTCTATTGTTTGAAACAATAATAAGTTCAATTCCTCTTTTAGACAGCTCTTCTTTCAATTTTATTGCCGGTTCTAAAGGAGTTTGCTGTCGATAAGAGTCCAAAGTGTTATCTAAATCTGCAAAGACATATTTAATACCTAATTTGCTAAAGAATTCTAAATCGATTTGATAAATCGATTCAGCGTGAGCAAATGGGATATATCTTTTCAACATATATCGATATTATAAATGAAATTTAGAGAACTTAAAAGTTTTCTAATAACGAATATAAAACGCGCATATAAAAAGCACCCTTTTCAGAGTGCTAATTTTGATTGAATTTTTAGTTCAAATCATCATCGTCATCAAAGATGGAAATTTGTGTATATCCTTTCTCAGGAACTTCATCTTCCTTCTTTGAAGGAATTTTTTCATCAACAATTGTTTCTTTCTCTATTTCTTCAATAGGAACTTCAATTTTTTGAGAAACAGTTGAAGCTAAAATTCTATCTTTGCCTTCGATAAACGGAAGTTCTAATTTAGTTTTCTTACCTAAATTAATTGAGTCATGGCAATAATAATCCATCGGGGTTAAATGATAGTCATTAACATTTACTTCCTTAATTTCTTTCATACTAGTCAAGAATCTAATTAGATTAGATTCAACTGAAGTATCTATTTTAAACGCATAAACTAATTTGTGTTCTTCTGATTTGAATGATTTAAACACTTGACTTGGCTTGCCTAATCTTGTTACTAAATTAGTTTTTTCTGGATCATAAATTCTGATTGCTCCACGGTCTGTTATTAAGCATACTTTTCCATCGACTTTATCCTTTGGATAAGCAAGCGCATTTACGATGGTAGCTTGACCTAGTTTTGAGATGCCTTTTACACCACCGCTTCTCATGCCAGAATTTGGTAGTTCATTTTCGTTGTAGAATGTGGCATTTCCATCGCTTGTGAATAACATAATATCGCTATTACCATTAGTGAATACGACATCGGCGAGTTCATCATCTTGTAAAAGTTTCATACAAATGAGGGGCTTAGAATAACGAACAACTGAGAAATTATCTAAAGATAAACGTTTAATTTGCCCTCGTTTAGATACTAAGACAAAGAATAAATCGTCTCTAAACTTTTCTATTGCGTACACACGCACTATTTTTTCATTAGGATTTAAAGAGATCTTAAAGTTAATATGTTTTCCTTCTTCTTTCCACTTACTACTTGGAATTTCATAAACTGGAATGTATAGGAAGTTACCTAAGTTTGTAAAACTTATTAAATAGTCTGTAGTCATTGCAGACCCTGCAAAAACACAAACATCACCATCTTTTAAGCCTGGGAGTGGATTTTCACCACTACTTGCATAAGATTTAATTGTTGATTGTTTGAAATAACCATCACGAGAAACAGCAACCATGACTTCTTCCTTTGAAATGAGGTCACGAACATCAATTGTTTTAGTTTCTTCTTTCTCAATAATTTGTGTTTTTCTATCACGGCCATATTTTTCCGAAATAGCCTTCAAATCTTTGACTAAAAGGCGGTTTAATTTGTCACGATTTTCAAGGATTCCGTTTAAGAATTCAATGTTGGATTCAAGGTCTCTTTTTTCGTTCTCTAAAATTGTAATATCGGTATTTGACAACTTATAAAGTTGTAACATAACAATTGCTTCACTTTGAGCTTCGTTAAAACCGAATTTATTTTGAATGTTTTTCTTCGCATCTTGCTTATCTTTTGAAGAGCGAATTGTTTCGACAACTTGGTCTAAAATTGAGATTGCTTTTATTAAGCCATTTACTATGTCTAAACGGCCTTTTGATTTTGCTAAATCATGGGTTGATCTACGAGTAATTACGTCGACTTGATGGTCGATATAAGAATCAATAAAATCGAGTAAATTCATTGTTTTTGGTGAGCCATTTACAATAGCTACCATATTTGCTGAATAACCCATTTTAAGACCGGATTTTGTCATTAAATAGTTATAAATTACGTCAATTTTGGCATCCTTTTTAATTTCGATGACGATTCTAATACCATTTCCATCAGACTCATCACGAACTTCAGCAATTCCTGGTAAAACATTATTATGTTTTAACATATCAATTTCGTGAACGAGTTGAATTTTTTGGGCTTTAAATGGAATTTCGGTAACAATGATTGCTTTTTCTTTATTTGTATCGATTATTTCAGCTTTTGCAGCAACTTCAATACGTCCTCTTCCTTCAAGATATATATCTTGAAGTCCTTTTGAAGCATAAATGATACCACCACTTGGGAAATCAGGGCCTTTAATAAATTGCATTAAGTCAATAGGCTCAACTCTTACGTGGTTAATGCGATAAATTGTCGCATCAATAACCTCTTTGAGGTTATGTGTAGGAATGTCTGTTGCCATACCAACCGCGATACCTTCAGTTCCGTTAACAAGTAAGTTGGGGAAACGAGATGGTAAAACAACAGGTTCAAAACCACTATCGTCAAATGTTAAAGCCATATCAACTGTTTCTTTGTCGATATCACGGACCATTTCTTCCGCGATTTGGCTAAGTCTAGATTCAGTATAACGATAAGCAGCTGGTCCATCGCCATCAATTGAGCCGTTATTACCTTGGAAATCGATCAAAGGAGCATTATTTTTCCAATCCTGAGACATTCTAACAAGAGCCTCATAAATTGATGAGTCTCCATGTGGGTGATATTCGCCCATAACAGCACCGACTGTGTGAGCACATTTCTTTGTTGGACGGGTAAAAATATTACCATCTTTATACATAGTATAAATAATACGTCTTTGAACAGGTTTTAAACCATCTCTTGCATCAGGAATTGCACGGTCTTGAATAACATATTTTGCGTACGTTGCAAAACGTGTTCCCATGATTTCTTCAAGGGTTTCGCTATGGATATTTTCAACAATTTCTACTTCAGGAGTAACATTTTTCTTTGCCATATTACTTCACCTCCTCAATAAAGGAGTCAACTTCGTTGAAATTGATGTTTTCTTCAATCCATTGACGTCTTGTTTGTGGGTCATTACCCATAAGGGTAATAAGTCTTTGTTCTGCAAGAAGAGAGTCTTCAATAGTAACTTTAAGCAAAACTCTAGATTTAGGATCCATTGTTGATTCTTTTAATTGATCATCGTTCATTTCGCCTAAACCTTTGAAACGTTTAACTTTACATCCATATCCAACATGTTCTTTTGCAATAGCTAAACCTTCATCATCCCAGGCATATTCGTACTTCTTCTTATCATTTTCTTTATATATTAAATATAAAGGAGGCAAAGCGACGAATAATTTTCCCTTCAAAATGAGGGGTCTCATAAAGTTGTAAAAGAAAGTAATTAAAAGTGTTTGAATGTGTGCTCCATCGGTATCAGCATCAGTCATAATGATAACTTTCCCATAATGGGAATTATCGGCATTAAATGTCTCTTTTACACCTGCTCCGATAGTATTAATCAAAGTAGCACATTCTTCATTTTTAAGAACTTTATCGATTGTTAGGCCGAAAGTATTTAAAGGTTTACCACGTAGTGGTAATATTGCTTGATGTATTCTATCACGGCTCTTTTTCGCTGTTCCACCTGCAGAATCACCCTCAACTATGAAAAGTTCGTTTCTATCATAATCTTTAGAAGCAGCAGGTGTTAACTTATCAGACAAGACTATGTCTTGTTTGATAGTCTTTCTAGAACGCATCTCATCGCGGACTTTTCTAGCTGCAATTCTTGTGTTTTGAGCATCAACACATTTCTTGATCAAATTGACCGCAAATTCTTTGTGCTCTGCAAGATAATAACTTAAGTTATTATAAATAAAATTAGTTACGATAGGTAAAGCTTCAGGAGTTCCTAGTTTTTGCTTAGTTTGACCTTCATATTCGAGCTTTTCTTCAGGAATCTTTAAAGAAATTATTGCAGTCAAACCTTCACGAATATCTCCGCCTTCAAGCTTCGTATTTTTCTTAATTAATCCATGCTCTTCGGCATAGTCATTAATAGCTTTTGTTAATCCAGCTCTAAATCCTTGTTCGTGAGTACCACCGTCTCTAGTTCTTACATTATTTGCATAAGAATAGATATTTTCGCTATAATCTTGGACAGCATATTGCATTGCTATATCTATAGATATAGAATCGTCAACACCTTCAAAGGCGATTATTTCACCAATTGTGTTTTTATCGTGTTCAAGTGAACTTATATACTCTTTTATACCGTCTTTATAACAAAACTCAACTTTTTCTCCACTTCTTTCGTCAGATAGTACAAATTTTACGCCTTTTAAAAGGAACGCACTTTCTTGAATATGAGACGAAATCATGTCAAATTTAAAGTCGGTCGTTGAGAATATTTTTGCATCAGGTTTAAAACGAACTAATGTGCCTCTTTTCTTGGTATTACCAAGAACTTCAAGAGGAGTAACAAGTTTTCCGCCATTTTCGAAACGGATATGATGAATTTGACCATTCTTAAAAACAGTGACATCGCAGTATTCTGATAAGGCGTTTGTGACAGCAGAACCAACACCATGGAGTCCGGCAGATGATTGATAAGCTTTATTTGAAAACTTACCTCCAGAGTGAAGGGTTGTGAAGATTAATTGGACTGCAGGCATCTTAGTCTGTTGATGAATATCAACAGGAATTCCTCTTCCCTCATCCTCTACGCTTAAAGATCCATCTTTGTGGATTGTAATTTTAATAGTATTTCCGTACCCATTTAATGCTTCATCGACCGCATTATCAACTATTTCCCAGACTAGGTGGTGGACACCATAAACGTTTGTTGAACCGATATACATTGCAGGTCTTTTTCTAACACCAGCAAGCCCTTCTAAAAGGTCAATATCAGCGGCTGTATACGATGATTTTCCCTTATTTTCTGCCATTATTTCGTTGTCCTTTTTGAATTTCAAGCATTGATTATAACAAAATATTTGTTGTAATCTAAAGCACTTTTTATGTATGATTTATAAGGTTTAGGAGAGAATTAAGATGGATATTATCTTGTATAATATAATCACTTGTTTAACATCATTAATTTTAGGATATTTTTTTGGTTCAATTCCGGTCGGAGTCATACTTTGTAGACTCTTTAGGGGCGAAGATCCACGTGAAAATGGGTCAAAAAACTCAGGCGGAACTAATGTTGGACGACTTTATGGCAAAAAATTGGGTGCTGTAACAATCATTTTGGATGCAATTAAAACAGTTTTGCCTTTAATTTTGGTGTGGGTTTTACTCAATTTTGCAGGAATTAAAGATATTTTTTCTGAAAAATTAGGTACTGGAATGTATGCAAATGGTGCTTTAGCAATTATGCTTGCTCCTTTAGGAGCAACATTAGGTCATTGTTGGCCAATTTTTGCTGGATTCAAAGGCGGAAAGGCTGTGGCTAGTTTAACAGGTTTTGTCTTTTTCACTAACTGGCTTATGAGCATTTTTGGTTTTTTGGTTTTTGGAATCACCCTTAAAAAATCAAAATATGTTTCTCTCTCTTCAATAATAGGATCTGTGGCTACTACTCTTGTTGCCTGGTTGATCTACATTTTGACCGTTACCGGAGTCTTGAATTGTAGCTTTACCTTCTGGGGATTTGGTTTAATCGAGCTTTGGGCAGGGGCAAATTTATGGTTCGCTCTAACTTCAACTTTAATAACTGGAATCCTCATCTTCAGACATCGCTCAAATATAAGAAAATTAGCAGCCGGAGTCGAGAATAAAATTAAATGGATGTAATAACAAAAATCCAAGAGAATTTAGTAGAAAATTAGTAGTTTTATTCATTGTGAATTAACAAAGACCTACATTGTGGAAACACCAAATTGTTTCGATGAAATGTAGGTTTTTAATTGACATTTTTTATTTTACAGTTTTCACCACCACTTCAACTCTTATTAAAAAATATATGTGTGTAAAAATAGGCTCATTTAGGCACGAAAAAAGCGTCCCCTGAGGAACGCTCCATCGTTATCAATTTCGGCTTACTGATTGCGTTTCATTGAGTTCATAACTGCGCGGATTTGAGACTCACTTGGCTTACGTCCCATCTGCATAAACATAGCGCGAATCATGTTTTCATTGATAGGAGGATTTTTCTTAAGTTCACGTTTGAAGAACCAACGTGAGAGGAAGAATCCAGCGATAAGTCCAGCGATGACACAACCGATTGCAATACCGATTACACCACCAGTTTCCAATGCTAATGTAACTAATTCCATTTTTTCTCCTTTTTAGGCGCGTCCTTGATATTCGCCTGTGTCTGTACGGACAAGTATCTTTTCACCTGCATTAATAAATTCAGGTACTTTAAGTGAGAAACCTGTCTCGAGTGTAGCTAATTTTAAAGCCCTATTAATAGTATCACCACGTACACTAAGTTCACAATCAGCTACTGTAAGAGCAACTGAAGGAGGTAGAGAGATACCTAATATTTCGTTTTCATAGAAAACGATATCAATTTCAGAGTTTGCAATAAGGAAATTAAGTTCCCATTCAAGTTTTGACTTTGCAATCTCAATTTGATCGAATGTTGCGTTATCCATAAATACGAGAAAATCGCCTGCATCATATAGATAAGCCATCTTTTTCTTTGTAATAGATGTTCTTTCAACGTCATAACCAGAGTTACGTGCGAGTTCGATAATTGCACCAGTACGTAAGTTTTTGGCTTTTATCTTCGCCACCATCTTTCTCATGGCAGTTTTGTTTAAAAGAATATCTAAAACTTGGTATAAATTACCTTCGTCTAGGAAATAATAACCAGGTCTCAATTCTGTTACGTTCATGTATTTTCTCCAAAATCAGTCAAATTATATCTAAATATTAGATATTTTTCAAATAACTGTTATATTTCTTCTCTCTTTCTAGTCTAGTGCATGCTCCATGGCCAGGATAAACTTTTAATTCATCTGGTAGCATTTTTAGTTTTCTTAAGGATGATTCCATTTGTCTAGCGTTTCCTGTAGGAAGATCAGTTCTACCAACAGTTGAAAAGAATAATGTATCTCCTGCGAAAAGAGCTTTTTCACTTGTTACGATGTAACAAGTACTTCCTCGAGTATGGAACGGTGTTAAAATAACGTCCACTTTAAAGCCTGCAATTTCTAAAGTTTCGCCATCATATACTTTGATTAAGTTCTCAGGAAGATAGTCTAAAACTCTGACTTTGTATCCACCTTCTTGAGCTTCTATAGAAAGATTTAAGTCAGTATTTGTTAAAAATTCTGCTTCTTCTTCGCTAATATAGACAGGTATTCCGGGATTTAATTTGCAAATATCTTCTAAAGTACCAATATGGTCCCAGTGCCCATGTGTAATTAAAATAGCGACTAATTTAACGTTTAATTTGTTTATGTGGTCAATTAATCCACCATCAGGTGAAACGCTTGGATCAACTAAAAAAGCTTCGTTCTTTTCGTTAATGCAAAGAAACGAATTAGCACCTGTTCGATTGTAATAAATATCGACCATAAACAAAAAAATAAGGATAAATCCTTACTTTTTCTCCTTATGCACTGTGTGAGTTTTACATTTCCAGCAGTACTTTTTGGTTTCCATTCTGTCTGGATGTTCTTTTTTATTCTTGTTTGTGATGTAGTTTTCTTCACCGCAAACTGTGCATTTAAGTGTAATATTTTCTCTTGGCATAGGTTTTCTCCTTTGCTTTTGCGACAAAAATAATAGCACATTAACTAAAATATATCTACATAATATTTTATGTTTGTTATAATCTTTTATGGTTATGACTACAAGAAATCACACAAAAACAATTAAAGTAGGAAATATCACAATAGGTGGATCAAACAAAGTTTTAATCCAATCTATGTGCAATATCAAAACTTCAAAAGTTGATGAAGTTGTTAAACAAATTAATGAATGCGCTATTTTAGGCGCGGATTTAATGCGTGTATCTGTTTTAGATATGGAAGATGCAAAAGCAATTAGAGATATTATCTCTAAAATTTCAGTTCCTCTAATTGCAGATATTCATTTTGACTATAAACTCGCTATCGAAGCAATTAACTCTGGAGCCAGTGCTGTTAGACTTAACCCAGGCAATATTGGCTCAGAAGAAAACGTCAAAAAAGTAGTCGAACTTTGTAAAGAAAAACATGTTCCTATTAGAATTGGAGTTAACTCCGGTTCAATCGATAAAAATGTCAATAACGACACTTCAATTGTTAAGGCTAAAGAATTAGTCGAAAGTGCTGAAAAGACCGTCAAAATGCTCGAAAAATATGGATTCTATGACACAGTCATAAGTCTAAAAGGTTCTCATGTACTTGAAACAGTTGAAGCATATAAATTGGCGGCCGAAAAATTTGATTATCCTCTTCACTTAGGCATCACTGAAGCCGGTCCTAAAGATATTGGTTTAATTAGATCGACTGCAGGTCTTGCTCCTATACTTTTAAATGGTATCGGAGATACCATTAGAATTTCACTTTCTGATGAACCTCAAGAAGAAGTTAGAGCATGTCGTAGACTTCTTAAAGATTTAGAAATTAGAAACGATTATCCAAACCTTATTTCCTGCCCAACTTGTGGACGTACTCAAGTTAATTTAGTACCTCTAGCAAAGAAAGTTCTTAAATATCTTGAAGATAACCACATCAATAAAACGGTAGCTGTGATGGGTTGCATCGTAAATGGTCCAGGCGAAGCTAAACGCGCTGATATTGGATGTGCGGGCGGCAAAGGCCAATGGGTAATATTTAAAAAAGAAGAAATTATTAAAACAGTTCCTGACGACAAAATATTCGATGAACTAATAAAAGAAATTCAAAAGTTATAAAAAAGGCCAAAGGCATTTTTATTTTACGATAGAAGCGAATGCGTGTCTTAATTCTTTTTCGACTTCTTTAATTTCTAATTTGCTTTTCCAATCGCTAAATTTATTAGCTCTTAGCATTTCAATTTCAATTTTGTATGGTGGTTTATCGTTAACGTATGGAGTTTCAAGTATTTTAGGGATGTCTTTTAAACGTGGATTATGCACCACCGCATTTAATGCTTCAAAGCCGATTTCACCATAACCAAGATTTTCGTGTCTGTCTTTATGTGAGCCAATTGGATTTTTTGAATCATTAATATGGACTACGAATAATTTATTTAATCCTACTGTTCTTTCAACAGTATCTAAAATCTTTTCAAAGCCACGAATGTCATAGTTATTGTCACTAATGTGACAAGTATCAAGACAAATACCCACTCTATCAGGATATTTACATTTGGAAATGATCTCTTGCATTTGCTCAAATGAAGTGCCCATTTCTGAGCCTTTTCCCGCCATAGTTTCGAGAGCAATTTTAACTTTAGTGCCATCTTGAGACAAAACCCAATCCAATGCTTTTACAATCGAATCTACACCATTTTCGATGCCTGTGTTGACATGACTTCCTGGGTGTAAAACTAAGATTTCACAACCAAATCCTGCAGTTCTCTTAACTTCGTTAAGAAGAACGGATTTTGCCATGTCGTAATTCGCTTTATTAAGCTGATTTGCGATGTTAATAATATATGGAGCATGCACAACGATTTTAGATTCATCAAAACCATGCTCTTTAATTAGAGCACGACCTTCATCAATACGAAGCTTTTCAAGAGGAGAACGGAATGCGTTTTGAGGCGCGCCAGTATAAAACATAAATGTTGTTGAGCCATACGATATAGCTTCTTCAACAGATCCTAAATAGTATTTAGGACTACTCATTGAAACATGTGAGCCAATTAAAAGATCATCCATTTTGATTCTCCCTCTTATAACGTTCTACTCTTTGACGACGAATATCCTTGCGAATAATTTCACGTCTATGTTTTGCTTTTACTTTTTCAATAACCTGCTTTTGTTTCTTTTTATAACCAGGTTTAACTTTCTTGTCTTTGCTCTTTATTTGAGCTTTCGCTTTTTGAATTTTATTTTGAAGTTCTTGATCAACTCTACGTTTTGTAGGATGGGATTTTTCAATACCTTTTCCTTCAACAAGTTCAGTTTCTTTAAGTATCAAATACTTAAATTTAACTCCGTTTTTGATTAATGCGAGTGGTTTTGTAGTCTTGTCATTGTTATAAAATGTATAGCAATTTCCTGTCTTATTAAATCTTCCGGTTCGACCCGCGCGATGATAATAGAATTCTAAATTATTTGGAAGATCAACGTTAATTACATCACTAACATCAGGAATATCTAGTCCACGTGCGGCCATATCCGAACACACTAAAATGTGAAACTCATCATTTTTAACTCTACGAATAATTGATTTTCTTTCGCGAGCATCCAAATCACCTGTTAATAAAGCCGCTTTATATTTTCTTGCTCTAAGATATGAATAAATCTCATTTGCGGTCTCTTTTTTAGATGCGAAAACAAGTAATAAATAAGGTTTTATAATTTTAATAACATTAACTAATGATGTAATAACATCATTGTGCCTAATATCTATAAGATAATGGGTAACATTTGACGCAGTCATTGTCTCTTCGTTGATGACTGGTACATTAGACCCAATATATTTCTCAAGTTCGTGTGATAAATTACTTTCTAGTGTAGCTGAATACACCAAAAATCTAGGTTTATTAGTTTGTTCAACTATTTTATCGATCTCTAAAAAGAAACCTTCTTTAAGAAGCATATCTGCCTCATCTAAAACAATCGTGTTAACGTGCCTTAAAGAAACTTTACCCACTAAAATATCAACCAATCTTCCCGGAGTTCCTATTGCGATGTGTGGAGGTATAGAAAGACCTTGAGAACTTTCTTCTCTTTCGATTCCCGATTTAAATAATTTAATCTTTAAAGATGGGAATTCTTTTAAAAACGGAACTGCAAAATCATAGATTTGCTGAGTTAGTTCTCTTGTAGGCGCAATTATAATAGATTGAATATTTTGATTTTTCAAATCAACTTTTTCAATTAATGGAACTAAAAAGGCCAATGTCTTACCGGTTCCTGTAGCGGATTGAACCATTAAAGTTTCACCTTTTAAGGCTTTAGGAATTGCTCTTAATTGAATTTCAGAAGGATTAGTAAAACCTTGTCTATTTAAAGACTTGATCATTAATTCAGATAAGTTAATTCCTTTAAACGACATAATTTTTCCCGCGCCTAATTATACACGAAAAATCTTAAACGTGGTATTATAGAACTCATGAAAGTCACTGTTTTAGAACCAAGCGGATACTGTTCTGGTGTTGAAAGAGCCATCAAAATAGCACTTAAAACTAAAGAAGAACATCCTAATACGAATGTTGTTATTTTGGGCATGCTTGTTCATAACGAAGACTCATTGAAAAGCCTACAAAATCAAGGAATTGAAACCATATATAAAAAAGATTGTTCTTTAGAACAATTAATTGATGAAATTAAAGAACCTTCTGTTGTTATTTTATCCGCACATGGACATGCAATAAGTGTTGAGGAAAAACTTATTAAAAATGGGCATGTTATAGTTGATGCAACTTGTCCTTTTGTTAAAACCTCATTACAAACCATTTTTGAAGAAGTTAATAAAGGATTTCCTGTTTTTTATATTGGAGCTAAAAACCACCCTGAAGCAGTTGCGGCGCTTTCATTATCAAAAAATATCTTCTTTATTGATTATAAAGAACAAAATATTCCTGAAGTTTTAGAGAAATCACCTTTGGTGATATCTCAAACAACTCTATCAAAATTTGAAGTTGAAGAGATTAATAAGAAAATATTGGCTAAATATCCAAAAGCAAAATTTTTAGAAGGAATTTGTCACGCTTCAACCAAAAGGCAAGAAGCGTTAATGAATTTAGATAAAGACGTTGATTTAATTTATGTTGTTGGAGGAAGCAATTCAAATAACTCCAAAACATTATTCAATCTTGCAAAAAATCTTTACCCTTCAAAACAAGTCAAATTAATCCAAAATGCATCAGACATAAAAGAAAAAGACCTTTTAGGTCTTTCCCATGTTGTTATTTCTTCTGGAGCTTCTACTCCTAAAGAAGTTATAAACGAAATTAAAAATAAATTACTTAATTAATTCTGGAATTACTTCGTGATCGACAATTTCAACCTTAAGAGTTGGGTCAATCTCAAGAAGTAATTTTTTCATTTGTGGCATAAAAATACGTTCAATTTCATGAGATACATCTAAAAAGTTATAATGAAATGCCAAAATATCTCTTCTTGCATGATGTGGAATATCTCCTGAAAGGAAAATGTCATAACCTTCATCTCTCACTTTAAGGAAATCTCTTGATCCTGCACCACCAATAATTGCCACTTTTTTAATACGTTTTTGGCCACCATTAATTAAATGCGAATATTCAAGTCCAAGACATTTATTTGCATACAATGCAAATTCATGTATCTCCATTTCATTTTCAAGCTCTCCTCCACGTGCCATAGGTACAGTTTCTAAAGGCTTGATATTTTTTAATTTAAGAGCATTAGCTAAAGCATCATTCATACCATCTCTGCCAGCATCAAAATTTGTATGCATAGAATAAACTGGGATTCCCATCTTATCGATTTCTTCGCAAACGAAACGTTTAACATCGTGATGCGATAAAACTCTTTGTCTTGGTCCGTAAATAAAAGGATGGTGGGTTAAAATTAAGTCAGGTTTTTCTTTTTTGTTTTTAACAATATTTAGTACTTCTTCATCAAAGTCCAAGCAAAGTAAAATTGAATTAATTTGATCTGGCAATTTTCCAGTCATTAAACCAACTCTATCACCACGACTTTTGATAGATTTTGGGAAACGTTTTGCAAGTTCTCTAAATAACTTAATTTTTTCCATAATTTTCTAATCTTTCATTAATTTTTGTTAATTCCAAGACTTTGTCTTGAAGTTTTGGATTATCTTTAATTTTGCTAATTGTTTCTATGTTGTGATTAATCAAATATTCTTTGTATTTTGGCCACAATTTATCTTCGTAAATTTTATATCCAAATTTAATTTCGTCTTCAGAATAAGTTTTATGGTTTTCATTTCTTTCAAATGAAGTAATTACGTAGAATTTATTATCTTCAAAGACAATAATTTCTTTCGCGATTTCAAATCCATAATTAACAATTGTTTTTCTAGCAACATCAATATCTCTATGAGCATCAATTATGATCTTTTTGACTTTTGCTATTTTGTCTGGTCTTTCATCAATAATTGATTTAATGTTTAATCCACCCATTCCAGCTATAACAATTGAGGTTACATCTTTGCTAACGCTGACTAGACCATTCGAAAATGATAATTTAACTGCTTTTAAAGCACCTATATTATTTTGTAAATTCTGGTAAGGACCTTTTTTGTTTTCAATAGCAATTATTTGAATATTTTTATTTCTACCTATAAGGTAGAGTTCTAAAAGTCCATGGTCAGCGCCTATATCGGCAACTTTCTCACCAGGATCAATTAAATCACCAATAGTTCTAAGTCTAAGAGGCAGAAACATTAGTTTTTAATCTCTCTATAATCTCCCAAGCGTGATACACGTTTACGTGTTCTTAATTTTTTGATAGCTTTTGCTTCAATTTGACGAATACGTTCACGAGTAACACCAAAAACCTTACCGACTTCTTCAAGAGTTCTAGGATGGTTATCAATTAAACCATAACGAAGTTCAAGAACTCTTCTTTCTCTGTCGGTTAATTCAAGCATAACTTCATTAAGTTCGTCCTTAAGAAGAGATTTTGTTGTGTAATCACTTGGCGATTCAACTTCTTTATCTTCTAAGAAATCGCCTAAATGTGAATCATCTTCTTCACCAATAGGAGTCTCTAAAGAGACTGGTTCTTGATTTATACGTTGAATTTCTCTAATTCTTGCTGCGCTTAAAGCACCTTCTAGCCTATCTGAAATTTCTTCAGCTGTAGGATCACGTCCAAGTTCTTGAACAAGTTGTCTTTGAGCACGAGTAATTTTATTAATTGTTTCAACCATGTGAACCGGAATACGAATTGTACGAGCTTGATCGGCAATTGCACGAGTAATTGCTTGTCTAATCCACCATGTTGCATAAGTTGAAAACTTAAATCCTTTTGTATAGTCAAATTTCTCAACTGCTTTGATAAGACCCATATTACCTTCTTGAATAAGGTCTAAAAATGGCATTCCGCGACCGGCATAACGTTTAGCAATTGAAATGACTAAACGCAAGTTTGCGGTAATTAAGTCTTGTTTTGCGTCTTCATCGCCATCAATAATTCTTTGAGCGAGTTCAATTTCTTGTTGAGCGGTTAAAAGAGGCACTTTACCGATTTCTTTAAGATAAATCTTAACGGAGTCATTTACTTTAACATCACCAATAACGAGTTTAGAAATATCTTGTAACTCTTTTTCATCTGGGACATCTTCGTCATCCATGTCCATTGAAACATCAGAACCATCAAATTCTAATTCTTCAAGATCTCCATCATCGCCTTCAGAGATAACATTAATGTTATTTGATTTAAAATAATTAATTAAATCTTCAACATCTTTATCTTCTAAATCTAAAAAAGAGATAGCATCTTGAATATCTGCTTGTTCAATTTCTCCACCATCAGTTTTAGCTTTCTTAAGCAAACGAGCTTTTATTGAATCTAAAGATTCAATTTCATCTTCATCATCTGAAGGAACTTTTTTTACTTTCTTTTCTTTTACAACTTTTTTTACAGCTTTACTTTCAGCTTTTTTAGTTGTCTTTGCGCTTGCTTTTGTTTCTTTCTTTGCAGCCATTTAATCGTCCTCCCCTACTTGACTAGTAAATGTTATTTTCTTTTAGAAATGTATTCTTTTAAAATTTTTGCTTGTTCTTCAACGGATTTTCCTTGGCACGCTTGCCGTAATGCATTTTTCTCATAAATTTTAGTTCTTTCTTCGTTGATGACTGTATTACAGTCTTCCAGCATCTTTTTAGAATACTTAGCTTTATCTTTCCTGAAATTAATTGCGCTAATTTCATTAATGATTTGCTCTTTATTTTTAATTTCTATAGCGTTTAGTTCGTTAATCATTTCTGATGTATCAATTTTTCCAGTTTCTTTATATTGTTCGAGAATAAAATTGGCAATTGATCTATAGATTTCGTTATAGAAATATTTAATATCTTGTTCATAAAATTTAATTGCTTCATCTGAAACAAACATTAAATCTAACACCGTTCTTTCTGCTAGAGTTAATCTTCTTAAATCACGAGATAATTTAGATAAATCAAGAGACGTATTCACTTCAGCATTAACATTAGTTAATGAAGCACCACCATCAACACGTTTTCCTTTAAAATCCTTTAACGTATTTCTAATGGCTGAAGCAGTAAAATCTGTTGCTTCTGAGAGCTTATATATGTAGTCTTCCTGCACTAATTTATCTTTGATTGAAGCAATCATAGGCATAAAGTGATGAATAACTTTTTTCTTATCTTCAATACTTCCTAAAGGTGAAGTGTTTTTGTAGTAATTTAAAGCAAAATTAAATGGGTCAACTAGGCTGTTAACATAAGTTTTCAGTTTTTCTTCGCCGTCTTGTTTAAGAATTTCATCAGGATCCCTTACTTCTCCAGGAACCGACACTAATCTATATGATAGGTGCGCTTCATCAAGTTGAGCCATAAGTCTCATCATTGCTGATTGTCCAGGTTTATCTCCGTCTAAACAAATTCTAATTTCACAGCCTAATTTCCTAAGTAATTCAATATGCTTTTCTGTTAATTTTGTTGACATTAATGCAACACAGGATGTAATTCCAATTGTGTCAAAAGCAAAAACGTCCATAAAACCTTCAACAACATAAACATATCCATCATGTCGAGCTGTTTGTTTAGCAAGATGGTAGTTATAAAGTATGTTACCTTTGGTAAAAATAACAGTTTCTGGTGAATTTACATATTTTGGAGCTTCAGGATCATCGTTAATTTTACGAGCTGAGAATCCACAAACTTGACCATTTGAATCTTTAATTGGGAATATTAATCTTCCTTGATTGTTATCGCTCATTCCTGAAGTTTGAGCAATGGCAATTCCAGTATTTTCAATATTTTTTAAAGAAAAACCTTTTGCTTTTAAATATTCGATGGTCATTTTTCCATCAGAAAAAGCATAACCTACTCCAAATTTAGCACATTGTTGCTGAGATAATTGTCTTTTATCAAGGTAATCTCGTGCAACTTTACCTTCTTCTGTTGTTAAAGCATAAACATAATATTTTTGTAATTCGTTTATACAGTTATAAACTGGCAACAAATTTTCATCGATTTTACGTTGATAAGTTTGTTTATGAAGTCTAGGATCATCAAATCCTATAATCTCACAAACTTTACGAACAGCTTCTTCGAAGCTACATTTGTCGTATTTTTGGACAAAAGTAAAGACATCACCACCAGTTTGACATACAAAACAATGGAATGTTTGTTTATCTTTACTTATTTGCATTGATGGGTCATGATCATCGTGAAAAGGGCAAACAGCTACATAACCTTTGCCTTTCTTTTGCACGCTAGTTAAGTAATAAGAAATAACGTCGACTATGTCAGCGCGTTGTTTTATTTCTTTTACTAAATCAAAATCAATCGCCATTAAATATTATTCCTCAAGTGCTTTTTCTAAATATTCTTTAATTTCGTCAATTGGAAGTCTTACTTGTTTCATTGAGTCTCTTTCACGAATTGTAACTGAATTGTCAGTTGCTGTATCAAAATCTACAGTAATGCAAAATGGGGTTCCAATTGCGTCTTGTCTTCTATAACGTTTGCCAATTGAGGCTGTTTCATCATAGATGACATGGAATTTCTTCGCTAATTTTTGTTGTAATTCTTTAGCAAATTCTCTTTGTTCTTTGCTTAATGGTAAAACTGCTGCAACATAAGGCGCTAATGAAGGTTTAAAGTGCATAACGACTCTCGAGTCGTTTTCTAATTGCTCAACATCATAAGCATCTGTTGCAACCATTAAGAAAATACGGTCAACACCCATTGAAGGTTCAATGCAGTATGGGACATATTTTTCATTAGTTTCAGGATCTAAATATTCAAGTGATTGTTTTGAAGCATCCATATGTCGTTTAAGGTCATAGTCAGTTCTATCAGCAACACCTAAAATTTCGCCCCAACCAAATGGGAATTTATATTCAACATCGCATGTAGCTTTACTATAAAAAGCTAACTCTTCAGGTTCATGATCTCTATAACGAAGGTTTTCTTCTTTAATTCCAAGAGATTCAAGGAACTTTAAGCTGTAATCTTTCCAATATTTAAACCATTCAAGATCTGTTCCTGGTTTACAAAAGAATTCACATTCCATTTGTTCAAATTCGCGAACTCTGAAAATGAAGTTACCTGGAGTAATTTCGTTTCTAAATGCTTTACCAATTGCGCAAATACCAAATGGGATTTTTTTACGAGATGTTCTTTGAACATTTTTAAAGTTAACAAACATACCTTGAGCAGTTTCTGGTCGCAAATAAACTAGCGATTCACTTGCTTCAGTAACACCAATATGAGTTCTAAACATCATGTTAAATTGTCTGATATCAGTGAAATCTGATTTGCCACAAACTGGGCATTTTACTTTGTTATTGCGGATAAATTCCATCATTTGCTCTTGGGTCATACCATGAACATCAACATCTGGGAATTGTTCCTCAATAAGATTATCTGCTCTATGTCTTGCATGACATGATTTACAATCAATTAATGGATCAGAGAAAGTTGCAACGTGTCCTGTTGCTTTCCAAACTCCTGGATTCATTAAGATTGCAGCATCAATTCCAACATTTGTTGGACTTTCTTGAACAAACTTCTGCCAATAAGCCTTCTTAATATTGTTTTTTAATTCAACTCCTAAAGGACCGTAATCCCAGGAATTAGATAAACCACCGTAGATTTCAGAATCTGGGTATACAAAACCACTTGTAATTAAGTGATTTACAATTTCATCAAATTTCTTTTCCATATTATGAACCTCATTTAAAAATGATAGCAACAAATATGCTACTTTTGATATCGTTTGTCAACCTATTTTAAGTGTACTTTTTAAATTTGTTTTAATAGTTCGAGTGACTTAAACTCAATTTGTGATGAATAATTTAAGAATTCACAGAGCTCGTAAATGATCTCTTTACATTCATTGTTGCTAAAAGCAACCTTTTGAAAATTTGCTATATCTACTTTGAAAATATATCGAATGATTTTAAGTTTTCGTGTATCTGTTTTTACGCTTTCTGAGCCTTCAAAACAATCTCTACAAATAAAACCACCATCTTTATAAGATAGTGCCGTTATTGACTCTTTTTTACCACAAATAGCGCATGAATCAACATCTAGGCCATAACCAGATACAATTAAAACCTTGGCAAAATAAATTAATAGAGCTGTTAATGGAGAAAAATCACCATTCAAACTCTCTAAAGTTTTAACTAAGAATTCATACAAACCTTTTGAATCGTTTTCGCCCACTAAGGTATTTGTGATTTCACTAATGAAATCTAGAATCGCAAGTTTTTCAAAATCTCTAGTAATATTTGGGTAAGAGGAGATTATTTCACCTATTCTTAGCCAATCGCCATCTTTGTTATGAAATGTTTGAAAACGAGATCTAGTAAATAAGTTGACACTAGGAGCATTTTTAGATGTTATTTTTAAAACACCTTTTGCTAAAAAGGAACGAATTCTATCTTTAGTTAAAACACTTATCATTGCAGCACCTTCTTTATAAGAAGTTCTACGAATGACAATTCCTTCAAATTCCATTATTTATATCCTAATTCTTTTAGAATTCTTGGATTATTTAGCCAATCTTCTTTGACTGAGACAAATAATTCCAAGAAAATACGTTTATTGTAATATTCTTCTAAATCAGCACGAGCTTTCATGCCGATTGCTTTAATTCTTTTGCCACCTTTTCCAATAACAATTCCTTTATGTGACTCTTTATCAACAATAATTGTTGCTCGAATATAGACAGCTTCTTTCTTAGATTTAATATCATCAACTCTAACCGCAAGATCGTGAGGAACTTCATCTTTAAGTAATTTTAAAAGTTTTTCACGTATTACTTCGCTTATCATAAAATGTGAGTCTTTATCTGTGATTTGTCCTTCGGAGAAATATCTCGGACCTTCTTTTATTACAGATTTAACTTCTTTTAGAAGTTCATCAATACCAAAATTTTCAATTGCGGCTGCTTCAATAAGCTTTGCTTTTGGATAAATTTCTCGATACTTTGCTTTAATCTCTTGAACTTCCGGAAGTCTCATTAAATCGATTTTGTTGATAACAATAAAAAGTGGAATCTCTTTTGAAAGTGAATCGTTAATAAATTGATCACCAGCATCAAATTTTCTTGAAGCATCTACCACAAGAATATTTGCATCAACATCTTTGGCAGAATCTAAAGCTTCTTTATTCATAAATTCACCAAGCGAATGGTTGGCTTTATGAATACCTGGAGTATCTATAAAGATAATTTGATATTCTCCATCATCATAAATACCTTTGATAGAATTACGTGTTGTTTGAGCTTTTTCTGTAACAATTGAAAGTTTACGCTCTAAAAGAGCGTTTATAATTGTAGACTTACCGGCGTTTGGTCTACCAACAATTGATACAAAACCACTTTTCATTATTTTAATGCGTCTTCTGAGAATGCAAATGGTAGAAGTTCTTTAATTGTTGTTTCTTGAACATCGCCCTTTAAATTTGACATATAAATAGGAGCGTCTTTTGGAAAAAGTTCGCTAATAACTTGTCTACATGCACCACAAGGTGAACATGGTTCATCTGTGTCAGCAGAAAGAGCTAATGCGACCATATCTTCCTTTTTAACACCATGCATTTTTGCATTATATAATGCATTTCTTTCAGCACACATACACATTGGATAAGCGGAGTTTTCAATATTTGCTCCAACATATACTGTCCCATCTTTACATAGTAAAGCAGCACCTACAGCAAAGTGCGAGTAAGGAGAATATGAAAGTTTTCTCGCCTCTTTTGCCTTTTCAATTAATTCTAATGAATTCATTATTTTAGACCTCCTAAAATGTCATCTTGCAATCCAAACATCACTTTTTCATCATCTTCATTCATATGGTCATATCCTAGTAAATGAAGCATACCATGAACAAATAAGAATACCATTTCTCTTTTAAGAGAATGTTTATATTCATCAGCTTGTTCTATGGCTTTTTGATAAGAAATAATAATTTGCCCAAGATTAATTGGACCACCTTTTAATTCTCTTTCTGATTTTTCATCTAAGAAAGCAAAACTTATTACATCAGTTGGTCGATCAACATGTCGATATTCATTGTTAATCTTATGAATTGTTTTGTTATCAACGATTGTAACGTCTGTAATAAATTCACCTTTCAAATTCAAATTTTTAAAGATTTTAACGTAATACTCGTTAAATATATCTTCGTAAGAATTAAATTCTTTAGGTCCTTGGTTAAGAAAATCTATCACCATAATCTTTGGGGAAAGTATTATAACATACTTTGCCCCCGTTACACCTATAAATTACACGAATCGAAAAATCTTCTCTCCATTTGTTTGGTTTCTTTCCTATTGGAAAGAGCCTCAATAAGCTGGTTATAAGCATTAAACCCAGCGTAATACATAACAAAGTGAAATATTACGAAATTACACCCGCTTTGATTAGTTATAAACATCATCGCTAGAGCGAAAGCAAATGAACTAAAAATATAAATTATTTCTTTAATTGAGCTATAAAAGACATGGTTATCTGCCTTAATGCTTGCTTTCATCGCCAATTCAGAGGCGGTTGACGGAGTTTTAAATTCGTTATTTTCTATTTCAGCAATATAGTTTCGAGTGTCTTGCTCTTTTTTAGAGAATAGAATTGATTCAAGCAATTTGAACAAAATTAATGCCAACAAAACAAATACATTTCTAAAGTCATTGAAGCACAATAAAAAAGTAATTGTAAATGCCAGTAAAATGTCAGCTAAAATGTGACGATGTTGGCTAAAAAATTGTCTTTTGTAATTGTTATATTGAGCATACTTTTCTTTCGAGCAATTATGCTTGGAATCAAAATAACGAGGAATATATTCCATATCAAAAATATAAACTTGTTTATAAAGAAGCAATTTTTCGGTAATTTGAAAACCAATAAATAATCCTAAAAATATAAGCGAATAGAAAAAGTTTTCGACCTTATTTAGGGTGTAAAAGGCTCCAATTAGTAGACCTGCAGAAAGTAACGATACTGCAGCACTTGAAATGTCTAGTTTTGGCGATATCAAATGTTGCCGAATTTTGTCTATTTTTTTGACACTTTCTGGCCATTCTGTAAATAGTAAAACATTTCTCCACCGACGAATGAATTCATCACGTTTCATTTTTAAAACCCCTCGTCCAGGATCATAAATAACAATAGATTTTTTGTTTTTCTTTTTTACCATGACTGTATGATTTTCATCAATCAAAGTTATACACGGAATTTCAAAATCATCGTAGCTTTCCTTTGTGCATGTGTAACATTCGAGAGAAACACCATAATTTTCACTAATACGCGCGATATCATCTAAATTATAGTGTTCTCTCTTACTGGGCTTAGGAATGTAAAGATAAGACCTGTCTCTCGCTAATGCTGCAAGATACATTTTCAAAGCGGCAAATGCACAGTCGTGGTCATTGCCTTGATAGATAAAGTATTTCATTTTTCATACTTCCCCCTTAATAATCAGTCAGGGGTAAAAATGAAAACCTACGGATTTTATTTTTTTGATTTACTGTGTAAATCATTATTTTGATAATTTTTTTACAAGGCAAAATAAAAGGAACCCTTTTTATAAGAGTTCCGATTACAAACTTTAATTAATAAGTTTTGCGACGAGCCATCTCAGATTTGCGTTTTCTCTTCAAACCTTTTTTGAGATAGAATTCTCTTTTACGTGCTTCAAGAAGAACACCTGATTTGTTAACTTGTCTTTTGAAACGACGAAGAGCTTCGTCTAATTGTTCATTTTCGCGAACGACAATTTTTGGCATTTTTTCTCACTTCCTTTCGTACGTAACGGGAATAATTATATTATTCTCCTTTGACAATTGCAACACCACATGATGCGCCAATTCTAGATGCGCCTGCTTTGATCATTGCTTCGGCTTCAGCGCGTGAATGAATTCCACCGCTTGCTTTAACACCGATATTTGGACCAACAGCTGCTCTCATTAACTTGACTGCTTCAACTGTAGCACCGCCTTTTGAGAAACCTGTAGAGGTTTTAACATAATCTGCTCCAGCTCTAACACATGCTTTTGAACATTCAGTAATTTCTTCAGGTGTTAATAAGCATGTTTCAAGTATTACTTTCAGTAATACTTTGCCACAAGCTTTTTTAACGAGTCTTACTTCATCTTCAATGTAAGAATAGTTGTGTTCTTTGGCCATGGAATCATTTAAAACCATGTCAACTTCTGTAGCACCAGCTTCGATAGCAAGTTTTGCTTCGTAAGCTTTGCTTTCAGGTAATGTTGCACCTAACGGGAAACCGACAACTGTGCATACTTTGACATCGCTGCCTTTAAGTTCTTTGGCTGCAAGAGGTACAAAGCCTGGGTTTACACATACGGATGCAAAATGGAATTGTTTTGCTTCTTCACACAATTTAACGATAGCTTCTGTTGAAGCATCTTGTTTAAGAAGAGTGTGATCGATCATTCTTGCGATATCCATAGTTTCTCCTTTTAATAACTAGAAGTTATTTTTCTTCCTTCTTTTCAGCTTTTGTCACAACTGCTTTGCCGTTGTAATAACCACATTTTGGGCAAACATTGTGTGATTTAATCATTGCGCCACAGTTTGGGCATTTAACTAAACCAGAGACTGAGAGTTTGAAATGAGTTCTTCTCATTCTCTTAGCTGTTTTTGAAGTTCTTCTGAATGGGACTGCCATAATTAATCCTCCTTAAGACCGTGTAATATTATATATTAGTTCAAGAGGTATTCAATTATTTTTCATACTATGTACAAAAAATACATAAATTGTTTAGATTTTATCGAACTTTTAATTTACAAATTTTTCCAATATATTCATCAGGTAAATCGGCTTCTAATTTTAGATAATTAGATGTAAAACCACTTAATAAACCAGTCTTTTTATTTCTTTCTTCTAAAATAACATCTAATTCTTGATTTAAGAATTTTGATTTATATTTATTTTGCAGTTCTTCTGAAAGCTTTAATAACTTATTAACGCGTTCAGTTTTAATTTCCGGTTTAACTTGATTTGGCATTGAATAAGCTTTTGTTCCTTCTCGAGGAGAAAATGGGAACACATGTAGTTCAGCGAAATTAACTTTTTTAATGAAATCATAGGTCTCATTAAACTCTTCATCGGTTTCGTCTGGAAAGCCTACGATAACATCGGTTGTTATTGCGATATTTGGGCGAACTTTTCGAATAATATTAACCTTGTTAATAAAGTCATCAACATTATATTTTCTTCCCATTCGTTTTAAAACAGTTTTTGAACCGCTTTGTAAAGGCATATGTAGATGATCAGCAATACAATTATATTTCTTTAATAAAGTAATGAATTTTTCATCTATTTCGCTTTCTTCAATTGACGAAATACGGAGTCTATATAAACCAGGAATTTTGCAAATCTCTTCAACCAAATCCGAAAATGAACATTCTTTATTATCAAGTCCATAATGAGCAGTATGAATTCCAGTTAATACGATTTCCTTAAATCCATTTTCAACTAAAGTTGAAATTTCTTCAATTATCTCGTTTTTATCTCTTGAACGTGCCACTCCGCGAGTGTAAGGAATCGTGCAATAAGTGCAAAAATTATTGCATCCATCTTCAATTTTTACATAAGCTCTTGTTGAATTCGGAATTGCGAAAGTTTTAAAAGATTCATATTTAAACTTTCGTGGATCATTATCAATACAAATTATTTGCTTTTTATCTTTGATAAATTCTTTAACAAAACCAACAATTTTATTGCGATTTGAAGTTCCTACAATAATATCTGCACCACATTCTTTTTTGACATATTCTGCATTCTTTTGAGAATAGCAACCCATAACACACAAAATTGCATCTTTATTATTGCGTTTTTCTCTACGAATAATTTGTCTAGATTTTTGATCTGCAACTGCTGTTACTGAACAAGTGTTTATCACAATAATGTCTGGTTTTTGATCTTCTTTAAATCCATTTAGCAAAAACTGCTCCTTAAGAGCATTATTTTCATATGAATTAACCTTACAGCCAAGTGATATAAATTTAAGCATTATTCTCTAAATGGTTAGCGATTACGCTTAAAGCGTAAATAGAAGCAGTTTCAGCTCTTAAAATTCTTCTTCCTAAACTAACAGGTTTAAATTTATAGTATTTTACATATTCAATTTCATCAGTGCTAAAACCGCCTTCTGGCCCAATTAAAATGGCGATAGTTTGATTTGGTTTTATTGAATTAATAACTCGATTAAAAGATGTTGTAGGACCTTCTTCGCCTTCATAAGCTACCATTTTTACGCTAGCTTCTATATCACGAAGATTTCTAATCGAAATTATGTTATCAAGGCGAGGAATTTGTGTTCTTTTTGATTGCTCTGCTGCTTCTTTTAGAATCTTTCTAAATCTACGAAGTTTAACTTCTTTGTCATCTCTTTTAAAACGAACAACTGTGCGTTCAGTTTCAAGTAAAACAATCTCGCTGACGCCAATTTCAGTTGCTTTTTGAAGGACTAAATCCATCTTATCTCCTTTTATTAAGGAGGCGATTAAAATTATTCTATTTGGAAGTTCGTTATTTTCTCTAAGTTTTCTTACAACAACTATGTCAAGCGGTCTAAAGTGAGCAACGGTAGCAAGATAAACTTGCCCGTCAGCGACAACTTCAATATTGTCACCAACTTTGCATCTCATAACTCGAGTTAAATGAAAAATATCATCATCTTCAAGTATAACTTGTTTTCCCATTATTCGGCCAAAGTAACGTTGCATTATTCTAAAAACTCCCCGTTAGCATCTTGAATGGAATGATTCTTAATATAAACTGTAGCAAGATCAATCATAACGGCTTCAACAGCGAAATAAGGAACTAAAAAGGCAAATGGCGTTTTCCAACCAACAGCGAAAAATAGGATTAATCCTAAAATTAGGATAAAACTAACAGAAACGCCTAAAGTGATTAAACCTTTTTTATTCTTTCCTAAATAAAATTGATGAAGTCCAAACAAACCGAATAAAAGGCAAAGAATAGCAGCAATTATTCTCTTTTTATGTTTAATTTCAACTTTGTTGTCGAGTTGATCTATGACTTTTGTAACGTCTTGTGTTGAGGTATCAGTACCTTCTAATGGTTTAATTCCACCACAAAAAGGGCAGACATCTTTATCTAGCCTTGAAATAACCTCATGACAGTACTTACATTTGGCCATAGTAATTTTATTAATAAATTAATAATTTGTTTTATTTTCGATATTTTTGTATTCTTGATAAAGTTTTAAACATGCTTTTCTATCAAGTTCAAATACCATTTTTTCTCTGCCACCATTTTCGTTGAATTCATAGAAAATTTTATCTCTAAATCCAATATCTTCGGTATCAACAATATTACATCCGTAATATACTTTTTCGATATTTGCCCATAAAATGGCAGCCATGCACATTGGGCAAGGTTCTCCAGTTGTATAAAGTTCGCAACCACTTAAATCAAAAGTTCCGAGCTTTTTACAAGCTTTATGAATTGCCATCATTTCACCATGACATGTTGGATCGTTGTTTTTAACAACTTCATTGTGACCTTTTCCGATAACTTCACCATTTTTAACGATTACTGCGCCGAAAGGTCCACCATGACCATGACGAATTCCTTTTCTTGCTTCAAGAATTGCTAAGTGCATGTATTTGTTCATATTAAAATCCTCAATTAGTATTCTACAAAATATAAATCTATTTATAAAGCGAATAATAAAAAAAGGCAGCTTTTTACCAGCTACCTTTGTATCCTTTACCGTATTCGTTAGTGTAATAATCAATACGTTTTGAAGATTTCTCATCATATAAAGGTGGATATAAATTTTCACCTTTTTTCCATCCTGCTAAAGCACAAACTGCTTCATGAGCCCTAATTGTTAAATCTTTGATCATTTGATCTTTTGGCAGCTCCTTGTTTGCAAATAATGGTTCACCAATATTAAGCGTTAATTTTGCAATTTGATGGAAAATTTTCTTTCTAATCCAACCGCATTCTCTATAAGAGAAAGCCATTGGTACTAGAGGTTTATCGGCTTTAACGGCAAAATATGCTGCGCCTTCTTTGAAAGGTCTAATTGGTGCGTAATATTCCCACATCGAACCTTCACCGCAGACGTGTAACCAACCACCTTTTTCGACAAAATCCAAGGTTTGGCGAGCCATCTTAGCAAAACCTCTCATATTTTGAGTTGGAATTGGAATTCCACCAATCATTCTTACAAAAAATGCATTTTCGCCTGAACAGTTTTTATCCCAAACAATAATATTAGGCCTACGAGGCATTAAAGCTCTCATAACACATGGGAAATCCCACATATGAATATGATTTGCGACACTAACAGCACCATTTTTGTACAGTTTTTTATATTTTCGAAGGTTCTTTTTGCCTTTGTATCGAATTCCCATCCTAATTCTAGTAAGTGGGAACATTATTAAAATAATGCAAAATTTAATAAAACCACGTTTAAATCTAAACCAAAAACTGTTGTCAATGTAAGGATAATTTTCATCATAAATGTTACCGTTGTCTTTTTTAACAGGTAAGTAATGTTTTGCTGTATCTTCTGGATAAGGAAACTTATCAGTTTTTGGATCAAACATAGCAAAATCATAACAAAAAAGATTGGCAAATGCCAACCTTATTTCTTGAATGCTTTCATGAACTTTTCGAATATCGATTCGTCTTTACCTTCAGAATCTCGATATTGTTCAAGAAGTTTTTTCTGTTCTTTAGAAAGTTTCGTAGGAGTTTTAATTAAAACATGTAGATATTGATCTCCCGGAGTACCCTTTCTCATGTCTTTAATACCACGACCTTTTAGACGAAGTATTGAATTTGGTTGGGTGCCTGCTGGAATGTCTACTTCGCATGTACCGTAAACGGTAGGAACATCAATTTTCTTACCAAGTGTAGCATCTACGAAGCTAATTGGAATGTCGATGTGAATATCATTACCATCACGTTTGAAGTATTGATGTGGCACGATAACGATTTCTAAGTACAAGTCACCGTTTTCGCCACCATTTATACCATGTTCACCTTTTCCACGAACTCTAATTTGTTGTCCTTGATTAATGCCTGCTGGAATATTAACTTCCATATCACGTTTAACGTGTTTGTAGCCCTTTCCGCCACAATCAGGACATTTATCAGTAATAATTTTGCCTCTTCCGCCACATTCTGGACAAACTTGTTGAGTTTCCATTGTGCCGAATAAAGTTCTTTGTGTGCCAGTTACATAGCCACGTCCGCCACAACGAGAACATGTTTTAATGCTAGAAGCACTTTTTGCTCCGCTTCCACCACATGTTTGACATGGTTCGTCATATTCTACTGGGACCAAAACTTTCTTGCCAAGAATCGCATCCATGAATTGGATACGAATTCTTTGAAGAGTATCTTCACCACGTTGAGGACCAACGTTTGCACGTCTAGAAGATCTTCCTCCGCCGAAAAATGAATTAAATATATCGCCTAAGTCAACGCCACCGAAACCTTGAGAACCAAATCCGGCACCACTAAATGGGTTTCCTGCACCACCAGTTGAAGCACCTTGTTCAAAAGCTGCCATACCAAATTGGTCATACATTTGTCTTTTTTTCTCATCACCTAAGACATCCCATGCTTCTTGAACTTCTTTAAATTTTTCTTCAGCACCAGGTTCTTTATTTATGTCTGGGTGATATTTCTTAGCAAGTTTACGATAGGCAGATTTAATTTCGTCAGTTGAAGCTGATCTATTCACGCCCAGGACTTCATAGAAATCTCGTTTTGCCATTTGTTCTCTCCTTTCTAACGGATAAAGCGAAGGGGCAAAGCCCCTACGCTTAGGAAAAGTTTATGCGTTAAACTTAGTTCTTCATTGTTGAGTCGGCATCAACTACATCATCTGCAGTTTGATTGCCTTCTTGTTCTGGTTGTGCACCAGATTGAGTTTTATTAGATTGCATTGAAGCCATCATTTCAGCGGCTTTTTCAAGTTCGCCAATTTTGTTTTTAAGGGTTTCAATATCGTTATTATCTAAAGCAGTCTTAAGTTCATCACGAAGTTTTTGGGTTTGCTCTTTTTGAGTTGCATCCATACCTTCGCCTTTTTCTTGAAGAGCTTGATCAATTGAGTTGATGTATTGTTCAGCTTTGTTCTTGAGTTCAACTTCTTCTTTACGCTTTGCGTCTGCTTCAGCATTTTCTTCAGCTTCGTGAACCATTCTATCGATATCTTCTTTAGAAAGTCCGTTTGAACCAGAAATAGTGATTTCTTGTTCTTTTTGAGTATCTAAGTCTTTAGCTTGAACTTTAACGATACCGTTAACATCGATTGAGAATGTAACTTCAATACGTGGTTCACCTCTTCTTGCTGGTTTAATACCAGTTAATTGGAAGTGACCAAGAAGTTTATTGTCATGGGCCATTGGTCTTTCACCTTGGTAAACCATGATGTCGACTGCTGGTTGATTATCTGCTGCAGTTGAGAAGATTTGTGATTTTGTGGTTGGAATTGTTGTGTTTCTGTTAATAAGAGGTGTCATAACTCCACCTAAAGTTTCAATACCTAAGGTTAATGGAGTGACATCGAGAAGGACAACGTCCTTCAAATCACCAGAGACAACACCACCTTGGAATGCTGCACCGATAGAAACTGCTTCATCAGGGTTAACTGATAAGTTTGGTGTCTTACCTGTGAGTTTCTTTACAAGTTCTTGAACTGCTGGCATACGGATAGAACCACCAATTAATAAGACTTGATCAAGATCAGAAGCTTTCATCTTAGCATCTGCTAATGCACGTCTAACTGGTTCTTCTGTACGAGCGAGTAAGTGTTTGGTCATGTCTTGGAATTTAGCTCTTGAAAGAGTTGTTTCGAAGTTAACAGGACCATTGCTGCTCATTGCGATAAATGGAAGAGAGATTGTTGCTTGAAGTGAACTTGAAAGTTCAATCTTTGCTTTTTCAGCAGCATCAAGAAATCTTTGTTCTGCCATCTTATCGGTTACATCAATACCGTGTTCAATCTTAATTTGGGCTTTAATCCAATCAGCGACAACCTTATCCCAGTCATCACCACCAAGCTTGTTGTCACCTGCGGTTGAAATAACTTCGAAGGTACCATCACCGATATCAAGAATTGATACATCGAATGTACCACCGCCAAGATCGTAGACTAAGATCTTTTCACTCTTGTTGGTGTCAAGACCATAAGCAAGAGCGGCTGCTGTAGGTTCGTTAATGATTCTGACTACGTCAAGACCTGCGATTTGACCAGCATCTTTAGTTGCTTGTCTTTGTGCGTCGTTGAAGTAAGCAGGAACTGTAATAACAGCTTTTTTGACCTTTTGGCCAATATTTTCTTCAGCATACTTTTTCATGTATGCAAGGATCTTTGCAGAGATTTCTTGAGGAGTGTAATCCTTGTTAGTTGCTTTAATATGAACTTTTTCTGCAGTGCCCATTTTACGTTTAATAGAAGAAACTGTATCTGGGTTAGTAACTGCTTGTCTTTTTGCAGCGTTACCAACGATTTCTTCACCGCTTGCCTTAAAGGCAACAACAGACGGAGTTGTCATTGTTCCTTCTGGATTTGGAATAACTTTAACCTTGCCATCAGCTTGTAAATAGCTAACAACTGAGTTTGTGGTACCTAAGTCGATACCTAAGATAATTTCTTTTGCCATAATTTATATCCTCCTTATGCATCCATTTTGGATGATTCGTCGTTTTTATCTTCTTTTGGTTCGTCTTTTTTATCTGTGGAGACTACCACGATTGCAGGTCTGATTAACCTGTCATGAAGTTTGTAACCTTTCGCTTTCACTTCGAGAATGCGGTTAGGCTCTCCTTCATCAAATTTTGTTTCAAGTGCGCTCATGAATTTTGGATCAAACCCATCACCCACTTTTGGAGATACTTCGCTAACACCTTCATTTTCAAGAACGCTAACCATATTTCGATAAATGAATTCAAATCCTATAAGGAAGTTCTTCATTTCTTGACTAGTTGTTTCACAACTAAGTGCCATATGGAAGCCATCAAGTATAGGAAGTAAATTCTCTACAAAGCCTGCTGCACGGTACTTTATGATCTCGCGATGATCCTTTTCAATTGAATCTCTAAGATTCTTCATATCGGCGTATGCTCGATAGTATTCATTTTTCCAATGCTCTGAGTCGGCAGTAACTTTTTCAAGCTTCTCTTTGAGTTTATTTTCCTCCTTGAACTTTGGATTTTGTTGATGCTTGTTGTTTTGCATCTCCTTTTCCTTGGTTTTGTTCTCTTGACTCACGTTTTATCTCCTTTCCCTCTTTAGAATATTTCTTCTCAATTTCTTTGAGGAGATACTCCATTGAGCTAACAACTTGGTCATAATCCATACGTTTAGGACCTACAATAGCGATAGAACCCTCTTTTTGACCTGGAATTTTAACTTTAGCAGAGATAATAGAGACATCATCATCATCTCCGGTGGATTCTCCACCGATTCTGATTGAGATTTCATTATCGTTTTCCTCTTCTACCTCTCTAAATACTTCAGGTGAATCGAATAATTCGATAAGTTTTCTAATCTTTGTGGCATCATCTCTAAATTCAGGTTGTTCGAATAATTCTTCTTTACCATATGCGCTTAATCGATCTTTAGCGAATCCGACGAAGGCTTCAAGCATAGCTTGGTAAATTACATCGTGATCAATGACATAATCGTTAAGTAGAGGCTTGATGGCCTTCATCTTAGGAATTAATTCCGAGATTGTTGTGCCTTTAAGTCTTTCGTTAAGTAATTTGACACAGCTTTCTACATCGCTAAGAGATGTTTTTTCATTTAAGACAAATGTTTTGTTTTCGACGTAACCTTGGTCTGTAATGAATACACAAGTTGCGGATGTTTCAGAGATTGGCACTAATTGAACCGAAACGAGTTTTTCTTGTGTGGCATTTGGCCCGAGTACAATACTTGCTAATGAAGTCATTTGTGACAAGATCTCACAAGATTCCTTAATTACATCGTCAATTGATTGAATCTTTTCATCTAAGATGCTTTGCATCTGATATTTAAATTCTTCACTAACAGAACGTTCTCTTAGATGCTCTATGTAGTATCTATATCCTTTAGAAGAAGGAACGCGCCCGCTACTTGTGTGGGTCTTTTCTAGGAATCCTTCTTGCTCAAGAGAATTCATCTCTGCTCGAATCGTCGCACCAGAATAATCTAGATGATATTCTTCAATAAGTGTTCGACTTCCAACAGGCTCTGCTGTTTTGATGAAGTGTTCAACAATCAACTTTAGAACTCGTTCTCTACGATTCATACCAACTCTCCTTTCTTTTGGCACTCTTTTTATGGGAGTGCTAACACCATTATTATATAGGTAAGTTTGGCACTTGCAAGTCAAAAGTGCTAATTTTTAAAAAAATAAAAAATACCTACGTTGTAGGTAAAATTTAGCAATTTTTTATTGAGAGTGCCAATTAGAGCAGTTTTAGTAGGATAAAATCCATCAAAACAATGCCTTTATCATTAAGTCTTATTTTATCTTCTGAAAAATTAAAATATTGAGAAAGTTTAAAATTTTTAATTTTATCAGCATATTTTTCTTCAAAATCGATTCCAAATTTATTTTTGTAATCAGCTTTTAAAAATCCTTGTTCTAGTCTTAAGTTGGTAATTAAGTAATATTCTTCAAACTCTTTTTCACCTATAATTTCACTTGAGGCAATACAATTGCCTTTTATGTATTCAGGAAGAGATTTTGTATTCTCGTAACGAACTCCGCTAACGTATCCTGAAGCACCTAACCCGCATCCATAATATTCTTCGTTATGCCAATAAGTAAGATTATGACGAGAATATTTTTTATTACGAGCAAAGTTTGATATTTCATATCGTTCATAACCATGTTTTCTTAAAAAAGTTACAATGTAGTCGTAATATTTACGAGAATCATCTTCATTTTGTTCTTTGTAGCCTTTATTAAATAAAATTGAGCCTTTTTCAACTATAAGCGAATAAATTGAAATATGATCGATGTCTAATTTAATAAATTCTTCTAAATCTCGTTTTAGGTCATTTAAGGTCTTGTTTTTAAATCCATAGATTAAATCTATATTAATATTAGAAAAACCTTTAGATTTGGCTAAAAAGATGATTTTTTGAGCATCTTCAAAAGAATGATGACGTCCAATTTCTTTTAAAAGAGCGTTGCAAGTGGATTGAACTCCTATAGAAAGGCGGTTAACACCATACTTTCTCATTATGTTAAGTTTTGCTTCTGTTAAATTTTCGACATTTGCTTCCACCGTAAACTCGTAATCTTTGTCTAAAAATTTAGAAGCAAAAGAAATAATTCGTTCAAAACCTTCATCGCTTAAGGCGGTAGGTGTTCCTCCGCCAAAATATAATGTATTAACTATGTTAATGTTTTTATTAGATATCTCTTTTTCAAGGGCCTCTAAATAAGGTTTTTCAAATTTCAAATTATAAAAAAGTTTTGTGAAGTCGCAATAACTGCAAACATGTTCACAAAACGGTATGTGTATATATAAAGCTTTTGGATTATTCGCCATCTTTTTTGGCGGCTTCTTCCATTTGTCGTTTAGTTTCCTCGTCTTCGACTGGTACCAAAATTCGATCCAATTCTTCTTTAACTGCATCTTCTTCTTTCATTTCTGGTTTATCAATTTGAAGAGGTTTTACAAATTTCTTAACAAGAATTACACCACCAACAATTAAACCAAAAAAGGCAACTAATATAATTACGATGATAAATGGATGTTCTTCAATAAAGTTTCCGTAAAATTTCATATCTCAATATTACTCCTTGTTGATAGGCGTGTAAACAAACTTGTTTTTGATTTGTTCACGCTTGTAATAGCCATATTTCGCTAGCGCATCCATAGAAGTACGTGCTGTTTCATAAACACATCCTTCAAATTTTACATATTGTTGAATCGTATAAAATTTACCAATTGTGCAGTGATGAACATAGAAATCTGCTTGTCCTTTCTTTAGGAAAGGGTCTCTTTCTAACATGTCTTTTGCTTTAGCTCTTAATTCTTTTTCTGAAAGAGTCTCAGATATAGTAGGCACATTTCGTTCTAAACGTGCTTGAATTTCATTTTTTGTTTCAACTTTTTGTGGTTTAGGTGCTTCTTTTTCTACTTTTATACCAAATTCTTGTTCGATTTTTCTTTCATCAGAACCAAACTTTACTTCCTCATTTATTGTTGAAGCTTGAACGATTGCTAATCGATCTAAAATAACATTGAATGAAGAATTAATAATATCAGCGCCTTTTAAAAAGGCGTATGTGAAATCGTGAGTTCTTTTAACTTCTCTGGAAATATCATCAAAGAAGCTTTTTTCTTCAAGAAAATATTCCAAAGGAATATAAATGCTTGTTGTATTTATGGTTGTAGATGCAAGAACTCGCTTAGCAAGTATTGATGCCATTTCTAAATTGTGCTCTTCAAAAGGTTTAATATAATTAAACATGAAATAAATTGCACTTAATCTAGTTACTATCGAAACGCTTGTACTATTAACAAGTTCAAATAAAGCAGCCATCATATCATCGATAAGATGAGCAGGGACACCGTTATCATATTCTTTAGCGACAAGAAACTTGGCTGAATCAGAATCAAAATCATCTGTTCTATAGAAAGAAGTTAATTCTTGTTCGCCCCTTAATCTTGCTAAGTTTGTTGCCAGAAATTCTTCATTCATCGGTTCAAGAGCTTCATTTCTCATTGCTTGAAGAGCCTCAAAATATCTTGACAATACTATGTATTGACTTTCAACAGGTTTTCTTTCAATTATGTTTGTTAGGGCAACATCGTTGATATCAATATTATTTGCTTTTGCAATACTTTTTAAAGATTGCTTTAACATATCACGTTTAAAATAATATTCTTCATTTGATCCAGGTCTAAGTTTTCCAAAATCAGTTACGTATCTTGTTATACAAGAATTAACTAAAGCAGTCTTTCCTTGGACTGAGTCAATATAGGTAATAGCAAATTTATTATGTGTTACGTCAAAAATCGGTAATTCAATTTGTAGTCTTTTTCTGAATTCGGAAATATCTCTCCAGATAGGATCGATAAGATTTGTACCAAGTGCTCTTGAAACTTCATTACGTGTGCAATAGTTAGTAATTGTATATTTTTGGTTTAAGTCATTTATTGCCATAAACAAATCCTCTTATACCAATTATAAAAAAAGTAATCCCTTATGTAAATAAGAAATTACTAAATATTTACTAAATATCTTCTAATCTTCATCGATAGCAAGCACAGTCATGAACGCTTCTTGTGGGACTTCTACAGAGCCAATAGCTTTCATTCTCTTCTTGCCTTCTTTTTGCTTTTCTAACAATTTTCTCTTACGAGAAATATCGCCACCATAACATTTAGCCAAAACATCTTTTCTTACAGCCTTAATATCCGCTCTTGCGATGATTTTGCCATTTATGGCAGCCTGAACTGGAACCTCAAATTGTTGTCTTGGAATAATCTCTTTTAACTTACGCACAACAACGCTTCCGCGTTCATATGCGCTGCCCTTGTAAACAATTGTGGATAAAGCATCGATAACTTCTCCATTAAGGAGAATGTCCATTTTAGATAAGTTTCCAGCTTTATAATCACTATATTCATAATCTAATGAAGCATAGCCTTTAGTAAACGATTTTAGTTTATCGAAGAAATTGTAAACAATTTCCGCTAATGGAAGTTCATATGTCGCAATCATTCTGGTGTCATCAAAATACTGAAGATCTATATAAATGCCTCTTCGAGATTGGCACAAATCCATTACTGCTCCAACATATTCTTTAGGAGTCATAATTGAAGCTTTAACATATGGTTCTTGTATTTCTTTAACTAAAGTTAAATCAGGTAATTTTGATGGGTTATCTAATTCAATCATTGTTCCATCAGTTTTAAACACATGATAAATAACGCTTGGAGCAGTAAGAATTAAATCAAGGTTATACTCTCTTTCCAAACGTTCTTGGACTACGTCCATATGTAGTAATCCTAAGAATCCACATCTAAAACCAAAGCCAAGTGCTTGGGATGTTTCTGCTTCAAAAGTTAAAGATGCGTCATTTAAAGTTAGTTTTTCAAGCGCATCTTTAAGATCTAAGAACTTCTTAGAATCGACAGGATAAAGACCACAATAAACCATTGGGTTCATCTTTCTATAACCTGGTAAAGCTTCTTTAGCAGGATTGTTTACTAAAGTAACAGTCTCGCCAGGATGGACATCTCGAATATCTTTAATTTGAGCACACAAATAACCAACTTCGCCACTGCAAAGTTCATTTACTTTCATTTCTTTAGGCGTTCTAATACCTACTTCTGTTACTTCGTAAGTCTTATTTGCGGCCATAAGTTTAATTTTGTCACCAACTTTGACTTTTCCTTCTTTAATACGCACTAAAATTACAACTCCTCTATAAGAGTCATAATAAGAGTCAAAAATCAAAGCTTTAAGTGGAGCGTTATCATCTCCATTAGGAGATGGAATATAATTAACAACTGCTTCCAAAACATCGGCGACTCCTTGTCCTGTCTTAGCCGAAACTAAACAGGCATTGTCGCTTGGAATTCCGATTCTTTCTTCAATTTCTTTTTTTGCCATATCAGGCATTGCGCTTGGAAGATCAATTTTATTGATAACTGGAACAATCTCCAAATTATTATCTACCGCAAGATAAACGTTAGCTAATGTTTGAGCTTCAACTCCTTGGGTAGCATCTACTACTAAAAGGCAACCTTCACATGCTGCTAAAGATCTACTTACTTCGTAAGAAAAGTCAACATGCCCCGGAGTATCAATTAGATTGAATAAATAATCCTCACCATTTTTAGCGTGATACTTTATAGTAACAGCGTTTAATTTAATAGTGATTCCTCTTTCTCTTTCTAAATCCATAGAATCGAGGAATTGTTCTTTCATTTCTCTTTGAGAAACAGTTTCAGTTAACTCTAAAATTCTATCGGCCAATGTCGATTTTCCATGGTCAATATGGGCGATTATCGAGAAATTTCTGATGTGTTTCTTATCGTAAGACATATGTGAATTATTTTATTTATTAGACCAGAAGTTTTCAACTTGTTCTTTAATATCATCGATAGAAGTCACCACTTCATAATGAGAATAAGTGTTTTTAAATAAATCGTGATATGCTTCAGTTAAATATCTATCATCGATTAAAAGAGCGATTCCGCGGTCTTTTTCACTTCGTATAACTCTTCCTAAGGCCTGCATAACTTTGTTGATTCCTGGGGACAAATAAGCGTATTCAAAGCCTTTTTTCTTTTCTTTATCGTAATACCTTTTGATCAAATTACGTTCGAAACATATTTGAGGCATACCAACACCAACTATTACAACACCACTAATTCTTTCTCCTTCAAGGTCAATTCCTTCGGAAAAAGCACCACCTAAAACAGCGATTCCAAGCATTGTTTTAGAAGGTTTATCAACAAAACAAGATAAGAAAGCACTTCTTTCTTCTTCTTTCATTTCTCGTTCTTGAACTAAAAGTTCATACTCGTCGCTAATAAGTAATGGAGTAATCATATCTAAGTACTCGTAACTCGGAACATATATAAAATAGTTTCCAATTTTATGAGACACGAATTCTTTAATGTAATCAGCAACAGTTTGGACAGTATCTTGTCTGTTCTTATATCTTATAGATATTTTTGGAGCGACTAGAAGTTTTAAGTTATCCTTGTTAAAAGGAGAAGGCAAACAAAGCATAGGGTTAAAATTATATCGACCTATGACATCGATATAATATTCAGATGGCGACAAAGTCGCCGAGAAAAAAATTTTGCCTTTAACTTGATCAATTTTTCTTTTTAATTGTTCACTTGGATCAATACAGAAAAGGTTAATTTTGCAATTATCTTCTTGTTTTTTAGAAACATAAAGCGAGAATGTTTCATCATAATAATCCAATAATTTAATAAATTTATTAAGTTCTAAATAAAATTCCGTAAATTCATCCGTTACAACACTGTGATGATTTTTATTAATGTCTGCACAAGCAACTAGATAAGCATTTATTGAATTTATATCAGTTTTAGAAAGCATGCCAATTTCAGTCTCTCCTAAAGGAAGTTCATTAAATTTATTGAAAAATTTAGTCATTCTAGACTGTGCTTGTTTAAATTTCTTGTGTTCAAAATGAATCATTGAACGTTTAATTTGTTTATATCTAAACGAATCAAACGATGCTGAATACATTGAGCGGCTTCGTGGTACTAAATTATGCGCCTCATCCACTAAAATGATGTCATTTGTAGCATCTACATCAAAAAATCTTTTGAAATAAACGATTGGATCAAAGAAATAATTGTAATCGCAAATGATAATATCCATATAAAGGGAGAGATCAAGCGATAGTTCAAAAGGACAAATTGCATAATGTCTTGCTATAGCAGAAATGTCATCGGATGAGAAAATATTTCTTTTAGAAATAGAATCTTTGATAACACTTTGGATTTTAGTGTAATAGTCTTTTGCGTATGGGCATTCATCTGGGTTGCAAGCTTTACCTGGGCAAAAGCAGACTTTGTCTTTAGCAAGAATTGAAATTACAGATGCATCTAAACCATTATCAATTAGAAGCTTTGACGCATTAAAAGCCATCTCTTTTCCAGAGTTTTTGGCAGTTAAATAGAATATTTTATCATTCTTGCCATCAGCATATGATTTAACAGTTGGGAAAAGTGTTGAAATCGTTTTGCCAATTCCTGTTGGAGCTTCGACGAATAAAATCCCACCTTTTTGTGCTATTCCATAGGAATATTTAGCGAGTTCTTTCTGCCCTTCTCTAAATCTTCCAAAAGGAAATGATAAATTTTTAGCAGATTCATTACGACGAAGTTTTCGATTAAAAATGATTTTAAAGAAGTCGATATATTCTTTCATTAAGTCCATGACTTCTTTTTCAAGTTCGCTAGTTAAATAATTAAAAGTTTTAATAAGCTGAGATTTATCTAATTGATGAATATAAGTTAAGCGAATTGAAACTGAGTTATAGCCCTTCTCATGAGCGTACATCAATGCATAGCATTTTGCCTGTCCTAAATGCCAATCTTTTTGAGATTCGTAAAATTCTTCTAAAGGAGCGATAGTTGACTTAATTTCATCCACTATTGCAGTACTTCCTAAATCTATGATTCCATCAGCTCTTCCTTCAAGATGTATTTCAAAATCTTCAACATCAAAGCTTTCAAGTAAATGATATTCAGAAAGATAATTATTGCCTTGTCTAGATTGGTAAAAAGAATGTATTAAGGTTCCTTCACTCATTGTCGCAGAATTATAAATTCTGTTATCAATATCACCGCGTCTAAGTAAAAAATCTACTAGTTGATGTACAGATAAATAAAGAACCTTATCCATGACTAAATTATAACAAAAAAAGACTGAATTTCAGTCTTTATTTTACAATTTTTCCATCTAGATGCTTTGAGCCGTTTGCGAAGCTCTTACCATCCATTTTCTTTTTGCCTGATAATTGCAATTCTTTAAGTTCAATTACAGCGTCTTTTAGTTTTAAATAAACATTTTTTTCTATAGAAAGAGTTCCAACTTGTCCAGGTAACTTTTTATCAACAATTGATGCTTTATAAATTTTAAGTTTTAAGTCATCTAACAACACATAACCACCTGGTTCTTCACTCATTCCACGGACATAATTTATGAATTCTTGAGCACTATAATCTAAAGATAACTTTTCTGTTTCAGGTTTAATTTTATCTGCGAAAGTAACTTTTGATTCATCTTGTTCTATGCCTTTAAGTTCTCCGTTAAAGTATTTCGGAAGAAGATTTTGGCATATTTCTTTGCAGCAATTTACAATTTTTTCACAAAGTGAAGTATAATTATCTTCTGGTAAAATTTCGCATTTAGAAATGCCAAACATTTTACCAGCATCCATTTTATCCACCATTTCCATTAAGGTAACGCCAGTTTCAGTTTCACCATTTATGATTGCGCGTTGAATAGGTGCTGCACCTCTATATTTCGGAAGAAGTGAACCATGTAAATTTAACGCCCCCATCGAAGGAATATCTAATAAACCCTGAGGAACAATTTGGCCATAGGCCATAGTAAGAATTAAATCTGGATTAATTTGTCTAACAAATTCGTAATCAAGACGAATTTTATGTGGTTGGTATACTGGAATATTATGAGCTTTCGCAACAACTTTTGTAGGAACTTCAGTAATAATCGCTTTTCTTCCAACTGGTTGGTCTTCTTGAGCAACAACTCCAACAATATTAAAACCACTAGAAATAAGTGCCTCGAGTACTTTAGCAGACATTTCTGGTGTTCCCATATATAAAATTCTTACATCTTGAATATTCTTCATGTGCTTAATTATATGTTTACTGTCTATGATTTACAATCAATAGAATGCAAACATAGTCTAAATGATATTTATAGTTATTGATTTGCCCAAAGTTTTAAATAACTTTGTTATTTTTGATAAATTTGGATCACCTTCGCCTTTTTCAATACTAGTAATATCTTTTTCAGCAATTTGAGTTTTTCGAGATAAATCTTTCACAGTTAGGTTGGATTCTATTCTTGTTTTTGTTAATAAATCGCCTATTTGTTTATTTATAACAATATCGCTATTTGAATATTGTTGAGCAACTCTACGAATTGCTTCATCAATAGCTTTAATTTGTCGTTCTCCATTTTCATATCTTGCTATATTTTTTTCACCAACTCCAAGTAATTTTGCAAGTCCAGTTTGAGATAAATGCAATTTCTTTCGAATATCCTTTATTTCACCAGAAGTTAGCAAGCCTAAAGCTTTTTTGTGGGCGTCTGATCGCAAAATATAATTTTCTCTAGTGATTGAAACGGGGTCAACGTAATCGCCACAATGTTTGCAATGAGCTTCTTTAAAAGGGTATTTGTATGTGACTCCATCAATTGTCGCTGTTCTTGTTGTTTCAACAACATAATAACCGACATCTTTATCACAAGTTTCGCAATAAGCGTATTTACTTTTTTTCATTATGCATCCCCTCCTCATGTAAACTATAGACAATGATTTTTCTTTTATGATTAATAATTTTTATTTTTATATAAATATAAATTCGTATATTTTTAATTAGCGTTTCTTTTATAAATACCCATAATGGATGCCTGCTAATCTTGTTGTAATCCTGCAAAGGACCTGAATGATAATCATTTACTTCAAGATCGTTAATTATAGAAACAACCTGATCCGGACTAATATCATATTTATCTATAAAATCTCCTGTTTTTGAATTAAAAGGATTGCTTTCTTTTATTTCAATTGATTCTTTTGATGCTTCATTACAAATTGAAATAACTTCTTCAATTGTTAAATTATCTTCATCGTTCATATTATATACCTCCTTAATTATAGTATCAAGTGATACTTTTTTAATTTTAATTTAAAGCATTTTTTTGAAAAAATTTATTCGATGAACACTTACAAAATTAAACATTTTATTCCAAAATTTTTTGTTTAATGTAGACTAATAGACGTTTAGCGAAAGGAATTAGCAAAAATGGCACAAATTAAATCACAAATTAAGAGAATTCAAACTAACGAAAAATCACGTCAAAGAAACGTCTCATACAGAAGCCACATTGCAACTGAATCAAAGAAGGTTCGCTTAGCATGTGAAAAGAAAGATGTTGAAGGCGCAAAAGCAGCATTAAAAGTTGCCTTAAAGTTAATTGACAAATCAGTTACTGCAGGCGTTTACACACGCAACACTGCTGCACGTAAAAAATCTTCTCTTAATAGACTTGTTAACGAATTATCTAAATAATTAGTTAGGAAAGTTAATTAGGAACAATTCAAAACCATAAGAGCGGTCAATTTGACCGCTTTTTATTTGCAGATCTAAATTGTAAAGTTTATCTAAGGCGTTAGCGATCTCTTTTCGTGATATATTTCTTGAGTTTTTTAATGCATATTTAACTCTATAAGGCGAAACTCCAAGTTCCGATGCAATATCCTCTTTTTCAAGTCCTCTAGAGTCCAAATAACAAACTTGAGATATGAATCTAAATTGACTTGCAAGCATTGGAATAAGAGCATCAACAAATTTTTGGCCCAATAGTTTTAAGTCACGATAAATTGAAATAGCTAATCCGTTATCACCTTTAAAAAGAGCATTCGACATCTGAAAAGCATCATCTTCTAATGGTTTATTTACCATTAAAACTACATCAGATAAAGTAATTGAACTTTTATATAAACAAAGTTTATCGGCTTCATTCATAAAACGAGTTAAGTCGCCATCAATTCTAGAAGCTAACTCATCAATGGCTTCGCTTGTGATTTCAACATTTCGATTTTTGAAATACTTTCGAATATATAACGGCCACTGTTCCTTTTCAATATTTAAAAACTCAAAAACTTGTCCGTTTTCTTTAATAAAATTAAAGATTTTGCCAGTTTTATTAACTTTTTCGCTTCTTAAAATAAAAACTATGTCAATGTCATTAGTCGAATTATTAAGAATTTCCAAAACCTTTTCTTCATCTTTCTCATCAACATCTTTTGTTAAAAAATCAGCATTATCAACAACCACTGCTTTTTTATCATAACCAAGAGGTAGAGTCGATGATTCATAAGCGATTTCTTCTAAATTTGATTCTTCAAAATCAATCTTTGTAACATTAAAATCATCCACTTCACCAAGGCGTTCTTTTAATATTTTATTAAGATGTTTGCGAATCATTGGATAGAGTTCGCCATAAAGGATGTAATTCATTTATTTGAATTATACTACATTATGCTTTTAATGAAAAATAGCAAATAGTACCTTCTAAATCTGTTCGTCTTATTTTCACATTATATTTGTTAAGAATATCGGTGACTTCTTTGTTTGGATGTCCATAATAATTCTTCTCACCACACGAAATAATAGCTTCTTTTGGGCTACAATTTCGGATAAATTGATCGCTTGAAGATGTTTTTGAACCATGATGGCCAACTTTTAAAATGTCGCAATCAACATCATATTTTGACATGATTTTTTCTTCTGTTTTTTGAGATGCATCACCCATAAATAGAAACTTTTTCCCGATAAAATCTAAAGATAAGACCAAAGAATTATCATTTGCTTCTTCAAAATAAAAAGTATTTAAATTTTCAAATTCTAAATTTCCAATTTTATATGGAAACTGTTCTTTTTCTGTCAAAACATTGTTAACTTTAAATTTTTGAAGAAGTGAATCCTTAGCTCCAGAATGATCAAAATCATCATGAGTTAAAATTAAAGCGTCAATATGAGTTATTTTCTTTTTATTCATAAACGGAATTAAAACTTCTTCCGCTATATCAAAACTTTTTTGACCACCAGTATCAATCATTACTGTGTGGGTTTTATTCTTAATTATAATTGAATCTCCTTGACCAACGTTTACAAAGTAAACGCAATTTGATATTGGTTCTTGGAGTGGAACCATAGAAATAGTAGTCATGGCTAATAAACAGAGGCCCGCAAATTTGGCATGTTTTATTCTTACTGATTCCAGATAAAAAACTAACAGTAAAAACACCAATAAAAATATAATTGTAAAAGTTCCACCCCAATCACCAAATGGAATACGGACCAAAATCGTATCCATTTTTTCTAATATCCATGTAATTGCGATGCCTAAACCATTTACTATGAATTGAATCGGCATGATGAAACATAATAAAGTGAATACTAAGAACAATAAATTTAACGGTATGAGTATGAATAATCTTAATGTATAGAAAGGAGTATAATAAGATGAGCTCACGCGTAATGGCATCATCAAAATGAAGAACAAACCTGATGCCATTAACCACCGTTTAGATTTTTTTAGAAATTTTACTGATCTTAAAAGAATAGGCGCAAACAAGGATAATAAGAAACCTATGTAAAACGCTTCTTGGTAAACAAGATGGTAATCAATGATAAGAAAGAACAATGCTAGAATAGAAACTAGCTGCAAATGATTGAACTTGTGTTTTTTAAACACAAACTCATTAAGGAATTTAAGAGCATATAATCCATAAACTCGTAAAGTTCCAATTTTGGTGAAGGAGAAAAACGCCAACGGTAAGAAAATGATAAACGTTAGAATCCTGGACTTTTTCTTACTAAATTTCAGAAATAATAAGTAATTAGTAACGGCAAATAAAATGTGTAAATAAGTCCCAGAAAGAGTGAACAAATATATAACACCATTATTGCCGATGGAGCTTACTAAATCACTAGAGTAGTCCTTATCGTTGAACAGTAACGCAGAAATCAAAGTGGCTGTATCTTGGTCAAATCTAGATAAAAATTTAGATTTAAACTGACGGAATTTAATGATTGAACGTCTTTGAATTTGGCATTCTTTTACTATTATCTCTTTTGTTGTGCCCTTGTTTTTGAGGTATTTCTTAAAATCAAAACGGGATTCATAAGTGTTGAATCTAAGATCTTGAACCTCTCCTTTTAAAACAAGTTTATCGCCAACTTCAAAGTCATTATCTTTAGAATATACATAGTATTTTTCAAATTTTGACTGAAATAAGTAATAGTTTTCCTTGGCCTCAACAACTATCCCGCCATAATCAGGACCGCTATTTGAAGGTAAAGGTATTCTTGGAACCAAGACCCCGATTCCAAAGAATATACAAACAATTACGAACTTCTTTCGGCCGAATCTCCAAAGAATGAAACCTAAATAAATTACCGAAATCAGAATTGAAATAACTAAGCTACTTCTAGCAAAATACAGACCTAAAACTAATGAAAATGTTGTACAAAGTAAAAACATTAGCTACGTAAACGAACGTAGTCTTTGATTTTCTCGAATGTTGCGTTACCGATTCCGCTTACCAACTTTAAGTCTTCAATACGCTTATATTCACCATTGTTCTTGCGATAGTTTACTATCGCCTTAGCAACTGTGGAACCGATGCCATTAATTGTCTGCAAACCTTCTTCATCATCTTTGTTAATGTTAACTTTAACAATTGGTTCCATGGAACAAACATCTGAATGATCGTATTTTGGCGCAATATAAAATGTCAATTTATCTTCTAATAAATAAGAAGTATTAAAAGCATAATCGTCTGCGTTTGTGGTAAGTCCACCAGCAACTGTTATTAGTTCTTGTAAGGTTGTGTTACTTTCAAGTACATATGTGCCTGCACGTTTAACTTCACCTGAAATAGTACATGATATTGTGTCTTCGGTAGTATTTGAACCATCAACTAACGTCGTTGCGGCATTTCCACCAGGTTTTTCTACATTCGGATCGATAAACTGAAAAACAACAATAACCACTACTACTGTGACTAATACTGCTGCAAATATTTTGACCATTGGTTTTTCCCCCTTCTATATATCAGTCAGGGGTCAAAATGAAAACCTACGGATTTTAACTTTTTTTATAAAATTTTTATTAAAATAAAATTTTTATAAGTTTTTTAGAGACTTTTTAAGCGCTCTTTTAAATTTTCAAGTTTTGCTCTTTCGAGTTCTACCTTTTCTTTCGGAGCTTTTTCGACAAAATTTGGATTAGAAAGCATTCCTTCGCAACGAGCTATTTCAGCTTTAAGGAAAGCAATGTCTTTCTCTTTTTTAGCTTTAAGCTCTTCTTCAGAAATAGAATCTTCAATATATAAAGTTGAATTATTATATACAAACTTCATTCCTTTAGAATCCGCTTTTTTAGTTAAATTTATGCTTTCGGCGAAAGTGAAACGTTTTAAATAAGCTTCAATTCCTTCAAATAATTTTTCTTTATATTCAATAACGAGTTTTAATTTGTAATTTGGAGCAAGTTTATTCTTAACTTTGTAATTACGAATGTCTTGAATCATCTTATAAAACTCTTGGACGCTTTCTAAACCTTTTTCATCATATTTTTCTACCTTTGGGAAAGACTCTAACATGATTGATTTTTTATGTTTTGGAAGTGCTAAATAAAGTTCTTCTCCAATGAATGGAGCAAATGGATAAATCATTATAATAATATTCTTTAGAATATTAACTAATAAAGATTTAACGATTTGTTTATATGATTCATCATTACTTTGAAGGGCAACTTTACTCATTTCAAGATAGTTAGAACAGAAGTCATCATAAACGAAATTATATAAATAAGTTGAAGCCATGGAATATTCATATTTATCCATGTATGTTTCCACCGCCTTAATTGTTTTTTGTAACTTAACAAATACATCTTTTTCAAGCGGTCTAAGTTCTTCAAATTTGATCTCACTTTCTTTGAAATTTTCTCCAACAATGTCTAAAACATATCTCGCGGAGTTCCAAATTTTATTAAGGTAATTTGAAGAAGCTTGTACTTTCTCTTCAATATAACGAATATCTTGTCCTGGTGCCGATCCAGTTGTTAAGAAATATCTTAAAGCATCTACACCATACTTATCTATAACATCAATTGGGTCAATGCCGTTTCCTAATGATTTAGACATTTTTCGGCCTTGAGAGTCACGAATTAATCCGTGGATTAAACAATCTTTAAATGGCGATTCTCCTGTAAATTCTAATGATTGGAAAATCATTCTGGAAACCCAGAAGAAAATAATGTCATAGGCAGTAACCATAAGTGAATTTGGGAAATATCTCTTAAGATCATCTGTCTTTTCTGGCCAACCTAAAGTTGCGAATGGCCATAACGCTGATGAGAACCATGTATCAAGTACATCTTCATCTTGAACATAATTTGGATCAGTAACTGGAGTTTCTGAAACAATAATGTCCCCTGTTTGCTTATTATAATAAGCAGGAATACGATGACCCCACCAAAGTTGACGTGAGATACACCAGTCATCAATGTTTTCCATCCACTGTTTAAATGTGTGATTAAAACGTTCTGGAACAAAATTAACCTTAGATTCTCTAAGAGCTTGATCAGCCAAAGGTTTCATCTTAACAAACCATTGTTTCATTAACATTGGTTCAACTACACAATGACTTCTTTCAGAGTGACCAACTTGGTGAGTAATTTCTTCAATTTTAATTAATCTACCATCTTTACGAATTTGCTCCACTACTGCTTCACGACATTCATAACGGTCCATACCTTTGTATTTACCGCATTTTTCGTTCATCTTTGCGTCTAAATCCATACATTTAATGAATGGCATATTGTATTTCTTTGCTAAAGCAAAGTCATTTGGGTCATGTGCTGGGGTGCATTTCATCGCACCAGTACCAAATTCGATATCAACATATTCATCACCCATGATTGGAATTTGCTCTTCATTGGCAGGATTAATAACCATTTTTCCAATAAGGTGTTTATATCTTTCATCTTTTGGGTTAACAAAAACGGCCGTATCTCCAAACATAGTTTCTGGACGAGTTGTAGCGACTGTTAAATATTCATCGCTTCCGACAATTGGATACTTGAAGTAATAAAACTTACCTGGATCATCGAAGTATTCTACTTCAATGTTACTTAAAGCGGTCTTAAGTTCAGGGTCGTAGTTAATAATTCTTTCGCCCCTATAAATAAGGCCTTTATCATATAACGTCTTGAAGACGTGCAAAACGGCTTTATTAAGCTTATCGTCAAGAGTGAATCTTTCGCGGCTATAATCAAGCATTAAACCCATTTTAGCCCATTGTTTGTGAATAAAATCAGCGTATTCATGTTTCCATGACCAAGCTTTTTCTAAAAATCCTTCACGACCAAGGTCATATCTTGATATGCCCTCGCCTCTAAGTCTTTCTTCAACTTTAGCCTGAGTTGCAATTCCCGCGTGATCCATACCCGCGAGCCACATGACATCAAAACCTTGTAATTTTTTATAACGCGCGGTTATATCTTGAATTGTTGTGTTCCAGGCATGTCCTAAATGGAGCTTACCTGTTACATTTGGAGGAGGGATTACCATTGAAAATGGAGCTTTTGATTTATCTCCTGCAGTAAAATAACCTTCCTTTTTCCAGGTTTCATATTTTCCTGCTTCTACTTTTTTAGGATCATATCTTTTGTCTAACATTGATCTTCCTCCTTGCGCTTAAACATATAAAAAGCGCCCTTATTTAAGGACGCTTAAACGTGGTACCACCTTAATTCTCTAAGTTCTACTTAGAGCACTTAATTAAGTTTTAACGTTACAACCGGGATGTTCCCATCCTGCCTCGCAAGCGACAATGATTAGTTTCTAGGTGGTTATCACAGCTTAGCACCACTCTCTTTACTAGAAATTATTAATCAACCTCTTGGTCCTTGGCTTGACTAATTATAGCAAATGCTATGCTCTTTTCAAAGTAAATAAAAAGCTTCTTATTTGAAGCTAATTCTATGTGGGTTTTATTTATTTAGACAGGAGCTACCCTCGCTCCTCTTCATCCATATGGGTTTTATTTATTTAGACAGGAGTTACCCTCACTCCTCTTCTTTTTTAATTATATAACATAATTGAGACTTTTTTAAATGAAAAAGCCGATTATGGCGGCTTTTCATTATTCGTAGTGACCCCAAAGTCTAAGAACAGCTATTATACCTTCCTTTTCTCTAACTTCATAGACTAATCTATGATGCATATTTATTCTTCTAGAATAAACGTTTTCGAAACCTAATAGTTTCTCATAATACGGGGGACTTGCGAACGGATTTTCGCGTATCAATTGTAATAATGCTATAACCTTTGTTTCTAGTGCAGGATATTGTTTGATTTTTTCAAAATCTTTAGCGGCTTGTTTAGAAAATTTTATTTTTCCCATTCCACATCAAGAAGTTCAGAAGATGGGGTCTCAACACCTTCTTTAATACTTTCATACATTCCTGGGATACTAGCTAAATACAAAGATTCTAGGAGATTATTATAGTCTTGTTCACTGAGCATTATTAAATTTCCATCTTTCGTAGAGATGTTAATTCTGTCATTGAACTTGATACACGAATTTGCTAGTTTGAACAACTCTTGTCTAGCATTTGTAATGTTTACAGTTGTCATATTAAACCTCCTAGCATGTACATAATACCGTACATATACTATTTTGTAAACAAAAAAATCCTCCGTAATTGGAAGATTTCTTAACAATTTAGATTAATTGTGAAATTTTCGTTCTTATTTCATCTAATCCAATGTTTTTAGTTACAGATGCTAGAACAAACTCTTCAATACCAATATCTTTTGTGATGTGCTTTTTAATCGAGGCTTTCTCGCTTTGATTTAATTTGTCAGATTTTGATGCTACCAAGATAAACGGTAAACCTTTATCTTTGATAAATTCGTAGAATCCTTCATCATCTTTAGATAATTTGTGACGAGAATCGACAATGAAGACAACACCTGCAAGGGAAGGATTATCAAAGTATGTTTCCATCATTTTTGAGAAGGAATCAAGTAATTTTCCTCCGCTTGCAGTGTATCCATATCCAGGAGCATCTACTAAATAAAATTTTTCGTCTATCTCAAAGTAATTGAGAAGCTTAGTGTAACCAGGTTTGGAGCTGGTTTTCGCTAAAGATTTATTTTTAACAAGCGCATTTATTAAAGAACTCTTACCAACATTTGATTTACCGACGAAGACAATCTCTTTGAGATTCTTTTCTGGTTTTTGTAAATATGTAGGAGCGGATTTAATGAATTTTGCTTTGTTAAAGTTAATCATTTTATTTCACTAACGCTACCTTAAGTGCATCATCAACATTTTTCATGAAGACAATGTTTAAATTAGATTTAACTTCCTTAGGAAGTTCTTCAACAGCTTTTTTGTTTTCTTTAGGAACAATAATTGTCTTAATTCCACTACGAAGAGCAGCCATTGATTTTTCACGTAGTCCACCAATAGGTAGGGCATTACCACGAAGTGTTACTTCGCCAGTCATAGCAACATCATTAGAAACTTTTGATTTTGTGTAACTAGAAATGATTGCTGTTGTAATAGCAACTCCAGCACTAGGTCCGTCTTTTGGAACTGCACCTTCTGGAACGTGAATATGAATATCATTTTTCTCAAATAATTGAGGATCAATTTTGTATTTTTCAGCATTACTTCTTACATAAGAATATGCAATAGTTGCTGATTCTTTCATAACTTCGCCTAACTTTCCAGTTAAGATGAGGTTTCCCTTACCAGGGAAATAATTGACTTCAATTGGAAGAATATCGCCACCATATTGTGTGTAAGCTAAACCAGTTACAACACCGACTTGGCCTTTTTCTTCTTTCTTTGAGTTGTCAAAAATTGGAGCGCCTAAATATTTCTCAACAAGTTCAGGGGTAACTTCAATTTTCTTAACGTCTTTATTTGTCAAAAGTTCCACTACTGCTTTTCTCATAACAGAAGCAATTTTTCTTTCAAGTTCACGAACACCGGATTCTCTGGTATAACTACGAATTAAATGTAAATAAGCCTCTTCTGAGAATGAAATTTGAGTTTTCTTTAAACCGTTTGCGACAAGTTCTTTCTTATATAAGAAACCTTTCGCGATTTTCACTTTTTCAAGTTCAGTGTAGGAATTGACTTCAATAAGTTCAAGTCTATCACGTAAAGGTGCTGGAATGTTTTCCAAATAGTTTGCGGTACAAATGAACAAAACATTACTTAAATCGTAAGGTTCTTCAAGATAATTATCATTGAAGGCAAAATTTTGTTCAGGGTCTAATACTTCAAGAAGAGCACTTGCTGGATCACCTTTATATGATGAAGCGAGTTTATCAATTTCATCTAAAAGGAAGACTGGGTTAGTAACTCCAACGCGTTTCATACCAGAAATAATTCTTCCTGGCATTGAGCCCACATAAGTACGTCTATGACCACGGATTTCAGCTTCATCAGAAATGCCACCTAAAGATGCTTTGAAGAATTTTCTTCCAAGGGCTCTTGCGATAGATTTTCCTAAAGAAGTCTTTCCACATCCTGGAGGACCATAGAAACATAAAATTGGGGCTTTTAAATTACCAGTCATTTTCTTGACTGCTAAGTACTCAACAATACGTTTTTTAACGTCAGTAAGACCATAATGGTCTTCATCTAAAATTTTCTTAACGTTTTCAAGGTCATCATTATCTTGAGTTTCTGTGTACCATGGAACATCCATAAGTGTTTGAATATAACTCATGATAAGCGATGATTCTAGCGACGCTTGAGGCATCATTGTATAACGTTTGAGTTCACTTAAAACTTTAGCTTTTACGTGGTCTGGATAAGGGTTTTCTTCGAGACGTTTTTTGATGTTTTCTTCATCTGTAGAACCATCTGGATCGTCTCCAAGTTCCTTCTTAATGGCACGTAATTTTTCACGAAGAATGTAATCTCTTTGTTGTTTTTCAGTTGCTTCAGAAACATCTTTTTGAATTTCTTTGTCAACTTCAGCCTCTTTTTTAACTTCTTGTAATGCTTGAAGAGTAAGTTCAAGACGTTTTTCTAAAACGAGCTCGGATAAAATACGAGATCTACCTTCATCAGTAAGTGGAATATAAGGAGCTAAAATATCAGCAAGTTTTGTTGGATCAACACCTTTAGATGTTATATCTTGCAATGTTTTAAATGGAATAACATTACTAACTTTTGGCATATCCATGACCATTTGAATAATTGCTTTGCAAAGTCCGACAACTTTTTGATTATCCACAATTTTATCTTCGATAGTTTCAGCGTCTGCTACAAAATAACCAGCTTGATCGAATGATAAATTATGAATTTTAACTCTTTGAGTTCCGCTAATATGAACTCTAATATATGTCTTCATGTTTGAATATGAAGTGATACGACATAAAGTACCAATTTCATTGATATCTTTTTGTGTTGGCACCTCAATTGAAGCGTCTTTTTGAGTAACAACTAAAAGGAGGGATGAGTTATTGTCCCTAGAAGCATTAATTGCTTTAATGGAAAAATCTCTTCCGGCATCTACTTGTAAATTCCTTTGCTCAGGAAAAACAGTAAATTGTTTAGTGATGAGTAATGGTAAAGTTAACTTTGCCATATTTTTCCTCCTTTCTGCTTAATAAGTTAAGCAATATTTTCTTTTGATAAGAAATCTTGAATTTTTCTTTGACGAAGTTCAGCTTTAAATCTTGCTAAATCTTTGCCTAAAATTTCTTTTACTTTTGCGACATCCATTTTGTAGGTGTCTGCAATTGATTTCATTTCTTTTTCTACATCAGCTTCTGAAACTTCAAGTTTTTCAACTTTTGCAATTTCTTCCATGCAAAGAATTGTTTTTAAGTTCTTTTCTGCTTCAAGCTTCATTGATTTTTCAACATCTTCAACTTTTTGACCTGTGATTTGGTAATATTGTTCCAAAGTTAAGCCTCTTTGTTGAACTTGTTGTTCCATATTTTTCTTCATGCCTTCGACTTCTTCGGCGATGACTTCATCAGCGATTTCAATCTTTGATTGAGAAACAATCTTATCTAACACAGAATCTAAAGCTTCACTATGAGCTTTGCCGTCTTTTTGTTGTTGAATTGCTTTCTTTTCGTATTCACGAAGAGATGCTTCATCTTTAACTTCTGGGATGTTTAAATCTTTAATTAATTCAGCATCAAGTTTTGGTAAAACTTTTTCTTTAACTTCGTGAACTTTACATTTAAATAATGCTTTTTTGCCAGCGAGTTCTGGAACATATTGTTCTGGGAATGTGACGTTAACATCAACATCATCGCCTGCTTTATGACCAACTAATTGATCTTCAAAACCTGGAACAAATGAATTTGAACCGAGTTCTAATGAATAGTTGTCAGCTTTTCCGCCTTCGAATTCTTTACCATCAACTGAACCGACGAAATCAATAACAACTGTATCGCCTTTCTTTGCTTCACCTTCTTTAACAACAAGCGATGCATTTTGAGCGACTAATTTTTCAATTGCTTCATCAATTTCTTTTTCTTCGACTTTAACAGCGGCTTTTTTAATAGCTAAGCCTTTATAAGTTCCAAGTTTAACTTCTGGAGCAAGAACGATAACAAATTTTAATTGTAATTCTTTATCGCTTACTTTAGTAACATCTACACTTGGACGTGCAAATGGTTGAAGTTTTTCTTCTCTTAAAACTTCTTCAAAAGCAGGTTGAAGTGATAAATTAATAGCTTCGTTAAAGATTGAACCATTATCAATATGTTTTTTTGCGATATCGGTAGGAACTTTGCCTTTTCTGAAACCCTTAATTTCAAGATTTGCTGCTAATTTAGCAAAAGCTTTTTCTTGAGCTTCTTTCCAGGCTTTTTCTTCAACGTCGCAAATAACTTCGACTTTTGATTTTTCAAGTTTGTTTACTACTCTTTTCATAAATTATGTTTTTCTCCTTCTAATTTACAAAGTAAAAGTAGTATACGAGTTAAATAACTTACGCGCAATAGAAAAATACAATTTAATGCGAAAATATCTTTGATAGCGCTTTATTAGAGCTTAATTTCTGGTGTTGACTCGATAATTTCTTTAATTTTATCGGCAATTTTTGTGGTTTCTTCATCAAACGATGAATGTGGTTTATTTAAGTATGATTCAGCAATTTTAATAAATGCTGAAGAAAGTTTTTCTACACCAATTAAGTAAATATTTTCAGGGTAAGTATCGATTATGCAACAGTTAAATAAATGCAGAGCAGTTTCAGTCATTGATATGTCATGATTTGCCTTTTCTGTTATTAATCTACATGTTTCGTTAAACTCTTTTGACATAAAAGGAGGTTCAATCTTAGTTGGATTAACTTTAATTAGTCCATTTCTAGATAAAAACTCTACTTCTTGATTATATTTCTCATCAATTAATAAGATTAACGAATAAGTTCTAAAATTTGGATTTATATCGTCTCTTTTCATGAAAATTTTAAGAGAATCAATATAAATATTGAGATTATAATTTTTAAGCGAGAAAAGGACTTGGGCAATTTTGGCTTGATCACTTTCTTTTTCTAAAATATCGCATATCTCATCTAACTCAAATTTTTTAATAGATTTTGGGTGTGATTCATCCTCGATTCTATCTTTAATTTCTCTTAAAAATTCCTCAACTTCTTGCGAAACATAAGGCAAATTTTCGTAATGTTTTAATTCAATTCGAGCCTCATCAAAAAGTTTCTTTGATAAAAGTAACTCAAAGTGCATTTTCATTAATCTAAGTAAGTATTTTGTCTCAATGATGCTTTGATTCTTTTCGATTTCATCTAAAGCTTCATCTACTTTTCCTTGTATAACAAGGCACGAAATTCGCATTAAAAGATCTTTAGGTTCATGAGAATCTTTAGTTAATTCAAGAATTAATTCGTATTCTTTTTTATTAAACAACGAGTCTAAATTATCCATTTTCTTCAAGTATTATATAGAATTAAATAATTCTAATCAAACGTGACATAAATATTTTTAATTTCTATTTTCTTAATTTTTCTTTATTATTTATCTTACAAATGAAAAAGGTAAAGCATTACGTTTATAAAAAAGGCAGACAACCAATATACAAATTTTTTCAATGGGTAATGAAATGGTCTTATCGAAAACCAAAACAATTCATTAATCAAAATGAAAAAATACCTACTGATGGCATTTTAGTTGGGCCACATAACGGGAAAAGAGGGCCTTTTTATATTTCAATGTATTATCCTGAAAAATGCGCTGTTATAGGTGCTTCTCAAATGTTAGGTTCTTATAAAGAACGTTTTCATTATTTAAGAGATGTTTTATATATTCAAAAGTGCCGTAAAAGAAAAATCCCAAGCACTTTAAAAGCGTTATTTGAGGCTATATTTTCAAAATATTTCTATAAAGGAATGCACGTTATTCCTTCTTATGAAGATATGCGACTTCTTTACACAATTAATGACATCGCTAAAACAATGAATAATGGATTACCTGTTGTTATTTTCCCAGAAAATTCTGATAAAGGTTATAAACAAGTAATGGATAATTTACATGAAGGTTTTATTACTATTGCTAAATTTGTTGGTAAAAAACTTGGTAAAGATATTCCAATTTATCCTTATTATATGGAAAGTAAAAGACGTATATTTATAATCGGAAAACCTTTCTATTTATCTCAGTTTAAAGAGTTTAATAATAAACAAATTTGTAAGTATACTTGCGATCGAATAAATGAACTAAATCCTTATTTAGAAGAAGATAAAGTTAACGATCAATTGTTCAATAAGAATGAAAAAAAATAATGGGGACTTAGTCCACATTATTTAATATTTATTATTTAGCTTTCTTTTCTTTTATTAATTTAACAACGTTTACTATAAGTATCGAGCAAGAATAAAGAATCGAAACAGCATAAATTACAATAAAACCTATTGGTAAAGTAACAAGTCTTTCTAGTTGAAGAATTGGGCTAAGTGGATTAACAACAAGTGGCCAAGTTCCTTTTGAGATAAGTATCATGAAAATTAAAGAGAAAAGTGAATAGATAAGAGCAGATGCACTTAATAAAATGTTGATTTTTTTATTATGCAACCAATGTCTATCGACAAAATAAATAACAACAAGTAATGCCGGAATTAAAAGTTGAATATAGAATGGCAAAACATAAATACTATCGTAACTACTCCAAAAAATAGGAAGAAGTAAGAACGCACCAAGTTTTTCTAAAGCAAACATGAGCAATAAAGCGACTAAAACTTCTCTAATCCAATAAAATCTAGGTGCTTTCCATGTTTTTTCTGGTTTATTGTCGTGAATACTTTTGCAAGAAACTATTGAACCATAAACAGCGATTCCACAAATTAAGGCATGAACAATAAGCATAAATAATGGCATTGCAAAAAAGACATAATCACCAACAAATGTGTGATAAACAATTGTTCCATCTAAAATAGATGAAATCATGCCAAGTAAGGAAAAACAAGCTACTATAATTGAGAATTTTCTAAAGAAATATGCATCTTTTCTTTTTAAAACTACATAATCAAAAACACCAAAAATAAGCACATAAAGAATGATCATGAAGAAGACTAATGGAAGACTTGAAATTGAAACAATTGTTAAAGCTGCATAGTTTGAAACAAAAGAGAAAATCAAATTCCAGGTAAAGAATGTGATAACTGCGACCATTAATAATAGAACAGCAGCAAAACAATTTTTAACTAAATGCTTATTCATTATTTTTGCCACCCTTCTGTTTCATGAACTTTTAACGAGTCATAATCAACATAATAATTTTTAAAGGTCAGTCCACCATCTTTGTCAATTTTGATAACTTGACCACCGAATTTAACCTCATTTTCATCATTATAAATTCGATTTGTAGAATGGACACCAAAACAAATATAAACGCCTTTATATAGCATAACTGAATCATTAGCGTGTTCATGCGCCGCATGAATTGATTTAGTCGAATTTAATTTCCTAATGGTTTCAAAGAAACCAGGATCTTTTTTAGGAGACCCTCCCCACTCTTCCATATCGCCAATAATTAAGTTTTCTTGATGCTTTTCATCTTTACTTTGATCCCATGGTTCAAGGGCTTCAGGTAAGGCAATATGTAAATACATCGATGATAAAACAGGTGCTCCACCACCAAAATGTTTTGTAGAATAATTTACAACTCTTTTGTACCAATCTAATTGATCTTGCTTTAAAGCGTCATATCTCATAGTTTCGAAATTGTAGCTATGAGAATCTAAAACATAAACTTGATGAACAATTTTATTAGTCGCGTCATCTTTTAGATTTATAACAAAATTTGTTCTACCTGTTACGTCATCATCTTCAAGATTTTTCATATAGGAAAATTGAAATTTTTCTTTGTCTGACATTAATCTTGGAATATAAGTATCGGCGTAATAACCTTGATCATCGTGGTTCCCGAATGTAAAAGTCCAAGGAATTTTATGCGAATCAATAAATTTAAAAAATTTATTAACTACATGTTTATCGGCAAAAGTAAAAATATCACCATTTAAAACGATAAGGTTTGGTTTAGATGTTTTAATTGTTTTATCAATGACCGCAAAATGTTCTTCATGAGTATCAGATTGTGAAAGATGAACATCACTTAATTGGAGAATTTTAAAATCGTCAGAGGCTCTATTTTTCCAATTGAGAGTCATCATGTATTCTTTCGCATCATAATGCTTTGTGCCAACACAACCACTTAACATTGTCGCGATTATTGGCAATATCAGGAGTCTTTTTTTCATTTATTAAGCAACCTCAAAATTTATTTTAAAAAATTTTTAATTTTTAGTCAAAAAGTATTACACTTATACGTATGGTTAGAAAAGATATTGCTCAGTTTCTATCTACAATTCCAAAAAATGTCACTTTAGTTGCGGCTACAAAGTATGTTGGAACAGAAGAATTATTGACTCTTTTAGCTAATGGAGTGAATAACTTTGGAGAAAATAGAACTGATTCATTTTTAACTAAATATTATGTTTTACAAAATAAAGATGTAATTTGGCATTTTATTGGTCACTTACAACGCAATAAAGCAAATGACATAATCAATAAAATTGATTATTTGCATTCTCTTGATTCTGTTAAACTTGCAGAAATAATTGAAAAGAAACGCGAAACTCCACTTAAATGTTTCGTTGAAGTTTCTATTAATTTAGAAGAAAACAAAAACGGAGTTCCTTATTACGAAGTTAAGGATTTTATTAAACAACTTCTTAACTATAAAAAAGTCCAATTAGTAGGTTTAATGATGATGGCAATTAAGGAAAGTAATGAAAATTCATTAGAAAATCAATTCGCTAAACTAAGAATTCTTAGAGATGACTTAGAAAAAGAGTTAAATATTAAACTCCCTTATCTTTCCATGGGTATGAGCGACGACTATAAAGAGGCTTTAAAAGAAGGCGCGACACACATTAGACTTGGTCGAATTTTATTTAAATAAGCAAAAAGAAAAGTTGCTACCACTATTACGAATTTATTTCTTGAGAGAAAGGAGAAGATAGCAACTTTTTTTATATTTACGAGACAAAGTCTCGTTACATAAGGTTAGGTGAAATTGATTTTTTCATATTTCACTCTCCTTTTGTATTAACAATTATATCTAAAATTTATCTATTAACAAGTTTTAATAAATGGAGTAAATCTTGATGATCTTTCTTTGGCATAGTGAATGCGTCTTCAAATGGAACGTGTCTAATATCATCTCCAAATAATCCAAGAGCAATACATGATTCTCCATCAACAATTGCTTTAACAGCTTCTACGCCAAAGCGGGTCGCTAAAATCCTATCTCTAGCAGATGGTGAACCACCTCTTTGAATATGGCCAAGAACTTGGGCTCTACATTCAATTCCAGTTTTTTCTGTAACTCTTTTTGCAAAAGCAAAAATATCAGGGAAAATCTTTTCTGAAACAATAACTAAAGAATGTTTTTTCTTACCACCTTTAAGATCTTTAAGTTTACGAACAATTTTATCTTCATCATAAGCATGATCATTAATAACAACTATTTCAACACCTTCGGCAATTCCAGAATAAAGTGCTAAATCGGCACATTTATTCCCCATAACCTCAATAAAAGTACATCTTTGATGAGATGCTGTTGTGTCTCTAAGTTTATCAACACACTCACAAATTGTGTTTTGAGCAGTATCAAAACCAATACAAGCTTCTGTTGAGCAGACGTCATTATCGATTGATCCAGGAATTCCGACAACCGAAATACCTTTTTTCGCTAAATCTTGAGCGCCACGATAAGTTCCATCTCCACCAATAACAATTAATGAATCAATTCCATAAGATTCAAGTTGTCTAATAGCCATATTCTGAATAGCTTCTTCTTTGAATTCTGGAAGACGGGCGGTACGAAGTATTGTACCACCTCTATTAATAATGTCAGAAACAAAGTTTCTGTCAACTTGTTCAATACGTCCTTCCACAAGGCCTTTGTAACCTTCATAAACAACGTACATTTGACAATCAAGTTTTAAACCTGCTCGTACTACAGCACGAACACAAGCATTCATACCAGGTGCATCTCCACCTGAAGTTAAAACAGCAATCTTTTTCATAAAATTTTGCTCCAAATATGGTTTTATTTTATAACAATTCAATTTTATTTAAAATTGTTAATTTTTATTTCTATTTGAATTTTTTACCTAAATCATCAAAGATTTTCTTATATATCTGTAATGACTCTGCTTCATCTTTGGCTTTTATTGAGCAATACATTTTTAGTTTTGGCTCAGTGCCAGAAGGTCTAACCACTACTGTTGAGCCATTGTCTAAAATGTATTTTAAGACATCAGATTTTGGTAAACCGTTTATTCCTTTTGAATAATCTAATTCTTCAACAATTCTATATCCACCAACTGTTAATAATCCTTTTCTAAAAGATGCCATAATTTCCTTCATTTTATTAAATCCAGCCGCACCTTCGAAAACAAAATTATCAGTCTTATTTAGGAAATAACCGAATTCTTTATATAAAGAATTGAGTTTTTCAATTAATGATATGCCATGAGTCTTATAATAAGCAAACATTTCAGCAATCATGAAAGCACCATTTACAGCATCTTTATCTCGTGCATAAGTGTGAGTTAAATAGCCATATGATTCTTCAAAACCGAAAATATAATTATTTTCTTCATGAAGTTTTTCGTGTTCAGCAATGATTGAGCCAATATATTTAAATCCGGTTAAACAACGATACATTTTAACCCCATAATGTTTTGCAATAATTTCAACCATGTCCGTTGAAACTATTGTGGCAACTGCAAATGGTTTAGGAGGCATCGAGTTATTAATTTTTCGTAATTCGCAAATATAATTAAGAAGCAAAATACCAACTTGATTGCCGCTTAAAAGGGTAAAATCTCCACCATTTTTAACTGCAATTCCAACTCGATCACAATCAGGATCTGTTGCAATAAGTAAGTCAGCATCAACCTTTTTAGCATAGCTAATACCTAGTTCCATTGCTTCTCTAACTTCAGGATTTGGGAATGGACAAGTTGGAAAATGGCCATCAGGCAAACGTTGTTCTTCAACAACAGTGATATTTGTAAAACCACTTTCTTTTAAAACTTTAGTAACCGGAACAAGACCAGCACCATTAAGTGGTGAATAAACAATTTTAACGTCTTTATTCACCTTCTCTTTGCCAAGTACAGAGTGATCTCTAACAACTTTAATAAAATCATCTAAAATCTTATCTGGAATCATTTCTATAACTTTTAATTTCAAAAGTTCATCAAACTTATCAGCTTTAACTTCAAATGGATTGGTTTTATTGATTTTGTCTAAAATTTTATCAGCGGCAACTTCGGTAATTTGACATCCATCACTTCCATAAACTTTATATCCATTATATTTTGATGGATTATGAGAAGCTGTAACCATAATTCCGGCATCACATTTTAAAGTTCTTGTCGCATATGAAAGTAACGGGACAGGCATAAGTTGTTTATATAAATAAACATGAATGCCGTTTGTTCCTAAAATTTTAGCAGCTTCACGAGCAAAAACATCTGATTTAATTCTTGAATCATAACTAATGGCAACATTAATCTTTTTGCCTTTAAATTCTTCTTTTAAATAATCAGCTAAGCCTTGAGTAGCTTTACGAATTATATAAATATTCATTCTATTCGTGCCAAAACCTAAAACACCTCTAAGCCCAGCAGTTCCAAAACTTAAATCTTTATAGAAAGCATCAAATAGCTTTTCTTCATTATTTTTAATTTCGTTATATTCATTTACTAAATCTAAATCTTCAGTTGCAAATTTAGACCACTCATTAATTTTTTGTAATATTTTTTCTTCCATAATACTTAAATTATAAATTTAATTTTTAAAATAATCAACAAACTGAATTAAAAGAAAAGACCTATAAGGTCTTATCTATGTTTTGCGTAGAATCCAACACCTAATGTATCTGGTCCACAATGTGCGCCTGCAGTTGGATTGACATTAAGAATATCAAATTTAAGTTTATCGCCAAGTCTACTTATTAATTCGGCTTTAATTTCTTCAACTAAGTGCATAGCATCCGCATGAGCAATTGTAATTGGATGATTTTCAAGATCTTCGCCAAGTTCACAAACATAATCGGCAAGTTTAATAACAGCATTTCTTCTTCCTTTAACTTTACCAACTGGAACCATTTTTCCTTCTTGATTCATAGTAAGGATTGGACGAATTCCAATAATTCCGCCCATAAATGCAGCGATTCCGCTTACACGACCGCTTTTTCCAAAAAACTTAAGATCATCTGCAAAAAAATAGCATGCATATTTATCAACTTCTTTTTCACCCCATTTAATAACTTCTTCTGGCGTTTTTCCACTTCTTAAAAGTTCAACGGCAACTTTTGCAATTTGATATCCTTCAAGAGTGATACCTTTGGTATCAAGTTGATAGAATTTTCTTTCTGGGTATTTTTCTTTTAATTCCTCAAGTGCGAGTCTCATCGAGTTAAATGTAGCACTCATCTGAGCAGAGAAATGGATATAAAAAATATCATTTCCAGCTTTAAATTCTGGTTCAAAATATGCAATATAATCTTCTGGATTTAATGCTGAAGTTGTAGGAATAACACCTTTTCTTAAAGTGTCATAGTATTGATGAAAGTCTAATGTTTCGTAATCTTTATAAGGTTTGTATTCTTTGCCTTTTAATTCGTAAGGCATTGAAATTAATGAGATTCCCCACTCTTTTACATGTTCAAGAGTAAAATCACAATCTGTATCTAAGAAAATTTTAACCATTTTATATACTCCTTTAGGGATAATTATCTTTAATAAATTTATAATTTATCTGACAACAAGCTATGAGATAGTATAAAGGATTTTCTAAACTTGTCAAACACACATCGCTCTTGCGCTGATTCGTTTAAGTAGTAAAATCTACTCAATATGAAAAATAAAAAACCTCAACAAAGTATTGCTGAAGGCATTAATAAAATGACTATAAAAGAACCTAGTTCATTTTGGTGGGCTGGTTACACCTTTTTAGCCCATCTTCCATTTGTCTTTGGCCCTAAATATCACGTCACATATAAAATTATTGATGATATTAATAAAGAAAAAGGTCCTGCGTTTGTTATTTGGAACCATCAATCTCGTAGAGATTATATTTTTATTAAAAATATTGTACAACCTCGAAAATTCAATATGGTCGCAGGTTACACAGAGTTCCATAAAGCTCACCTTAGACCTTTGTTTGACAAAGTCCAAGTCATTCCTAAGAAAAACTTCACCCAAGATTTACTATTTTTAAAACTTCTTGGTAAACGTATTAAAGAAGGTGGCACCATCACTTTCTCTCCAGAAGGCATGTCTTCTATCTATGGTTGCAATCAACCAGTTGTCCCTGGAACAGGTAAATTTTTAAAGCACTACGCAATTCCTGTTTACTTTGTAAAACTCGAAGGAGCGTATCTTTCAAGTCATAAGACTTGCACCGATGACCATCCAGGTAAAGTATTCGCCACAATTTCTAAACTTTGGGGCAAAGAAGATTTTGAAAAATTAACTCCAGAAGAAATTGATAATAAGTTAAACGAAATCTTTACCCATGATGATTACGCATGGAACAAAAAGATGCGTATTAAATATAGAACTAAAGGTAGAGCCGCCGTTAATATGTCATCTATCGCATACAAATGTCCAAGATGTGGCAAAGAAATGATGAGAGATGACAAAAATAAACTTTATTGTGAAGCTTGCGGAAACGGCTGCACCATCAACGATTATTACGATTTTGTGCCGTTTGATGATAAATGTGTCATTCCAGAATCTCTCACAAAATGGGTTGAATATGAACGAGGAATTTTAATTAAAGAAATTAGAAAAGATCCTAATTATTCATTCTCCTTCAAATGTAAAATTGGAGACCTTCCTGAATTTGAGTTTATCAAAGATAAAAAGTTAGGTTCTATCCCTTGTGGAGAAGGTACCTTTACAATTGATCATAAAGGTCTTCATTTCGTTGGAACTCGCCACGAAAAAGAATATAAATTTGATCTTCCTTATGAAATTTATTACACACTCGTAATTGAGGAAACAACCGATAGATTTTCACTTTATGTTAATGGCGAATATATTGAAGTTTCGCCATTAGATGTTCGTAATTCTGGTAAAGCATTATTCTTAACAGAAGAAATGCATAGATTACATGTCAACACTTGGAAACATCTTCCAAATATTGATTATCTATACGAAGGAACCGAACTCGAAAATAAAAAACAGTATGTCTAATGACATCCTTTTTTTAATAATTATATTTTTCGCGTTGCGATTTAATAACTCCTGTTTTTATTATTGCTTTAGCTATAAAGCCTACAATAATTCCGGTTATTAAAGCTGAGGCAGCAATTATAGGAAGATAAAACGCAACATATGGCGTTCCCATATAAATCATCGCGATTATTATTTGACCTGTTACGTGAAATAAAGATCCGATAACTGAAACACCAATAATTGAGAACTTTTTTATTAATAAATAAAAGAGAATCATAATTCCTAACGAAAAAACTGCACCAGTTAAGGACATAAAAAATCCCATTGAAAGGAAAGTTCCTCTCACTAATGAGACAATTAAAACTCTTACTAAATTTATAAAAATTGACTCTTTTACTCCAACTTCATATAAAGTCAATAAAATAACAATGTTGGCAAAGCCAAGTTTAATTCCGGGAATTGTAAAAGAAGGGATAAAAGACTCAGCAATTGCGATTACAATTGTCATTGCTAATAGAACTCCAAGTAATGCGATTTTTTGAACTTTCATCGTCTAAATCCTCGCATCATAAGTCGAATCACCATCAATTACGATATAAATTTGGTTATATGCACAAATAATTGGGCGATTTGTTTCACTTACAAAACCTGTATGAACACAGTCTTGGTGAGGACACTTAGCTTCAATTACACCAATAGCATGATTTTTAATTGCAACAGTAACTTCCCCTTTTGCGCCTTTTACTACAAATTCTTGGTCTTCACTTTTCTTTAAATCAATAGTTTGAACTAGTTCACTTTTAACATAAATTTTAGCGAGCAAATTAACTCTTTTTCTTGTCAAAAAAACTAACAAAATGCTAATAGTGATTGCAACTACTAATGATAGTATTAAAATGAGGTCATTTCTTAACGTTTTTTTCATTATTTTTCAACCTCAAGTCCCTTACTTTGATAGGTAATTTTATTGTTTTTTATCACTATCGTTTTAACATCAAAAATTGTTTCAAGAGTTTTAATTGAATCTAACGATTCATTTACAAAATCGGTTGATAAAATGTCACCTAAATAACCAGAATCTGAAACAACAATAACGGCGTCATGTTTGTTTATTGCGCTTCCATCATTTGGGTTAATAATATGAGAGTAGATTTTACCGTCAATTTCTACTCTTTGTTCTTTGTTTGAGGAGGTAGAAATTACACAATTTTTAAGGTTCAAATATGCGTTATCTAAATTGTTGATTTTTATTCTAAAATTTTCACCACCATTTTTCTCTCCAAGAAGAATTGAACTTGAACCGGCATCAACTAAATATTTTGTGTATTTTTTAGTTTCTAAATATTCTTTGACTTTGTCTAAAGCATAACCTTTTGCGACTGCTCCAAGATCAATTTCAGCTTCTCCAACTCTTTGAATTTCATTTTTCCCTAAAAATTCTAAATTGGTAGAATTCATTTTCGCTATTTCAGAAGAAATAACTTCATTATTTAAAACCTCTTTCTTTGATAAAGATTCTTTCCATTTTTTTGATAAAGAACCAACAAGCGGATTAAAGCAATTTAGTGCATTTAATTTTGTGTCAAAACTCTTATCTAAAATTCTATATAAATCAGAGTCAATTTTAACTTTTTCATTAGTTTTGTTTATATAATAAACATTATTAACATCTCTAAGGCGATAATTATCCGTTAGTTTATCGATTTTTTTAAAGATTTTATTAATGTTATTTATATCTTCTTCATTTCCTTCAAAAAGACGAGTTTCTGTATAAGTATCAAAATAAAAAGAAGTCTTCTTAATTTCGTTACTACACGAAACAAGTAGAGGACTTATTAAAAGCGATAAAACTAAAAGTTTTGATTTCATTTTATAGATGTACGTTAACTTTTGAGCCATCTTCATTTGGATGAGCATCTAAATATTCAATAATAGGTTTAAAGTTAGCGTCTTCTTTACCTGGTTTGCATTTTCGTATATTACTTTCTTTACCTGTGACAATTGCTTCAGCAAGAGCTTTACAACCTGCATAACCACATGAGCCACAATTATAATTCGGGAGTCGCTTAGCGACTTCATCAATTCTTTCATCTTCTTTTACATATAAAACTTTGGCTGCAATTGCTAAACCAATACCTAAAAGAAGGCCGATTCCTAAGAGGATTAAAATAGCCCACAAGATAGTCATTATTTTTCCTCCTTTTTGGAATAAAGTGCACAATCTTTGTTGTTACAAGCAGCACAATTTTCTTGATTGATTAATAAATTCTCACAGCCTTTTGGGACAGGTGTTCTTTTATATAAAATAAAAGAAACAATAAAGATTATTAGCAAAGAAGTTAATACAAGAATTGCGATAATTAAAGATAATTCTTTACTCATAAACTAATTCCTGAAAATAATCCTTGAAGTCCCATAAACGCTAAAGCCATAATCGCAGCTGTTATAAGAGCGATTGGAAGTCCTTTAAATGCTTTTGGTGTATTTGCAGTCTCAAGTCTCACTCTAATAGCAGAGAAGACAACAATAATAAGTAAGAAACCAATTGAAGTTCCTAAAGCATTTCCAATCGACATTAAGAATGATAAACCTTGATCTGTATTTGATTGGGCAACACCCAAAACAGCACAGTTAGTTGTAATAAGTGGTAGGTATATACCTAAAGACTTATACAAGGATGGCGAATATTTCTTTATAAATAAGCCAACAAGTTGAACAAGTGAAGCAATAACTAAAATATAAGCAACTGTATCTAAATAAGGTACTCCAGCAGGAACAAGTACGTAGTTATATAGCGGCCAACAAACTATTGTTGCAAGTAATATAACAAATACAACAGCAATTCCCATGCCTAAAGAGGATTTAACCTTCTTAGAAACACCTAAAAATGGGCAAATACCATAGAATCTAGATAAAACAACGTTATCAATAAGCATGCTAGAGATAATAGCTAAAATAAACGAAACGAAAATGTTCATTATTTATTACCTCCTTCTGCTTGTGTTTTAGCGGCTAAAGCTGCTGCTTCTTGCGCTTTTCTTAACTTTTCTTGCTTTGCAAGATTTGCTTTAAGTTCAGCTTTTCTATTTTTTATAAATGAGATAACTGCAAGAATTAAACCAAATACAATGAATGCTCCAGCAGGAGTTTGGAAAAGCGAAATCGCGTATGGCTTTGGAATGATTTGGAGCTTGAAATATGGAATAAATGTAAAGATTGATCCAAATGAGAAAGCTCCGGTTCCAATAAATTCTCTAAAGAAAGCCATAAGCATAATTGCTAAAGTATAACCAACTCCCATGCCTAAAGCATCAATAAGTGAATCAAATACAGTGTTTTTAGAAGCATAAGCTTCTGCTCTACCTAAAACGATACAGTTAACAACAATAAGTGAGATAAATACGCCCAAAGTTGAATAAAGTTCAGGCAAGAAAGCATTAGTCATCATTTTTACTATAGTAACGAATGTAGCAATGATAACAATATAAGCTGGAGTTCTAATCTCTTCAGGAATAATTTTTCTAAGTAAAGAAACAAGCATACTTGAGAAAACTAAAACAATTGTAAAAAGTAAGCCCATGCCAAGTGCTGCTTCAATTGTTTTTGTGGTTGCTAAAGCAGGACATGTACCAAGAATGGACACGAAAAGTGGGTTCTCAACGAAGAGACCTTTTAAGAAATTCTTTTTTGTGTAACCTTTTTCTTTCATCCTTTTTACTTCCAAAGTTTATTTGCTAACGCACTTGCTTCGTTAACCATGTCTCTTACAAGTTTTGCACCATAAGTTGCGCCACAACTAACATCTTCTAATTCTCTATCGTTAGAATTAAGTGGTTCTATATAATTTTCAACTAAAGTTGAAGCGTAAGTTTGTTCATTTTTAATTAAAGATAATCCTTTAAAGCCTTTTGTTAAGCTATCGAAGCCAGAAATTAATGAGATTTTGCCATACATATTTGAACCTTCTGACTTAAATGCGTATCCCAAAAACTCATTTTTGTTACTAGAAACTTCAAAAAATTGAACAATGTAAGTGTATCTTTTAACTAAAGTTGCATCTTTAGCACGTTTAACTTTGATGTTATTTCCAAATATTTCTTTAATACCTTCATTTAGTTTATTTTCTTCATTTTGAAGAATTTTTTGTTCAGTAATAAAGTTAGTTAAAGCAATAAGTCCACCAGCGACTGCTGCAATTGAACCTAAAATAACGCCTGTTAAGATGTATTTCTTTACCTTAGGCATGATATACACCTCCAAAGCGAATGATAATAAATGTGAAAATTGCCGGAATTATCACTAATAGTGATGTGATAATAATTTTTTTAACAGTAAACTTAGAACTACTCCACTCATAGTGATCAAGGAATGGAGCAAGCATATTTACAATTAGTATTGAGAATGCGACACCTTCTGGAAGCGCGGCAAAAAGACGAATAAAGACAGTGAAAACAGCTGCAATAATTCCATACATCACTCTACTTGGTGAATTAATCGGAGAAGTTACTGGATCAGTTAACATAAATACTGCACCAAATAAAACACCACCACTTAATAAGTTATAAAGAGTGAAAATGAATGGATTTACATTTACATCTAATGAATAAACTGAAAGTCCAGCGATAAGCATTAAAATTGAGAATGTTCCTAAATAGGAAACAGGAATTCTCCAATCGATACTTCTTCTAATTAAAAGATAAATTAATCCAGCAATAATTGTGAGTTTATAAACTTCACCAAGAGTGCCTGGAATTTGACCAAATAGCAAATTAGTTAACGGATATTCATTAATATGTGATAAATAACCAGCATTTGTAAGTCCTAAAGGAGTAGCTCCAGCGGCTGCATCAGGAATTTTGTAGAACCAAGTTGAGATATCAGAATATTTCCCGTATTGACTTCCAAAGCAAAGCTTTGCGAAAACCATACCTACGACTGCTGGATTAAAAATATTACTTCCTAGTCCACCAAAGACCAACTTGCCAAAAACAATTCCAACTAGTGAGCCGATAATAACAGCATAAATTGTCGCAGTTGGAGGCATGATAAGAGTAAAGATAACTGCAGAGATAGCAGGAGTTAAGATATTATTTTTATCAACTTTGCCTTTATAAGCATGTTCAATTTTTTCTTTAAAAGTATGTTTTAAGCCATCTTTTGGCATCATATTTTTAAGACCAATATAGGCAAGTTCTGAGCCAATCATTATAAATAATGATATTCCTAGCGTATAACCAGTTTGGGCAGGGAAAACAATAAATGCAAAAATTAGTGTTGGAGCAAGCGCGATTAAAACATCAATCATCATTCTAGCGACGCTTGATTTTCTTCTTAAATGTGGCGCATTTTCCTTAACTATTGTCATAATTTTGCAAAAATCTTAGCCCTTCTAATATAATCTGTAACTTGAATTTTTGATGTACAAGAATAAGCACAAAGTCCACATTCAATACATTTAAGTGGGTTAAGTGCTTTAATTCTTTCTTTGTCCAAAGATTTGACTGCGTTCATAATTTGAACTGGTTCTAGTCCTACTGGACAAGATAAAACACAGCTTCCGCATCTAACACATGGTTCTTCTTTATAAGAAGCTTTATCAAAGACAATGATTGAAGTAACAGTTTTAGTAATAATACAATCATCACTCGGAACAGATGCTCCCATCATCGGTCCACCTAAAATAAAGACTTTGTCTTTTTCTGGATTTTTATAGCCACCACAGAGCGGAATAAGTTCTTTGATTGGGGTGCCAACCAAAACTCTAAAATTATGTGGGTGAGTAATTCCATCTCCAGTAATTGTGATGTTTCTCTTTACAACTGGCATGTTGTATTTAATTGCTTTATAAACACCAATAATGGTCGAAACATTAAAATTAATGATTCCGCGATTAGATGGAAGCTCTCCTGGATTAAGTCTAATTCCGGTTGCTTCTTTAATCATTGCAACTTCCCAACCTTGAGGATAATAGTTTTTGACTAAACAAAGTTCTATACCGCTACCCTCAAATTCTTTGAGAATCTCCTTATAAGCAGCTTCAATATCTTTATATTTTGATTTAATGCAGATTAAAGCTTTTTTACAATTAAAAGCTTGCATTACATATTTAATACCATTAATTATCCTATAAGGATATTCAAGCATTATTCTATGATCTGAGGTGATATAAGGTTCACATTCAATACCGTTGATTAGAATTAAATTAATTGGTTTATCAGTTTGAAATTTAATATAAGTAGGGAATGAAGAACCACCTAAACCAACTAAGCCACATTTTTTAATGATTTCTGTCATTTCAGCCTTGGTTAATTTGGCAATTTCTTCTGGAGTTCTTTCTTTGCAAGAAGGATCAAATGTATCTTTAAAATCATTTTCGATTTTAATAAAATCAATTAATTTACCATTTCTATGATAATGTTTTTCTAAACCGACAAAAGTTCCAGAACAAGGTGAGTGAATTGGTTGATCAAAAAATCCGCCATTTCTAACTCCGATTTGCTGACATTTATTAACGTGATCGCCTTCTTTTACGAATAATTCGTACTTAGCACATCTAGCGTTTGTGGTCGCACAAAAAGCATATTTAGGTTCAACATAACGAATTGTTGGAAGTTGTCCGACAAGTTTTTTAGTGTCCTTAATATGTCTTGTCTTTTCAATCATATAAATATTTTAGAACATTTCTAAATAAGAATCTATTATTAAATAATAAAACTCTATTTGTACTTGTTCTTATTTTAAATATTTAGATAAAAAAAGACCGATAAGAACTAACTTTTCGGTCTATTTTATCATAAGATAACTTATTTCTTAAGTGGGTATTTTTCACGATTTGAATCATAGTGAGTATGAAGCAATTTTTCACTAAGTTCAGAAAGTGGATGCCCAAGGAAATCAGCGTAAATCTTTTTGATATCTGGGTTGTTGTGGGATTGTCTAACCTTTTGATTAACGTCTTCTTGATATAAAACTGAAGCACGTTTTTGACGATAAGTATCTAAAATATCATCATCTTCATTTGGTAAGAACATTGGTTTAACGTATGGTTGACCACCACCATTAATACATCCACCTGGACAACCCATGATTTCGATAAAGGCATATGGAGATTTACCAGCTTTAACATCATCAAGCAATGCCTTAGCATTTTTCATACCTGAAGCAATTGCAACTCTTAGAGTTGTGCCATTGATATCAATGCTTGCTTCTCTAACGCCTTCAAGGCCTCTAACAGCTTCAAAATCAATCTTTTCGTGCTCTTTACCAGTTAAATAGAAGTAAGCAGTTCTAAGTGCTGCTTCCATAACGCCACCAGTAACACCAAAGATAACACCAGCACCAGAATATTGGCCAAGTAAATCTTGATCCCAATCTTCGTCTTCTGGGAGTTTATTCCAATTAATACCACAACGTTTAATCATCTTAGCGACTTCACGAGTTGTTAAGACGGCATCAACGTCTCTAACTCCATCAACTTCCATTTCTTTACGAGATTTCTCGTACTTTTTGGCAGTACAAGGCATGATTGAGACAACAAAGATGTCTTTTGGATCTAAATTATGTGCTTTTGCAAAGTAAGATTTTGTAATTGCACCTTGCATTTGATGAGGGCTCTTACAGGTTGAAACATTAGGAATTACTTCTGGGTAGAAATATTCCATATAATTCATCCAACCTGGAGAACATGATGTAATTTGTGGAAGAACACCGCCTTTTTTGATTCTTTCAATAAGTTCGCTTCCTTCTTCCATAATTGTTAAGTCAGCACCAAAGTTGACGTCAAAGACGCGGCTAAATCCGAGTCTACGAAGAGCGGCAATCATCTTTTTAGTGCCATTTGTACCAATCTTTTCGCCGAATTCTTCGGCGATTGCAGCTCTAACTGCAGGAGCGACTTGGCAAACAACAAATTTGCCTTCTTTCATTGCTTTATCGACTAAATCTATTTCACTATGCTCTAAAAGTGCGCCAGTTGGACAAACAAGAACACATTGTCCACATTGCATACATGGTGAATTTGCGAATGATCTATTTTCAGCTGGAGCAACGATAGTTTTAAAACCACGTCTTTCAAAGCCTAAAATTCCAATACCTTGGATGTTTTTACATGCTTCAATACAACGTCCACAAAGGATACATTTGCCAGTATTTCTAATAATACCTGGGGCAACTTCGTCGATTGTAGCTTCTGTTTGAACACCAACGAATTTTTTATCTCTTGCACCAACCATTTTGGAGACTTCAAGAAGTTCACAGTGTCCATTTTTCTCACATTGTAAACAGTTCTTTTCGTGGTTGGAAAGAAGTAATTCAACAGAATTTCTTCTTGCTTCCATTGCTTTTTGAGAAGAAATAATAATTTCCATGCCTTCGTTGACTGGGTAAGCACATGAAGCTACTAAGCCTCTTGCACCAACAACTTCAACTAAACAAACACGGCAACTTGCGAGTGAACATTCACCCTTTTTCCAAGAACAAAGTGAAGGAATGTTATAGCCACATTTTCTACAAGCTTCAAGAACGGTTAAGTTATCTTCAACTTGGTAGGATTTGCCTTCAATTTTGATATTTACTAAAGCCATTTTTCATTCCTCCTTATTTCTTAATAATTGCACCCATACGGCAACCTGCTAGACAGCTTCCGCACTTGATACATTTCTTAGGATCGATAACATGCACAAATTTGCCTGGGAATGGATTACCATTAGGCATCTTTGCTTGTTCTGTGCCTGGTGCAATAGCACCAACTGGACAGTTACGAGCACAAAGTCCACATCCAATACATTTTTCAGGTCTAATGAAGTATTCCATCATTGACTTACAAACGTGTGCTGGACATTTATGATCAACAACATGAGCTTTATATTCTTCTGGGAATGCTTTCATTGTTGAAAGAATTGGGTTAGCAGCAGTTTGTCCTAACGCACAAAGTGAGTTAGTTTTGGTGATATTTGCGAGTTCATTGAGTTCATCAAGATCGCTTGGTTCACCTTTACCGTTACAAATCTTAGTTAAGATTTCAAGCATTCTCTTTGTACCGATACGGCATGGAGAACATTTTCCGCATGATTCATCACAAATAAATTCCATATAGAATTTAGCAACGTCAACCATACAGTTGTCTTCGTCCATAACGATAGCACCACCAGAACCCATCATAGATCCTTTGGCAACAAGTGAGTCAAAGTCGATTTCAACATCTAAGTCTTTTTCTGTTAAACATCCGCCAGAAGGACCACCAGTTTGGATAGCTTTAAATTTCTTTCCGTTTGGAATTCCTCCGCCGATATCAAAGATAAGTTCTCTTAAAGTTGTACCCATTGGAACTTCGACGAGTCCAACGTTATTAACTTTACCACCTAAAGCGAAGACCTTGGTTCCTTTAGAAC
>CAMORU010000004.1 GCA_946624155.1 uncultured Caryophanales bacterium
AGGCATTATTATTTGAAGCAGTAAAAAGTTTAAGATAAGCAACATTCTTTCGCTACAACTGTAGCTCATTTAAAAGAAACCCCATTTATAAAATCTGGTATAAGTTAATGATAATTTGATTCTACTTCTGTATACTTAAACTATGGAAAAGACCGAATTTAATTATTTTTATCCACTTTGTTATGTTGATGATCTAAGCCCAGATGATCCATATGTTTCTTTTCTTTTACGCGAGACTGAAAAATACAATAACATAAGAAATATTGCTATTATTGGTCCTTACGGTTCTGGTAAAAGTTCGGTTGCTCATACTTTTATAAGACTTAAAGATAAAAAATACAAACACACTTTATTCTTCTCACAGGACACTTTATCAAAGTATATCAAGGACGCGAAAGATGTAAGCGAAGATATAAAAGCCGGGATATATTTAGAGCTTCTCAAATACGATACTAAATCACTTTTAATGGAGAAGTATATTAAATCAATTACTAGTAACGAGTTTTATCTATTACTGGTAAAAATTATCCTTTGGTGCTTAGTCGGTGTTTCTACGATAGTATGTTTTTTATTATTAACCTTCTTCACAACTCTTTGTTCTATTTTCGTTTGGCTTATTTCCGTTTGCTTTTTCTTGTTGTCTTCACTTATTGTTTTAAGCCTTAGAGTGAAGTATGTAAAAATGATTGTGAAGGGTAAGCATTCTGAATTGAGTACCAAATTAGAAAACAATGATGACACTACGAAGATGTTAGAAGAAGTTAAAAACCATCCTAGTAGCACAGAAAATTTATTGTTGTATATTCTAAAGAAAAACAAAATTAAATATATTGTAATTGAGGATATGGAAAGGTTGCTTGATTCCGAAACGAAACCAGAAGAATCTGAAGAAAATATTGTTATCAATATTATTAAAGAATTTAAGCAACTAAGCGACTTAATTTCGAGGTCAAAAATTGTAAAAAGAAATGTAGTTTTTGTCTATGGTTTAAATGAAAGATGTTTTAATGATTCTGAAAAACGTTCCAAGTATTTTGATTTAATACTTCCTGTAATTCCTATTGCTAATTATACAAGCGCATCCCAAGCATTAATGGATTCTGAATTAATTAAAACCTTATTTTTAAATGGACAACTTAAACATTCAACAATAGATGAATTGTCACTCTTTTTCAGCAATCAAAGGCAGATTAACGCATTTACATCGCAATTTTACTTACATTATAAGAAGAAAGAAAGCGAGTTATCTAATCCTAATGAACTATTTGCGATAACTGCATTAATAACACTTTTCCCAAGATTTTCCCATTGCCTATTTGAACAAAATAATGATTTAGATAAACTTCTTAGTAATGAATGGGCAATTGACAAAGAAGGAAATTGTTCATTTACCAAAACCAAGGAAATCGTATTCCCTAAAATTGTCAATGACGATCACGACCTGTCTAAATTCTTGAAGATTTGTATTGGCAGAGGACTGATAACAAAATCATATAGGTTTTCGATGTCTTTGCACAAACTTGCGGATGATAAATTATTTGATTTTCATGATTTAGAACTTTTAAAAAGTTTTTATAGTGGTATCGATATTCGCAATGAACTTTTTAATTTTCCTGCTGCCGTCCTTAATCGAGATACTTTCAGTGATTTTTTCAGAACGAAAGATACTGTCCATCCTCAATTATTTGAAGAAATGGTAAGAATTAACGATGATGCTCATTTATCGCAATTTAACGCACTAGTTCAGAACTTAAGTGAAGAAGACAAAAAAGAAATATATGGTCTCATTTTAAATAAAACAGATAAAATCACTTTAGAATATTTAATTTCTCATTACAAAACAGATGTATCTTTCTTTAACTGCATATCTGATTTAGATCCTAAAATTAAATATCTCTATGCTTTTGATTTGTTTCGAGCATGCGACTCAAAATATTTTTTACTCAATATCAAACAGTTGTCTGGGTTTATTCCATTATTACTTAATATTAATTTTTATAAAGAAAACGTTGATTCTTTTGAACCAAGCGATTTCGAAAAATTAAGAACATGCGGAATAACATCTTTGAAGGACGTTTCCTTGTTTTCTTCCCGAGAAGAAATAATAAAGTATTTTAAACTAAATTTAGTTTATGAATTATCTATCAGTAACATATCAACACTCTTCCCTTTGTTTAAAGAAAAACCTTTTAATATTCTTAACAATAATTCTGCATTATTTAGCGGTTTGACTTATGAAGAATTTAAATCCTTAATAAATGAATGTGCTGAGATTCAAGATGATACAACAGACATCTTGGAGTATGTAAAAAATAATCCGCTTGCAAATATTAAATGTTTTATCGAATCACAAAAACTTAAAAATAAAAAATATAGCTTAATGATTAGTGACAAGTCTGAAGCACTTGCCATTGGGGAGACAAAATTAAAATATTTGTTAGAAGAAGATATGCTTGATTTAAATATGGCATATAAGAATTTTTATATTTCTAACCCTACAACTTTCGATAGTTATTTATCGACTCTTGGTGATGATTATTTGACAAATCAATCTTTAGTACTCGATGAGAATATTTCAACTCACATATTAAAATGTTTTTCTATAGATTTTGTAAATAAAGTGAAAAATAAGTTGACTTATAGTTCTGATAAAAATAATTATAACGATATAAAATCGACAATTCTTGTTAGTGTTTATTCTTTGCTGCATGATGATATTAAGAAAGACATAGCAAAATTGATATTTGCAAAAAACAAGGACGAGTTCGAATTAGCATTAAAAAAAGATATCTTTAGTTGTGATGACTTAATGTTAATACAATTACCGTTGTCTTCTATTATAATAATTGCCGATAGTAATAAAACTAAATATTACGATTTACTTATCTCCGAAATAAATAAAAGTTCTTTCGAACAGTATTTATCGACGAATCCTGATAACAAGGACTTTGCACGTTTTATTTTTACAGAAGACGGAGCTTTAAGAAAATCCTTTTCACGTACATTAGCTTTAATTTGTCGTCAATCTCTTGACAACACAGGATGTTTAAGCAAAGTAATGAAGGATGCATCCGATGAACAGTTGTCAGATAACGAATGGGCCCATTTTATTGAAGAATATGTAAAAAAATATGGCGGCACTAAAGGAAATGGTTACTATTACTTAGATTCTAGAATAGATTTAAACGCTTTGGTATTGAAGAGATTTTCAGATTTAAGGCGAATTGTTATAAAACGCGATGCAAGATCTTACTCAAAAAAGTTTAAGATTGTTACAAATCTTTTGTTTTAGGAATTAAGCCTAATTATTTAAGTTTTTTAAATAATTATTCTCTTTAAATATTTACAAGTATGATTAATAAGGAATAAGATTTTGCAATGGAGAAAGATCAGCTCATAACTTTTGATAATGAAAGATTTATCTTAGATCTCTTTAGGAAAACCCCTTTATCGAGAATTAGATACAATGGAAGATATTTTAAATGTGCAAAGGTTGAGAGATTATTAAAATGCGCTTTTTATAGGAAATCATGGATTGATTCATCGCAAGATTCAAAACCAGATTTTCATAATAATAAACACCATATAATGATGGATATAATGAGAGTTGATGATTGTGTTAACGACATAAATGGTAAACATATTCCTAACTCTTGCGAAAGAGCTGGTAAGTATATGACTAAACATTTTGGTCATAATTACAAAAATAATTTAAAAACATGCCCCTTGTTTTTTAATGCTGACACCAGACATAATGAGGAGTTTAATTTCAAAGGCTATTATGAAAACTTTAAAAGAGTATTGTTAGATCACTCCAACAAAGTTGAACAATATCGTAAAAATTACCCCAAATGTAAAACCTGTGTGCTGTTTGTGTTTGATGAGTCAAATGCTTATTATCAAGAAAACCCATTTAAAAGCAATAATCCTAATAAGAAGAACTTGTTACATTCCTGTTTCATCGACAAACGATTCATTGAAATTATTAAACAAACCAAATCAGATTTTGTGGTATGGTTTGCATTCAATAAATCGTTGTTAAATTCAAAAGGAAAAGAAATTAAACAACCGTTAGCATTTATATACGAAGTTCAATATATTAAAAATGATGGTTATGAATTTTGCCATCAATCACTTATAAAATTTACATAAGTTTAAGAGTAGATGTTGAGACTATTTTTAGAAGCGACAGAATCCGTCTGAGAAATTTTTATTAAGAACTTTTTGTCTATTCTTAAAGAATAAATTATCATAAATTAATAATATCCATGTAAATATGTGAAAAAATCACAAATTATTTGCAATCTTATGAGAATATTTATATAATTAAGTCGTAAAAGAGAGGATATTTCACATGTTAGTCAAATTTAGAGTTAAGAATTTTAGATCCTTCAAAGATATGAATGAGTTTTCCATGGTTAAGGGGAAACAAAGATTTTATGAAGATCGCATTTCTGAGGTTGATAATACAAAAGTACTAAAATTCTCTGCAATTTTCGGTGCAAACGCCGCAGGAAAATCTAACTTAATCCGAGCGATGAAAGTCATGCAGTGGATTGTTCTAAATAATAGAGTTCCGAATGACGCATTCGAAGAATATTTTAAACTTGATCACCAATGCAAACACATTCCAACATATTTTGAAATGGTTTTTACAATTGGCGAAGAAATATTCTCGTATGGTTTTGAAATTAATTTGTCTAATCGTATTGTAGAGTCTGAATGGTTGTTTAAATTGCACAAGAAGAATGACGGTTCAATTTCTGAAAAAATGATTTTTGAGAAGCAAAACAACAATTTCAAATTTGGATCAAGTGCAATTAGCAACCGTCTCTTAATGTATAAAGAAGATATTAGAATAATGAAAACGAGTTTATTTTTGACTCATGTTGCTTTTAATAAATTTGTTTTTATGCAGAACAATAATGACGAAATTGCTTTAAATATTTTGAAAGTTTTTGATTGGTTCCAATCCTCTTTAAGAGTGCTTTATACTGGTGAAGCTTTATATTCACCTGAGTTAACTTCTTCAATTAATGAAAAAGCAATCGGAGAACTTCTTTCTTATTTCGACACAGGTATTAAATCGATTGAATTAAAAGCTTGTGAAGAATATGAGTTCCGAAGAGATGTTGGACCAATTGGATTAGATCAGCTCTCTATTCAAAATGCGCTTGAACAAAAGAATAGATTTGCGCCTAACGAAAAACCATCTTTTATTATTAGAACACCTTCGGATATTTGGGTAATTCAAAGCGAAAATCATCAATTGATATATAAAAGACTTTATTTTTATCATGATGATGAACGCAAAGATCCGTTTAGAGTTTCCAATGAAAGTGATGGAACACTTCGACTCTTCGAATTAGCAGAAGCATTATTGAATAATGATCTTGACAGAACGATTGTTGTTGATGAACTTGACAGATGCATGCATCCAACTTTGACAATACAATATGTTAAATCTTTCTTAGCAAGAGCACTGAAAAAAGAAAGAAGATCGCAATTAATTGTCACCACACATGAATCAAGATTGATGGATTTAGACATTTTAAGAAGAGATGAAATTTGGTTTGTGAAAAAGGACAATAATGAATCAAAAATTTATAGTCTTGAAGAATTTAATGTTCGTTTCGATTTAATTGTTGATAAGGCATATCTAGATGGTAGATATGGTGGCGTTCCTATTTTTGATAGTATATTTTTCCCGGAGAGCATAAGACATGAGAATAGGAAATAGTTCTTTGGAAAGAAAAAGTGAGTATTTGGATCTTGTTCCAAAAATTTTTGTTATGATGGAAGGAACAGAAACAGAACCACTTTATTTTAAAGAATTATTTTCCAATATAAAAAATATCGAATATTTGCCTTTTGAACGAGATTTGACGGATTTAGGATGGTCCAACCCTTTGGTTTTAATGAATGCAATAAAACTTGAGTTGAGCACTGAGCAAATTGATTTGACTTATAGAGAATTTATTCCATTCCTTATACGTTACTTAAAAAGAGACAACTCTGATCTTGACGTTAGCTTATTTAAAAAAGAGTTTAATGATTTATTAACAAAACAAAGGGTCATTAATAAGAACCAAATCATGGACGAGGCGGTTGTGGAGTCAGCGTTAAAGCAACTTAAGGAAACAGCCTTTAAAAATTTGGTTTATAGTGGATTATCCGATTTTAAAAACACTTTCACATCTTTACGAGATGAATCATCACCTTATAACCCATCAACTGACAGGCTAATTTTGATAATTGATAGGGATAAAGAAAGTTTTTCAACAAGTCAATTCATGAAAGTTCTAAAAGAAGCAGAAAACAATAATGTTGAGATATTCATAACAAACCCATGTTTTGAGTTCTATTTAGCATTGCATTTTTCAGATCTTAAGCATATTTCAGAAATTGACATTTTAGAGAATAAAAAGACTGACGGCATTACCTTCTGTCATAATTTGCTCTTAGGTTATGATCCAACATATACAAAAGGTTATTACGATACAAAAAAATATTTAAATAAAATTGATACTGCTAAAGTAAATATTCAAAAATATGAGAATAACTTAACTCGATTAGAGAATAAGGTTGGTTCGAATTTGGATAGTTTACTTGAAAGTATAGAAAAAATTAAAAGAAAGGAGGAAGATAACGATGAAAGTTAAGAATTTGAACGGGTCAGGCACATTGTTTCCACAGCCAACATGTGAATGTGGAACTTGGATTGAACACTGGATTCAAAATAAAGGCGTAAAACCAATCTATTGCCGTTGTTGCGGAAAAAGAACGACTGATTTAGTTGGTGGGCACGTTATAAAAGTTGATAGTAATGATAAAAGCCGTTATATCGTTCCGATTTGTCGTGATTGTAACAATTCGAATAATACTCGAGAATTTGATGTTAACGAAAGCGATTTAGTATCAGCTAACTGTGACTACTGTAAAAACAAAAAAGCACACTAGAACAAGCATGCTTTTAAGCGATATCTTAAATATCTGAGCAAAATATTTATAGCATATCGCTTTTTCTTTTGCAAATTTAGACTGGCAGGATACTTATATTATGCAAGGTTGCAAGGTTGATATTTATTTTTAAACATTAAGATATTTGAATGGGAATAAGTATGTTAATTTTTGGTTGTTTTCTCCATTAAATCCAATATTTCTGTATTTACTGGAGCAAATACTGCTTTTAATCAATAAAAACTTTAGGCGTAGAATACAATAGTAATGAATTGTTAAATACATCATATTTTTTAAAACTTGCAGTAAATGTGATTTATCAATCGCTATAGTATTCTACTCTGCCTAATTGGTGGTTGATATTCTAATATAAAAAGAAGACCATATTGACGTTAAGATTTTTAAAGTTTTACATTTTTTTATTTGTATAAACATTGGCAAATATGAATATGTCTATTTTTGTTTTTTAAAGAAACGGAATTTACTTTAGGAATTCACAAAACGGATAGATGGTCTATTATTAAATAGACAATATAACAATCATAAAGTATTATTTTTTTACTATGCCTTTAGTATCTATATTTGCATCTGCATATAACTGCAATCACTCTAATAAATCTAAATTAGTAAAATCCATGTATCACGTATATCATGAATTACAAGGATTTAATTGGTTAAAGAGTTGGATTTATGTGTTTAGATATGCTTTATATAGTAAAAAGAAATATAAAAACGTTAACTAGTTGAGATTGGAATAATGGAAGCATCTAAAACTTTGATAAGCAAGATTATTGAAGAAGTGGACAATGTATTAAAATCATATTCAATTGTTTTTAAAACTGAAAAAGCTGATTTTGATTTTTTGACAACCAACAAAGCTGACATAAGAAACGAAAGAACGGTTGTATCTATTTGCAACCTCGTTTTAACTAGACAATTTAACCATTATTTATTTGAACCAACTCTTGTTTCACAAGAATTTTATGTACATTTTGAGAACGGTTTAACCACCAGTTCTTTCAACGGCTTAGAAAAATTGGTTGGCAAAAAAGTTAAGAACGACAAATGGCCTTATTGCTTTGTTGACGGTTATTTTAAACTAAATAATCTCTTTACACCTAAGAAAGAACAAATTAAACATGTTTTTGTTGAATATAAGATGCAAAATACATTTGATTATTTTGATTTAGCTCGAGATTACTTAAAGTACAAATGCATAACCTATAAAGAATCTAAGGAAACGGTTTTTGTTTATGTAATAATAAAAAAATTAGAAAATTACCCATCGATAATTGAAGGTAAGGAACCTTATTATCAAATGTTGGATTATAGAATAAGTGAAGATAGTCTTCAACATGATAAGAATATCTATGTTTTTATGCCAAACCATGAAAATATAAATGTAAAGTTTGAAAGCATTGATGATGTTTTAAAGACATTGGAGGAAACGTCCGAAATCACTAGCAAAATCGAACTTTTTCAGGACGATGATTATTCTAGTATTGCTGATGAGAAGAAGAAATACATCGAAGCAATGCCGAAATTTAATAAAAAAGTTATTTGTTCACGTTATTTAAAAAGCCAGTATCCATTCATTAAGAGAGTGTGGGATGAGTCAATTAAAAAAGAAACATTTAACAGTGTTATGCAAAATTTTAAAGGCGACTTTGAAGTGGATGAAATTATTGGTACGGGATCAAGTTATCTTTCTAATATTAGTGCTAAGCTTAATGAAAATACCAAAATATCAAGCATTGAGCAAGGCATGCACGCTTCGGTCAACAAATCACTTTTTATTGTTTCGATCATAGATTATTTTTGCGATATTTTTGAAATTGATGTTGAGAAACCAAGCTATGGAACAAGAAACGTACGAACCGGAAGTAGGCAAAAAGAGATAAAAACTGAAGATATAGTTAAAAATTTTAAAGCTTTATTGGCGGAAAACTTTTCGTATAATAATCAAGATAACCTACTTAAACTAGCATACTGCATAATGCACTATATTATAAATTTATACAGCGTTTTATTTGTAATAGATGATGATAATAATGTAGGTGAGTTCAAAGAGAATTTTGTTATTTTCAAATTAATAGAGGATTTGGATGAAAATTTAAACAAATTAAAAAAACAAATTAATGCTAGTAATCTTGAGTTTAATATTGAAGATATGATTTTCAATAAGAATAAAGAAAATAAACAAATTGAACTAGCAAACGCTTTAATTCATTATTTTAATTAACTGAACGATAGAGGTTAAAAACCTTATCTAGTTAAGCAATAATATTTGTGTGGTTTTGTTATCCTTATTGCGATGTCAAAACGATTGAAGGTTTTTTTCATATATTAGAAACATTTTATTTTATTGCCTAATCATTATTTGTTGTATTTATAGGAAAAGTGACTGTTTTTAGAAGCGGTAAAGTAATTTGCGATAATGTTAAAATTTGAGCCAATGTTGTAGTTACTCATGGCATTCCTTCAAATCATGGTTCTGGTGGAGTGCCTTATAAGATTATTGAAGATTAAATAATTCAGTGATGAGAAATATTTAGAGAATATAAAATTTTATTAAAAAATACATGATTATTGATAGATTAATTCTATTATTTAAAAGTAGAAACAACATAGGATTAGAAAGGAATACTGTGGTTACTCATGATATTCCTTCTAATTGTGTAGTTGGTGGAGTGCCTGCAATTATTATTAAAGATTAAATTAATAAGAAAATTAAATATCATTATTAGCAGCGGTAAAGTTGTTGTTGATATTATAAAATTGATGCTGGACTGTATTAAAGAGAATGATAAATCATTAAATAATACGAAGTAGTTGGAAAAAAGTCGCCCATTATAGGTATGGACGACTTTCGAACTATTTGTAAATTGGCTCAAGCCAACTTCCAACAACATCAAGTTCTTCTCCGAATTGGTTGTTATGGTGAGAACAAAGTGGAATTATGTACCAACTATTGTCGGATGAGTTCACTTTTTTAACGTGAGCACCTACATCCGCAGTATTACTGCAGTTTAAGCAGCCGCAAGATGAAGGCCAAAAACCTTTTCTTTTAATGTAAAAATCTTTCCAAGATGTACACCCGGTTGGAAGTTTATAATCAGAAGTTCCGTTCAAATTCTTAACTCTCATTGTTATTTCCTCCTTACAGTAGACTTTTTCAGTGGAGTCTCCACTAAGGAAATAAAAAGCCATCAAATAGATGGCGCATTATACGCACATCTAGTGTCTATTAGTACTCGTTTAAGACACTATCTGTGCTATAAACTGTACTTTGATTAATAGAAAACTTTTGTTTCCATGCCTAAAATATATTCCATTTTAAGTCAATTTTCAAGTAAATTTTAAGATTATAAACAAATTTTGCGTTTATAACTTGAAATATTACCTTGATTCTATTAAATTATTATCGAGCATATTTGAGGAGGCAATTATGAAGCTGTTAAAGTTGAAAGTTATTTCTAGATACAAAATGCTGTCTGAAAATTTTGAAATTAATTTTTTAACAAAAACTAGAGTTGATAAAGATGTTCCGAATACCGATCTAATTGAACTTGAAGACGATTTTTATTATCCAATTGAAACTATTTTTATTGGCAAAAACTCTTCAGGAAAGACAACGACTATGGAACTTCTAGAGCTTATCTATGAATTTTTTAGAACTGGCCGAATTTCTTCTGCTAATTTTATTGATTTAGCAAAATTTGAATTTGAGGCTATTTTGTATTCCAAGAACATCTTATACAAATATCATGGTCTTTTTAACAAGAACGCCACAGTAAATAGAGATTTCTTAATTATTGAGAACGAAGATCTTGGAAAGAATGAACTAAAATCTAGCTACAAGAAGGATTTATCTAATGCCTCTTTTCTCAAGGTGCATGAATTTGCGCCAAATGTAGGAGGAGACACATCGAATGTTTCACGTCTTTTAGTTGACAAAGGATTTAATTTTTTAGTGAACTCCTATATGAATCCAGGTTTATTTAATATCTATTATGAAGCCTTTGGAGAAAAATCTTTTGATGCTTTAGTACATTTATTTGATGATGGTATCGAATATATTCACCCACATAAAAACGAATTAAAACAGTTTGATGGATTTAAATTTAAAAGAGTATCGTCAACTAAGGAAGTAGTAGTTGATCCAGGTTATTTATCTTTAGTGCTCTCGCAGGGAACATTTCGAGGCATTTGCCTTTTTGGTTTATCTATTTTGGCTTTTAAAAATGGCGGAACAATTATGGTTGATGAAATTGAAAAGAGCTTCAATCGTAATCTTATTGAGAACTTATTCTTGATGTTTAATGATAAATCGATAAATAAAAATAACGCGACAATCATCTATACAACCCACTATTCAGAACTGTTAGATGGCAATAACAGGTGTGATAACGTCAATGTTCTACATCGCACACGCAATGAAATTAGTTTAAAGAATATGTCTCTAGATTACGAGTGCAGAACAGATATGCTAAAAAGTAAGCAGTTCAATCAGAACGTTTTTGATACATTAATTAACTATGACCGATTAATGGATTTAAAGGAGTCACTTAGATAATGATTATTCTTGGTTGCGAAGGAAACGAAGAAGTATATTTAATTGAGTATCTTTTAAATAAAAATTACTTAATCTTTGAAAGGAAAGATATTTTAGATAGAAGACCAATTCATTTTCGACAACCAAGAGAAATCTCTCCACTTATAGACCTTCTCCCAATAGACACTGAGTTAGTGTTTTATAGAATTGGCGATAAACAAAATGATGAATACGATTTTAGATACTTTAGATTAAGAGAAACGCTCATTAAAACAGTTAGGGTATGCACCTTACCAGAATTAGAAATCTTAATAATTATCAACGAAGGCTTATATGAAGGGTTTTTGAAGAATAAAAGCAAAATGATGCCTAAGCAATTCGTTAAAGAATATGTTAAAGGATATACGAATATCAAAGATTATTTGTCTAAACATGATTTAAAAGAAGCTATTTTAAAATATAAATCTTTAAAGAAACATGAGAAAGACCAAATATATCTCGCAGACTTAATAAAAGATATATAGGATATACCCACCCCGGGTCGGGCTGAATGTAATCTAGCAGATAACCATTCAGCAATATAGATAAGTCCACTGTATGTGGACTGTGTTTGTTTTATTGTGCTTGCCAGATTAGACTTGAAGGAAATTGGCGATTGTAAATATTGGTTTTCTACGACACTATTCTGTTAAATACAAAATATTTAGAGAATATAAAAATTTATTTAAAAAGATACATGAATATTGATAGATTAATTCTATTTTTTAAAAGTAGAAACAACATCAGATTAGAAAGGAATACTGTAGTTAGTCATGATATTCCTTCTAATTGTGTAGTTGGTGGAGTGCCTGCAATTATTATTAAAGATTAAATTAATAAAAAAATTAGACATCATTATTGGAAGCGGTAAAGTTATTGGGTATTCAATATGTTTTTAGTTTTTGGTGGTGGCAACATAATGTGTTAAACTAAGCTACACAGAAAGGATAGTTTATAAAGAATGATTGAATGGTTTAAAGAACAGAAATTGTGGGTAAAAATTCTTATTTGCTCTATACCATTAGTTGTCGGAGTAGTTCTTTTTATAATCTTTGTTCCAAAGTATACAGGTCCGCAAGAAAACTGCACTTTTATTGGTGAAAGGGTAAATCTTCATAATGAATATTATATAACGGTAACTGATGTTGATGATTTTGACACTATTTATGTTGTAAAGACAGCTGATGACACTACTAAAAGTGAAATAATCGGAACCGATAAGCATTATACTGGAGTAACAGTTAAAGTGGAACATCAACTGTTAGAAAATCCTAAAGAGAATCATGAACTTGATCTTAATGATTTTAAACTTAAAGACCATACGGGAGTTCAACTTAAGAATTTTAATTTCTTTTCAAAAGAGAATGGTTTGGCACTTGAGACCAAGAATTTTACAACTCAAAAGCCTGTTCCGGATTATACGTGGTTGGGTGTTTCAATTGAGTCCGGTTCTAGTTTGGAGTTTACAATCTATTATGAATTTTCTAAGTCTTATTCGATTTATAATACTTTAATGGTTCTAGAAGCGGATTTCTTTAATGGCCGTTTAAATGGTAAGGCTGGGAGCGATATTGTTCTTGCTTACAGGGCTGATTAGTTTGTGATTGCACAATCAATCGTTGAAAGGTTTATAAATGTTCAATGGATTAAAAAAACTTTGTAACATTCTTAGTTGCAAAAGAAATGCAATTAAATATTTTTCAAAACGCGGAGTTAAGTTTGGCAAAAATGTAAAAATTTATTGTCCTAAAACCGGAATGTTTTCAACTGAGCCGTGGCTCGTGACTGTTGGAGACAATGTTTTTATAGGAATTGGAGTTCAATTTCTAACTCATGACATGGGCACTTTATTATTTCCAGAAAAAAATTTCGTGATTTGCGGGAATATTGATGTAGGCAATAATGTCGCTATTGGAATGGATGCTATGATTATGCCTGGCATAAAGATTGGTAATAATGTAGTTATTGGGGCTCGTTCAGTAGTGACTAAAGATGTTCCTGACAATAGTGTTGTTGCTGGTGTTCCTGCTAGAGTTATTGGCACTTACAAGGAATATGAGAAAAAGATTGATTCTATCAAATCTGGTAAAAATCCAAGATATTGGAATAATTTGGAAGAGATGCATAGTCATAATCCAAGAAAATCTTAATTATTTAATTTGATTATTCTAAAGATATAATCGTTTATTAACAATGCATAGTTGTTTTATTAGCGCGCCCTACGCTTCTCATATTTTGTTTGCATTAATAAAAAATATGTTTTTTAATTAATAAGGGTTTTAATATAATTATGACCAACCAATTTTCAATACCAGTATGTCTTTTTCTTTTCAAAAGAAGTAATACACTTCCAAGGATTTTTGAAGTTTTGAGAAAGGTTAAACCCGCAAAACTTTATTTAAGATCTGACGAAGGAAGAAATGATGAAGAAAAGAAGATTGTAAAAAAAGTCCGGGAAACTGCTCTAAAACTTATTGACTGGAATTGTGAAGTTGTTCGAGATTTCGCTACAGAAAACCGTGGTGTCTATAAGAATATTGGTTTAGGAGCAATTAGTATTTTTAATTTTGAAGAAAAATGTATTTTTTTGGAAGATGATAACTTACCTAATGAGTCGTTTTTCTCTTATTGCGATCAAATGCTTCGAACATATAAAGATGATGACAAAACTATTCTTATTTGTGGGACAAATTATGGTGGCGACAAATTTAAAAACTGTCAGACTGATTGTTTTAGAGTTAAAGCACTCTTGCCTTGTGGGTGGGCAAGCTGGTCAAGTAAATTTATAAAATACTATCCGCTTTTGCTAGAGGATGTTGATAGAGATACATTCAAAAAAGAATTTTTGTCGAAATATAGAAATAAAGCTCTTGCCAGACAGCAGTTTAAATCGGTTAAGTTTGAAAGAGATTTGTATCTAAGAGAACATCGATTCAACTCTTGGGATTTTCATTTAATCGAAACAATAATGATGAATGATTTGTTCGTTATATCACCAAAAGTAAATTTTATTCAAAATATTGGTGTTGATTCATTTAGCACTCATAATCAAATAAAGTTTAAAAAATATAAAAACAATGTTATGACTAAAAGATTTTGTGAAGTGCCGCTTTTTTCTATTGATCGCCCTCTAAAGACAGAGATTAATAAAAAAGAGAACAATAGATATCAAAGGTATTGCGATCATATTATTTGTAAGCCTCTCTCGCTCAGAATAAAGGAGTTTCTCGTTGTTTTAAGAAACTTTGTAATTAAAAAAAGATGACAAAACTTGCAGCCCAAAGACTCAAATCTTCCATAGCAAATATCCAATCGGTGGTAATGGATAAAAAAAGCAAATTATTCAGACTATTTGCTGGGATTTTTATTTTTTTGATTATATTTCTTAATAGTGGCTACACTTATACATATTTATTATCTGATACATTTTCACAGTCTCTAGTTTTATTGATCTCGTTTCTTTTGGTTGGATTTGTTTTTGTAGCTACATACGATTTTGCAGAGCTTCAAAAGTTTAAAAGGAAGAAGAGACCAACTTGGATGTTGGTCGCTTTATCAATCTTTGCTATTAGCGCGTTTATAACAATATTTACGTCAAAAGAGACAAGTTCTCTTATGATGTACTTTTCCTATGGGTTGCGAATACTTTGTGCACTTTTAATTGCAAAACTTTTGAGTTTTGATAGATTTGTCAAATATTTTCAGGTTGCTGTTTTTGTAATCACATTAATAGCAATTTTCGTTTTTCTTTACACATTAATTTCTGGAATAAATTTTTCTATTCTACCTGAATTTGTGTCTGGTAGAAAAACCGTATTTTACAATTATTTTTTCTTAACGTTTCAATTCGGAGAAAACAGAATGCAAGGCATATTTTGGGAACCAGGTATGCTTGCATCCTTTTTGCTTCTAGCACTTAGTTTTGAAATATTGTTTAGGTGCAAAATGAGACCAATGTTTATTATTGTTTTCTTTATTGGATTATTATTAACTTTTTCAACTTTTGGATACATTTCCCTTATGGTAGTTGGAATTATATTCGTTAATAGAAAAGTGAATAATATCTGGTTGGCTACTGTTTTATATATCCTATTTTTTGGTGCTCCAACCTGTGTTCTTCTTTTTGCGAATCAAATCATACCATTTTTAGCAAAAATTTTACCAAATGTTTTTGGGAAACTTCAGGTTAATGATGTTGTTATACTAATCGGCGGTGATCGTTGGAGTTCACTAATTTTTGACTTGGAATGTTGGTTAAAAAAACCTATTTTTGGGAACGGCATGTCTACGATGACAAAATACTATGCTGAGGCCGCTGTTGAAAGAAATATTCATGCACAAACGTCAACTTTAACTTATTTTTTAGCTGAATTCGGAATATTTGGTTTAGCATTCCCTGTTTTATTAATCGTTGGTCTATTTTCGATGAAAAGAATGGAGACTGAAAATAAAGTTTTTTTATTGATTTTATTTTTGCTTATTCTTTTTAAGGAACCACATCAAGGAATTATGCTAGATTACATTATTTTGTTCTTGTTTGTAAAAGAAGGACTCGATAACGATTATAAGTCTCTTGTATTTGACGAGTATGACAAAAATAGTGTAATTAAGTCATTCTTCAGGAAAGATAACGAGTCAGTAATGAAAAGAAATATCTTTGTTTCTTTTGCTCTTAAAGGTTTATCGTTGGTTTTAGGTTTCTTTTCTTATCCGCTTTATATGCGATATTTCGATAATGAGAGTGTACTTGGGGTTTGGTTAACAATTTTATCAATCATGAGCATGATTATCATGTTTGATTTTGGGTTTGGTAATGGACTAAGAAATAAACTTATTAAACCATTACTAGATAATGATACGGAAAGACAAAATAAATTGATAACGTCAACTTATTTTTCAACTGCAGTTATGTCGATACTTGTGTTTGGCATTCTTTTAACTTTGATTTTATCGATTGATATGAATGCATTTATGGGTATAAACACTGAAATCATTTCTCCGAGCGTCCTAAAACTTTCATTAATTATAGTTGTTGCTTCGATTTGTTTAGAATTTACGTTGAAAAATATAACTGTCATTTTGCAGGCTTTGCAAAAACAAGCGCTTGCTAACACGTTTGCTTTAATTTCAACTATTTCATTAATGCTTTTCTCGCTTACTGCCGTAATAAACAATCCCGAATCAAAGCTTTTAGCAATCTCAATTTTTTATGCCATAGTTATCAATGTTCCGTTAATTATAGGAACAATTGTTGTTCTTAAAAGATTATTCCCGAGATACAGAGTTATTAAAACTGACTTATCTAAAGAAGTTATCAGGGAGGTCGCATTACTTGGTATCGGTTTCTTTTTGATTCAATTAATGCTGTTAGTGATTAATTCAACTAACGAGTTATTGATATCTAATTTTTATGGGTCTAATGTCACCGTTGCCTATACAGACTATAATAAATTAATTCAGATAGTGATTTCTTTATTCGCGACAATAACATTGCCTTATTGGTCTATGGTAACAAAAATGAAAGAACAACATGATAAAGCCGGAATTTACAAATTGATTAAAAAACTAATGATATTTGTTATTATTTTCATACTGATTCTTGCTCTTGTAGGTTTATTTTTCCAGCCTTTACTAGATATTTGGTTAGGTGAAAGATCAATTGTTGTTGATACAAAGACACTTCTCTTCTTTATGATTTTTGCAATACTTTGGATATTTGTTTTATCATTTTCATCGATTGCAAACGGACTATCTATAGTCAAAAGACAAATTATCTTATATGCAGCAGCAGCAGTTACAAAAATTTCATTTTCTTTAATTTTTGGGCTTGCTTACCGGGGCAGATTTGGTTGGGAGTATATTATTTTAAGCAACATCTTTGCATGTTCGATTTTAGCTATTGGTTTACCTGTGATATGCTTCATAGAATTAAGAAAATTGAAGGTGGACAATTATGCCTAAAACAAAGATTAAGTACTTTATTTTAAATTTCATGGTTTCTCTCATACTAGTAGGAGTGCATGTTTTAGGTTTGTTCTCATCTCCGGCGTTTCTTGGGTCAGATTACTCGCGTAAAATGCTAATAGATTCGTATTGTAACAATAATGCAAATGGAAGCTCGCTGATATTAAATTCAACCGTTTCATATTCTGAGAAATCGTTAAAACAAATTAATGCCCATAAAGAAGAAAATAGCGTTGAATATAATACCGTTCTTGGCATTGGTGCTAATAATGCTGAAATTGAAGGTTTAAATTGTTGCCTTGTTGGGTCTCCTTCCAGCAAACTTTCAAGTACATATAACGCATTTAGGGTATATTCTGATGAAAATTGGGACCTGATTAATAGAGGTAATTATATATTCATTTCAGATTTTATGGCTGCAAGTTTTGTTCCTTATGGAGAAGACCCAAAAAATTACAAAGATTTTGTTAAGGATAAAGATGTTGCAATTAAAATTTCTGATCAGATATATATGTTTAAAGTTGGTGGATTCTATAATACTACTATTAAGGAAGAAGGTTGGCGTTCTCGAGGCAATTATTTTAATGAAACTCTAAACAATTGTGTTTTTATAAGTGAAGAATTTCTTTCTAATAAATTTAATAATGTTTTTCAGATGTTTACATCTGATACAGTCGAAAGTGGTCAAGCATTTAGAAAATTCGAGCTATTAGTTGAAACTATTGGTAGTCATATATCTAATCCAAAAAACAAAATTGAATCTGATGTCTTAAACAAGATTAACGCATTGAACAAAAGAACAAATGTTGTAATGAGGACAGTAACAATTGTTATCTCATTAATTCTCATACTTGGATTTTTACTATTGTCTACTTTTCTGTTTGATACGAACCACTTTTGGTTAAATTTTAAATTAATGACAATTATTTGGTGTTTGTTGTATGTGTTAATTTCATATGTTTTTGTTTTTGCTACTAAGGGCACCACAATAACTTTCTTTGGTTTTAATGCTTTCGGAGCAAATAAAGCCTCGCTTACTATCACGAGCATATATACGTTCTTGTTAGTAATTAGCGTACTTATTAAGAGTTATTTATATTACAAAAAGCTGAATAAAAACCTAATTATTCACTATAACGTTTAATTTATAGGAGATGATATGAAAGATAAAAGTAATCAAAATAGTGAATCAACAAAAGAAATTGTTCTTTTTGTTACGAAAGCGAAGTTCCCTGATAAAAATGCTTTTGCAACATATATCGGTGGAATTGCCTCAGTTTTTTCAAATTCAAATTTTGATGTAATTTGCATAGGAAATGGTGATAGCCAACAATATAAATCATTTGTTTCATATTTCGGGAAGTACGTTTCTCTTAGAAATAATAAGTGCAAATCAGTAATCTCGAAAATTAGTAATCAGCTTCATTTAGAAAAAAGAATTTTTAGTTATTTAAAAAACAATTTCTCGAATCCAAAACATATTTTCTTCAGTTGCGAATTTTCACTTTCTTTTTATAAAAGAGTAAAAGAACTATATAGGCGAAAAGAAACTAATTTTTCATTCATTCTTACTGAAGAGTACACAAAAGACGAATTTGAGAAATTTACAATACTGTCGAAAAGGGCAATGAAGATAAACCATCATTTTATTTATGATTATGACTCATCAGAGGATTCATTTATCGTTATTAGTAGGTATCTTTTTGAAAAAATATCAGGAAGAGGATTGAACTGTATTTATGTTCCGTTTTGTTTTAATCTTTTGTCTATTCCTTTGAGTCAAGAAGTAACTGCTAATAACAAAGAAATAAATTATATTTATTGTGGTAATCCTGAAAATAAGGATCTTTTGCCTACGATAATTAGAGCATTTTCTTCTTTTAGTCAGTCCGTTAAAGACATGGCTGTTTACCTGAACATAATTGGTGTCGATGAAGGTTGGGCAAAGAAACATCATATTGGTTTGTTAAATTCCCATCATATAAAATTCTACGGAAAACAAAGCAGAGATTTTGTCTTTGAACAGTATTTAAGAAGCGATTACTCAATACTTCTTAGAGATGAAAACAAGGTTTTTGCAAAAGCTGGCTTTCCTACAAAAATTAGTGAATCAATGATGCTTGGAGTGACGCCAATTACAAATCTGACATCAAATTTATCCGATTACTTGAACTCAAAAAATTCAATAATTGTAAATGGTCATGAAGAATCAGATCTACTAGAATCTCTTATTATTTCAGCAAATGATATAAAAAATAATCGAGTACGTAAAGAAACTGCTTTAAATACCGCAAAAAGCAATTTTAATATAGAAAATTATAAGGATTTATTATTATCATTAATAAGCAAACAAATTTAATTAATATTACGATTAAGATTGCATTAATATTATCTGTATATATATGAAAAAGTTGGTTAGATTTCTCAAAACAAAATTCCCAGTATTCATGTTTTGGTGTGGGAAAAAGTATTTGTTGCTATCAACTTTTTTCTATAGAAAGCACCCAGAAAAATGGACTCTTAGAAAGTACAAAAAGAAATTTGGAATTAAATTAAACATTGATAATCCGACTACCTTTTATGAAAAGATAAATTTCCTGAAGCATAACTATTTTGATGGACAAGAGACCTTGTTAACAGATAAGTTTCGGGTTAAAGAATATTTGGAAAAAAATGGCGATGGTGGAATCGTTCCAAAAGTTCTATTTTTTTCTGAAAACATTAGTGATTTTAAAAAGTGGTTTATTAAGAATAAAGGAAAATATAATCAGTTTGTTATTAAAACGAATCATTCCTGTGGCGACATTTTCATCTATAGAAATGGTGTTTTTACCAGAAAATACGGGATAGATATTAAGAGTTTTGGCAAAGTCCTTAAAATGCTGAAAATTGGTTTAAGATACAATCATTACTACACATGTTTCGAGAGAAACTATAAAGATATTAAGCCGTTAATTTTTGTTGAAGAATTTATAAATATGGACGATGCAACAGAATATGAATTTATGACAAATTATGGAGAAGTTAAGTTTGTTAACGTTGTGAGGCAGCGACAAAGTTTAAATAAAAGCGAAATACTTTATGATGGAAATTGGGCTCCAATTGTTGATGTATCAGATAATTCATGCATTAAACCGAAAAACATCAATTATATGCTTTTGTTTATAAAAAAATACACATCCGCCTTTCCATTTTGTCGAGTTGATTTTATTGAAACTAAAGATAAAGCATATTTTTGTGAATTTACATTTGTTAAGTCTGGCGGAATAGGATGTTTTAAGCCTAGTGAACTTAATAATACATTGGGTCGACTAATTGATATATCAAATTTGGTGCTGTGAGAAAAATATGAAGAAGATATTGATTATTTGTCATTTAGTTAACGGGCGTTTTGATGGCCAGCAGTCAAAAATAAACGATGTAAAAGATGGTTTTTTAAAAGCAGGTTTTGAAGTGGAAATACTTAACTATGGTTCTTTATCAATTTTCACAATCTTATATTCGTCAATAAAAGCGATAAAACGCAACTCAAATATCTTATTGATGCCTGGCGGAAAAAAGTCATTATTTTTATATGTATTTCTATCTAGATTCTTTAAACACAAGAACTTCTACTATTTATCTATAGGTGGTTGGGTGACAGACTTAATGCAAAGAAAAAACACAAGGCGGAAACTAAAGAATTTGAAAAAATTCAAATGCCTTGTTTTACAAAATAAAAAAACTACGGAAATTTTCGAACATTTTGGGTTTAAAAATACTATGTATATTCCGACTTTCTCTTCAAGAAACGGAATGGATGACCAACAATTTAAATTGAGTTTATCTAATTTCGAAAAGAGCGAAACATTTAGATTTTGTTTCTTTGCACGAATAGCCGAATCGAAAGGAATTTTCGAGGCTTGTAGGGTAATTAAGAGGCTGAGATCAGAAAATTTTAACGTAAAACTTGATATTTATGGTCAAATTCAAGATAAAGAAATTATCGGTAAGCTTCATAATTACTTGGATGAAAATATCAAATATTTTGGAGTCATTCAAGACAATGTTATCGAAACACTTTCCTCATATTATTGTATGGTCTTTCCGACGTATTATAAGGGCGAAGGGATGGCGCACTCAATAATTGAGTCATATATGGCAGGTCTTCCAGTTATAGCAACAGACTGGAGATTTAATGCCGAACTTATAAAAAACAACGAAACAGGATTTTTAATTGATGTAAGTAATCTAGAAAACAATTTATATGATAAGATTTGTTTCGCAATTAAAAACAAGAAATTAATTGGCAAAATGAGAGTTAATTGTTTTTCATTATCTAAACGTTTCAACTCTAATAGCGTTTTAAAACCGTTTATTGACCTTGTTGAGAATAACTAAAATTTAGTAATTTTAATAATTTACTGTATAATTCATTCGATGAGTGATTCAAATTTAATTAGTATTGTAACCCCATTCTTCAACTCGAAGGATTTTTTTACAAAGACATTTAATAGCGTTCTTTCACAAACCTATAACAATTGGGAATGGATCATTGTTGATGATTGTTCTGACAGTTTAAATGCAACGTTTCTAGATGAAATTGCTAAGAAAGACAAAAGAATAAAAATAATACGCAACAAGACAAGACAAGGTCCTGCTTTTTCGAGAAACGTTGCAATTAAGAGCGCTGTGGGGGATTTTGTAGCATTTTTAGATAGCGATGATTATTGGGCAAGTACGAAACTTGAAAAACAGCTCAGTTTTATGATTAAAAATAGTTACGAATTTACCGCTACATATTTTAATGTCTACGATGAAAGAAATGAGTGCATTTCAAAAGTAATTAAAGCACCAGCTGAATGCACACATAAGAAACTACTTAGGCTTAATTATATTGGGTGTTTGACGGTTATGTATAAAAGAAACATAAGTCCTGACTTGCAAATTCCCGAAACAATAAAAAAGAGAAACGATTATGCTATTTGGCTAAAACTTTCCGAAAAAGTTCCTTGCTATGTTTTAAAAGAGAGCTTAGGAACCTATGTTAAGCATTTTGATAACTCTGTTTCATCAATAGGCAAAACCAAGATGATTAAATATCATAAGGAGATGTTTGAAATCTTGTATGGGTACTCTAAGTTTAGGGCTTCTCTCAGTGCGCTTCGAAATGTTTTCTTTTACATTTTAAAAGAATTATTTTATGTGAGGAAAGCAAAGGAAACCAATGAAGAAAACGAAAACGGCATAATGAAGATCAACGAGATTAATATTTCTGGCAACTATATAAAATGTAATTTTGAGGATAATATTTATACAGCTAATTATAATCTTCCAATTTTTAAAGCTATTTTTAATGAAACAGATTTGTCTTCGTTTGTGTTTTTAAATAGAGATACAGAAGAAAATTTATCAACTTTTTTAAGGGTGTATGTAGATGTTTTTGGTCTCGGATTGTTTGTCTTCTTTTTTCGCGATAAAACTATTAACCAAAGTTTATTATCTCAACGAATTCGTATTCTAAAAGATAAAGAAGTTAAATACAAGAAAGATGCAATCGATAAAATAAGAGAACTGTTTGTTATATTTAATGATTTTAATTATACGTTTGCTGTTTTTAAGGCTAATTCTGATGACTATATAAAACCTCATGATTTTTGTAGAATTCATCCAAGAGCATTAATTGTTGTTAAAAACCACAAAAGCTAATTAAATGAATTGGTGTGGTCAATTGAATTTTGAAAATGTTCAGATAGAAATAAATGTAAAGATAATTGTATGAATAGCAAAAGCAAATCTTATCTTAAATTTATAAAGTTATATTCAAGCGATTATTTTTTGGCATTTGGTTTTCTATTTTTTATACCTTTTGCTGCTTTTGCGTGGGTTTTTATGGTCACATCTAATCCAGCCGATGTTCCGCTTATAACTAGTCAAATGATAATTAGTTGTTTTATTTTATGCGCATCCAGTTGGATTGTTTATCTTTATTTAGAAGTGAAAGCGGATAGACTTAAAATTAATATCTTTTTCTGGTTTTTTATATTTTTTCTACTTGTGTCAGTTATATCTGTGATTATCCAACCAACTGATATATATTTTTCAGTTGAATGTAAGAGCGCAGGCGAGATTACTCAAACATATTATCCTGGTGCACATGTTGGCGATATTATTGAAGTTCATCACCATATAAGCCTCACCCATAGAATGTTTTTCGCTATGGGTTCGTCTTTAATCACAACCATATTTTTTATAATTTTCTTTGTTTTTCCTAAAAGAATTGAAAAGATGAATTTCTTAGTTTTTATTGGTTTTGTAGTTGCAATATTCATTCTCGTTCTAACTATTTATAGTTACGTGACTGAGTCGAAAGAATATATTCCGTTTATAAAAGCTATTTTCCAAGGCGATGCTGAATATATTAAGTCTCACCCAATTAAATCATTCCTTGTTAATAGAGTTCCTTATGGAGCGTGTCTAATGATGGGAATGATGTTTATGTTATTAAGCCATCATTTAACACATAAAAAATATTGGTTATTATTTGCTTTATATTGCTATATCAATATGATTTTTACTTGGAATAAAACCGCTTTAACAATATCTACTTTCTCTCTGATTTTCTATGTTGTATTTTTGCTTGTCACAACATTTAAATCTCATAAAAAAAGAAATATTGCTCTATCTATTATTTTTGGAAGTATTTTAGTAGCGCTTATTACATTTATTTCTGTAAGTATTGCTACAAAAGGTAAATTTATTTACCAAATCTATAACTTATCTACAACTTTTACCGAATCAAAGAGTTTATTAACTAGAACTTACATTTGGGGAAATATTAGAAATGAACTAAAAGGTGGATGGTTAATAATTGGAAGAGGTTTTGGAACACATAACGCGATGTTATATCCAATGAATTTAGTTAATGGAGATGATGTATGTCCATCTCATTCAACATATTATGGAATATTAGGCGCTGGTGGAATAATAAACTTCTTAGGTTTTGCGGGTATGTTTGTATACTTTGTATATGCATTTATTAAATGCTGGAAGGTAGACAAAGTAAAAACAATTGGATTAGCTCTCCCAGTACTCGCCTATTTCTTATATTCATTTACTGAATGCATCAACTATTTATGGCTCGCATTTATGTTCCCAATTGTTCTTTACTATAACCTTCTAAAGAAAGATGGTTTAGTAAGTATTAGTAATAGAAAAGCAATATTTAATTAATTAAATTAATAAATAATGTTATATTATTGATTAGTATTATGAAAATAGCGGTAGTAGGAACAGGATATGTCGGATTATCAAATGCGATAATCCTTTCGCAGTTTAACCAAGTATATGCTGTAGACATTATTAAGTCTAAAGTTGATTTAATTAATTCTAAGAAATCTCCTATCGTAGATAAAGAGATTGAAGAATATTTAGAAAAGAAAAATCTAAAACTAACCGCGACTACTGATGGAGATCTCGCGATTAAAGAAAGCGAGATCGTTGTTATCGCAACTCCTACTAATTATGATTCCGTAACTAATAAGTTTGATACTTCGTCTGTAGAATCCGTAATTAATCAAGTTAAAAGAGTTAATCCAAATGCTTGGATAGTAGTTAAATCAACAGTCGGTGTTGGTTTTACTAAATATATTATTGAAAAAACTGGATACGATAAGATTCTTTTTTCCCCAGAATTTTTAAGAGAAGGTAAAGCTTTATATGATAACCTTTACCCTTCTAGAATAATTGTAGGAGTTCCAGAGAAAAAAGAACCTTATTTAAGTAAAGCTAAATTATTCTCCCAACTTTTATATCAAGGAGCTTTAAAAGAAGAAATACCAATGTTTATCATTGGTTCAACTGAAGCTGAAGCTGTTAAGTTATTTTCTAATACATATTTAGCGCTTAGAGTCGCATATTTTAATGAATTAGATACATTTGCTCAAACAAAAGGTTTAGATACATTAGATATTATTAAAGGAGTATCAGGAGACCCTCGTATAGGAGATTTCTACAATAACCCTTCTTTTGGATATGGTGGATATTGTCTTCCTAAAGACACTAAAGAATTAAGAGCGAACTTTGAAAATGTTCCAGAAAACCTTATTTCCGCGATTGTTGAATCTAATAGAACTCGTAAACAATTTATATGTGATGAAGTTCTTAAGATGGCAGGATATAAAAATGATGGAAAAGATAACATTACAGTTGGAATCTTTAGATTAACTATGAAATCTGGCTCTGACAACTTTAGAGCGTCTTCTATTCAAGGAGTTATGAAAAGATTGCACGCTAAAGGGGTTAAGATTGTTATATATGAACCTACACTTAAAGATGAAGAATTCTTTAACTGTAGAGTAATTAAAGATTTTTCTGAATTTAAGAAATTATCTAAAGTTATAATCGCGAATAGATACGATTCTTCTTTAGATGATGTAAAAGATAAAGTTTATACTAGAGACTTACTTAGAAGAGATTAATAATTATTCAAAATTAGGCAATCCTCATGATTGCCTTTTTTTGTTAATTATAAAATATGTTCTTTTAAAACCTCTAAAAATTATAAAGAGGAAATTACTATAGATAGTAAAAAAATCTTATAAAAAAGTTTTTCCGTAAATTTGCCATTTTAACCCTGACTTATATAGTGAGGGGATATTTATTTTGTTGACTTATCCCTAACTATTTTTCGGAGGTAAAGTTTATGAAAAATATTAAATGGCATTTTAGAAGAAACAAGAACAGAAAGTTTGGTAATTCAAATAAAGGTGTGCATCCATCTCTTGTAGTGGGAGAAAGTGATGATGGTAAATCATTTGTTAATATAGGCTTAACAAGCAATTCTAAAAGGGGCCATCATAATAATGTTCCAATTCACAATCCGCAAGATTGGAGTAAAACATCTTATTTAAGAGATGACATCAAAGAGGATTCAAAGGAATATTTAACTGTAATATTACAAGAATATAAGTTATGCCCTGAAGATATAGACAAAATATGGGAAATTATTAAAAAAAGAACCCCCTTAGGGCGATAGCCGAACTACCACGGTTGGTTCTCTTACAAGCGAAGGTGCCACAACTTAATGAGCCAGCAATCTCAACGCTTGCTCAAATAGGTTAAATTAGTTTAAAAGTTTTTTCAATGATTTTTGGTTATTTTGGACGTTTTGCCCCACAAATATGTATAAATATAAAAGTGAAAAATGTGGCTGTCTCTTTCGAGGTGCCACGCGCATCAGAATACCTGATAAGATTATTTAACCATATAGATGGATTTGATTCAAGAAGCTCGAAGAAAAAGTAGCGTTTCACAAAGGTAGGTAACAACAAAAAAGAAGGACTCTTATTTTAATAGTGTAATTAAATTGTTATAATAGTGCAGGTAAAAAAATGAAGATATTAGTAACAGGTGCAGCAGGATTTATAGGAGCGTTTCTATGTAAACGTCTTTTAGAAACCACAGATCACGAGATTATTGGGGTTGATAACCTTAATGATTATTATGATGTCTCTTTAAAAGACGCTAGACTTAAAATGCTTAGGAATTTCCGCAAATTTTTATTCATTAAAGGTGATATTTCAGATAAATCTTTTATCGATAGATTATTTAATGAATATAAATTTGATATAGTAGTCAATTTAGCTGCCCAAGCAGGTGTACGTTATTCAATTGATCACCCAGATGTTTATATAGAATCTAACATTATTGGATTTTATAACATCCTTGAAGCATGTAGACATAATCCTGTTAAACATTTAGTGTATGCATCATCTTCTTCAGTTTATGGCGGTAACACAAAAGTACCTTTTTCAACTGATGATAAAGTAGATAATCCGGTTAGTTTATATGCTGCAACAAAGAAAAGCAATGAGCTATTAGCTCATGCTTATTCTAAGTTATATAACATTCCAACAACTGGATTAAGATTTTTCACTGTATATGGTCCAATGGGTAGACCTGATATGGCGTATTTCTCCTTTACTAATAAACTTATTAAAGGTGAAACAATTGAAATCTTTAATTACGGTAATTGTAAAAGAGATTTCACATATATAGATGATATTGTAGAAGGAATTGTGCGTGTTATGAATAAAGCGCCAGAAAAGAAAAATGGTGCTGATGGGTTAGCAGTTGCGCCATATAAAATCTATAACATTGGCAACAATAAACCTGAAAATCTACTGGATTTTGTGCAAATTTTGTCTACTGAACTTGTAAAAGCGGGGGTTTTACCTAAAGACTTTGATTTTGAATCACATAAGAAACTTGTACCTATGCAAAAAGGTGATGTTCCTATCACTTATGCAGATACTTCTGACTTAGAAAGAGATTTTGGATATAAACCATCCACTACTTTAAAAGAAGGCTTAGAAAAATTTGCTAAATGGTATAGTGAGTTTTATTTATAATTATTTTAAGGAGAACACTAATGAAATTTTATAAATGCAAACACTGTGGCAAGATTATTGCCATAGTAAATGATGTTAAAGTACCTACAATTTGCTGTGGAGAGCCTATGAGTGAGCTTATCGCTAATACAAGCGATGGCGCTCACGAAAAACATATACCTGTATTTAAAGTAGAAGGAAATATTGTACATGTATGTGTAGGAGAAGTAGTCCACCCAATGCTAGAAAATCACTATATTGAATGGATCGCTATTGAAACGAACTTTGGTAATCAAAGAAAAGTTCTTAAACCAGGAGATGAACCTAAAGCTGACTTCGCACTTCTAGAAGGCGAAAAAGTAATTAGAGTCATTGAACACTGTAACTTACACGGTTTATATTCTACAAAATAATAATTACTAACTATTAGAGATGAGCTCGTGCTCATCTTTTAATTTGCTCTTTTGTCTTACTAGTTAAGCGTACTTTAGTAGCGAAACTCCATTAACAAAAGAGCTCGAATGATTTATTACAGACATCAATAGAACTGAAATACGGTAACTAAGATTTTACTTAAATACTGATATATAACTCAATAAAGTAGGGGGTGCATAAATTTATAAAATTTTTGCTACCTAATTTTTTATTTATATTAACATAGTTAATATGAATTAGATATTTAATGCACCCCCTATAAAAGTGGTTGAGTTATATTTTTAATAATATAAAATGATATTGAAGAAATAGTAACTAACTCGTTAGAGGTTCTGGTCAAACTATCTAATAAGAAAGAAGCCATTTTCTTCATAAGTTAAGGTTATTACTAAAATAAAGAATAAAAGTGCACATTACTCTTAAATAAGTAATCTCCTTAATGAGTCACTTTTAAGCATAATTTCATCTGACTAATGAGTGTTTTGTCTTAAGAAGTGATACACAACTAGACATTTTAAATATGACTAAGTGGATTTTAGGAAACTAATGTTAAATATTGAAATGTCAAAATGTTGTTCATATAAACCTCACCTTTTAATCGTAGATATAGAGGTTAATAAGGGAGGAAGAAATGAAAGGAGAAAAACAAAAATATGAACAAATTTATTACAAAGCTAGCCGAGATTTTCCTCGGATTATCTATGGCTGCCGGCTTAGGTGTTACCATTGGCGCGAGTAAAACAGGCGCTGGGCGAGTGGATGCAACGGATGCCACAATCAGTTCGTTTAGTACTAATTCTGGTACTGTAAATGGTATTACCTATGTTGGATATAAGGCTAGCGGGACATCTGATGCTGCAATTAGTTCTAATTGCCTTAGGTTATATCAAACAAGTTCTAAATCTGACGGAAATTTGGGTGGTGTCGCAAAGTTTTCTCTATCAAGTGGAGCGACTATTACTGCTTTCTCTGCAACTTTCAACGCAGCAAATACAAAGGTTCGTTATGGAACCTCTACTACCGATAAAACAACTTTCACATCATCTGACTTTGTTAACACGAACTATTCAGTAAGTACATCTTCCGGTATGGCTATTTCAAGTCTTTCTTGTAACTATGTCTTTATCGGTAATTTTAGATATAGTGGTAGCAATTCATCTCAAAGAGTTGATATTAAAACTATTACATTAACCTATACTGCTCAAGGGACGACATATACCGTGACCTACGATGCTAACGGTGGATCGGGAACAATGACTGATTCTAATTCGCCATATAACAGTGGTGCAACAGTTACAGTTCTTGCCAACACATTTACTAATTCAGGATATAATTTTGATCACTGGAATACTGAAGATGATGATAGCGGCGATGATTATGCAGCCGGAGATACTTTTACCATTTCTGCAGATACTACACTATATGCTCAATGGACATCAAGTACACCGGCGAGTACCAAAACCTATGCAGTCATAAGCTCGACTGACGATTTGGAATCTGGTGCTAGTTATATAATTACCAGTGGAACATCTGGGACAGTTAAAACAATGTCTACAACCGAGTATGCCAACAATCGACCAGCAACAGATGTTACTGTTTCAAATTCAAAAATTACTGGTTCTAGCTCAATTTTGAGCTTAACACTAGGCGGAAGTACTGGTGCCTGGACTTTTACGACTGAGAACTATGCAGGTACTAATGGTTATTTAAGAAATGCTGATTCTGGTACATCAAACTACTTGTTAGTTGGGAATACGGCTCGTGAATTTACAATCTCTTTCAGCTCTGGAGCTGCTGTTATAACCGCGACTTCCGGAAGTGCTAGAAATCTTATGAGATACAATTCTGGTAACAATTTGTTTGCCTGTTATGGAAGTGGCCAAAATGATATTTATTTATGGAAAGAACTTGATAGCAATTCTTTAACATTAGATGTCATAAAGCATTTAGACTATGTTGGCCATGATTTTGAGCTAAATGCAGATGTTGATGGATATACTCCAACTACATGGACATGGAGTTCAAGTCCTGCAGGTATTGTAACTATAGATGATGATGATGATTACGCAATAGTTAGTCCTGTTTCCGCGGGAACGACAACGATTAGTGTTACCGCTACCGATGGTAGCGTTTCTAAAACAGCTACTTGTTCTGTCACCATTACCTCAAAGAGTGGTGCTGATACTAGCAATTTATTGACAATTGACGATGCAATTTTAATTGCTGATTATACAGGCACTACACAAACTTCATCTTCTTATTATTTGGAAGGTACTGTTAGTTCTTTGGCGAACGATAAATACCCAATGCTTACAGGAACATCTTCCACATTAGAAGTCTACAAAGATTGTAGTGGAACTGTTTATTCAGGAGATAGCATTAGAGTTTACGGACCAATCTTTAAATATAATGATAGTCAGCCAGAATTTGCTAGTAGCTCTACAGTTACAGTTTTAAATATTCCTGCTGATTCGATAACTGTTAGTAATCCAACTCCTGTTCCAACGGGTGTTGATGATGGAGATTTAACAGATTATTTATCAGTTACAATTAATGGCACAAACGGCAGAACCGCCACTAACCAGGGTTGGACAGTTACAAATTCATCTGTAACAAGTGTTATTACACTTTCTGGTGCAGACGGAAAAACATTCGATTCTGGTTCATCGGAAGGTACTACAATTTTAACAATTGCTTCAGTTGATAATCCTTCTAAAACTGCCACAATTTCAATAACAACTATTGATGCTTCTGTCCCTGTATTACAAAGTGTTACGGTTTCAGGAACACCTAGCAAAGCTACACAATATGTAGGACAAACATTTGATTGGACAGGTTTGACATTTACACCTGTTTATAGTCCTGTAAAGAGCCCTGTTGAATCAATAACTGGTGCGAATATTACATGGAATGCATTAGTTGCAGGTCAAAATCCAACTGGTACATACACTGGTGATAATAGTGTAAGTGTCACTGTGGCAGTAACATCTGTTTCCGTAGAAGCCGATGGAGTTTACTCTGTTCATGTTTCTGGAGATATGAGTGTTAAGACATACGATGAAGATGCATCTTGGAATTACTCAGGTTTAGTAGTAAAGGTTACAAAAAAATCTGATCACAACACACAAGTTGATCCAACAAGTTCTATTACATGGAGTGCTAGTTCAACACCTAAACAATTGGGTGTGGGATCTGGTAAATCCGTTAATGTTACTGCAACAGTAGACGGTGTTCAAAGTGCTGCATATACAGTTTCTGGCATTACAGTCACAGAGCACCAGGCAGATAAATATGGTGAATTTACTGGCTCAATTGAAGCCGGACAATATGTAATCGTTGGTGCTTCAACAAGCAATGCAATGAAAAATGTTGTCTCCAATGACCGATTAACATTTGATGAAGTCACTATAGCACAAGGAATTATTGAAGATCCAGATAGTGCTTTAATTTGGGATATTCAACCTGTTACCGGCACTAATTATTGGACTATCTATAACGCTGCTTCAGAAAAATACTTGGCTGGAGTTTCAGCAAAAAATAAAGCTGGGCTCTCAAGTACTGTTACGGATTTAACTAAATGGACAATTACATACGATGAAGGCTTTGTATTTGACAATTTAGGTAGACATAGTGAAACAGATACTCCAAATAATGCTTATTTAAGACTTAATGGTGGAACTGGATGGGGATGTTATGCTTCCAATACAGGTAGTGCTCCAAGTTTATATAAACTAGGTAATCTACCAAAAGCATTTGATTACTTTAGTTATGTTGACGGCACCCCAGATAAGACATCTTATGTCGTGGGAGAAGGCTTTGATCCAACAGGATTAGAGATTCATGCGGTATACACTGAACCTTCCTTATTCCCTGACGAGGATATTACTGATTACATCGTATGGGATGCATTAGTTGAAGGCACACAAGCCACAGGTACATGGGAAGGCCACACTGTTACAATTACTGGTTTAACAATTTCCTCGTTTGCACCAGTTGCATATACTAAAATTACTTCTTTAGATCAACTTGCTCTTGGTTCTGAAGTAATTATAGGTGGCTATAAGTCCTCAACTTCCACTTATTACGCATTGAGTACTTTTAGTACTAAATTCTTTACCGCCGAGTCTACAACTGGAACTAGTTCATCATTAACTACAACTTCTGATACTTTGATTTTTACTGTTGAAGCAGATCGTAATGGTTACTATTTCAAAAATGGAACTAATTACATAAAGCGAAGTACAAGCGATAGTGCTTTCGGAGCTAAAGATTCTGATGCATGTTGGTCTATTTCATTTGGCGAAGAAGGTGCTGTCACAATGACAAATGGTGATAGTGGCAACACAACATTCCAGTTTAATGACTCAGATCCTAGATTTAAGAATTACAGCGGAACTCAAAAAAGTATTTGCATCTATGTTCAATCAACTCCTAGTGAAACTGATATTTTGAAAACTTATGCTTCAAGATATTTGCTTTTAGAAAATGAAACATTAGCTCAAATACCGTCAGGAGAGACAGGAAACGCAGGAACGGACTGCTTAGGTTTAACCGGACCATATATGACTGCTAAAACCGCCCTAAACAGTGGTGAATTTGCATCTCATAAGTCAAATTTCCAATCTTCTAGTGACTCGATTGTGGCAAACGCAAGACTCCGTTATGAGGCTTGGGCTAGAGCATATGGCGATACAACGCCTTATCAAACAACAGTTGGTAATAGCGCAAAATTGCTTAGTTCTCTTCTTGGAGAAAGTTCTAACACAGTCGCAATCATTGTTATTATCTCAATGGTAAGCGTTACTGCTATTGGAGGATACTTCTTCTTACGTAAACGTAAAGAGAATATCTAATTTACTAATCTAACCTATTAATTTAGGTGGCTCTTTGAAATTTGATGTGGTTTTATGTGGTTTTGCTAAAAAACTGACCTCATAAAATCTTGAAATTCAATGTGGCTAACTAAGGGGAGAATCCACCTTGATTCTCCCTTTTTATATTGTCATTTTTTGTTTCTGTTTATATAAAGAATTCTGTTTCTTGATCTTTCAAAATTGTTAAGACCATAACATACATCTACAAGTGTTTGTATATTGTCGTTATTCGCTTCTGCTATTGCGTTTGATAAGAAAAATCCATATGTGGTTTTCGAATATGCATTGATGATTTCGTCATACCAATTTGAAAACGTTTTTGCAATTTCACGCATTTCATCAATTTCACAATGACCAAGCTTCTGAATGTAAAAATCAATAGATTTTTTTGTATCATACCACCCTGTTAATTTTGTAACATCTCGATTGAATTCTTCGCGAGTCCAATATGCATAATGTAGGTCTGGGTATTTTCTAAGAGTTTCATCAACAAGAATTTCCCAGTCATACACAAAACCTGTCTTTTTGTTTGTAGCTTTAAACACTTTAAGCCTTGAACGATTACATACGAACATTTTCCAATGTTTTTTCAAGAATTTATATTCTTTTGTATTTTCGTCTTCTTTCTGTCTTTTCATTATTTTTGTACGGATTCTTGTAATTGCATTGCTAAAAAGTTTCATAATATGAAAATGGTCAACAATATGGATTGAATCTCTAAAGAAAGCGTTTTTCAGCGATCTATATGTTTCATTCATGTCTGAGACAAAATACTTAACTTTGCACCTTTCAGTAAAAGAAAGTTTGCAAAAATAATCCCTAAGATAATCCCATCTTCGAGATTCGATTATGTCTAAAATTTTTCCTGAAAAAGGATTTGAAATAACGAATGGAAATTTTAATTTTGGATTTTCACGATTTCGAAAATGGAATTTATCCACACATATGACTTCGCCAAGATATAATCTTGGTTGTCGTGGTAGAGCATCAAAATACTTGATAACGGTATTTGTAGAAACGCCATATTGTCGAGCAACGAATGAATATGAAACGGTTTCTTTAAGAGTTTCAAGTATTGAGAGCTTTGTGACAGTCGATATATTTGTGCCTGGACTATAAAACGAAAACGATTGTTTGAATGTTTTACCGCAGTCTTTGCAGATATATCTCCGCATATCAATTTCGACATGCATTAATCTTTCTTTGATAATTGAATTATTGATATTTACTTTGTAATATCCGTGAATTTTGATATTTGTAGAACCACAATTAGGGCACGAATGGCAATCATCTACCAATGAAATTAACATCTTATCTTCAGATGTATTCATGTGGTACGCATCAATAAATGCCACTTTTTCGCGTTGAATACCTAAAAGTGATAAAATATCACCAGAATCTTTCATGGTTCTTCCTCCTTATAGTTTCTGCTCGACACATAAATTATAAGTGAGGACTTTTATTTTATTTATAAACGTATTAAAATCTTGAAAAATGATGTGGTGTTGAAAAAATACCCACCACAGCAAAATTCAAAGAACCATTTAGGTTTATAGATGGACCAGGATAGTATGACTAACTACCTGGTCTTTTCTTTATATTTATTGTCCTTATTATTCAATTATAGGACAAATTGTCCGCTTTTAATTTATAGAAGAGGACAGCATTAATCTTATTGCATAAAAACATAGAAAAGCATGCAATTAAATAACTACATTTTGGAAACTCTAGGTCAAAATTTGCAACCTTAAGAATAATCTCGCACCAATAAGGCATTGATGCGAGAATAAAAATATTTAACTTATTATATATGTTATTAACAATATCTACTTAAGTAACTGCTTATAATACATATATAAATAAGTTAACTATGGTGGGTATCTTGACACGTTCTTTTCATTATGACAATTTGTAATAAAAATAGAGGTGTTCACTATGAAAAATTCATTTCAAAAAACTTACTTTATTAGCTCTGATATCCATGGATTTTTTGATGAGTGGATGAAAGCTTTGGAGGAAGCAGGATTCGATAAAGAGAATTCCAATCACATCCTAATTGTCTTAGGAGATATATTTGATCGTGGTAGGCAACCTCTAAAGATTTATAAGTTTTTACGTAATCTTCCCATAGAAAGAAGAATATTAGTGAGAGGAAACCACGAACAGCTTTTAAAAGATTTAGTAAATCGTGGTTTTGCAGAATCCCACGATTATCATAACGGAACAGTTGATACTATCTTTCAATTAAATGGATATCATAGCGAAAAAGACTTTGATCATCGTTATTTCAAAGAATTAACTGAAAAAGGTTTGATTTATGGAACAACTGAATATCAGAATTTTAAGAAAAAATGGAGAAACAGAAGAAAAAATTTAATGACAAATAAAACAATAGTAGAAATACTTGATTGGATCGATTCAAATGAGTGGTGTAACTACTATGAGACAGGGCGATATATTTTTGTTCATTCATATATTCCATTAAGAAAGTTTATTAACTTTGCAAAATCTGAATGGAACGGATACATAGTGTACGATAAACCAGAAGAATATAGAGAAGACTGGAGAGATGCTACGGATGAAGAATGGGACAACGCAAAGTGGGGGTGTCCTTGGCAATATGAAGAGCAAGGTCTAAATAGGACAGGAAAAACTATTGTCTGTGGACATTGGCACACCTCAGATTTCTTTAATAATTTGATATATAAAAATGAGAAATCAAAGCATTTAGATGTCCGAGTGTCGAATCCAATCTTTAAATCTGATAAATATCCTGGACTTATTGGTTTAGATGCGTGTACTGTCGCGACACTTAAAGTCAATGTTTTGATATTAAAAGAAAGTGAATTATGAACTTGAATTCCTGTGAAACATGTAATAATATTTGAGTGAAAATCCGTAAAAATTGAAAAATTACGGATAAATACTAAAATTTGAATTATGATTTATACTTACTCTGAAGCTATAAGAAAATTTGGAACAGATTATAATCTGAAGCAATTTTTAAGTTGCAAAAAAATATATAAAATTGGTGATGGTGTATATTCAACTGAATCTAATCCAAAATCGATTGAAATTTTTTTAAAGACGCACCCGAATATTATTTTTACACTAGAATCTGCACTTTATTATTTAGGTATAAGTGATGAAATTCCAAGTAAATATGTAATTGTTTCTGATAAAGATTCGACAAAGTATAAAGAAAAAAATGTTATCCAATACTTTTGCAATGACAAAAGACTATTAACATTAGGTGTAATTAAACTTTCACATAATGGTATAACCATTCCCGTTTATAACAAGGAAAGAATGCTTGTAGAAGTATTGAGATATAAAAACAAACTTCCTTATGACTACTACAAGGAGGTTATTCGTTATTATCGAGATCATTTATATGAAATTGATTTCGAACTAGTGGAGTCCTATCTTAAAAGCTTTCCAAAGAAAGATTTCATTCAAAGAGCACTTCGAGATGAGGTTTTATAATGATTAATTTAGATGAAATAAAGCAAAAGTTAATTCTTGAAGGCTTGCATGAAGATGAAGCCGAAGCTAAAGTATGCCAAGATATCATTTTGTTTTTGCTCTCACAAAGCAGATTTAGTAGAAAAATCACAATCAAAGGTGGCGTTGTAATGAGAAGCATCACTCATAATAGCCGTCGTACAACAGTTGATATTGATTTAGATTTCATTAAATATCCTCTAACAAACGAAAAAATTGAACAATTCATCTCTATATTATCCGGAAAGGAAGGCATTAAACTTCAAATTAAAAATAAAATTGAAGAATTGAAACATCAAGATTATCACGGAAAAAGGGTGTATTTAGATGTTGCTGACACATTCGGAAATTTTTTAACAACTAAAATAGATATAGGTGTCAATAAGTTCATGTCATTAGATCAAGAAGAGTACTGTTTTGACATTTCCTTTATTGATAAAGGTGTTTCATTACTAATTAATTCAAAAGAACAAATTTTAACTGAAAAACTTAAATCGTTATTAAGATTTGGTAGTTTCTCTACTAGATACAAAGATTTCTTTGATATAGCGTATCTTATTGATACGGTTGATAAAACAAAGTTACTAGAATCTATGAATGAATTAATTTTTGATGATGAGTTAATAAAAGAACGTTCCATCAAGGATATTCAAAAACGTCTTAAGTCAATATTTAATAACACAAATTATTACAACCGCCTAAAAGAATCTAGAACCAATTGGTTAGAAGTTTCGTTAGATGAAACTATAAATAAAATTATTAACTATTTTGCGAGTTTTAACACACAACATAATTAAAAAGTTTGTTAAATTATTAACAAATATATCTTCGAAAAATAGACATTAGCATAGAATTAGAACTTGAGGTCACAAAATGTGACCACAAAAAATCCTATCTTCCAAGAAGATAAATAACAAACTTGAAATTGCATTTTGCGATATCAAATCAGATATCTTTTAAGAAAGATAAATAATTATTAATCAACGTACTTAAACTTAGTCTTGTTATTAGAAGAATATTTACCATTCAATCGATCTCTAAGAGTGTGGGGATCGATTTTATTTTTTTTAGCAGCTTCACTAATAGAGGAATATGTTTCAATAATATTGTTATTCTCATCTAGTTTTGCGACAGGTTTTTTGCTAGAAGTATGTTTCTCTTTTTTAATTGGTTCTATTTCTAAAGGAACATTATTTTTATCTACTCTTCTCCATATAAGATTCTTCACTGTTAAAAGATCTCCTCTAGTTGCTCTATCTATTGTTCGAGTAAATAGATGTCTACTTTTAGAAGCAGCCCTAGCAGAAGGATATGTTTTTACTAACTTACCATTTAGTTTATAGCAAGCAATAACGGTGAAAGAATCTCTTGACATATATACATACAAATATAAGCCCTCTCTCTTACGCATTACTTACATATGTCGCAGGGATTTTTTCATAAGTAAAAATCTCAAAATTTTATCTTGACAACTTGTAGGGGGTGCAATTAACCCTAAAAAAATAGAAAAGTAAATTTAATATACTTAGTATATTATTTGGCACTCCCTAACAGAGAGTGCTTGCTTCTTCTTCTTCTTCTTTGTAAAATTGTGGCGATGGTGGGTGCTTATTTTATAAATAAATACCGCTCGTTTAGGGTAGCTAGTAGTAAGCCCCATTCATCACTAAGAAAGAAGTTTTCATTGGAAAGATAAAAAGTGCACATTTATCTTTAGAAAAATTCCTTTCTTAAGAAGCTATATTGCTTCCTTTTTGCGTATATAGACACATCCTTAAGGATTAGCGATATGGCAAAAGGTTTCGTATGACGTTAAGTACGAAATACGAGATTTGTTCGTAAGATCTCACGGTAGTCTGAAAAGAAAGGTAGGACTTAAGCCGGAGAAAGAAATGAAAGGAGAAAATTTATTATGAACAAATTTATTACGAGGCTTGCTACGTTAACTCTCGGGTTAGCGATGGCTGCTGGCGTAGGTGTAGCTGTTGCGAGTAATAGCAAAGAAGCAAGTCCAGTTCATGCAGCAAGTGGTAGTGAAATTACTTCATTCAGTGCAATTAGCGCTGATTTTGACACCAACATTTCTTATGCTAGTTATAAAGGTGGCGGAACATCTAATCCTCAGGTAAATTCTAACGCCATTCGACTTTATCAAAACAACAGCACTAATGCCGGTGGAATGTTGGTAGTTAAGGCAAAATCTTCTACTGTGAAGATTAATTCAATCACAATAGGATCAAGCATGGGTACAACTCTTGGTGTTAAAGTTGGTACAGAATACACTACAGCAACAGCGAAAACTAATTTTGATTCGTATGCTCTATCTGCAAATGGCAAAAAAACCGTTAGTGATTTAGATACGAGTGTTGTAACTTTTGCTTGTTTAGGAACTTCAAGCAGTACTAGATTGTATGTTAATTATCTTTCTGTAACATATACTGCTTCAAGTAATGATTATGTTGGTTCGTTGAGTGTTTCACCAAGCACTTGGTCTGGTTATGATTCACAAACGCTATCTGTTTCTAGTTTTACTGTAAGTGGTTCTAAAAATGGTACTGCTGGCGCTGTAACATCATCCGATTACGAATATAAAGGAATCGGTTATATGAGCGGTGATAATTTTGTTGCTCGTGATGCCGACTTCTCAAGTGGTAACCCAACTACAGCTGATACAAGATTGGCGTGGAAAGCGAAATATCCAACCACGTCTGGAGGATCAACATATGCATGGGCTTACGTTACATTAACGGTTTCGGCCGATAGCGTAAATTCTATTGAAATTAGTGGTTCAATGACCAAAACTACATATAGTCAAGGTGATGCTTGGGATCCATCAGGTTTTACTGTAAACGCATACTATGCATCAGCACCAACCACACCAAAAGATGTAACAAGCAGTGTAACATGGAGTTACAGTCCTACAACAACTGCTTCTACAGATACAAAGAGTGTTACTTGCACTGCCTCATTTGGTGGGCAGTCAGATACAAGTAGTGCCCAAAGTGTAACAATTAATGAGAAATCTTATACTGGTGGAATTGTTAGCGGTGCAAAATATGTAATTGTTGCAGAAAGCGGTGTGATATTGCCGTCAGCAGCAGAAATTACATCGGAACCTACACAATGTGCATCATATACTTCTTCTATGAAGAGTGATGAAGATTATTGCTGGACATTTACTACAACTGGTGTTGATGATCATTGGACTATAACTAATTCCCTAGGAACATCTTTAAAACATGCTGCTACAAACAATGGTGTTCGTACGAGCACCTCAAGTGCAACAAGTGATGATTTTGCTGCTTCTTTAACGAACGATAATGTCACAGTTGACGGTGTTTCTTATACAGGGATTTATTTGGTAGCAAATAACAGGTATTTAACTCAATATACTGCGAATACATCTTGGAGATGTTACACAAACGCTAATACAAACGGTACTTCCAAGATTGCTCTAGTTCCATATGAAGAACCGACAACAGCTGCAACAATTAATGGTGCAGATAGTGTTGTTGCAGGTACTTCTTGGAGCCCGACATCTGTTACTGAGGATGTTGGTGGAGCAACGGTTACTGGAATGGAATTTAGCTTTGCTGCATCTGATGGAGCAAGTATTTCTTCATCAAATGCACAAACAGGTGAATTTACATCTAGCTCTGCTGGTACTGTTGTTGTTAGTGCAACTAAACAAGGTTATACCATTGCTTCAAAAACCGTATCTGTAACTAGCAATACATCTTATATTACTCTAAGCAAAACCGAAACAAGTGGTTATACAGGTCAAAATGAATTTATTTCATTTACTTATGGTAATTTAGAAGGATCTTTAAGTATTACTTCTAGTGACACTGATGTTGTAACAGTCGAAGCCCCTTCAACAAGTGGAAGTAGTGGTACTGTTCAAATCAATTTTGTTGGAGAAGGTGAAACAACAGTTAAATTTAAGGATGGAGATATAGAAAAAGCATCTTTGGCCGTTTCTGTTTCATTGTCTGAAGTAACATCAATTACGTTAGATAAAGCAACTGCTTCATTATCAGTAAATGGCACAACTACCCTTACTGCAACTGTTGTTGCTACAGGTTCTGCCAGCACAACTGTATCATGGTCAACTGGAAGTGCTTCTGTTGCTACACTTTCTGCAAATAGTTCTGCTTCAGGAAGCCCAATTACTGTAACAGGTGCTGGACTTGGCACAACAACAATAACTGCAACTGCTAGTGATGGTAAAACTGCAACATGTACAATCACAGTTTCATTGTTGCACACTTATCTTTTTGGAACCACAAGTGCTGCAAGTGGAACTACAAATTGTTCTGACTTAGATGCAACATATAATATTAGTCCAGCCTGTTTTAGTGGCGAAACAACCTTGTATGGTTCAAATAACAGTACTGTCTATGCAGTTCGTATGGGTTCTGGTAATGCAAGTGGCGCATTTACGTATACTCTTCCAGATTCTGGAGCTTACATAACAAAAGTTATTTTAACAATGAAAGCTTGGAGTTCTTCGGAAAGTTCAATAGTTTCCGTTACGCCAACTGATGGTACTGCAGTTACTCAATCATTTAGTGTGTACGACACTTGGACCGAGTATGAATACACAATTCCGTCTGCTGGTCAATATACTTCTGTTACTGTTTCAACTGATAGTACAAATAAGAGAGCTTATGTTGCCAGCATAGCTGTCGAATATGTATATAAAGATCCAGTAATTACAAGTGATGCAAATAATTTTGAAATTACCGAATCGACATCTCAAACGATCGATTTAACATTTACTAATTACGCTAGTACACCAACTGTAACTTATGAAATAAGATCAGGTTCATCAAGCGTAACTTCTGTTACAGGATATAATTCAATTGATGCTAATAATGTTGCTGTGGTAACTATTGCTGCAAGTGCAACAGATGGTAGCGTAGTAATTAGATTTACTGGAACATATGGAAGTCAAACAACCTATATTGACATTCATTTTGATGTTATTAATCCAAAGACAATTGAGAGTTTAGTGATTACAACTCAAGGAACAACAACGTTTACTGAAGACAATAATTTTTCAGTTGGCCCTCTTGTTCTAACTGCTACATTCTCTGACGAATCCACAACTGTTTATAGTGAAGCAAATGACAATCTAGGCTTGCTTACATTTAGTCCTGCTATTGGAACTACTTTAACAACAAGCCATACTTCTGTCACCGTCTATGTCACAGCTTATGGTAGTAGTGTATCTCAATCATATTCAATAACTGTTAACGAGAAACCGTATGCTTCATTAGTTTCTAATGTCACAGATTTGTGGGATGGCCAAGAGATTTACTTTGCTTCAAGTGCTACCGCTACAAAAGTTGGTACTAAACACGCAGGCGGAAATAATATGGGTTCAGCTAATGGTGTTTATGTTGAAAACAAAGGATTAAGCATTAATGATACTGAAGATGCTCAAAAATATACCATAGGTAGAGTAAAAATTGATAGTGTTATTTACTATACTTTCTCATTTGTTGATAATGGAAAATTATACTATTTAAGTGATACAGGTACATCAAATAGTAATTCACTTGGTCGAACAGATACTATTAGCGATATTGCTGGAAATTGCATTTATTTTACAATTAGCATTTCAGATGGAGCAGCAACTATTACGAGTAAAACGAATACATCAAAACCTGTTCTAAGATGGAACGGATCATCTTCGATTTTTGCTTGTTATCAAAGCGGTGCTCAAACTGCCCCGTATCTCTTTGCGGTAACCCCATATGATGAAGAAGCTGTTGCCGGTGCATTTACAGAGCGTTATCTTCACATGGATGAAAATGTCAGTGGTCAATGTAATACTTACTACCCAATCTTAAAACCAGTTTGGGCAGCTATGGGTGCATATGAAAAGGCCGCTTTAACAGGTGAGCCATATGAGAGATTACAAGCCTGGGCTGCTGCTCACGGAGAACACCTTGATAGCAACATGAATCTTGTTGAGAACACAAGAATTGGTTTATTAAATGTTGTTGGTGGTGAAAACACTAATACAGTTGCAATCATCGTTATCATTTCAGTGGTTTCAATGACCGCAATTGGAGGATATTTCTTCTTACGTAAGCGTAAAGAGAATATCTAATAATCTTATTTAATCTATTTATATAGGTTTATAGATGGGCTAGGACAAATGACTAATTGTCTTAGCCTTTTCTATATACATTTATGTTTGTTAAATTAATATCTTAAAAAGATTAAAATGTGTTGCGTATAAGAATATACCTTAGTATTATATTAGTGAAGATATGTTCAGTGAAGATATGTTCAGTAAATATTTGGAGGATAATTTATGTTTATCGGACGAGAAAAAGAAATGGGAATTATGGAAAAGTTTTTTGATAGCAAAGGCGCGATGTTAGTCTATGGGCTTAGAAGAGTAGGGAAAACTACTTTAATTCAAAAAGCAATTGAAAATAGTGACAAACCATACATCTATTATGAATGCCAAAAAACTGATGAGAAAAAGAATGTTGACCTTTTTGTTGAACTTCTTAAAGAACAAATTAACTTTGTTGATGCTGAATTTAATAGTTTTTTGCAAGTTTTTAAAGAATTAAATAAGTCATATCCAAATTACATAGTAGTTATTGATGAATATTCATTAATGAAACAGTATTATCTTGGAAGCAAGAAACCAGGGAACAATGAAAAAGCTGAAGAACTTGATTCAGAATTTCAAACAATTATTGATCAACACTTAACTACTTTAAACTTAATATTATCAGGATCATCAATTCATATAATGAAGAGCTTAAGTGAGCATAAATCGCCTTTATATGGAAGATTTCTTTATGAAATACCTCTTTCGCAGTTTAATTATTTAGACGCAGGAAGAATGCTTTCCCCTCTAGAATATAAAGATGTAGTGGCCTTCTATTCTGTTTTTGGTGGTTCTCCATATGTTTTAGAAAGAATTAATTTAAAGAAATCACTTAAAGAAAACATCTGTGAACTAATTTTAGAGGAAAATGGACAACTTAGAATGCATATAAGAAATAATGTTCTCAACGAACTTGAAATAGATAGTGATCTTCATGACATTTTGAATGTTATAAAAAATGGGTCAAAAAAGTATAACGAGATAGAAGAACAGGCTCACATCACTACATCTGGACTTTTAGATAAAAGACTTAGTAAACTACTCGATCTTGATATTATTGAATCTAAATATCCGATTGGTAAGGAGTTAGATAAAAGAAAAAAATATTATCAAATTAAAGATAATTTACTTAAATTCTATTATGCATATATCTTTAGAGAAGATAACCGAATAAGATTATTAACTCCTTCACGTTTTTATGATTTATATATTGAACCTTCTTTAACTCAGTTCATTTCATTACGTTTCGAAAATATTGTAAAAGAATATTTTACTATCGCTATTTCAAAAGGAATGTATTCAGAAATTATTGATATAGGAACCTATTTTGGTCCTAATTATGAGTTTGATTGCGTTATTAAAAAGAAAAATAATAAATACTCAATTTATGAGGTGAAGTATTATTCGAAACCTTTAAAATTAAGCATTCAAAGAAATGAAATAAAACAGATTTCCGAAATTCAAGGTTTGGAAGTAGATAAAATAGGCTTTGTTTGCTCAAGTGGTTTTGAAGAACAAATTGTTGGAATTGATTATTTAACATTACAAAACCTGTTTTTTTCGTAATCTAAATAACGTTACAATCCAAAAATATGCAATTTGTGGTTTTTCTTACCAATAAATGGATACAGAAAAACGATTATATTAATTAACCAGTTAGGATTATTACCTATCTGGTTTTTTATTTAAATCATTAGATGTTTAGTTGCGAAACACTAAAAGGTATAAAGTAGAACTTACTTAGTAAAAAATCTTTATTAAAAATTTAACCCTTATAAATGCATTTTGGCCCCTGACTGATATATAGAAGGGGATTTTCTCTTTTATATAAAAATCTTATTACTTGCAATGAGAGATTAAAATTTGAAATTATGGTGTATATACCATATAATGAAAGGAGGCTATATGCCAACAATATCAGTATTTTATGGAATTACAATTATCATGTATCCACAAGGTAAAGAACATAGCCCACCTCACATTCATGCTTTCTACGGAGAACATGCAGCATCATTTAAAATTAAAGATAAAGAATTATATGAAGGAGAGTTTCCAATAAGAGCCACTCGTTTGGTAAAAGAATTTCTTGAGCAATATGAAAAAGAATTGCTCGAAATGTGGGAAACTGGGAATTATCAACAATTGAAAGGATTAGATTAATAATATGCTTCACATTGCAACTAAAGTAAGATTTCTTGAAGATGTACTCGTTGAGTGTACTTTTGATGATGGAAAAATATATCAATATGATATGTCTAAAATGTTTAAGAAATATCCTAAGCTAAAAGAACTTAGAACCAATAGGAAGTTATTTACATCCGGTAGATTAGACATCGGTGGTTATGGAATTATTTGGAATAATGAAATCGATTTTAGTGCTTCATCTATTTACGAATGCGGAGTTCTTGTTGGTGAATTTGACATTCCTTTAGCGAAAAACATTGGTGTTGTTTTGGGAGGGGCTAGACAAGATTCAAAGTTTACACAAGAAGCACTTTCAAAAGCAACGGGAATTAACCAGGGTGATATATCAAGAATTGAAAAAGGTTTAGGAAACCCTACTTTAAAAAAGATTGAGAAGATTCTTAATGCTTTAGGTAAAACCATGGTTATTACGCTTAAAGATAAGAAAGATTAGTAATATTACATAGTAAATATTAGAATATAACTAAAAGGAGATATTAATTTATGAAGAAAATACGTGAATTATTAAAACCATTTTTAGAAATTATCTTTGGCGCAATAGTATTCTTTAGTTATTCAGGCTATCTCTATGGAGAAGGAGGAATACTAGCATTAGGAATTATTGCAACAGTAATTGCAGCTTATTTCTTAACAGTTGGTATTCTTAAGATTGTTTTAGGAGATAAGATGAGCAAAAGAACAAAAAGAATCTTCCTTTTAGGAGGGTTAAGTGGTTTTGCTTGGTTTATTACTGCAGAATTTATTATTTATATGGTTGGAGGCGCTCTTCCAGTTAATGGTTGGATCATCTTTATTTTAACCGCTGCATCTTCATTTGGATTTGCCTTATTTCTTATTCTTTCAGAGTTTGCTAATAGCAAATTCATTAGTAGAATTGCCCAATTATGTGGCGCCATCTTTGTTTTAGCTTTATTACTTAATGTTTTAATCCCAGGTGGAGTTTTAGTCGCATTAGGTCAAATCGTTATCCTTCAAGTGGTCCTTTATGTCGCATATGCAATTATGGCATTTGAAGCCATGGGTGAGTTAAAGGTCGCTGGTGCACCTAAAGAAGAAAAACAACCACAAGAATAAATTGGAGAATATTAATGAAGTGGATTAAAGATTTTATTGATGGAGACCATATTATTGGTCAATTACTTGTTGTAAGTTCTAATAAAGGAACAACAGACAAAGGTTTATCTTATTTAAATGTTACATTCCAAGATAAAAGTGGCACTATTGAGGCTAAAAAGTGGGATGCTAGCGATGATGATCTTAGGATTTTAGTTCCTGGTAGCGTAGTAATTGTAGATGGTTTAGTAAATTTATATAAAAATCAACCTCAACTTAAAATTGTTGGTGTTTCTAAAATAGAAAGACCTGAAGAAGTTGTAATGTCTAATTTCGCTAGAGTTTCTCCAATTCCTTTAGAGGAACTTAAAGCTAGATTAGACAAATATTTAAATTCTTTCAAAGATAAAGATGTTGAGAAAGTTACTAAAGCAGTTATATCTCATTTCTACGAAAGATATGTAACTTATCCTGGGGCAGTTAAAGTTCACCATGAATTTGGATCAGGAATTTTACACCATTCCCTTTTTATGGCGGATGTCGCTGACGCAATAAGTAAGATTTATACTCAGGTAGATAGAGATATTCTTGTCGCTGGAGCTTTGCTCCACGACATAGGTAAAACTATTGAATATGAAAATCCAATAGCTCCAGTTCAAACTGCTGAAGGTAAATTATGCGGACACGTCGCTATTGGATATGCTGAATTTAAACGTATCGTAGATGAATTAGATATTAAATCAGAAGTTCCATTATTATTAGAACATATGATTTTAGCCCATCACGGTACACTTGAATTTGGTTCTCCTGTTATGCCTGCGACACGTGAAGCATTACTATTAAGTGAAATTGATATGCTTGATTCTAGACAAATGATACTAGATAAAGCATTAGACCAAGTTAAAGAAGGGGAATTTACCCAAAGATTATGGATGATGGATGATACTTCATTCTATAAACCTAAAAAGAGATAAAATAAGAATATAGAAATAATCCCTACATTGTAGGGATTTTCTTGTATTTTATCTATATTTTGATATAATATGAGTAGAAATAGTAGGATAAGGAAGGAGTGATTCTTTATTTTTAAGCATAATTGCTAAAGGAGGGCATTTTTATGTCCAAATCTTCTTCTACTTCTCAAGTTAAAGTTATTGAAGTCGGTGAATTTTATTTTATTCACGACAAAAGTAAAAGCGGTCATCCTGGTCTTGTAATAAAAAAAGATGATCTGAATAATAGATATTTAGTAATTAGATTTGATAGTGATAAACCAGGGGAAACTCCAAAATTTAAAAGAGGCATTAAACATATCATATTGTTAAACAAGGCAATTGATAACAAAGTTAAAAATTCATATGCGAGAAGTCGTCCAATGCTTTGCAAAAGAAAAGATATTGGGAAACATCTCGCTGACTTATCTTTGAATTTATGTGATGCCGATATAATAAATAAAATTTCTAGAAGAAATCCTGAAAAAAGTCCATCACTAAGTAATAAAAAAACGCCCCGATGAGCCTAATGAGCTCCACGTACCGGTGGCGTTGTAAATATTAAATATTAACTTAACTTAAATGTCAACATTAAAAAATAACCGATCTACCTAAAGGCACTACATACCGGTTATTGATATTATTTCAAAATAAAATAAACAAACTGTCAATTCTTTGTAAATAAAAACCGCCCCGATTGGCCTATTCAGCACTAAGTACCGGTGACGGTAGTTATATTAAAAAGAAATTTAATTTATCTGACAATGATATTTATTATTCTTTTTTATTAAGATTTAAATAGCTTTTTTAATCTCGTCTGCAATCGCTGGAAGAGATAATTCAGAGAGTTTATTATTCTCTTTCATTTCGATACGGAATCCTTCGTCTCTAATATAACGCGGAATAACGTGCACGTGGAAGTGGAAAACACTCTGGCCTGCCTCTTTATTCACATTCGTTAAAATATTGACTCCTTTGGCCCCTAAAATCGAAATTTGGGCCTGTCCTATACGTTGGGCGACATCCATAACCTTGTGCATTACATCTTTTTCGGTAGTTAAGAAATTGGAGTAGTGCTTTTTTGAAATTACAAGTGTATGGCCAGGAGTAACTTGTGAAATGTCTAGAAATGCTAAGACATCATCATCTTCATAAACTTTATGTGAAGGAATAATTCCTTCGGCAATTTTACAAAATATACAATCTTTATTTTCCATAATTAATAACTCCTATAATAAAGGGAGGCGCAGTCGCCTCCCTATGATTAATTGTTTTTAATCCTCATCAAAGATGTCTAAATCTGGATATTCGCTCTTGAGGTAGTCATATAATGAACTATCATAGAATGCGAATTCGTACTTGTTAAGCACTTCGGTGTAAGCATCTTTAATATAAGAATCTTTTGTACCAAGGACTTTTGCAATTTGTCTTGATAAGAGTTCTTTTGTTGCATCATCGTAAACTGTTTTAACATCTGGATTAAGTTTAGCGGTTGATGGAGCTTCAAGAACTTGGCAAATGGTAACAGATTTACCTGAAACATCGTCATAAACATAGTTTTGAGGTTGAACTTTGTATGATGGTTTTGCAGGAATAACAAACTTGCGACCATTAATCTTTCTTAAATAAGGAAGTCTTGATAATGGTTTAGTTGTATCTGGATTTCCTTCAGCATCAGCTTGATACATCCATTGTCCGATTGTGCCCGCAGTTTTTGATTCTGCGACAAGTTGTGATGGATCATCAATTGAACTTGCAACACGGATGTTGAATATACGATCTTTTAATGCACTTGGGAGGTCGCTAAGACCGTTAGCTTTAACGTGCCATCCATCAGTTGTGTAGTCTTCTTTCATAATAGAAAGAATTTTTTGGAATAATCCATATTCTTTAGATTTTCCTTCGCCTGTGAATGATTCTAATGCAGTTTTTTGTTCTGGAGTTGGGAAACGACCAGCATCTTCGCCTGCAATAGCAAGTTGATAATCTTTTAAAACTTTACCAAGTTTAGTTTTGACGTAATAGTTACCTGCTGGGACAAGTACAATATCAAGATATTTGTAATGAGCAGCATCTGCAGCTTTTACTTCAATTGTTTCATTGTGATCAGCAAAACCACTAATTAATGCAGCTTCAGTAGTTGATAATTGTGCGATTAATTCAGGTTCTAACTTAGTTGGAACATGTGGAGCGAAACCTTTATAAGCATTTACAAGGTGTTCAAAATTAATTCCAACAACTGTTGTTTCATCAGCTTCAATATGCTTGTTAGCAAATTCTGCTGAGATGTCTCTTACGAATGAGTCTTTGCCTTCGTAAGGAAGTTTAACCATATTAACTTTACGAGCATAAGCACGTCCGAGTGAGTTTGTATTCTCACGATAAACGTAGTCTTCGACTAATTTATCTTTGAGAATGTCTGGATAGACTTTCTCTTTAATATAACCACGATCAGATGTCTTCTCGTATTGTTCTTTTTGTTTTAAATGTGAGTAAGCTTCGCTCTTTTGGATAGTGTTATCAACGAATCTTCTATCAAATTTTTCAAGTTTTTCATCTTCGTCAGCATAAGTGACTTTATCAAGATCGTATAACTCATAACGCTTTGCGTTATAGAATTTTTCTTCATCGAATCTACCTTCTTCATCTTGATATGATGAATTTGTAATTTCGTTGTAGAAATATTCTGAAATTCTTTCATTAACATCTTGTTCAAATTGAGTAAATCTTCTCTTTGCAACTTCACCTTTACCAAAATATTTGGTGTATTTATCTGTGAAAGCTTTTTTGTCTGTATCAGAACCATCAGAGGCTTTCTTGAATTCTTTATATGAGCCAAATTTCTTTTCACAGATTTCTTCTAAGATATCGTTGATAATCTTAGCGTTCTTTTCAGATGAAACTGCGTCATAGATTGTTCCAATCTTATTCTCATCAATATCAACTTTTCCATCAGTAGATGAAACAATTGGATTATTGTAGTTTGTTGGAACTGAGGAAACAGGGTCGCATGAGGCAAGGATGAAACCTGCAGATAATGCGAGTAAACCCGCGAATAATTTTTTAGATGTGTGCTTTTCCATCGTTGAAGAGACCTCCTTCCTTCTTAAACGCATCTGAAGTTTTGGTTGATTCCCAGTATGTTTTTACATCCATTCCAATAATTTCAGCTGCGAGAGTTTCAAGTTCACTTTTTTCTTCAGCTGTAAGGTTAGCATATGGATAAACTTCGTCTAGTTTAAGGTCTTCATTGGCTTTACTAAAAACGTACTTACATGCTTGAGGAATAAGTTTTTTACGTTCAGCGTTTTCTCTACTTAATTTGTCGAGATATTCATTCCAAGTCTTCTTCCAATTTTCTGATTTTTCATTTTCTTTCTTTTCGACAGATGTAAGAATCCAGTTCATAAGAGCTTTTTCAATTTCTTTACAATCTTTTTCGAAAGTAAGTTTTTCGACATTCATGAATTTAAGGAAGATGTACTTATTGAGTTTATCAGAATCAAAAGATTTGAATTTTGAGGCAATTTCTTGAGCTCTTGGTTCTGAATCTTCTCTTTCATCACCAACAAAGTTGGTGTATGTGTCTAATTTTGTACCATCAGCTTTGTGTGGGTACATATCTTGCGAATAATAGTATGTGTTGTAGTAATCTTTATCTTCAACTTCATAGGTTGATAATGGTGAACGATTGACTACCATAAAGTGAATTTCTTGTTTTCCTTGTGAGCTTCCACGAACACAAACGATAGGTTTTGTTGGATCATCATCTGCACAAAGTACAACTTTTTCTTCGCCATTGAATGAAACTGTTCTGAAGTTACCATTTGTATCTTCATTATTATCAGCACCTTCAACAAAGAAAACAGCATGTCTATTTAAATACTTGTTATAGATAACATTTCTTGGGAAAACGAGATCTGCTCCTTCAATAACAGGTTTACTGTTTTCGTCAGTTTCTGCTTCAGAATAGCTGTTAAGTTCTTCGAAAACTGAATAAGGAACAGTTGGAACATGTGCTGCATGATCATCAGCAAAATTGAATAACTCATTAACAGCATCAATGTATTTCTCACTAAATGAAGATGCATCAATAGCTTTGCCAGAAGCATCTTTACCTAAATAGAATTGTTCATAAGCATAAATGCCAAGTTTGAATTCGTTAATAAATCCTGTGTCATAATCCATGATGCCTAAATCACCATATTTAGCACGTGAACTTTCATCATCACTTAAAGAATAAGCAGCAAGTTGGAATGAACTTGCATCCTTTAATTCCTTTACTGCTGTATAAAGGTTTTTAGCATTGTCTTCAGAAATTGTGCCATCAGCATAATTTGTGTCGCTCTTATCAGCGAGTTCAATCATGAGATGTGACATATGGTAAGGATGTTGATCCTTTAAATAGCCATCCCAAACAAAGTCTTTACCAAGAGTTTTGAGATTAACTTTGTAAGGTGCATTGTCTCCTCTCATTTCATCAACGAAATATGTATAGAAGTTCTCGTCGAAAGTTTCTTCTTGAATTTCTCCAACATATTTTGCGTGTAATTCTTCTTCTGTTTTGACACCGTTTTCCGAAAGAATTGCATCGAATTCCTTTTTGTATCTTGTGCCATTTGCGTCGGCGTTGTCTTCTGCAGTTTGCTTATCAATAGCAACCTTTTTATCAGCCTCCGCATTAATTTTAGTCATTTGTGGTTTACCTAATTTAATTGTTACGCCGTTATATTTTTTTGTACCACGATCTACACTAAAGTAATTCCTTTTGATAACTTTGAAGATAGCATCAAAAATAGCTTGATATTTGTCAGAATCGTCATAGTATTCTTTAAGAATATCATCCGCAACTTTATATGTGGTGGTTCCATCAACAGTGTAAGACAATAAATATCCTTTGTCTGAAGACTTTACTGGATCACAACCGGCAAGTGAACCGACTGAGAGCAAGCAAGCAATCATACCAAGAGATAGTTTAGATTTCTTCATATTGACTTAGCCTCCTTTTCAATAATGCGAGTAAAATTATATTCTCTTGTATGTATAAATACAACAAAGATTTTTCGAAAAATACATAGACTTGTCTATAGCGGTTAACAATTTGGGTTGTTTCTTAAATTACTGCAAAAACAAGTTTTTGAATAATTTTTTATCATTTCATTTGATTTGACCTCTTTTCTATATATAAAATAGTAGCGTTCTGTAAGGGAGAATTGAGCCTATGTCAAAGCTAAAAATTGAGAACTTATTTGTATCAGTAAACGATAAAGAAATCCTAAAAGGATTAAGTATCGAATTTTCAAGTGACGAAACCGTTGCCTTATTAGGCCCAAATGGTAACGGAAAATCAACCCTTTTACAGACTATTATGGGAAACCCAAATTACACTATTAAAAGTGGTAATATTTGGTTAGATGATAAAGACATCACAAAATTAAGTGTAGATGAGAGATCAAAATTAGGACTTTTCTTAGGAATGCAATATCCAAGCGAAGTTCCTGGTGTCAATAATTCTGACTTTTTGAAGTCTGCCTTAAACGCCCATAAAGAAAAACCAGTATCATTATTTGAATTTTACAAATTAATGGATAATGCGTATAAAAAAGTACATATTCCATTTGAAATGTCCACTCGTAATTTAAATGAAGGATTTTCTGGTGGTGAAAAGAAGAAAAACGAAATTCTTCAAATGTTAGTTCTTAATCCTGACATCGTTATGTTAGATGAAATAGATTCTGGTTTGGATGTTGATGCAATTCAGATTGTTGCAAATGTAATTAAAGAAGAACAAGAGAAACGCGGATTTTTAATTGTTTCTCATTACGCAAAACTTTATGACTTGATTCGCATTGATAAAGCTGTCGTTCTTGTAAACGGAAAGATTGCCAAAATTGGAGATAAGTCATTAATTAAGAAAATTGATGAACAAGGTTATGAATGGCTCAAGAAAGAAGGAATTGAATTCAAAGATGATGAATCTATGAACTCTATTTCAATTGGAACATGTGCTACAAAAGAAGCATTAAAAGGTAAATAATGGACAGTAGTTGTATTTGTTTAAAGAAAAATGAAAAACGTGTACTTGAGTATACTGATTTTTCTGATTTAAATATCGAATTACAAGAAGGTTCAAATTTGCTTTTAAAGCTTGCTAATTTTGGCGAAAATAGTGACATTAAAATTTGTGGAAAAGTTGGAAAAAATGCGGTAATTTCCGTGATTTTTGCGGATTTTTCCAAGAATTTTGCACAAGTTAAAAGCCAAATCGATTTAGTAGAAGAAGGCGCTTATTGTGAGTGGCAATTAGCAACTTTATCAAACAAAAATGATCAAAAAGAATTTGATATTTCTTTCAAACATTTGGCAGGCAAAACAACTTCAATTATGAACAATTACGGCGTTGCTAGAGATAACTCCAAAATTGTATTTTCCGGAGTTTCCCATATTGTTGAAGGCGCTAAAGGTTCTAACGCAAAACAAAATGCAAAAATTATTGTTTTCGATAAAGATGCTCAAGGTATTGCCTCTCCGATTTTAAAAATTGACGAGAACGAAGTACAAGCAAGCCATGGTGCGGTTGTAGGACAACTTAATTCTGACCATATGTTCTATTTAATGTCACGCGGACTTACGTATGATGAAGCAAGATTATTAATTACATTAGGTTATTTAAAACCTGTATCAAAAGAGTTTACAGAAAAGACTCAATCTATGATTGAAAATGCACTTAAGGAGGCAATGTAATGTTTGATCCTTATTTAATTAGAAAAGATTTCCCAATGTTTATAAATAAGACTAAGATGCAAGGACATAACTTAGTATTTTTAGATAATGCTTCAACAACATTTAAGCCTCAATGCGTAATTGATGCCGAGAATATGTATTATTCTCATACATCCTCAAATTCTGGTCGTGGCGATTATGATACTATGTATCAAGTAGACCAAGAAATTTTAGAAACAAGAAAAGCAGTCGCTAAATTCATAAATGCTGATCCTAATGAGATTGTTTTTACTTCAGGAGATACAGAAGCTTTAAATTTAATTGTCTTTGGTTATTTCGCTAATCATTTAAAGAAAGATGATGAAGTTTTAATTACAGTTGCAGAACATGCATCTAATGTTTTGCCTTGGTTTGAACTTCAAAAGCGAATTGGTATAAAAGTTAAGTATATTGAACTTACAAAAGAAGGCAGATTAACACTTGAAAATGTATCTAAAGCTATAACTGAAAAAACAAAGGTTATTTCTGTTGCAAATGTAACTAACGTTTTGGGCTATTTTGTAGACCTAAAACCTATTTGCGATTTAGCTCATAAAAAGGGCATTTTAGTAGTGTGCGATGGTGCTCAATCAGTCCCTCATCAAAAGACTGATGTTAAGCAAAATTCCGTAGATTTCCTTGCTTTTTCTGGTCATAAGATGCTTTCTCCTACTGGAATTGGCGTACTTTTTGGTAGAAAAGAATTATTAGCAGAAACAGAACCGATTATCCTTGGAGGAGGCATGAATGAAACCTTCAATTTAGATGGTGAAATCGTTTATCATAAAGCACCTGAAAAATTAGAGGCTGGAACGAAAAATATCGCGGGTATTTTTGGCCTTCATGCTGCTATAAAATATTTAGAGAAAATTGGTCTTGAGAATATCACAAAATACGAGTCTGAATTAAGAGCATACGCCATTAAAAAAATGAAAGAAGTGAAAGATATTGTAATTTATAACGAAAATGCTGAAGCTGGAATTATAACTTTTAATGTCAAAGGTGTATTTGCTCAAGATTTGGGAACATTATTAAATTCAAAAGGAATCGCGTGTAGAAGCGGAAACCATTGTGCTAAGCTTTTGCATCATCAAATAAATGAAATTGCTACTGTTAGAGCGTCACTATATTTTTATAGCACAAAAGAAGATGTGGATGCTTTAGTTGAAGCACTTAAAGAAGGAGGTAATTTCTTAGATGCCTATTTTGCTTAACCCTCAGATGATGAGACAGATTATCATGGACCATTATGATAACCCTCAATATAAGAAAACCCCTGAAAATCCCGAGAATTTCGAGAAAATTCATATGCATTCGTCAAATTGTATTGATGATATTAATGTTTATGGAAAAGTCGAAAACGGAGTTGTAAAAGAAGCATATTGGGATGGTGTTGCTTGTACCATTTCAACCTCTTCGACAGATATTATGTGTGGTCTTATGATTGGTAAGACTTGGGAAGATGCTAAGTACATAATCGATCAATATCACCACATGATTCATGAAGAACCTTATGATGAAAATGTTCTTGATGAAGCAATCGTATTTATGAACACTTCAAAACAAGCTGCTAGAATTAAATGTGCAACCATCGGTTGGGATGCAATGGATGAAATAATTTGTAAACATAACCATGAAAAATAAATTACCAGAACAAGAATATAAATATGGATTTAAAGATGAAGATACATCCATAATTACAACAGGAAAAGGTTTAACCGAAGAAGTTGTTAGAGAAATTTCTAAGTTAAAAAATGAACCTGAGTGGATGCTTGAATTTAGACT
>CAMORU010000005.1 GCA_946624155.1 uncultured Caryophanales bacterium
CTGCCTCCATTAGTAGTTTTATTTGTTCTTCACTAATTTCTTGATCAGTGAAACTCCTCACTGATTTTCTTTGTTTGATACATTCTAATGTTTTCATAGTGTTCTCCTTTATTTATCTATTTCTTCTAGTTGTAGAGTCTTTAAGATATTTGAATCATCCATTAATCTACAAATAGGAGGATTATCTTTACTTTCGATGATGCAATACCCTTTTTGGACCCCATCGATGAATTGAGCGCTAACAACTCTTCCATCAGCGAAGTTTCTAACCACCAATCTTAATCCTTTCTCATTTAAGAACATTTTAGTGGCTGTTCCATCTAAATAAACAAACTCTCCATAGTTAAAGGTTTCACTATAATATGTTGTTCCTCTTTCTCTTTTAGAGAAGTACATCTTTTCTTTTTCGTTAGGGTCTTCCGTTTTGACCAGTTTGCCATTTTGATATGTTTCTATTCGAGTTCGGTAGTCTTTAAGGATTCTTAAATATCTTCCATTCATCGACCATTCTTTTTGATCTACTCCAACAAGTTTACTCCCATCAGGGTATTCTCTAATGGATTGGCCACACAAGAATCCATCTTTAAAGAAACCAGTTCTTTTGATGTCTCCTTTAAAATAAATCACTCCTAATCCATCTCTTAATCCTTTTTGATAGATTGAATAATCATAGAAATCAATTCCTTGATGCTTATGGAATTTCACGTCGTAATTGATTCTTTTTAAATACCATGGAGTGTCCACTTTTCCATCATCTTTTTCTTCTAGCTTAATTGTCTTTAAAGCGATTAAGTTGTCCATATATCTCACAAAGGGAGATTCATTTTTTGGCTCAACAATACAATAACCATACTGGACTCCGTTATTCCATCTAGAAATTGCTTTATCTCCATTAGGATAAACTTTTATTGATAATCTTAGCCCAACTTTATTAAGAAAATAGTAAAGTATTGATCCGTCATCAAGATAACTTTCTTGATAGGCGAATCCTTCACTTCGATAGGCCACTCCATTATCTAGTCGATATTTCACCAAAGATTCATTTTCTTTAGGTGATTCAGTATCGATAAGTTTTCCATCTTTATAGATTTCTATTAATGAATATGTTTGATGATCTTTTTCATAGATTCTTAGGAATCGTCCATTGATCGTCCAACCTTTTTGATCAATTCCAATTAATCTAGATCCATCAGTGCCAAATCTAATAGATTCTCCACTTACTAGTCCATTTTGATAAAAACCAATACGAGTCACTCCAGAATCAAAATTCATGATTCCTAATCCGTTTCTTAAACCGTGTTGATAAACACAGTAGTCATAGAAATCACTTCCTTGATACTCATGGAATCTAATATCATCGTCGATTCGTTTTAAAAACCAAGGAGTTTCAATCTTTTTATTAGGTGTGGCATTAATAAGTTTAATGTCTTCAATTTTCTTTTCTTTAAGCGCCTCTTTTTGTAGCTTAGCCTTTTCTTTTTTGATTGTTTTACTAATTAGTCTAATTGAATCTATTCCGCCAAGTAAAAGTGCAAAAGGAAGAACAAGAATATCTACAAGAAGATTAGAATCATCAGGGCCTGGTTCATGATACTTATCGTACCAGTGTCTTAATTCATCTTCGACTTCTTCTGCTTGGCGTCTACTTGCTTCGGATTCAATTTCCCGTTTTGAGGCATGAAAAGACCAAGAAGTTTCATATTCTTCTCCCTCGATGAGATTATACTCGCTGTCGAATCTTCCTTTTATTCCGTTGATGATTCCGCAGCGTCGACCTTCTGAATCCGTATAAGTATGACTTCTAGCGTCACTTATTTCTTCTTCTGTGAAAAAGCTCATATTTATTTAATGATAGCATAGAAATAATAAAAGGTGGGAATTACCCACCTGTTAGAAAAGATTGTTATTTATTAAGAGAGATAGTCTTGTTCTTAGGCGTTTTGCTTAGAATAACGCTTTTATATGTTATCACTCTCTTTCCTATAAGGATTTACCTCGGTAATTGTAAAATTGTTGGGAGTTTGGGTAAATGGTTTTTGCGGCAATTAAACTATTGTTTAAATAATTCATACTTTTCTCCAACAAAATATTTCGAGTAAATAAAACCATTCCCGTACGCTTTTTCAAGAACAATACAATACGAGTTCATGATATTTACTCTTTCTTCGTCAACGTAATAATATGAGGTTTTTTCATTTTTCTTGTCATATGAATTTATTGTAATCACTTCCCTGTTACTTATTGGAATAAAAAAGTTATCAATCTGTTTTGTTTCTTTGTTAAAGGAATAATAAAAACCTATGGAATTGTCGATAAAATCAGTTTCACCATTATTTAAAGCAATTCTAATTGACATCGGTTGTTTCAAGTAGATAAGAATATTAATTTTGCTCGGATCAACTTGACTGATTAATTTAAGATACTCAGAATGAGTTAATGGCCCATAGACAAGAGCCGTAAGGGAATGCTCGTTAAAATCCTCAAGCGACTTTTTTGACCTTTGCAATTGATAGACCATGTATGATTCGATTATTTTTGTGTTTTCATAAAGAATTTTGGTTTTTTCTTTGTATGTTTTCAATTTGTATAACTTTTTCATCAATGCACCAAAACCAGATTCTGCGTTATCCGATAATAGTTTTTCCGTTTCTTCGTCGTAATAATTGTGCTCTGTCCCGGCAGTATCAACACTTTGTGCATACTCTTTATTCTTTTCAAGATTAAAAACACATACCGACTTGCCAGTTGCAAACTTTTCTAAGATACATTTTGGAGTTCCCACATGCGAATTCATATATAAAAATAATATCAATATTCTCAAAAATTTGAGGATTATTCAAAATAGTTTCTCATAAGCTCCGACCAGTTCATCTAACGAACACTTCGCATTAGCGGGACTAGTTGAAGAAAGATATACAATTCTTATTTCCTTTTCATCTATCTCTTTTAATAGATATTTATCAAAAAGCTTTCCTGCTTTCTTTCCTGTGATACCAATTGTTCTTATTGAAGGGTATTCTTTCAAAATATTTTTTATAGGTATAGGTGTTACATCTTTAATTGAAGAATCACTACTACCTTTTATAGAACAAGATTCAATAACATCATATAAACCTATCTTGTGTCTAATTAGGAATTCTTTTCTTTCTTCTATTCCTATAGGTTCTTCTTCATTAAAGACTTTACTTAATGCAAGAAAGAATCTATTCCTTGGATGAGAATAGTAAAACTTAGCTTCTCTACTTTTCACACTTGGAAAAGATCCAAGGATTAGGACTTGGGTGTCTTTGTGAATGAAGATGGGGAGTGTGTGGTTAAATGTAGGCATAATTAATAATTCAAAATAGAGTTAGGTTCGACTTCTTCATATTTAATACCGCTCACCAAGCAAATTGCTTTAATCTCGTTCTTATACTCTTTAGAAACGTTTGATAACATAAAGATTTTTAAAGGCTTAACGAAATCGATTGATATATGATCATCATCAATGGGCCTAGTCGGCAAATGGACAATTCTAATCTCGTTTTCAAAAGCAAATGGATATTTTGTCTTTTGGCATAAATAATCAGAAATCATTATATGATTTCGCTCCATATTTGAAAAATACAAAAATCTTTTATTGATAATCTCTTGGTTTTCGCATCCTATAGCAAATTCTAAGAATTTATCGTAGAATTCAGTTAAGTTATATTCAGTATTTTCGTAGTGAACTTTTAAGAACATCCATTGGTTTTTATTTTTATCAACATGCAGCACTGCAGATTCGTGCGAATATAAAATGGCAAATCCATTAAACTTGGTATATGTTTTCCAAAGATGACGATTTCTCGATACACTTTGAGGAAGATAACTAGCAAATGATGAAAGATAATACCTTTTAAAGCAGTGCTGTAGCAAAACCTCTAAAGCATTTTTCTTAGTCAGACTGTTATCACAATATTTCTTGCTTAAATAACCATAGTTATAACAGCACTCTAATTCCCCTTGACCTCTGTAGCAAAAATAGGATCCAAAAGATAGTTGTTGCTTCTTGATATCTTCAAGCGAATGCTCATCTGCACATTTAAATTTCAATAAATACATAGAAATATATTAACACAGCATCACCTTTATCATTCTTAGTAAATTTCATAATAAAAAACAATAGGATATTTTCGATATGCCAGAAGCTCTTATTAAATTAAAGAATCCATTAATTAAATAATGTCGTAGATTATCAAATCAACTACCAAATAGCCAAATTTTAAGTCAATTGGTATAGCTCCACTATTGTTCTTTAATATTGACATTTTTAACATTGCTAAGAAAGAACAATAAAAGAGTGATCAAAAGATGCAAGAAAATTAAACTAACAAAATAGAGAATCGAAAACACAATAGAATAATACAGCTTGTTGTTTCCACTAAAAATAATCGTTGGAGCTAATGCCAGTTGTAAACAAACCATTATCAATCCACTCACAACAGATGAAATTTCTACAATTAAAATACAATCAGGCTTTTTGCTACCAAAAAATTTATTGGCGGCTATTGCAACTCCAATTACAGCGACCAAGACACCAAATATAGTCCAATCGATAGAATAAAACGATGTTACTGTATTAAAATCCAAATTAAAGATTGCATATTTATACAAAATAGAAGGAAGAAACGCAAAGCAAAAAACTAATGTCAGTAGATTGGTAAAACCTAAGGCTATACAAATTACACTTTTAACTTTCTTTTTCATTGTTGTCATTTAGCGATGCAGATTATATGAATTAATTTTGCTAATAATATCATTTAAATTCGAAACAAAAAACTTAATTTGTCTCTTTTGGATTTTATCAAAATCATCAAAATTTAGGAGGTCAGAGACCAAATCTTTAAGCTCAGTTAAACTATCAATATCGCCAGAGAAAAACTCTCCAATGTTAGAGAATGAATAGATCGATAAATAAACACCTCTTATATCATTAATTTGTTCGGAAGAACAACTCTTTAGCAGTTGAACAATTTTTTTGTTATCAATTCTTTTCGAGAAACATCTATCTAGAATATATTTATCTTTAGATTTAATTGTACGCTCGCAAAAATCTTTTAAATCAACTAATTTGTATGAAAATAAATCTAAATTTAGATTATTTTTCATCACAGCAGATTCAACTGCTTTTTTGAAGTTTGTAAATTCATCTACTTCTTCGGAAGAACATAAATTAATTCCACCATAGTACTCAATCTTTTTCAGCTCCTCTGGTGATAAGCCACTAAGTCTATTAATCATTATTTGGTTGCATTCGTCTATCACATCGCCATAGCCAATCATATACTTAATATAAATTAAATAATTAGCTATTTTGTAATAAAGATTTAAAGGGATGTGGTCTTCCTTCAATTCATCGAAGACGTAATCAATTGTCTTTATTACATCTTCTTCTTTATGCAAATAACAAGAATAAATGATTGACAATTTACGATTCAATTCAGACTCTCTAAGATTGTCTTCGATATATTTCAAAAATTCAGACTCCTTAGATTTAATTAATTGTTTATCAAAAGAATTGTAGACAATGTAATCATAGCAAAACTTTTGAAGAGGATATTCATAGCACCCTAAAGAACTAGAGACACTATCGGCATCATTCCAAACACATTTTTCCCCACCCTTCAGTTTTTGAACAAAAACAGCAGAAGAAATAAGAATGCTGACGACAAAGTTAAAATCAAGATCGTCTTGATAATAATCTAAGAGATCATTAACTTTGATAAAGCTATATAGGACGGACCTTAGGTTTATGTTGCTTTGTTTGTTTACATTTTTTAATTGATCTACTAAAGTTCGAACAATCTCATCCTTCTTTTTGCTTAAAACAATAATACCTATTTTTTGATTTTCAAATTTTTGCAATATGCTTGCTATTGCACAATCATAGTCGCTATAAAATGGAATGGTATCGCTTATTGTTTTTTCTTTGATTTGCTTATATTTTTCGCTATTTTCGCCACACATCTCTGACTCGTTAGCAACAAGAAGAACCTTAACACCATCATATTCTACTAAATTATTTACATATGCCATTATATCAACAGGATTAATATTAGATCTTTCTACATCCTCAAACACAACAAGTGTATTCTTTAAATCTATAGATTTATAAACTTTCTCTAGTTCCTTTTCTGAGGTATCGATGTTGACATTAAAATAGCTAGCAACACCTTTGATAATTGTTTTTGCTCCAACCAATCCAAGTGTTGCAGAATGACTTCTTATCTTCTTTTTTGCGTTCTTAAAAATTTTCTTTTCAAAAATATATTCAAAATATATAGATTTGCTGATATCAAATTCGCTACGCAAACCATGTAGCGACACAACTAAAATGCTGCATTTAGTGTTCTTTTTAAGGTACGGAATTAATTCGTTCCTTAAAAAATAACTTTTCCCAGTTCCCCAACCTCCAGTTATCATTATTGCACCATAGCAATTTATATCTTCGACATATTTTTTTATATATTCATTGAGCTCATTTTTATTCATAAATTTAATTGATGCTTTCTTATATTTATGAATACCATAGCAATATAAAAATAACAATCATTGATTGCACATAATTCAATCTAATTGTGTAACAACTCTATATTTAGTCTGCCTTTAACGTACTGCAAAAATCCCTAATTTTTATTTGGTGCAAATTATTCCGACTGTAACAATCCAACCTTTTGAGGTGTATCAGATTCAACTAATGGGCTCAATCCAATGTCCCAGTTGATTTCCCTTAATCAACTTTAATCATTTTTATTCTTCCGTCTTGGAACAGTTCACTATATAAATCTAAACCGATTAACTTTGCTAATTTTAATTTGTAAGTATCAATATCGTGATGGCAATATATGTCATATAATTTGAATTTTTTCTCAAAAATGGGCTTTAGTATTGACTTATCAGAAAGATCTAAAGAATGCCCGTAAATAGCTATAGTTGATTCATTTGTTAATTTGTTAATAATTTTCTCGTTATATTCAGAATTGCAGTTTTTATAAATCCTTCTAAAACGTTTAAAAAACTTTATGTAATTTGATTCTTCGCCGAATGATTGATTTTTAATCATGAGTGGCTCAACTCCTAGAATAATATTCGACGAAATGTCTCCGTGAATATAAACAACATTTGAATTATCGATATTATAAATTGTTTGTGCGGTCTTGCTGTAATTAAATGATAAAATCATATTTGCGCTATTTCCGAGAAAAGGTAACGGGCCATTTGTTTCATTGTTTGCTGCAGCACTTATGTATTTTCTCAACTCATTTTCTAAAAGAAGCAGTCTGTTATTTAATTCTTCTAAAATAATATTAAGCACATTTTCTTTGATGGCAGTTGCAGGATATGCATTTACAAATATTTTAAAAAATAATTCTTTCGGCGAATGATATGAATCCAATCCAGCGAACCCCATTGAAAATTTTTCATCAATTGATATATGGATTTTCCCGTCCATTGGATTTAATAAACACAATATTAAATACATATTTATTGGAAGCTTAGAAACGTCCTTTATCCGCCAGTTATAATACTTATGAAAAACATTTCCCCAAGCATCTTCGTCATTAGAAAAATAAGATTCAATGTTATCGTTATCTCGAAAACAATAGTCTAAAAATTGGAGATATTGGCACAGGAGATTTTCAAATCCATTCCATTCATCATTAATATAATAATTTCTGTTGTATGCAGACATAAAAAACGACAATAATGGATTGCTAATTGATTTGCCTGAAAAAGATTTTAAAAAATCCGTGTATGAAGTTTTAAAATCACACCCAAGATCAAATCCGTTGCCAACAATCAATAAATCATATTTCATAGTATCAACCTCTGTTTCATTTGCTACATTGTTTCTTTAATTATAATAATTTATGCAGTTTTTTATGTCTATTTAAATAGACTTAATCGAAAACAACTTGCATTACCTGTTTTCTTGATGGATTTATAGACACAAAAGGAACAGGTACCACTATGCACGATAAAGACAAAGTTATCTTTGATAAGAAACTCCCATACGAATATAACATCTGCCTCTATATATTAGAAAAATTATATGGCAAGGGAATTATTGATGTTTCTTAGATAACAAAGCCAATTTTAAAAGATTGAATTACAATCTATTTCTTCTTGGCAATGGCACTTCTATTACTCACACAGAAATACATTAAAAAGCATTTCAAGAATCAGACTTCAAATCTTTTAATTTATGCAGTTTCACACCGCCCTTTAACTGAATGTATCCATTCTCTTGCTCATTGTGATAATGACAGGTAGGCACAATCCACTCTTCCATGGATTCGGAACTAGAATTAATCATGTGGGCGCCATCTGTTGCACACTCATCACAACCTGCGACACTACATTTATCTGGCCATGGAAAGCCTTTCTTAATCCACAACGATTTCATTGATGGATTTTCCCCTCTTTTAGAGGTTCCACCTTTGTTTTTCCATCCTTTTGCTGGCAAACTCATTTTTATTTCCTCCTATTTTTATTTTAATATAACGCAAAAAAGAAACTACTTTTTAACAAAAAGAATTGCTGTTTTAAGCTAATTAACGTTTCTATATTTCTTTTTGCTATAAAAAGCGTATCTAAACACATATATCCAACTTTTTAATCAATTAAATCTTTGTGATTCATGATATACACGATACATAGATTTAACTAATTTAGTTTTATTAGAGTTCTTACTATTAGAGTGAATAACATAAGTCGCTAAAACATTATGATTACCTTTAGTCACTATTCCTCTTTTTAATATTGTTAACCAGAAGATGTAGTCTTCATGACGGTTATATGTTTCATCAAAATATAAATCAACTATAACGCTTCTATCATGCATAATTAAACGTTGTTTAATTTGCTAAAAGAAAGACAATTATTTGATTATGACAAATACGCCTGTTTTAGCAATCATAATCTTTCTGATTGGCAGATTTTTCTATCTCTTTTAATCTTTCCATCATCATAACGCCATTACGCTGGTATTTTTCTTGCAAAAAATTATAGTACATAGGATCACACATCAAGAGATAATATATATATCCATACAAAACGTTGAAATTACACTTTTCATTTTTCTCTAGCGCTAAGTACACCATTTTCTTTACTTTTTTCTTGATGTCTGTCGGAACGGTCAGCCTTCCATCGTTTGTAATAGAAATGCCAACAACTCTTGCGTGACTTGTTACGTTGAAGAATCGAACTTTCTTGTAATTAAGCCTTAATTTGTATTGCTTTAGTTTGCACTTGATATAATCGACTATTCCAGAATCAATTCTTTCTGATGAACTGATAATAATGTCATCAGAGTATCTGGTATATTTGCCATTCGGAATATTTTTTGAAACAAAGTTATTCAATTCTTGATCAAGTTCAAACAAGTACAAATTAGAAACATAAGGAGAGGTAACACTTCCTTGTCTAAACCGTCCTTTAAATGTCAGGATGTTTTTTACAATTCTTGATTCTTTATCTTCCAGAAGCAGACAAAAATCTGTTCCATGAAAGTTGTTTATAACGACTCTTTCAAAAACATCCCAATTCATGTTGTCAAAATAATGCTTTATATCCAAATGCAAAAAGAATTTGTTTTCGATATGATAATCAGCCATTAGAACAGTTGATTTTCCTTTTGTATATGAAAAACAACCATCATGAGGTTTTAGCTTTGACAAATAATTATCCAATATGTACCTCTGTGCCATTTTTACTGTTTTACAAGGAACATAAATTACTCTATCCTTGTCTTCTTGTTTCAAAACAACTCTTTTGTGGCTTCTTGGAGATTGTATTATCTTTTTAAATCGCACCAAGGAAGACAGAGTACAACCTTCAGCAATCTCTTTAATAATATCCATATTGCTCAATCTTCCTTTTATAGTCTTGACAAGTCGATTTAATATTCAAATACTCATCAGTTCTTGTAAAGTTAACAGTAAATAATATTTTTCCCATCCATCTTTCATCAGTTTTTGCATTATTCATAATAAGTTTAGATGCTTCAACGATGTATAAACCGCCCGCTTTCTTCATGAATCCAATACTGCAGAGAATATTTAAAAGAGATGACAAAACATCGCGGAATCTAATTTCATCACAATCTATTTTATCCGTTTTTAGTTTAATACTTGTTGCACCAGTAATTTTGCAAAAGAAACTAATAATAAAATCAATATCAACAAAACCGACCAAACAAGCTAAATCAATCACAGCAACAAAGAAAGAAAACAAATCAACAACACTAACGATATCTCCGTTGAGTTCTCCGAAATATTTTGATATTTTGTTTTCCTTTAAAAGCAGAGAGTGTTCGTTTAACTTCCTAATATTAAAATTGAGGCGTAAATATGATTTCCCATATTTTTCATAGTAAGATGCAGTATAAACTCTGTCGTCTCCAATGTTTTTGAGATATTCAATTGGGCCGTAATTAATAAAAGAATTATCACTAGAATGCTTTTTGTTAAGAATCGCAACAACCTTGTTGTCGCTTTCTATCATTCTAGTGAATGCACCAAGTTCGCAAGCCGTTCCATAGCTTTCCACTGGTATTAGAATCATTTTTGAAACAGCTTCAAGAACAGCTTCAAAAGTTAATAAATCTAATTGGCCCTTATATATGGACAAATCTTCGCTAATGATTATCTTGATGTCAGGGTTTTTCGCCAGGACATTAGTTAAAGTCTTTCTAGAATAATGCGTATCTCTATTTCCACCGCACAGAAAAACAAAGCTAAAGAAGGAACTATTAACACGTCCTAGACTATCTTTTCTAAAACCACCATATCCATCTTTAGATGCCTTATCAGTCATATCAAAAACAAGATTAGTTATTTTATCGAAAGTATCTTTTATATTAACGGCGTTAAAACGTTTCATTCAGTCAGATGAGCCCTACCGTCGATATCAACCATTTATGAAATAATATGTTATTTCTTATTAAGTTGTTATCATGATTAGATGATTACGGATCCACAAGTAGTTAAAGATACATAATTATCAAATTGTGATAAGGGCATAATAAGTGATACTTATTACGCGTATTGAAAGTGAATAACCACTTATTGTTTGCTTACACAAACGCAAATCGTCACGTGCAACGCTAAGATTATTACTAGGGCTCAATTAGTATTTAATATTTATTTTTATGTATTGTCAACCCAACACCTACACTATCCTGCTTTCAGCATCGTCTAAAGTAGAAAAAGGCATGTGCCACTATTCTTAATTTTGTTTAAAGTCCTAGTTCTTTTGCCTTGTTTGCCACGTATCTATTTGTTTCATCTATCTCAAGCGTCTTTCTATGGACTTTGTAGATAAGGGTAACATCATTATTAATCATCTTTTTATAAAATAAAGGGTTCGTCTCTAGATGTCTAACATATAAATCATCTTTGAAGAACTGATGAGCATAGTAACCTCTTATTTCGGAAACTCTCCTAAGATCCGAGATTAAGCCGTCATCAACGTTTGAGGTCTTTTCTAAAAGCGAAATCAATTTGCCGAGCATTTTATTTTCACTTGTCAATTCATGTAATGTTCGATTGCTTTCTTCTTTGGCCTTGATTATATCGATGAATTCTATATCGTCTTTATCAAATACCTGTAGATACTTTTCTGCTGAAATTATTTGAACAAGATTATATTCAATTAAAGAGGTTAGATAAAAAATATATCCAATTGCGCCAAGAATATAATCAAGTTGTTTAGAAAGTCGTTTGCTAGCTCTGCTCCTCATAGTTTGAAATAATCGTTAAGCTGATATTTTGCCCCAATATTTTCCAAACAATTCGTTTCCATTACGAGATAGTTTTATAACACTGTTATTTTCTAAAATCGAGGCAGCTTCATTACCATATGTATTTTGCTTATCAAACGCTATGAAAATCTGCTTTCCACATTTGACATATTGTTTGAGAATGTTGGTGAGAGCGCCATTCGATATTTGCTTGAGCAAAATAGAGTCATGTATTAATGTAGGAACCTTTGTTAAGTTAACCATGGCCAAGTCAAAAACAATAAGACCTTTGTGTGCGGTGCCAGTTCCTGTATCATTTGGCGTATAGAAGGAATAACTATCTCCACTAAAGTTAATAGTTGGAGAGGCTGTGTTAACATTATAGATTTTCGAGTTGATCTCTTTCATCTTATTATTTAACTGCTCTTCTATTTTATTTAACTGTTTAATCTTAATTGTATTTAGAGCCTTGGTAGTTTCATCCTTATTACCCTTTAGTTTAAGCTTTTGATCATAGGATTTGTTTGCTTCATCCATCTTATTTATTTGATTCATCAATTCAGCATGTCTTTGTAGAACAACCGTAGACAATTTAGAGTTATCAGATAATGTAACAAGTTTGTTTTCAAGTTGCTTGATAGAATCGTTGATGTCGTCAAGTTGACGTTGAAGAACGTTTTTTTCTTCTGCGGCTTGTTTCTTAAAAACCTTAGATATTTTGTTGTGGAATGATTCTATTTCCTCAACTCTTTTTATGTCAACTTCTGGGAAAAATGATTTGAGAATTTCAAAATCTTTTGTTGTTTTTGAAAATGAATAATCTTCATTAAGACTTAATGTCTTAATTTTATTTAAAATATGGTAGCGTTGTTTCTTAAGTTTAGATAATTCATTTCTAGTTCTAATTGTCTCTTCTGTTGTCTCAGAACTTGCATCTAAAAGATTATTCTCTAAATCACTAGATAATAATTTTATTTCATTTTTAAGTTCATCTATAGACTTGACGTTTGATTTGTATTCTGTTTTTCCAATACTAGGAACAAAGTTAAACTTCGTCGCTTTATTGAAAGCACTATATTGTTCTTGAGCTTGTTTTGACAGTTCCTCAGCGTCTTTAATCTCTCTGTACTTATCAAACGTCTTAATACAGGCAAGGATTGAATCTTTCGTTTTTTCTTTTTCGTACCCTCTCAATGGTTCATTTTCGTTAAAATTCTTTTTGCCATAAACTCTCATGTATCGGCTGACACAATTTCTAAAACTCAAGTCACATAGTTGAATGCGATATTGTTCATCTAACCAATTGCGATATTCTTCCAGAGAAATAGATTCAACTTTATTGTATTCAGAATCGCATTTCCAAACTTGAGTGTTATCATCATTAAGTCTAGAAAAATAATACTCTCGATTGTCAAAAACAAATTTGAACTTAATCTCATGGTTACCAACATTCTTTTTAATGTCTTCGTTTTCAGCGTATGTTCCTCCGCCAAAAACAAAATCGACGATTAATAGGAGTGTTGATTTACCAATCGAATTATCACCATTATTGGTGCCCAAAACAACATTCAATCCTTCATGAAAAGAAATAACCTTTTGATGAAATGAATCGCAACGAATCTCACTCAGCATAACAAATCAATTCTCCTCCACTAGCCAAAGATATTTTATTAATCGCAAAAAGATAATCAAGTGTATCGAGATAGTCTAAAAATGAAGTAAATGATCTCTTTGTTTTGCTATATAGCTCAGCAACGGTCATGTTTTGCTTTCTAACAATGTTTAAAACAACGACACCTTTGCCAATTACACTTTCGTTTAAAGTCGTGACCTTATTCGGAAATCTCATCAAAAACCTCACAATTTTGAACAAAGAAAGAAACAATGGCTTCACAAGCATATCTATTTTTCGCATTGATTTCCTTCATAACCCAATCAATAATAGAATCAAATACTACTGTTTGATTGCTTTCTTTCTTAAGCTTCATATAACAACACTTTATTTGTGCTGACACCACTTCTAATTGGAAACCGTTCTTGCCATCAAGGTCAGAAAAACAATCTCTAATATAAGTGAAGTATTTATTAACATAACCTTCTATTTTTGTTTTAAGCAAAAGATTATTCTTTTCAATTTTATTGGCAATTGGAATAGGTGAATATCTAAGTTCATTCCATTGTTCTTCGCTTAGAGTGGTTATTTTGTTAATTACTTCAATCAACTCATCATCTAAGGATAAGTCTTCTATATCTTCTCTTAATTCGGTTAAATTAAGGAGCTGTTTCTTGATATTTAGTAATTTCTGATAATCACGAATAGACGTTCTGAAATCCTGTTTATTATGACAATCCAAACAAAGAGCAATCTTGTTCTTGATTGATTCACAAGTATCACCCAATCGCTCGACATCTAGCAAGGTTTCATATTGCTCAATAGTTGGTTTGTTTGGATAAATATGTGCAATTTCAAAATTGGCTACAGGTTTTTCCTGGGTTGATGACAACAAATCCTTTTTGCACAAAGGGCATCTGAAATCAACTTCCCTAAGAAGGATTCTTTTTTCATACTCATGCACTTTCCGCCTGTCTTGAAGATAAGGGTCACTATCCCTCTTTTCTTCCAATTCTTTTTTTGTCATCGGTTTAAACCCTAATTATTATATCAAAATATGACTATTTAAATAAATAATGCATAAATATGACCAATATCTTATGCTATTATATTTTCTTTCTAGCATCCTTATATTTCTTCTTATCCTATAACAACCTATAAGTACAAGTAGATAACATTACTTTAGTAATAACTAATTAAAAACTGTAAATATAAAAACATCAAATCAATGATGTTGAATTATTTAATAATCTGCTAACAAATATAATATGTGTCAATTCTAATATCGTGATAGTTTGTTTAAGTGAAGCACAATTGTATATCGTTGATGTGGTTTTATATCTTTGATGGTAATTGTTTGTTATCTGACATTCTTATATTTCTTTTTACCATAAAACGCCCATCTAATTACATAAAACCAACTCTTAAACCAATTGATTGCTTGAGTTTTAAGGTAAACGCTAATTAGTTATTTTTAAAAAGTTTTGAGGCAGAAGCGAGATCTTCATGATTATCAATTTCAAACCATCTTCCCACAAGATTGCATGGTTTGAACGGGATAACTTTTAAAGCATCATTTAATGCTACTTCGCTCCACTTTTTCAATTCTTTTCTTATTTCAATATATTCTTTACAAGCCTCAAAAAAGTGTTTTACCCCATTATTATTAAATTTATATAGATCAATTGAATTGCCAAGAGCATCCTCTTTTTTTATTGTCTTCGATATCTCAATAAGATTTCCAAAACAATCCTGAACAACTTTCATAGATTCTTCATTGTAATGTCCAACATCAACCACAATAGCATTTTTGTGTTCACATTCAATAAGTGCTTTGACTACAGATGCATCCATAAAAACGTCTGCATTCATCATAAGCATCTCATCTATTTCTCCCATGCTTTTAATTCCTAAATAAGCACTATACATATTATTAGTGGTCATATAATCCTTGCTTTCCACTATTTTCACAAAAGGAAAAGCTTCTCTGACTCTCTTTTCCAAAACATCCGCTTTATAGCCAGAAACAACAGTAATGTCTTTAATATTGTTCTCCACTAAATTACTGATTTGTTTGAAAAGAATTGGAGTTCCATTTACTTCCACGAGTGATTTCGGTTTGTCATCTGTTAACGGGGCCAACCTAGTTCCTAAACCTGCGGCTAAGATTAATGCTTTCATTTTTATTAGAATAAATACAGTATACCATATGTGAATTTCATTATATAATAATTCGATGAACAAAACTCAAATTGCTTATTTACATCTGAAGCGCATAATGGACATTGCAGCAAGTTTTATCTTGCTAATAGTCTTTTTGCCAGCATTTGTTTTTGTACCGTTAATTATAACTTGTCTATATAGGACAAATCCTTTTTTTGTACAAGAACGCATTGGATTAAATGGCAAAATTTTTAAAATAATAAAATTTAAGACAATGCGGGATGGATCGGAAAAATTTGGTGTTTATTCTAACGATAAAGATACAAGAGTAACGAAATTTGGCCTTTTTTTAAGAAAAACATCACTTGATGAGATTCCTCAATTGTTAAATATATTTAAAGGAGATATGTCTTTTGTTGGACCTAGACCTCCTCTAACATATCATCCATGGAAATATGAAGATTATGATGATGTGCAAATTAAAATGTTTAATGTTAGACCAGGGCTAACCGGATGGGCTCAAATAAATGGCAGAAGGACTCAAGAGTGGAATAGAAGAATTGAATTAAATATTTGGTATGTAAATAATGTATCGTTTCTTTTAGACATAAAAATATTTTTTAGGACTTTTATATTAATTTTTTCAAAAAAATCTAATCAAAATATAGGAAAAAGTCTTGGGTCGCGCCATTTAAATTTGTTATATATCACAAACAATGATTTGTTGGCGAAATGTTCTATTGATGCCGGGGTTGATTATGTTTTTATAGACATGGAATATTTAGGAAAAGACGAGCGGCAGAAAAATGTTGATTCAGTCAAAAACCATCACACCGTAGAGGATGTAAAAAGGATAAGAGGTTGCGTACCAAATGGGCATTTGCTCGTAAGGGTTAATCCAATTCATCAAAATTCAAATGCCGAAATTAAACAGGTTATAAAATATGGGGCCGATGTTGTAATGTTGCCAATGTTTAAAACAGCGAAAGAAGCCAAATCATTTATAAAAATGGTAAATAAAAAAGCGAAAGTTTGTTTGCTATTAGAGACAAAGGAAGCTGTTGAAAACCTGAGCGAAATACTGAACTTAAAAGGGATAGATATTATTCATATAGGGCTTAATGACTTGCACCTAAGTTATGGAATGAGACATATGTTTGAGCCGTTTGCAACCGGATTAATTGAATCTATTGTCCACAAAATTAGACTAAAAGGGATACAATTTGGTATTGGTGGAATTGCGAGACTTGGCAAAGGAGACATTTCTTCCAAAATTGTTATTGCCGAGCATTTTAGATTGGGTTCTTCCTTTGCAATTCTCTCTAGAAGTTTTTTCAGAGAGAAAGATTTTGATGTTCAAAAAGATGAAACACTATTTGCAAAATTGGTGAATGAAATACGTAATTATGAAGATGAGCTTAATACAAAAAACAAAGATTTTTTTGAGCAAAACAAAGAAGACATGATAAAAGCTATAAAAACAATAATTAAAAGTTAAAATGGTAGATGTGTATTAATAAGATATATAAGATTAAGTATTTTTTTTCTATTATTTGTTTCGTTTAAGTTTACTACTCTGATGTTCATATCAAAAAGTTCTTTGTTAAGATACTTTTTCATATCAAGATGATGAATATCATCAATTCTTTTTTGAAGCGGAATTCTGAGAAGCAAATCCAGCAACGCTCTGTTATTATAAGGAATTGTTATATCAAAACAAGATTTCATTACAGTAATATCTATGCCACACTTTCCGCCATGCATCATTTCCCATACAAAAAAATCTGATTCATCGTAGTTATATAAGTTGTTTTTTAAGTCGGTTTTATCAAGATATTCAGCAAATCTTTTGTCGGTTTCAAGAAGCAATTTTCTGTTGTGAATAAAGATTTTGTAGAGCGAAGAATAACAACGAGGCTTAAGATTTTGTGGAAATGATTTTCTTCCAAAATATTTGTATGCATATGCTCTTATTGTTTCAGAAATCCATGATTTTACTTCAACATCGCAAACGTTGTTGCGAATAAGGGTGATTTTTTTTCTTACATCGTTATCTTTCATTTGACCGATATCGCCACCATTGTGCTCAAAAATGCGTTTAAAAACATTAAAATCTTCAACTTGCTCATTCGAATTTGGGACGAGAATTTCAGTGTGTTCAACATTAAAGTGATTTGCGATCTTTTTTGCTGCCTCAGCATCGATTGATTCTCTATACATAGAAACATAACTAAATGTTGAAAACTTATCATATATTCCATTAGCAGCGGCAAAGGTAGTATTACTGTCAATGCCACCAGTTAATGAGATTGATGGCCGTTTCCATTTTTTAGATATTATTAACATAGTATTTTTCAAAATGTCGGCTGCCTGTTTTATTAAAGATTCATATTCATCTTGATTATCAACATAATCTATATATCTGGAAGGATAAAATCTATTGATAGATATTTTGCTTTTATAATACTTAATCATCGTATTAGGGATAATTCTTTTTAATTCTGAATATTTTGTTAAATCCCCAGGCAAATAATTTCCTAGCATGTATTTGTAAAATTTATAATTAATCAATCTTTTAACATAGGGGTCAGTTGGAGCGTTAAAAATATCACCAAAGATAGAAGAATGCGACATAACATAGATGTGTTCCTCTTTAACACTATAGCAGCCATACTGCATTCCACTAGCGTCAAGAGTGAAGGAAAAATTATCTCCTTCTATCATTCCAAAAAAGAAAATGCCAGTAAGTGTATTCAAACAATCTAGACATTTTCTTGATTCAATAATTCTATCTATGACATTTTCCTCTTCAATAATGTTATTTATAGGATCAAAGGCGTGACCAATAAAAAAAACAAATGTGCCATCCTTTTCTTTTGAGTGAAATGTTGTTTTTGGGTGCAACCAAATATTGTAATTTTTAAATTTAAAAACTCTCCATCTTTGAAACAACATGTCTGCAGAAAGATCTAGATCTAAGTCGTTTGTAATTAAAAACCCTTTGTCGAAAACAAACGTGCAAAGATTGTTCTTTTCTAAATGTTCATAATTCCTTGTATAAAAGTCTCGAAATGTCTCAATATTTTTATTTTCCATAACCAAGCAACTCGTTTCTGTTTTTAATTAACATATTAATAAACTTTTTTTGATCAAAGTTGTCTTTAACAAATTGTCTGCCAGATAGGCCTAATTGTGCACATAATTCTTTATTAGATAGTAATTTATCAATAGCTAAATATATTTGATCAACACTCTTTATATCTATAGCGATACCGGTTTTTCCGTCAATAAAAGCATCCGCTGGACCAGGATATTTTGTTGCAATTACAGGAACTTCCATACTTGATGCTTCTAAAACACTCATTCCAAACCCTTCTCTATACGAAGGCAGCACAAAAATATCCATTGCCGAAATATATTTTTCAACATCAGGAACTCGATTGGTCACAACAATTCTGTCATCTGTAAAAAGATAAGTAAGCAGGTCTTTGTTAATTGTTTTTTGCTTTTCGATAGGGCCAACAAATAGCAAGTAAACATTTTTGTATTTTAAAGATATTCTTTTAAATGCCATTAAAAGTTCATTGCACCCCTTTTCTTTGCCAAGTCTACCAACAAAGCCAATAACTCTGGCGTCCTTAGGTATGTTGTGTCTATCAAAAATTTCCTTTCGATATTCATTTTTTTTACCAGGATTAAACAATTCTGTATCAACTCCTTTTGCACTTCCATTCCAAATAACCTCGCTCTTGAAAGAGCTATATATCTTGTTTTTTATGCAAAAAAGTCTATTTGAATGACTATCTGGTTGAATAATAGAGGATTTTCTACAAATAATCTTCTCAATCATTTTAAAAACGAGTCTTTTAAGACCACGCATTGTGACATATACCATTCCCCATTGGCAATAGATGCGAACTGGTACTTTTGCCTTTTTAGATGCAATTGATGCGCATAGACTAGCGTTTGGGGTTGAATATTGGATAAGAGAATAATTCTCGTATTTTAAAATTTTGGTTAACCGTATAATTGATTTAAACGTTTTTATAAAGTTTATTCCTCTAGGAAAATCAATGGGGATAGTTTTAACATAAGGGTATTTATCATTAAGTTCCCTAACAAATTCATCACTCATGTTAGCAGCAACAGTTAAATCATAACCATTATTTTTATAGGCTTCAAAAAAAGGGACAACCCAATTATTTATAGAAGACCACATTGTAGTAACGATTATTATTTTTTTGTCCATAAACAAATATTCTGCATCGCTAAATTAGATAGCCTCTCGTTATTATTTTCGCTTATATAGCTGTTGTGTGGGGAAATAAAAACATTTTTTAACTCCCACAAAACGGAATTAGCAGGGAGCGGCTCTTCTTCAAAAACATCCAATATTGCATATGACTCGTCATTTTTTTGCAACCACTCAACCAAACACTTCGAATCAATCAAAGCTCCTCTAGAACAATTTATAACAATGCAACTTTTTTTAAGGCGATCAAAAATCGATTTGTCTACTATATGGTAAGTTTGATCATTGAGTGAGGCGGAAAGAACTAAAACATCACACCCATCAACAGCGCTCAAAAAACTATCGGAAGGAACAAATTCATCAATATCACCATCACAAACAAAGCGTTCATCAACACCAGTAACTCTACAACCAAAAGACTTAAAAAGTGAAGCAAGCCTCATTCCAACATTACCACATCCGAACAAAACAACTTTTTTATTATATAATTCGAAGATGTGTCTTTCCTTTTCCCAAACATTTCTTTTTTTGTTTTCAACAAAAAATGAAAGATTTTTATACCTATATAAAATTGTTGATAAAACAAATTCAGTCATAGGAATGACATACGAACCAGCTACATTTGCAGTAATAATATTTGAATCACAAAGAAGAGTATTAGGCACACGATCCATTCCAGAGCAGAGAAACTGAACATACTTAAGATTTGAAAATTTTGTGTAATCAATAAAGCTGAAGAGATTATTACATATTACAATATCGGCATCAAAGCAATTTTCGTTCAATGGTTTGGATTCATCTTGAACAAAGTACACTTTATCAAACAATGAATTAAGTTTTTTCATTTTTTCTTCTGAAAAAATGTTTCTGCCAGCAATTAATAATTTCATGAAAATATTCTATCAAGCACCATATTTGTTATCAATAACAAACTAATCATGTTCATTTTCAATTTTTGTGAAATAATATATAGTATGCATCTAAAAACAGGTAAAAACATACTATTTGCAACAATTCTAGGATATGTTCTATTTGGAATAAATATTTTATCAGGCCTATTTGTAACGCCGATGATTATAAATTTCCTTGGAAAATCAGATTATGCACTTTTTACTCTATCATCTTCATTAATTTCTTTATTTCTACTTGATTTTGGTCTTGGTGCAACTTCAAATACATTTTTATCAAAAGCCAGAGCATCTGGTGACAAAACAAAAGTTGAACAAATTTTAGGAAACATATATAAAACTTATTTAATTATCGATATGGTATTACTTTTTGTTTTCATTTTTGCATACGGAATAATTGACAATTTATATGTTGGGCTTACAGAAAGTGAAAGACAAAGATTTAAGTTTGCTTTTTTATTGAGTTCAGCCCTTAGTTTAATTTCTTTCCCTTGTTCAACATTTAATGGGGTTCTTCTTGCATATGAATGTTTTACATTTAATAAAATTTTGGATATTTTACAGAAGCTGTTGTATTTAGTTCTAATAATTTTATGTGTAAGTGCAAAATTAGGATTATATGTTGTAATCTTGTCCAACTATATATCTTCTTTTGTTTGTTTATTGCTTAAATATCTACATATTCGTTTTAAACTAGGACTGTCTTTTCGAGGCAAATATGGATCAGGAAGCATTTCATCAATTATTAAATTTTCGAGTTGGACTCTAATAATTTCTATTTGTTCAAGATTAGTCTTCAATATTACTCCAAGCATTCTTGGAATAGTAAGTAATTCTGAGCAAGTGGCAGTTTTCGGCATAGTTTCAGTAATAGAGGGGTACGTTTATACTTTTGGTTCAATTACAAATGGTCTCTTTTTGCCAAAAATTGCAAGACTTTATAACGAAAAAGAGTCCTTCAAGGAAAAACTCCAGTCATTGGCTCAAACTGTTGGAAAAATTCAATTTTCTATCGTATCGTTGATAATTATTGGATTTATTCTATGTGGCAAAACTTTTATTAGCGTGTGGATTAGTGATCAATCCTATAATATTGCCTACATTTGTATCGTGCTAGTAATTGCAAGGCAATTAATTAATGTACCACAAATTTTATTGTACGACGCTTTGTTTATAACTGGAGATGTTAAACAACTGGCAATCATTTCACTAATAAAAGCAACTGTAAATCTGGTTTTGTGTTTTGTGTTTTCTAAGCTTTGGGGTTGTTTTGGAGCAAGCCTGGCAATTTGCGTGTCAAGAACAATCGAACTATTACTATTCAACCTTTTGTATAAAACAAAATTAGGGGTTGATTTAATTATCTTTTTTAAAAAAACATTTGCTCTTCAAACAATCGCCATATTTGTAACAGTGGCCGTTTTTCTTCCTCTTTACTATATACTTTTTAAAGGGAAAACATCTTTCACATATCTCGCAATTGAAATCGTTGTTGTTTCGTCTATTTATTTACTGTCAACGTACTTAATTGTTTATCGTAAAGATGGCATTAAATATTATTTAAATTTACTTAAAAAGTAGTTGATCCACTTCATCGTATTCGCACGGAGATTTGTTCCATAAATCATTCATTTTTTTCTTTTGGTCCAAATAAATATCATCGCCATTTATCGCAGATTTAAGTGAGTCGAACAACTCTGTAAAATTCCAGCAGAGGGGCCCAGCCATGTAATCCCTAGGATTATCTACCATAAACCCATCTCCAGAAAGTGCTTTATTTTTATTCAAAACCTCATTATATTCAGCGCAATAAAAAACAATTGGTTTTAATGTTGAGTAGTAATCAATAAAAACAGATGAATAATCTGTTACGAGACAGAAAGATTCTCCTAGTAAATTGTAAAAAATTATATCTTTTTCTTGAAGATTATCTTCGGTCAAAAAGATAATGTTGGTAAATCTGGCATATATTAGAGGTTTTTTTATAGATGGGTGAAGTTTGAATACTATAGAAACAGACTGTCGAGCAGCAAATTCATCAAGCAACCGCATGTTCTCGTAACAAAAACCGGATGGGAGTAAATTCACAACATCTGTCTCTTCGTTTGCATTCAGTTTAAATGTAAATGCAAATACAATTATCTTGTTTTCAAAAGGTATTGAAAGTTTGCGTCTTAAAGAAAACCTTTGCTGCTCTTTTAAATTGAACAATCCAAGCCTAAGATTTGTCATATATAAAGCTTTTTTGCCGGCAAAAAAACCATTATTAAAATATAAATCGCTGGTGAACTTATTGTTCGAAACAATGTAATCTATCCATTTATCAATTTGAAAATTATAATTTGAAACTTTTTTAAATGGCTGCCCGTGGTTGAAAAACAAAACAATTTGTCCGTCTTTTTTAAAATGAAGAAACACTCTATTTGAAACCAAAAAATATTTAGCTTTTGAAGTAACAATAAAAGTCTTCACTTTTTGAAAAAGATTGCAACTATTAAAAAAGAAAATTATTTTTTTTATACCCTTGTTTTGTGCCTTGTTTTTGTTTTTTGAATCACAAATCCAATAATACTCATACGACGGATAGGTTTTTAACAAATGTTTATATAATTCAAAAATGGAGTCAGAAAAATCGGGGTAACTTTCTAAAATGATAATTTTTTTATTTATTTTAAACAACTTTGAGAGGATTTTTATCATACGATTAATTATATCAACTATTGTTGTGTTGATTAAGAAAAAAACATATATTAATATATTAAAATGAAAATCATTCAATATATTGAAACTTTAAAATGTGGAGGAGCTGAAAAAGTTGTTGTCGGACAATCTATCTTTTTCTCGAAAACGGAAGAAGTTTTAATACTGGTAAATTTTGGATTTGAAGGAAGCCCCTTTTTAGAAAAACTAAAGAAAACAAATATAAAATTAGTTTCAATTTATAGCCATTGGAATTTTTTCACACGAGTTTTTCATAAACTTTTTGGCAAAAAATACATTTCATACAAATTAAATAGGTTGGTTAGTTCTTTTGAACCAGATATTTTTCACGCCCATTTATCGGTTTTAAAATATGTGTGCAACATTAAAAAATGGGGCCCGACCAAGTTTTTTTATACATGTCATTCTGACCCCAACATGTACTTTAGTGGATCAAACGCTGACGAACTATTTTTTGCAAAAAAAATCATGGCTAAAACAAATCTTACTTTTTTTGTTTTGAATGAGAAATACAAAAGGATACTTTCTGGTTTTTTAAATACAAGATGTTCTATAAATGTTGTACATAATGGTGTTGATATAGGAGCATTATTGGATAATAGTTGTAATAAATTTGAAACAATCAAAGAACTTGGAATTAATAAAAACGCCATCATTTTAGGTCATGTCGGAAGAATGGTTGCAGAAAAAAATCATAATTTTTTAATAGATGTTTTTAATGAAATACGCAAAAAGGTCAATGTAGAACTTATCCTTGTTGGTGATGGTCCAATCAATCAGCAATTAAAAAAGAGGGTAAATGCTGATGGGCTCACAAATTATGTTCATTTTCTTGGTGAAAAAGAAAATGTTGGCAAATATTTATCTGTCATGGATTGTTTTGTGTTTCCGTCTATTATCGAAGGATACCCTTTGGCTTTAATTGAAGCACAAATAGTCGGCATTCCTTGTGTTGTATCGGATGCAATAGATGATGAAGCGATAATCAATAATAACGTTTTAAAGGTTAACGAGTACAACATCGACAAGTGGATTTCATCAATTATAAAAATAAGCGGTCAAAGAAACGTAATTCAAAACAGAGAGCAATATTCAGATGAAAGAAAAGCAAAAGATATTTACTCTTTTTACATTAGGAAATAAATAATGGAAGAATCAGCTATTTTATTAATTTTTTTCAATAGACCACAGTGGCTAAAACAAACTTTTTTTGAATTAGCAAAATTTAAACCAAAAAAATTATATCTTTTTCACGATGGCCCAAGAGAAAATAACGACGACGATATCTCAAACATAAAAAAATGTGAGGAAATCGTTTCAAAAATAAATTGGAATTGTGAGGTTCATAGAAATTATCAAAAGAATAACTTGGGATGTGGTTTTGGTCCTTTTACAGCAATAAACTGGGCGTTTAAGAGCGAAGAAAAACTAATCATTCTTGAAGATGATTGTGTTCCTTCGCAGTCTTTCTTTGATTTTTGCAATACTATGCTAGATTATTACGAAAAGTCTGATAGAGTTTTTTTAATTAGTGGATCAAATTTGGAGGTTCAGACAAAGATTGAAGAATCATTCTTTTTTGCGTATGCCGGCACAAATTGTGGCTGGGCTACATGGAAGAAAAATTGGCTTCTTTTTGACTTTAAGTGTGATTGGGTGAACGATAAATTTATTTTTAAAAAAGTTGGACAAACAATTAGAAGAATTAATAAAAGAGCAGCTGTGGTTGAACTAAAATCATTTAAAAAAACAAATAAATTACTCAGCCGCAATCAGCAATTGTCTTACTGGGATGAACAGTGGCAAGCAACAAGATATATACATAATATGTTGTCGATTGTTCCAAGCAAAAACTTAATAACAAACATAGGTTTGGGTTTCGAATCTACACATGCTAAAAAATCTTCCATTCCAGAACATAATCACAATACACCTGGAAAAATAAATTTTTGTTTTAATGAGCGATATGAATTAAATGTTCCATATGTATTTCCAAACAACATTACAGAGAATAGAGATTATGACAAGAAAGTTTATAATTCGCTATATAAAAATTTTTTTCATAGAGTTCTTGATAGGACAATGAAGATATTAAAAAGGCGGCACAAATGACTTTACTATCCAATTATTTTGTTTATATTGTTTATGGGTTGTGCTGCATATTTTTATGTGTCATTAATACCCTCGTAAGAAAAAAATGGTTTTGTATAAGCTCTTCGGTATTCATTTTATTGTCGTTTTTTCTTTTACTATGTCTTAGGTCTTCAAGCGTTGGTTTAGACACTATCGCTTATATAAAAAAATATGAGGCGACAAAAGAAATAAGCAACATAAAAGAGTATATGTGGAAAAACAAACCGGAGTTTTTGTATTACGGGTTGTTGTTGCTATTTTCAAAATATCTTAGTTTACCAAAAATAGTGTTTGACGTTTTTAATTCAACCATAGTGTTTATTTCTCTGTTTTTTGCATTTAAGAAAACAAAAAACCCAGTCTTTTCTCTTACAACATTCTTGCTTTGGAATTTCTTTTGCTTGTCATTCACGGCAGAAAGACAGTTTGTATCAATTGCACTTTCAACTATGGCATTATCGTTTTTTATTTTTAATAAAGGCTGTAAAAGATGGATTTTTTATTACTTACTTATAGGGACGTCAATTATGTACCACGCTTCTGCTTTGGTTATGATTGTTTGTCCCCCATTACTTCTCATGAAAATAAAGAAAGAAAATATACTTTTTATTTTTATACCAATTATCTTTATGAAGCCTTTCTTTGAAGGGATTTATTCTTTATATTCAATGATTTCAAAAACTTATTACACGCCAACAACATCGAGAAGTTCAATTATTATGTATTTAATAATATTTTTCATGATCGTTTTTTATATGGTATTTTTAAGAAATAAGAATGACAAATTATTCGGGTTTACAAATCATTTTTTTGATGAATATGATTACAAGCAAAATGTTTCGCATATATTGATTTTGTTTTTATATGCTCTATTTTTAGCATGGAACTCCGCAAATATGTCAATTTCTAGGTTATCGTGGTATTTTGGAATTGGTATTTCATTAATACTTGATGATATTACATTCCTATCAAAACAAAAGACAACAAAAATATTAGTAGAGTGTTTAATGCTGACGTTATTATTTTTCTATTTTATTTATTCATTACCAAATTTTGGGCTGATACCATATGAAACAAAGTATTTTTAATAAACTTAAACTACATATTTTTTCTAAGATAGGATTTCTATTGATATTATTATCGGTTATCAATTTATTAACCATATTAATCGGCAATTTTGGTTACTCTATGCCAATAGAAAATTTTTGTAATAATATCTCTATTTGTAATGTTGAACAAAATACTAATAAAGTTAGATGCGAATTGAAAACAAAAGAAAACAAAAATCAATATTTTTTCCTTAACTGGTCCGCAGTAAAAGCCGTTTCAACCAAAGGGAAGAACAATTCTGTTTATTTTGAATATTCTCAATATAGTTCGGATTCGTTTATTGTTGAAAATTTCACTCCACAATCTTTATTTTCATACGCTTCATTTGGAATATCAAATGCATCCGAAGGCTATGTGCCGCTTGATTTAAAAATTATTAGTGGCAAGTATAATTCAAATGACTATGATATAACTCAAAACGTTGATTTTGATAGCACTCTTCCAATTATGATCTCTGAATCATTTGTTAAATTATATTTCGGAGAAGAAAAATATGAAAATGTTGTCGGAACAAAAAGCAAAGCGTTCGGAAATATTCAATACGAAGTTAAAGCAATTGTTTCAGACAAATGTTTATGCACAAACTATACTAATGTTCCTTTTGTAATAACGAATTATAGGTGTTTATCTAGTAAATTGGATGGAGAAATCCTGGTGATGAAGCTCGACAGAAGTAAATATGCAACAAACTTCAGTATTATGAATCTTGCTATAAACTGGTATTTAGCAAATCCATTCGCAAAAACATCTCACTGCGAACTTCATGTTCCTAAAGACGAGTGGGCTGTGAGTGAACTAAAATGTATGGTGAATCAGAACTATAACAACAAGCTCTCTTGGATTGCAATAACATTTCCGATTATTTCGTTGGCGCTTGGTTTATTAACTTTTTTCATCCTCAAAAGACAAGATTTTAACATTACTGACAAGTGGATCTTTTTTACAATGGTTCTATTATCAATCGGATTAACAGAATTACTCAAGATAGGAATTAATGGGGTGCTTTTAGGCAACATCCATATTTCTTCATCGGCAGCAATTCCTGTCACAATAACTTTTTTTAATATGGTTTTATATGTATCATCCATTTTAGTTGGATTCAAACGCAAAAGGATAAATAATATTTATGAAATTAATATCTGACAAACTAATATCGATAATAATACCGGTCTACAACGGTTCTAATTACATTTGTTATGCAATAAATTCTTTGTTAAAACAATCTTATAAAAATATTGAAATTATAATTGTGAATGACGGATCGGACGATGAGCAAGCATTATTAACTGCATTAGAACAATACAAAGAAATTGATTTTATACATTACATTTCTAAAGAAAATGGTGGCGTAAGTAGCGCAGTAAACACCGGCATTAATGCGGCAAAAGGTGATTACATTATATGGTTGTCTCATGATGATATGTTAAAGCCACGATCTATTGAAACCAAGATTAAAAAGCTACAAAGTATTAAATATAAAAATGTAATTCTTGGCACTAGAACATCCTTTATTGACGGCAAAGGAAAAAAACTACTCAAATTTTCTTTTTATCATAGAAATTATTCTAAAATAAGTGACTTCTTTAAATATTCAAATATAAATGGGTGTTCATTGCTAATCCCTATAGAAGTCGCAAAAGCCATACCATTTAATGAAAGATTAAGATATTGCCAGGATTTATATCAATGGTGCGAGTACATAAATTTGGGGTATCGATTTATTGTTTTGAAAAACAAACAGACAGTCATGAGAATTCATCCAAACCAAGTTACATATTTGCGTTCAGATTTATATGAGAAAGAATTTCGTGAGCTATTTGATAACTTTGTTGTTCCAATTATTAATCAAAAAAAAGAAATCATACAGATTTATTATGCCTTGATTTGGAGACGAAATCGTTACCTTTTTTATGAAAATTATATTAAATATATAGAAAAAAATATAATAATGACTCCAGGCATAAAACTTAAGTCAAAAATATTAACTCTGTTTGGAGGGCTTATAAAATAAATGAAAGTAGTTCAAATTAATGCAACATATAACATAGGTTCAACTGGTCGTATATGTGGCGAAATATCTGACCACTTAACTAAATTGGGGATAGAAAATTTTGTATTATATAGTATAGGCAAAAAAGTGAGTTGCAAAAATGTCATCAAATTTTCAACTCCAATGGATATTAAAATTAGTTCTTTAATATCACATCTGTTTGGCTGCTATGGATTCGAAAACTTTTTTTCAACAAATAAGTTAATATACATTTTAAAAAAAATAAAACCAGATATTGTTCATATTCATAACATCCATTCACACGATGTTAATATTTCAAGATTGTTTTCTTTTTTAAATAGAAACAGAATTAAGGTTGTTTGGACATTCCACGATTTTTTTGCAATAACAGGCTATTGCGTTCATTTTGAATCAACTGGGTGTAATAAATGGAAAAAAAGTTGTGGTAAATGTCCGCAAAAAAAAGATTATTCTTTTTTGTTTGATTGTTCAAAACAAAATCAATTTAAAAAGAACCAACTTCTTAAGAATAGCAATTTGACTATTGTTTGTCCTTCCGAATGGATGAAAAAGCAAATAGAAGAATCATTTTTAAAAGATAAAAGGATTGTAAAAATTTCAAATGGAATAGACACATCACTTTTTAATAATACCGGTGTAAAAAATGATGATGGCGCAAAAACCATTTTAGGAGTAGCTAATATTTTTACACCCAAAAAAGGCATTAACGACTTTATCGAACTAGCAAAACGCATTGATAAAAGATTTAATATAGTTTTAATCGGTGAAATAGATAAAAAAATTAATCTACCAAAAAACATCAAACATATAAATCAAACCAATTCGCCAAACAAACTAGCAGAGTATTATAAGACATCGTCTGTGTTTGTAAATATGACATATGAAGACACATATCCGACAACAAATCTTGAAGCATTTGCTTGTGGACTTCCAATAATAACATATGAAGTGGGTGGATCAACTGAAGTCTTTAATTTTGGTGCATTTGGTTATTCTGTCGAAAAGGGGAACATTGATAAAGTCATAGAATCAATTGAAAAAGTGTGTGACATCAAACCAAAAAATGTTAACTCCAACATAGTATCCAAAGAAACAATGTTGGAAAACTATTATATGTTATACAAAAAACTCTAATGTTTTTTTCTGAATGTATTTTTAACAATATGAGGAATTGTTAAGACAACAATTTTTAAATCTAGAATAAAGGACATATTATCAAGATAAATTTTATCAAATTCACATTTTTCTTTTCTTGATAATTCTTTATTTGATTCATTCAATTGTGCTAAGCCAGACAATCCAGGTCTTAATGCTATTGATCCATTTGCAATCCTTCCATCAATCTGATCGTTAAGAATTGTAATTATAGGTCTAGGTCCAACAAAAGACATTTGACCAGCGAAAATATTAAATAATTGCGGTAATTCATCTAAATGGGTCTTACGTAGGAAAAAACCGATTTTAGTATAATTGTTTCCATTACATTTTTCCTCATACGAAGGCGAATTCAAAAGCAAAGTTCTAAATTTAATTATTAAAAATTCCTTGGCGTTTCTTCCACATCTCTTTTGAATAAAAATGGGGTGAAACTTTGTAAAAATACAGTTGATTATAAAAACAAAGAATAGAAGTGGAAAAAAAATGATTATTGCAAGTAATGAAAAAACTATATCTAATAATCTTTTAACAAATACATTGTAAAAAGAGCCTGACTTTGAGTTTTTCATTGCTGTTTCTCTGACTCTGATCTCTTGTAAGTGCAAATGAGTCGAGCAAGAAGCTCTTTGACGTCGCCTGTTTTTTCTTCTAAACCAAAAGCAATCTTTGCTTTCTCAATATCTTCAAGAACCTTTTCATTCTTTGTTTCTCTAGGTTCAATATAAATCTTCTTGTTTGGAGTTTTGAGTTGATGTTCTTTATCTAAGAGAAGTTCTTCATAAAGTTTTTCTCCTGGTCTTAAACCAATCTCCACGATTTTGATGTCTTTTTCAGGAGTTAACCCAGCTTGTCTAATTAAGCGAAGAGCAAGATTGTAAATCTCCACTGGTTTTCCCATATCCAAAATAAAGATTTCTCCACCTTCAGCGAATAATCCACATTGAAGGATTAGACTAACTGCTTCAGGGATAGTCATAAAATAACGAGTAATTCTTTTATCTGTAATAGTGATTGGTCCGCCAGCAGCAATTTGTTTTTTAAATAATGGAACAACACTTCCATTACTTCCTAAGACATTTCCAAATCTAACCGCTGCGTATTTAGTGTTCTCACTATGTTCGGAGTAGTATTGAATAATAGTTTCTGCGAATCTTTTAGTGGCCCCCATAACATTAGTAGGTCTAACAGCCTTATCAGTACTCACTAAAACCATTTTCTTTGCATGGTATTTGTCCGCCATCTTGGCAACATTATATGTACCAATGACATTAGTTCTAATTGCTTCAGCAGGAGAATCTTCCATTAATGGAACATGTTTATACGCTGCCGCGTGATAAATGTAATCAGGATGATATGTTTTGAAGATTTGTTCCACTCTTACTTCGTTATATGTAGAACCAATAAGAGTAACTAATTCAATATCTTTAATACCTTCATCTCTCATTCTTTTCACTAATTCCATTTGAATGTCATAAGTGGAATTTTCATAGATATCAAAAAGAATTAACGTTTTTGGATGAGTAGCGAATACTTGTTTAGTGAGTTCACTACCAATAGAGCCTCCCGCTCCTGTAATAAGAACAGTTTTTCCTTTAAGCATTGTAAAGACTTCTTTATTGTCTAGGATGACTGGATCTCTAGAAAGTAAATCATCAAGATCAACATCAATCATCCTGACATCATTAGGTCCTTGCATCTCATTTAATAAAGGCATTCTTTTAACAGAAACACTACTATCAGAGAGAAGATTCAAAATCTCTTTGAGTCTTTTTTCTTTTAAAGCAGAAATAGCGATAACAACTTCTTCGATTTGATAGAAGTCAATAATTTTCTTAATGTCTTCAATTGGTCCTTTTACTGGAATATTAGAAAACACTCCACCAATCTTATTTGGATCATCATCAACAATGACAACAACATTTCTTTGATTTTCTTTGTTAAATCTTGCATCATCAACAACAATCTTGGCAACTGCACCGGCTCCAATAACTAATGTTCTAATAGGTTTTTTAGAACCATACATTCTTCTTGCTCTATGATAGAGTCTAACTGCAAATCTAGTCATCGATAATAATATTGCAGTCATTAATGCTCCTAAACCCCAAGATAAGATTAATTGCCATTGGAAAAATAAAAACTTGCTAGGAACTATAACAATTACAATTAATCCCACTACTGAGATAGCAATTGAAAGTATCATCACCTTAAGAGCGTCCTCAATAGAGAAGTTCTCAGACAATGTTGAATATACTTTTGTTACAAAGAATGTAACTATATGAAGAAGGACCAATCCTCCAGAATATACAAAGATTGAAATTAATTGAGTGTGAGTAAAACTAGAGAATCCTGGAACTCCAGAATATCTAAAAGTGAATAGACCAAAAGTGAATACGATAATCGCATCCATCAAAGCGTATATTAGCTTAACCCAAATCTTTCTTTTCATAAGCTAGTTCATAATAATATAACCCAATAACCAATGTTATTGCAAACTTAATTAATCTCACGCATATTACAAAAACAATGCATTGTTTTAAAATGTGATAACATATGTTATCACTACTACAATAATAAAATAAATACATTATTTCTAATTATTATTTAACTTAATTAAATAACCTCTAATACAAATATCTCCATCATAAAAGCATCGAAAGTATACCCTCCGATGCTTTCCTTTTATAGCCACTAAGATAGGTTTTTGGTCAGCAAACCCATTTAGTTACTAAAGTTTTATTTTTCTTTGCGTCTTCTTAAGAAGAAGTATCCGCCGATAGCGGTAATACTTAAAGCCGAGATGACTATTATGATAGTAACTGAATTAGAATTGCCAACAATTGACGGCAAAATTCCAAGAGATCCTTTTGGAGCAAATGTTCCGCTAGCAGAACTAAAAATCTCACCATTTGCAGATGCCCAATCAGTTAATCTTTCAATTGCATCAGCGCTCAATAAAGAAGCGTCTTCTAATAGTGAATAATTGTCTTTTGCTCTAGCATAATATCCATTAGTTTTACATGTTGTACCATCAGGCCTACTAGTTGTTGGAATGGTTCCATCTAAAAGCAGCAGCGCATCTTCATACCCATCAACCTGAAGTTGATCATTGGTTGGGGTTAAATCATTATCGTTATAATATAACTCAATATTATTGCTGTTTGAGCCATAACAAACAAAAATATTGTTTGAAGAGTTATAACCTATATATTTATTATCTGCCACTTGATTAGCGACCGTAACTTGTCCGTTGCTAAATGTAATATCAAATAAACAATTTGGTGCCAAAACAGAAGTAGCTTTTAAATAGTTGTTCGTTCCACTTCCATCAGCATACAAATATTTACCATTGCTATAAAAAATCCATCCAGCTTCTTGAGTATTTTCATCAACTTGGATTATTGTTTCATAAATGATAAATTCTCTTCCGTGGCCACCAGAATTACTTAATGTACCATTATCGGTATCGAACAGTGTATTACTGCCACTGATATTATTTTGATTTTGAGTATTAGCAACCTTGGCAGATGTTGAATTAGCAATAATAACATGCATTCCGCTAACCAAATCTCCAGAATCAGTCATTTTAGTATGTGTAGGTGTGTAATTTCTTACCGCTAATGAAACCGCTAACGGAGTTACATCTTGCTCACTCGATGTTTGAGCCTTGAATGTAAGTGTTAAATCGCTTTCGCTCATTTGGCTATCAGCAGCAATGCTAACACTAAACGTACCATTGCTCATTATAACGGTTCCAACAGTTATGCCGGATGGAGCAGTTCCTTTTAAGATAATTTCTTCTGTCGCATCAGCAGGTAGATATGTTCCTTGATAGGTAATATCGGAGCCGATGATAACTGTTGCGCTTCCACCGCTAATAGTGCTCAATGCTTTTGATTGAGGATAATCATCGGATAAAACATACATATTCACATCAATAGCATCTTGTGTTGTGCTCTGATACATTCCAAAGTATTTTGAATTGCTAGCATTATTGTATCGAATATATCTGCTATTACCTACATTGGTAATAATAGTTTTTGATACATCAAAGGAAACCGTGTAATAAAAATAGTTTTCAGCAGTTTGGTCAAACGAAACACTTCTGAAGTTGCCTCCTGACGAATACCCTCTAAGATATGAAGTTCCGCTCTTTAATTTATAATAATTTTGACCAGAAACCTTCTCTAAAGTTAATTGTGTAACGCTTGATGGATTTGCGATAGTAGAAACCGATTGGCCATCAACCGTAGTAGATGTTATTGTTACAGAAACGCCGCTAGGATTTGAACTGCTTGATGTTGACCCCATACCGAGGCTGCTTGATGTTGTAGCAACAATAAATCTGGTTCCGTCCTTAATGTGCGCCAGTTTAGTTGCTTTGTAGTAATTTTTAATCTCGGTCACATTAACAGTTAATGACCTCTGAACTTTATCAGTAACTGACTTAACTGTTACAGATGTTGTTCCTTCGCCAACTGCAGTAATGGTTAATGTTTTTGTTCCACTTGCAGAATTTCCAGATAAATCAGTTAATGCAGCGGTGCAAACATTTGTATCGCCGCTTTCGGATGTTATTGTTCCTTCCAAATTTGCATACGTTACGGTTCTTGTAGCGGTTAATGTACCTGGTTTTGTGAGATTAACGGCAGATGAGTTATCAAAGGTAATACTTGCTGAACTAGTTGTTTTTTCCCATGTGATGGCAATATATTCCAAATATGCTGCACCATCAGCAATAATACCAATATATTGGTATGATCCAGTAATAGTTAATACACCATTTGCTGCAGTCGATTGTCCAGTAACACCGGTAGCTGTTGGAGTAGAATTTGTGCCTGACCTTGTTAAAGTTCCAAGCGAAGTGCCTTTTTTGCTATTATCACGCAAATCAGCTCCAGTAGAATATGAGCTAGTGTTGCCATAAATTGTTATAACGCGATTAGCAGCTGTTGATTGAATTCCAGAAAATTTCAAAGTAACTGTTTTGATATCGCCACCAGATGTAGTTGTTACAATCCCAGATGGACTGTTGCTTCTAATTTGTATATATTTTGGCGAAGCAACGCTACTGGCTAAAGCACAAGCATTTCCACTATATACTGCATCACTATGCCCACTGTTAGTTGCAGATCTACCAGAAAAATTTTGATAGCTAGAAGTCTGAGTTATTCCGGTAAAGGCATAATTTAACGTATCTGTATAAATTTCTGCCTTAGCCTCTCTAACACCACTTCCAGACCTACTTCCAACAGCGACACCTACTCCAATCGCTAACGCTAATCCAATACTAAGCGAAGCGATCTTCGTAAATAATTTGTTCATATTTAAAATTCTCCTTTCTTATAAGCTCCAGTCCTTATTGACTGTGAGTGATATGAACAAAGCGTGATTGATTTTTCTCTTTAATTTCCTTTCTTCCAATTTCTAAAAGGAAAAACAAATCAAAATCATCACTTTTGTTTCATTAAGGAGAATTCTCTTCTGTAATAAAGAGCAATATGCATCGTTGTTCTATTTTACTTAAGTAGATCTACCTTAATGGTCTACTTGAGGAAATCTATTCTACGAGAATTTTCACCTTGACCACGGATGAAATTCCAATTTCATGATTTCCCTTTGGACATTTATAGGATATCTTCTTCTTCTTCTTCTTGCAAGCACTCTGCGCGCGAGAGTGCTAATTACAACACTACGTGTTGTAAGGTTATTTTTGGTTCTTTGCTCTTTTGATGAATCTGTCAAGGACGAATTTCTTGATTTTTCGTTAACAAAAAATCCCTGTGTGACATATCTACATCACCTAGGTACGAGGGGTTATAGTGGAATTAGATTATGGGGAGATATATTTCTAGTTCTGTTATTGCCTCTTATGATAAAAACGGCAATCTAGTGAAGATATATAAAACCGCGAAAAGCGCTTCACTAGATTTAGACGTTTTTATCCGTTCTATTGATAAGGCAATTAGATTAAAGACATCCTTAAAAGGATATCGATGGAAAAGATATCTTAGTGAAGATGAAGTATTAGAACATATTGAAATAGACGAAATAGAGAAGAAAAATCTAGAAAAAGTAAAAGTAGCAAAACTAGATGAAAATAATGAAGTCAAAGAAATCTATTCCTCTATTAGTGAGGCTAGTAAGAAAAACAATATCTCTTCTAAACAAATTAGAGAGTGTTTAAAAGGCCACCAACATAAAGCCGGTGGCCATTATTGGAAAAGGATTGATTAGATTCGATTCTTTTTTTGTCATATTGATTTAAAAAGAGGCTTAGTGCCTCTATCATTATTTATCTTCTTCTAATATTACTTGGCAATACTCACAGAGTGGCTTTACATCTCTCAAAGATGTGTCCCACACTCTATCCATATCAATAGTTCCATATCCGTGAGCAACTTTATCTCTCATTCCTTTAATCTGTCTCCAAGGAACTTTGTTATATTTCGCAACAAATTGTGGAGAAAAATTCTTTGCTAATTCACCAATTTGAAGGATGTTGAGGCAAATGATTTGCACAACATCTTCATCTTTATCAAATTGCTCTCTAGTGAGTCCTTTCATTTTTTCTCCGATTTTTTTACAATGTTTAACAATATTTTCAAGCAATCCTTTTTCTTTTACACTTAACATAACTTTATTTTGTCCTTTTCTAATTGTTCTTTGAAATAGTCATCCATTTTTGAACCGATAAAAACAATATCCACTTCTTTTCCTAAAGATTCCACTAATTCATCTTCAAGAAAACCTTGGTCAATAAAGGTTCTAATATCTCCAGCTTCGCAGTAAATATCGACATCACTATTATTATTAGCTTCTCCTCTAGCGTAGCTTCCAAATAAATATACTTCATGAATGTTGTGTTTTTCTAAAATCGGGAGAATTTTTTCCTTGATTTGCTTAATGGTTAAAACTTTTCTATGAATGTCATTTTCAATGAGTTCGTTAATATAGCCATTTAGACTTTCAACACTTTTTAGTTTGTTAATAACATCAGAGTTATCTTTTCTAACACGAAAAGGAAAAAGTTTATATGTGCTTTTGTTGTAGGATCCAATATAGGCTCTTTGGTTAAATGACATATTTCTTTCCTCGAACATATGATAGCATATGTAAAAATTGAATAAAAGAAAAAAATCTCCGAAACTATCGAAGATTAAATTTTTCATATGGTGTAGCAGAGAAGATTTGAACTTCCATGAATTTCTTCATCAGTGTCTGAGGCTGACGCGTCTACCATTCCGCCACTGCTACAAGTAAGTAATATATTAACAAGATTTGTTAAATAATTTAAATAATAATGCTCCAAAGATTGGTCCAATAGAGTTAAACAAAATACATAACACTAAGTTGATTAATGTATTTATAGAGATTTGATTACCAAATCCAAAATAAAACATATTCGCGATACAGTGTTGAAATCCTGAATAGACAAAAATAAAAACAAAAAACACTAATAAAAGAATACCTACTGGTTTTAGTCTATTTAATAAAAATGATTTCACTGCGAGATAAACACATAAACCACATAATAATGATTTAATCATTAATGAGAGATAATCATTAAATGTGTTTAATGTGGTTCTAATAAGACAGACATTATTCACTGTGTTCATCATACTTGTGTCTTTAAATATGAAATAGCAGATATATCCTAAAGCAAATGCGCCTATCGCATTCCCGATTAACATAATAGGTAAACAAATATAAAATTGTTTATTTTGTTTTCCTTCATAGATGGATCCTATTTTTCCTGTATATAGATGTAAAGAAAAAGTACAGACAGTGAATAATCCCACTGCGAATAATATTGACCCTAATACTTTTCCTAATTCTCCAGGAATAAGATAGACCATTAAAACATATAAAAATCCACCTAATCCAATAGATAATCCCGCTAAGATTCCTTTAAGAAAAGAAAGAAGGTAATTTTTCATTATGAATATTATTTGATTAATCCGATTAAATAATCAATTCTTTTAAAGCATGATGAAATAATTCTTTCAATTCTATTTTTTGAAAGATAAATCGATTCACTTTTTCTAAATAGAGATTCCACTATTTCTTTAACGGTTAGTAATCCTTCTATTTTCAGCCATGAAAAATCAGTTACTAGCTCTAATTGTTTTTTGATGTCTTTATTAAATGGTTTACTGATAATGTTATCAAACGCAAAGATTTGATCTTCAACCTTATCAAAGCCAAATGAATTGCCATTATCAAATATAGGCGCTGGTCTATACTCCATAGCGTTATTAACTTCTCTAATAAATCCAAAGTTATTTAAGTGTCTATCTTCATTAGCGATAATGAAATCAAAAACAATCATCTTGTTAAGAAAATCTTGGTAATTAGAAATATTCAAACTCTTGCAGCAGTTGATGAAATGCGCATAAAAAGAAACATTGTTCTCTTTTTTTAAAACATTGTTAATCTGACTAGCAGACACTAAATCTTCTCCATTAGAAATAAAGTCCTCACAATAGCACTGAATCTCTTGATTATTCTCATAAAGACTATATTTAATACACGGAATTTCTAAGGCTTTTGCCACTTCATAAGCAATAACTTCATTAATCGGTTCTTGTTTAAATGGAGAAGATCCACCTTTGATTAATATTCTTTTATCATCAAAGATGCTCCATCTTTTCTTTAAATTGCCACCTGAAGTGCTATCAGGGGAATCGTAATCAAGTTCTCCGGAAGGGGATTTCTTTCTAAAAATAATATTACCAATATCATTAGAAAAATCATTATCAAAGAAATTGATCTCATTCCATGATTTATCACTAGTAATCGGTTTAATCCAATATTGATCAGACAAGCTTAATCCATAGCATTTGACCACTAAAGCAAGTAAGTTATCTACTTCAAGAAGTTCCATCGCTTCCTTAATCCCGCTTCTAGAAAGAGGAATGCTTCTATTTTCCCACCAATCACGGAATTTAAATTGATTGAGGTTTTTATTTGTATCGGTTGTTCCTATTGGTAGTAAGTAAGTATTATATACTTCACCAATCTTCTCAATTTTACCGTTATTTTTATTTATAAAAAGTCTCACTACTTTATCATCATTATGCATCAAATCACAATAGAGATGATTAGGGTCTTCCCCAATAGATAAACTAGCAAGCATGTTCTCTAATTCTTGCTTTTCAATAAATTGATTTCTTAAATTTTCAATTTCTTCGGTGCGGATATATTTACTGATCAATTTACCATTTTCGTAATATTGATGATAAAAATAGATCTTTCCTTTAATAGTCTTTTGAACAATAGACCCTTTTGGAAGAGAATCAATTCTTTTTTTAATTTTACTAATGTCTTTGTAATTTAGTTCTTTCATGGCTATATTATACCTCAAGTTAACCATAAAGTTAACCATAAAGTTAACCATAGAAATTTAATAAAAGAACAGGCAAAGCCTGTTCCTAAAATATTGATTATTTAATTCCTCTTTTTTTATCTTCTTCTTCCTGGACTTTCTTCCAGTTCACTTTATGAAGTTTAGTCATCGGTAATTTATTAACGAATTCAATCTCAGTAGGAATTGACCAAGAAATAAGTCTTTTCTTACATTCTTCAATAATTCTTTCTTTGTTTTTATTTCTCGCTACTACGACCGCTTTTACCGCATGAACATATTTCTCATCAGGTATTTGGATACAGCACACCGCATCAATCCCACTCATACGGGAGATGACTCCTTCAATTTCGTGAGGGAAGACCGCTACTCCAGAGACTTTAATGACTCTTTTCTTTCTGCTATTGAAATATAAAAAGCCATCTTCATCGATATAACCAAGATCACCAGTTTTAAGATAGCCATCATGAAAGATGTCATCTTGGTTATCTGCTTCATCTAGATAGCCTAACATTATATGTTCACTTTTAATTCCAATCTCTCCAACTTTTAAAGGTGGAAGTTCTTTATTATTGTCATCAAAGATTTTAAATTCCACTCCTGAGATTGGATAACCAATACTTCCCACTTTATGGTGTCTATGAGTGTTTACCGCACAGACACTTAATGCTTCAGTAAGACCATATCCTTCATATAATCGACAATATGATCCTCTTTTAATCATTAAGGAGTCAAAGTTTTCTTTGACCATACTAGGTAAAGAATCTCCTCCGGAGAAACAACTCCTTAATGTTTTTAAATATTTACTATTAGTGAAGTTAGGATCACTTAATAAAGCTTTATAAACATTAGGGGTTCCACATATACTAATCGCGTTTTTACAGTAACTCATTGCCTTAGCAACTTCCGAAGCAGAGAATTTAGGAATGAGATAAATCCCAAATTGATTCACTAAAGGGGCGTGCATAGTCATACATAAACCAAAGCCATGGAAACTTGGTAAAACTGAAATCATACATTTACCTTTGAGCTCTTCCTCACTCATACACATAATCTCACTAGTTCTAGTCGCGGTGAAATTAAAGGATCGAGAAGATAATCTAATCGATTTTTCTTTGCCGGTTGTAGATGCACTATGAAGGATGACACTAGTCTCTTTGCTAGTTAATGGGTATTCCACGACGACATCACTACTTTTTTTAATTTGAGAAAAGAATTCAAATTTATTGACTTTCGCTAAAGCGTGATGAACTCCTCTACTCCAGAATTTATAGTGACCTTTAATCTTTAAAGGGAAGTAGGTTTCTACTTCACAGATAATGATGTTCCCTTTAAAGTTCTTGTAGTCTTTTAATTCTTTATAGACTTTATTTTCAAATAAGAAGGCTAGTTTACAGTCAGTCTCATCATAATATTTTTGAATGACTTGAAATGGAGAATTTGGGTGAACCATATTTGAAATCGCCCCAATTCTATTTAAGGCATACAAAAGGATGATGACTTGAGGAATATTTGGTAAGGAGATTAATACGGTATCTCCTTTTTGAATATTGTAATTATTTTGTAAGATCTTACTCCACTTATCGACTTTATCCATGAGCTTATCAAAAGAGATCTTATTCTTGAAATAATAGATCGCTGTTAAATCTCCGCTTGAACGAGTCGCTTGAGCGAAAGCTTGATATAAAGTTAAGTTAGTTAAATCTGTCATATATTTTTATTATCTATCTTTTATAAGAAAGATTCACATAAATATTTCACCATTTTATTAATAAATGATGAAATAAATATAGAATGAATCTCATTATTATTTTATAATAAAGATGCTCATAACAAAGTAGACCACGGGCGCTATGAACTAGCATTAGCAAAGTCGACCATACGCAGGTACACTGTGGTTAGGATTTATGAGCTACTAACATGCGTGTTAGGTGTTAGTAATGTGGACAGTATCGCCCATGAATTATTTTTACTAAATTTGGGGTTCCGTAAGTAGATCCGGGTCCAGAGTAGGTGATAATTCTACGCTCCACACAGATTGTTAATCTGAGCATGAGGCCATCCTCCTGAAGCAGTGATGTAACACCAGTAGTCAAAATCTAATTGGTTTTAGATTGTTGATTACAAAATGGTGTTTTCATTATGAGGATGGCTTTTATTTATTCCTTCTTTGAGGACACCAATATTAGTCCAAAAAAGGAGGTATAAAAATGGACAAATATGAATTAGTCAGATTTACTGACGAAAATTTTGAGTTAGATGTTCGTGCTGACTCAGAAAATGAAACTGTGTGGCTCACACAGGATGAAATGGCTAAATTGTTCGATGTTGACAGAACAAGAATAACCAGGCACATCAACTCTATCATTCGAGATAGAGAACTTGATGAATGGAGTAATGTGCGGAAAACGCACTTTACTCATTCAAATAAACCTTTAGGTTTATATAGTCTAGACATGATTATATCTGTAGGTTATAGAGTCAACTCTAAAAGGGGTATTTTGTTCAGAAAATGGGCAAACAAGATTCTAAAAAACTACTTAATCCAAGGATACGCAATTAACCAGAAAAGAATTGAAGTTTTAAATAAGGTTGTTGATATCCAAACAAGGATGCTCTCTAATTCCTTAGGTATTGACAAAGAAGAATTATCCAAGGTAATCAACGGCTACACAAAAGCGTTAGATCTTCTTGATAGTTATGATCATCAAACTCTTGAAAAGCCAAAAGGAATAAAAACAAATTATGTCCTTACATATCAAGAAGCAAGAGACATCATTGATTCAATGAAATTTGGTGAACAATCAAGTGTCTTTGGAGTTGAAAAAGAAAAAGGAAAGCTCAACGGAATAATTGAACAAATCTATCAAGATGTTTTTGGGCAAGAGCTCTACCCATCCGTAGAAGAAAAAGCCGCTCATCTTCTTTATTTCTTAGTAAAAGACCATCCTTTTGCTGATGGATGTAAAAGAATCGCAGCTACACTATTCATCAATTTCTTATACAAGAACAACATTCTTATTAGAAATAATAGACAAGTTATCTCTAATGAAGCACTCGTCGCTTTAACAATCTTAACTGCAGAAAGCAATCCAGATGAAATGGATATTATCGTCAAACTAATAATGAATTTATTGAAGGAGTAAATTATGAAAAACCACTACGACTTTTCTAAAGGTGTAACAAATCCTTACGCCAAAGAATTAAAACAAGAAATTACTATTAATCTATCTAAAACAATAATTAATTATTTTAAGGAAAAAGAAAAAGAAACACGCATTCCATATAAAACGTTAATTAATTGTTGTTTACTTGAGTATGTTCGAAACCAAGAAGAAAAAGATAAGTAAACTATAGTGACCAACTCCCCACAAATATGTGGGGTTTTGGCTTACTTATAATTTTTCTATTATAAGATTTTATAGCAAGGAGTTGAAAATTTTAAAAAAGGACCTGTTTTCACAAGTCCAATTAAAATAATTTGGTCGAGAAGACGAGATTTGAACTCGCAACCCCTGACACCCGAAATCAGTGCGCTACCAAGTTGCGCTACTTCTCGACATCTTAATGATTAGAAATCACCAAAATCAAATAAGGAAAGTTGATCGCTTTCGTTTAAATCATCAAGCACTCCCATATCCGCTAAGTCTTGGACATTAGTCTGAGAGAGTTTTGTTCTTCTTAATAAATCTTCTTTAGAAGTGAAAGGTTTCTTATTTCTTTCTTCAATAACGGTGATCGCGTTATTTTCTCCTAAACCATCAATTGTGATAAATGGAGGAATTAAACATTTTCTTTCGTGATCGACAACGAATTTAGTCGCATCACTCTTATATAAATCAATATTAGAGAATTTATATCCTCTTTCAGTCATTTCTACAGCGATTTGTAAGGTTTTAATTTGTTCTTCTTCTTTTGGAGTTAATTTTTCTCCAGTAGTTCTTTCTTTAATCTTTAATTGTTCAAGTCGATTAATGATTGCTTCTTCTCCTTTAATCATTGGGATGATGTCATATTGTTTACTTCTAACAGAAAAGAAAGTCGCATAGAACTCTAAAGGATAATGGACTTTGAAATAGCCCACTCTGATGGCCATAGTGACATAAGCCACCGCGTGACCTTTAGGGAACATGTATTTAATCTTATTACATGAATTAATGTAATAATCAGGAACGTTATGCGCTCTCATAGCCTCTTCATATTCAACTTTAAGTCCTTTACCTTTACGAACATCTTCCATGATTTGGAAAGAGATATTTGGAGGTAAACCTTTACCGATAAGATAGACCATAATATCATCACGACATCCAATGACTTCTTGTAAGGTTGCAGTCTTTTGATTAATTAAGTCTTCTGCGTTTCCATTCCATACGTTCGTACCATGGGATAGACCAGAAATAATAACTAAATCAGAGAATGATGTCGGTCTAGTTTTCTCTAAGATTCCTCTAACGAAATCCGTACCGAATTCAGGAATCGCTAAGGCACCTGTAGACTGTCTTAAATAATTATTTTTTAAACCTAAAGAATCAGGAGAAGAAAAAATCTTTAAAACATCAGGATCGTTCATTGGGATATCTTTGATATCGATATGTGTTAAATCACACATCATCTTTAATGCCATCGGGTCAACGTGACCTAACATATCAAGCTTTAAAATCGTATCGTGAATCGAATGGAAATCAAAGTGAGTGGTCTTCCAAGAAGAACCAACTTCATCTGCAGGCCACTGAATTGGGGTGAAATCATAAACAGAATGGTCACTAGGAATAACAACTATTCCTCCTGGATGTTGACCTGTAGTTCTTTTAACTCCAACACATCCACTAGCGAGATATTCAAGTTTAGCTTTGCTATAGGTATTTGGATCTAATCCTTTTCTTTCAATATAGCCTCTAGCAAAACCAAAAGCAGTCTTATCAGCGACTGTTTCAATTGTTCCTGCTCTAAAGACATTGTCTTTACCTAATAAGACTTTTGTATATTCATGGGCGGTAGCCTGATAATCTCCTGGGAAGTTTAAATCGATATCAGGAACTTTATCCGCGTGGAATCCTAAGAATGTTTCAAATGGAATATCTTGTCCATCTCTAATCATTGGTTTGCCGCACACCGGACAATTCTTTTCTGGGAGGTCAAATCCAGATTTAATATCTGGACAAGTTTCTTTACCCCATTCAAAGTGATGACAATGTGGGCATAAATAGTGAGCAGGAAGAGGATTAACTTCAGTAATTCCACTCATCGTGGCGACAAAAGAAGAACCAACAGATCCTCTACTACCAACAATATAGCCATCTTCATTAGACTTTTTGACTAATTCATGAGCGATATAGTAAATAACGGAGTATCCGTTAGAAATAATACCGTTAAGTTCGGTGTCTAATCTGGTTTTAATAAATTCTGGTAATGGGTCTCCATATAATTCTTTAGCTCTACCCATACATAAATTAGTTAACTTCTCTTCAACGTTATCGATATGAGGAGTGTATAAGTGATCATTTGGAACAGGTCTAAGAGGTTCAATAGAATCCGCGATTTTATTCGTATTAGTGACCACTATTTCATAGGCTAAATCTTTATCTAAGAATGAGAAACATTCAAGCATCTCATCAGTAGAACGATAATGTTGATCTGGATTTTCAAATGGAGGTAAATTATTTCGATAGTATGGATTAAGTGGGTGATTAACTTTACCAACTTGAGGAGCGGAAATATAAACATCTCTAAAGATCTTTTCTTGCTTACTCAAATAGTGAACATCTCCAGTAGCGACCACTAGTTTACCGATATCTTTAGCGGCTTTAATAATATCTATGATATTACGATTAACATCTTCCGGATAAATATCTCCAACATTCACTAAGAAGGAATAGTTTTCTGGAGGTTGAACTTCGATATAGTCATAAAAAGAACAAACTTCTTTTAATTTCTCTTCGTTATAATATCGTTCAGTTTCATAGACTTCCCCATTAAAACAGGCCGAACCCAAAAGCAAATTAGAACGATATTTATTTAAGACACTCTTAGGGATGAATGGTAATTTAGCGATGTTAGAGAAGTAATCAATATTAGAAATACTCACTAAACGATATAAATCTTTTAAGCCTTCATTATTTTTCGCTAAAGCAATAACATGTTTGCTTCTTAAATGTCCGATTAAATCTTTACTAATTTCAAGATTTTGTAATTCTTTATGTCTTAAAGACATATTGTTTTTAGTAAGGTTCACTAATAAAGCTTGCCAAACTTCACTTAAAACAAAGGCGTCATAGTCCGCTCTATGGGCGCTTTCTTCATCGTATTCAACTTCCATTCTTCGACATAAAGCCCCTAATTGGTGGCTTCTACTTTCTGGGAAGCTATATCTAGAAATCGCTAAAGTGTCCACTACTCCATTTGTAATCGGTTCCATTCCTAAATCGATTCTCGCTTGGTTTAAGAAAGCGATATCGAATGATGCGTTATGGGTGACTAAAATTGCGTCTCCACAAAATTCCATAATCTTTGGTAAAGCATCTTCAATTCTAGGAGCATCTTTAACAGTGTCATCACTAATATTAGTGATTTTAGTAATCTTTTCTGGAATATGAATTCCTGGATTCACTAATAAATCAATACGGTCCACTACTCTACCTTGAGAGATTTTCACCGCACCAAATTCAATAATCTTATCGTATCTCGCACTTAAGCCAGTTGTTTCAAAGTCGAGGACGACATAAGTCGCTTTATTTAAAATATCTTCTTTTGGATTGAAGATGAATTTGATGTCATCATCCACCATATAGAATTCACAGCCGTAAAGCATCTTGATACCAGTTTTATCTCCGGCTTTTTGAGCGTCAGGGAATCCTTGCACACAGCCGTGATCGGTAATCGCCATAGCAGTATGACCAAGAGCTTTAGCAAGTTTAGCGTAATCCATCATCTCGGTAATTCCGTCTTGAGTGGACATATTACTATGTAAATGAAGCTCTACACGCTTAATTTCACTTCTATCAGGAATTACTTCATCTGGAGGTAATAAATCGATGTAATGGACCTTTATTTGAAGGGCTTTGTCAAAATTATTGACATACGCTACTCCTCTAATACGAACATTAGAGTGAAGCATTTGACTTACAACTTCATCATTGATGGAAGTATTTTGGTAACAATTACAAGAAATCGCTCCTCCAAATTCATCAGAGACACCAAAAACTATTCTTTTATTTTCTCCTCTTTCATTAACTTCTAAGCGGTACACTTTACCGTTAAAGTCAACGTGATCACTATCGACGGTTAGATCATCGATTCTTTCTACGTAAGTATATTTGCCTCTTCGATTGAGTCTTTGTCTTTCTCTTTCTTTGAGCATCAATTCTTTATTTTTTCTCATCTGCTTTAAAACCGCATCTTCCATTAAGGCGTTGCGTTCTTTTAATTCTTGCTCGATGAGTAAAGGAGCTTCATTTCGATCAGTGATTTCAATTTCATCTTTAGATAACTGGATATCTTCTTCGGCAGTCTCGCTAGCGGCCTCGACAAGGATTTGTCTAGTTTCTTCATCGACCACTACTTCTTCGACTTGAGGAATAATTTCTTCTTTGATTTCAATGAAATCATAATTGATAAATCCTAATAAAGACTTAAAGTCTTGGAGAACTTCTTTATTTCTCGCTTTTTCATCTTCGTCTAAATATGAAATAGTTAAGGTTTCTTTTCCGGTTGCTTTAACATCAAGTTCCAAATTAGTACGGTAAATATATCTATACCACTGCTCTAAGATGTGAAGCGCATCTTCACTAGTTGGATTATTTTTATAAGAAAAATGTAGAGTGTAAGGATAACTAATCGAATTAAGTCCATCTAAAAACTCTCTTAAATAGTCATATTCCCAAGGGGTTTCCTTAGAAATAATCATATCGATTTGAAGTGAATTAAATCTATTTCTTCCCACCATATCAAAATCCATATCGAAATCTTCGATATTTTCAATATGAATAGAAGATAAGAAACGCTTAATTTTATCTGACATACTAAATAACCGTAATAATATCCTTAATGACTATTAACACCATAAGTGAGAGTAAGATAATAACTCCCACAAGGGAAATAATATTTTTAACTTTAGCAGGTATTTCTTTTCTAAAGATTCCTTCAACCGCTAAAACAAGTAACTGCCATCCATCTAATCCTGGGAATGGTAATAAATTGACTATTCCTAAGTTAACAGATATCAAAGCCCAATAGAACAAGAATTGGCCAAAACCATTTTGTTGGAGTACTTGAGTAGTGCTCACCCCAATAGCGATAATTCCACCGACATTTTGCCAGCCTTCCTTAGAAGTAAATAGAGATCCTAGCCCTCTAATAATCGCACTACTAGAGAAACCAAAGTCTTCAAATGTTTGTTTAACTGCACTACCAAAATCGTTATAAGATTGGTCGAGTTGCATATATAAACCAAAATCTTTTGGTAAAGTAAATCTTCCATTAGATTCGACTAATTCTAAACTACCAAACGATTTCTTTTCTCCTCGTTTATTAGGAGCGGATTCATCCAAAACATAAGCATTTATTTCAATATGAGTTGGAATTTGTCCACTTTTTTTATTTGTAAGTAAATTATTTGTGACATTTGGATAAGGCATTTCATATTGATTAGCAATTAATGTGTTCACACTACTTTTAGTGGTCATATCTCCTGAAAGATAAATCTCGCTTCCCATAGGGACTAACTTAAATGTTTTATATTCATCTACACTTAACGTAATCTCAGCAACGAGTAATTCACCTTTATCTTCATCTAGATAATTTTCCGTTAATCCAATTTTAGCGGTATAAGAGATGATTTCTTTTCCTTCTTTATTAGGAGTGACTTTGCTCGCTCGTAGAAAGCCAGAAATAGTGCCGTTAACTACTTCTTCTCCAGAATAGTCATTATTTAAAACATCTTGCCAATTAAAATCAGGATAAGTATCCACTAATTCACCAAAGACCAACTTTTCAAAGGCCACTGATTTATTAGCGACTTTGGTGTCTTTTAAAGTCATTTGGTAATAGTTATAACCAAAATATGAATAAGTGATTGAACTATCACCATAGGTGATAATTGAATCATCATCATAGAAAACAAAATAGTTATCAGAATCGTAAGATAATGTTGGAGTATATAAATAATCTTTAGATTTTAATCCGATACTTTCAGCGATGGAGTCTTTTTTAACAGTGATATGACCCACTCTAGCGGTGTAATTAGGGAAGGCCACTTCATAAACAAAGAAAATTGTTAAAGCTAAAATAAAGTTCATGGTCACTCCAGCGACGTAAATAATCGCTCTCTGCCATTTCTTTTTACTTAACAAGCTTCTTTCTTTAGGGATTACTAATCCATCAGGAACTGTTGCCTCTTCTCCATACATCGAAACAAATCCCCCAAAAGGAATCGCTCTTAAGGAGAAGAAAGTTTCTCCATTTTTTCTTTTAAAAGAAAATAGTTTAGGACCAAAGCCAATCGCATATTCAAAGCAGTACACCTTAAAGATTTTCGCGGTGATTAAATGTCCAGCTTCATGGACCATGATAAGTGTAGATAAACAGACGATAAATAAAAGTATATAAAGGACAATCATCTTCTATTCTCCTTTATTTCTTTCACTAATTTAGTGGCTTTTTTATTAATAAATTCATCAACTTCAATAATCTTTTCTAAAGTTGGATGAGATGTATTTTTGTGTTCGTTCATACATTTAAAGATAATCTTTTCAATATCTAGAAAACCAATTTCATCTTTTAAATAAGCGTTAACTGCAACCTCATTTGCACGGTTTAATGTCGCTCCATAGGTTCCACCTTTAGATAAAACTATTTCCGCTAAACCGACTAATGGATATCTTTCCATTTTGAAGGTATGGAAATGCAATTTCTTTAAATCATCTAAAGATTTAAATGTAGAAGTTGCGAAAGGTATTTTTCCCTCATATAAAGCAAATTTAATTGGATTTCTCATATCTGGTTTAGAGATTTCTCCTCTAAAAGAGCCATCTAGATATTCAACATAGCTATGTAAATAGCTTTCATCGTGTAATGTGACTCCAATTTTTGAATATGGATAGTGATATAAATATCCTGCTTCAATAATTTCAAAGCATTTATTAACCATAGTGGCGCAGTCGATGGTAATTTTATTACCCATTTTCCAAGTTGGGTGTTTAAGTGCGTCCACTGCTTTTACATTCACTAATTCTTCTCTAGAAAGATTTCTAAAGGCTCCTCCAGAAGCGGTTAAGATTAATCTTTTGACGTTTTTATCATCAACTTTTAAACATTTCCATAACGCGGAATGCTCACTATCGATCGGGTATAGTTCTCCTTTACCTTCTTTAAGAAGTTTATTGATTAATTCTCCTCCCACTACTAAAGATTCTTTATTGGCCAAAGCAAGTTTCTTATTTGCTTCTAATGCTTTTACAGAAGGCACTAATCCTGCAAAACCCACTAAAGCGTTAACGACCATTTCAGAATTAGTGAGATTAATCAAATCTTCTATCTTATTATCTTTTTCATTTAAAAATGAAATATGAGGATATTTCTTTGAATATTCTTTTGCCTTCTTTTTATCTCTTAAATACACATGAGTGACATTTGGATTGTGTTTTAGTATTGAAGAGATGCATCTACTTTTATAGCCAATAGAAAAACCAACAAGATTGAAATCATTAGGGTTTTTTCTAATGACATCAAGAGTTTGTTGACCGATTGATCCAGAAGCTCCTAAAAGTAAGATATTCATAATTACACTAAAAATTTAGCCCAGTTAAAGTTTTCTTGAGATAGACAAGACATCATGAAGATGAAAATGGAGGCGACAATAACAGAGAAGAAGATTGAATCTAATCTATCAAGTACTCCACCATGTCCTGGAATGAGTTTGCCATAATCTTTAATTCCCCAATATCGTTTAATTGAGGAGAAGACAAAGTCTCCTAAAGTGGCGAAGAAAGGAATTGCAAAACTAAGTGGGAAAATTAAATACCACATTTGATCGAGTTCAAATCCAGGATAGATCGGTTGATTGACCGCACTTAGGGTAATTCCTAATCCACTAGAAAGGATAAAGGAAATAACAATTCCTCCAACAAATCCTTCCCAGGTTTTCTTTGGAGAAATTCTTTCATTCATCTTGTTTTTGCCAAAGAACACTCCAACAAAATACGCTCCAGTGTCAGTCATGAATGTGGAGAAGATAACGTAGATTAATAGTAAAGAAGTTTTTACTGTATTGTCGAAGTTAAATGTCCAAGCACTAGTTTCTTGAATATTAAACGCACTGATAGGCATGTATCTAAGGTAATATAAGCATTGGAAACCAAAGCCGATAAGAATTCCCATAGTAATTAAAAAGCAAGCATCTAAAACAGAGAAATCTTTATAGATTACTGTAAGTAAGAAGAGTAAGAAGAATCCAATGACCACCACTAAGATTGGTAAATAAATCATTTGATAATACGAATCAATCTTCGCTCCAGATTCCACTATCGCAGTCCCGTCAGTTAATAACTGCTTAAAGATTGGCCAATAAGCGATTAAACCGATAAAGATGAGGTATAAAACATAAATTACCGCAGTTCTTCTTTTACAGCATCCAAGAATTTCCCAAGCTGCAAAGCATAAAGCGATAGAGATTAAAGCGAAATAAATCCAGTCTCCTAAAAGTAAAGAAGGGATTAAGATCGCTAATCCAACAATCGCCGAGATAATTCGAGTGGACATCGATTTTTTCGCGCCACTAGATAAAGTGTTAGCTTCGATATGTCGCTCTTTTTTATTTTCGTTATTAATTTCAATATTATTGTTCTTTTTCATCGACGCTTCCAAACCTCCTGTTCCTCGAATAATATGTTTCAATGCATTTTCTAAATTCTTCTTTTGTAAAATCTGGCCAAGTAGTCTCTGGGAAGATAAATTCCGCATAGGCTAATTGCCAAGGTAGATAATTACTGGTTCTAAGTTCTCCACTAGTTCTAATTAATAAATCTACTGGAGGTAACCCTTTTGTATATAAATAGTTTTCAAACAATTCTTCAGTTAAATCTTCAGGTTGATATTTTCCTTCTTTAACATCTTTAGCGAATAAACTAGCAGCCCTGACTATTTCAGCTTTCCCCCCATAATTTAGGCAAATATTGAAATAAAAGCTTTTACCAGATTCAGTTCTTTTAACTGCATCATTAATTACTTTTTGGGTTTTCTCTGGGAGTTTAGAAATATCTCCAGAAATTCTAATCGAGCAATCATCTTTGATAATACGATCAATTTCTTTTTTAAAGAAAATCTCTAGATAGTTAAATAGATGTCTAATTTCATCTTTTGGGCGATTCCAGTTTTCGGTGGAAAAAGCGTATAGACTCATAACCTTGATATTTTGAGCTAAACATTCCTCATAGATTTCAATGATTCTATCGCATCCCGCTTTATGTCCTAAATGGCGTGGTAAGCCTCTTCTTTTAGCCCATCTTCCATTCCCGTCCATGATGAAGGCGACATGTTGTAACTTATAACTAGATTTTCCCATACTGAGATTATTATATAATAAAAGCGCGCTTTCGCGCACTTATTAATGAGAAATTTTTCTAATTAGAAATTTGGAGAATTAAATCGCCATAATTTCTTTTTCTTTTTCAGCGATGACTTCATCGACTTTTTTGCACGCTTCATCGGTGACTTTTTGAACATCATCTTGAGCGCGTTTTAATAAGTCTTCAGAATATGAATCATCAATTTTAAGGACATCCATATAGTCTCTTCTAACGTTTCTAATAGCGACTTTACATTCTTCAGAATATCCTCTTGCTTTCTTAACGATTTCTCTTCTTCTATCTTCGGTTAAGGCTGGGATAATAAGACGAATTTTATCGCCTTCATTAATTGGATTGAGTCCTAAATCGCTCGTGCTAATCGCGGCAACAACCGCTTTAACATCGTTACGATCAAATGGTTTGATTAATAATTGTCTTGGCTCAGGAACAGAAATCGCACTTATTTGATTAATTGGAGTAGGTGAGCCGTAATAATCAATTTCAATGTGATTAAGAATACTTGGGCTCGCTCTACCTGTTCTTAAGGTGGCTAAATTTC
>CAMORU010000006.1 GCA_946624155.1 uncultured Caryophanales bacterium
ATAAATTAATTATATTAATTGATAAATAAGTGTTAAGTGTTATAATTTAATAGAACAAGGTAAGCGCTTACCTTAATTGCTTAGGAGGCAGTAAAATGAAAAAAATCATTATTCCATCATTGTTATTATTAGGCTTGGTTGCTGGTGGTGTTGCTTTAGGTAGCAATAAACCAAAAAGTAGTGAAGTCAGTGCTGCTACTTCGACAGTTACAACAAATTTCCAAACAGATTGGGAAGAAAACGGGATTGAACCTGGTTCAGTTTTAGTTTCTTACGTTTCAACAAATGGTGGTGCTCAGCTCCCTGCAAATAGTACAAGCAGAACAAATATTAACAATTCTTTAACTACTCCTGATTATGCATTAATTAGAATCAAGAACCATTCCTCTGATGCTCTTGTTTTAACTCTTTTTTATAGAATTACATCAAATGCTGACGGCTGTACCGGTGGTTCATTAGTTTCATCTGCATTAAGTAATTCTAGTTTTACTAGATTTTCTAGTGGAAGCGGATGTTATGTTAGCGTAGGTGCTCTTGATGATGCTGTATTTAGAGTCGACTTAAATAGTGGTGCTTATAGTAAGGTTTGTCTTGGTATCAATATTGGTGTTAATGACACTAAAACAGGATTATTTACAGTTCAATCGTGGAAAACTCATGATGCAAGTAATGATTCATTAGTTGATACGCTATATACTTTTGATAACGTTAAAAGTAGTAGCAGTAGTGGTAAATTAATGGCTGTTGCAGCTGCAGCAGGTACTGCTGAATATAAAGAACTCGCTACTTCAAACGGAAGTGGCGCATTAGAAGATGGGTTTGAAGGACTTCCTTTAAATTTCTATGATGGTACTCATTCAACTTACAATAATCCATCTCCATCCTTTAAATTAAGAACATTTGGTGCATACAAAGGCGTTCATTTAAGAAAGAAAACATCTGATGCCGCTGCACGTTTACTTGTTGGTTATGGAACTAACACTTCTACACCAGGTTGTTCAGTTGTCATTTCTTGTACAAATAGTGATTGCACAATGACCCAAATTAACTTAACTCATCGAACCGATGTTAACTGGAATGATGATTTATATTACGCAACCAGTAGTGATCATGGTGTAACCTATACTTATACAGACGACACTTCAACTTTAGTTAAAGTTGATTGGACTGCTAGCGGAAGCGGAAAAACAGCTGCTATTGCTGTTTCTTCAGGTGTTACTGATGTAAAACTTATCAACTTCTCAGGTGAAAGTGGCGCAAGATCAGATGTCGGTTTTGCTTCTATCGAAGTTAACTATACTGAAGTTGGTTCGTATACTTTATCTTTTGATACTCAAGGTGGAACAAATGTTCCTTCTCAAGTAATTCATCCAAGTAATAGTGAAGTAACTGTTGAACCAGCTACTAATCCAACACATGAAGATGAAGACGGATATAGATACACATTTGATGGTTGGTATGACGCAGCTGTTGGCGGAAATGAATTCGTATTTGGTTCCACAATTAATGCAGATACAACTGTATATGCTCACTGGTCATTAGAAGAAATTGCTTCTTATACATTAACATTTGATACAAATGGTGGTTCAGCAATTGCTCCACAAGTTGTTAGTATTGGCTCTACTCCTACTAAACCTAGCAATCCTACTAAAGTAGATGCTGATCCAACTCGTTATAGTTACACCTTTAAAGATTGGTATACCGATACAACATACAAAACAAAATTTAATTTTAATGCTGAATTAACCGGAGATACAACTGCATATGCATGCTTTGAAAGAGTTGCATATGAACCAGCAGGTGCATCAAATTACAACGTTAAATCAGGATTACATGATAGTAAAAATACAGGTTGGGGTGATGGTGAAGAATTTAGTTCTTATGCCGCAAGAGAAATTCCTTCATATGGGAAATTTAGCTCATCATTACCACAAATTAATCTAAGTATTACCTCTTCAGGTGCCAATAGTGGTATGAAACGTAATAACTGGGAATTTGTTCTTAATGATACAACCATGACACTTGATGTTTTAGATACTACAAAATATATTTCAAGTATTCGTATTGAAGCACTTTGTCAGGTTTATAGTATCTCCTACGCTCAAAATGTTACATTAAGAGCTGGTGGAGTAACTTTAGATACTCAGCTTTGTCCTTATGATGCACATGAACATGTTGTTTGGATGCATACCTTTAATTCAAATGAAAGAGTTACCTCTGTTGATTTAGTTGTTCCTGCTATTCGTACAAACTATGGTATGGGTTTAACTAACGTTATTATTGAATATGGCACATTCTCAGTAGCAGATTATGCTATTGCATATGCTGTCCAATTTAATGACGACGCTGTTTGTGGATCATCTGCAAGTGATGGCTTAAATACCACAAAGTGGGGCAATCAAAGCGACAACTATACAGCTTTAGCTGAAGAAGTTAGAGCTTACTTAACAGCTTATGATTGGGAAAATGGCGAAAATGATGAACTCAACGAATGTCTTGAAAGATACGATAGAGTCATTTATTTACATGGTGAAGATTATGACTTTATGGGAAGAATTTCCGCAGGTAAGGTCTCTCCTATTGTAAATACAAATTCGTTAACGAATTATAATGGAATGGCAGATGGCAATACATCTATTGTAATCATAGTTGTTAGTTTAGCTTCTGTAAGTGCACTAGCTATTCTTGTGCTTATTAAACGTAAAAAACAACTTTAAATAATTTATAAGATTTAGAAAAATAAAAATGCGTCCACGTGTGAATAGTGAACGCATTTTTTATATCAGTAATTAGAAATAAGATTTTGAAGATTTAATATCAAATAAATGGATTCTATCTAGATTAAGAACGAATTTCATTACGCTTTGTTCTTTGATGTCTTCATTAGCATTTACCTTAGCAATTATTTGTTTGTCGCTAATAGATGAATATAAATAATATTCATTACCAAGAAGTTCTGCTTGTTCAATTTTAAGTTCGAATGTCTTGGAGATATTCTTATAAATTTTAGATGCTTCTTCAGTAACAATATCTTCTGGTCTAACACCAAGCTTGACATCGAATGATTCAGAAGATAATTCAAGTTTAAGACGTTCAATCTCTTCCTTATGTTCTTTTATTTTCTCTTCATTCAGACTGATAATGCCAGGTATTCTTTTTCTAAATGCTTTTGACTTGTAGAGTTTATCTGTTACTTCTTCGATAGGAAGTGACAACTTTTCATTTTCTTTGATTAATTCAGATACTTTTACTTCTAATTCAGAAATAAATTTCTGAATAGATTCTTGCAGTTTTTTCTTCTGATCTTTGTTAACAGATATCTTTAGATTATTAGGAAGAAGAATTTCTCCTTTTTCATATTTAACATCCAAGATGTTCATTGCTGGCGCACCAATAAATGTTGCGACAAAGACATTGCTAGGGTTATTGTAAATTTCTTTTGGGGTTCCGATTTGTTGGACATAACCATCTTTCATAACAACAATTCGATCAGCCATCGTCATAGCCTCGACTTGGTCATGTGTAACATAAATGGTGGTGCTACCAATCTTTTTATGAAGGGCAACAATTTCACTCCTCATTTGAACACGAAGTTTTGCGTCCAAATTAGATAAAGGTTCATCCATTAAGAAGATCTTTGCATCTCTAACAATAGCTCTTCCTAAAGCGACACGTTGTCTTTGACCACCTGAGAGTTCACCAGGTTTTCTTGCTAAATAATCAGTTAATTCAAGAATTTTTGCTGCTTGAAGAACTTTTTTATGAATGATTTCTTTCTTTTCGCCTCTTACCTTTAAAGAGAATCCCATATTATCATAGACGGTCATATTTGGATACAAAGCATAACTCTGGAAAACCATAGCACACTCTCTAGATTTAGGAAGAAGGGTATTCGCAAATTCTTTATTAAGATAAAGGTTTCCGTATGTAATATCCTCTAAACCTGCAATCATTCTTAAAGTAGTGGATTTTCCGCATCCAGAAGGTCCAACAAAAACAATGAATTCTTTTTGATTGATATCTAAATTAAAATCGTAAACAGCTTGAACGTGATTTGGATAAATTTTGTTAATGTGCTGAAGAGAGATAAAAGCATCACCTTTATACTCAGGAATATTTTTTAAATTCTCTTCTTGTTTTTGTTCAAGTTCACGATGATAAATCTCACGTTTTTTATTTAATGCGACTCTTTTTAATTTAGCTTCGTCTATTTTTTTCATTGCTTAAAACCTCTTACTTATAATATCACAACTTATTTGTATTGAAAAAGGTTTTAATACCTTTTTATCCATGTTAATATTATGTATATGAAAGAAACCTTTACTAAAAGTAAGATTAATATAATCGAAAATTTTGCTAAACAAAAAAGATTCTCCTCGTTTTTACCTGCTGTAAGTGGAATAGATGGGAAACCAACTTGGGTTTTTTATGTGAACTCAGGACAATGCATTGCTTCATTTGGCGTCGAAAATAAAGATACACCTCTTATTCCTTTTGAAAGTGCTGTTTTAGCTTATCAAAATGTTCCACTTAAATGCTTTAGAACTCTTGTTTATGTCGATGATAAACCTTATCAAGCTTTTTTAGATGAAGGCAAAACTAAATTAGAAATTCTTAATTCAAGTATTAAGATAACATATTTAAACGATGTATATGAAATTGAGGTCACTTATTCAACAACAAATCATATTTCAATTGCTGGGTTAATTAGAAAAGTTAAGATTACTAATAAAACAACAAAGTCACATAAATTTGATATCGTAGATGGACTTCCGATTTTCCTGCCTAAAGGAATTTCGAATTATATGTATCATGAACTTACAACTTTAGCCGCAAGCTATTGTGAAAGTAAATTATATAAAAATTCAGCTTTCTATTTTTACAAGAATAGAGGAGAGGATAATTCTCAATTTGTTCAAAAAGAAGACGGCAGTGGTTTCATTTGCTTTCCTAAAGATAACAGCAAGATAGACATCATCGCTGATGCAAAATCAATTTTTGGAAACGATGAATCTTTCATGAATGCTCTTGCTTTAAATGAGATTGAAATAAATATAAAAAATCAAACTCTATCTAACCAAATTCCTAGTGCATTTGCAAAATTATCTAAAAAATTAGATAAAGAACAATCAATCGAATTTATTTCATTATTTGGAAGTTTCGATAATTTTCAAAAATTCGCAGGATTTCACGGGGATTTTTCGTTTTCTGCGCTAGAAAAGATGATTGAAAATGGCGAAGAATTAGTTGAAAAATTAATGCCTAAAATTGAAACTAATAATGAAAAATTAAATGTTTATTTAAGGCAATCGTTTTTAGATAATGGACTTAGAGGTGGATTCCCATTATTAATAAAAGGTAAGCCTCTATATTTATATTCTCGAAAACACGGTGATTTAGAAAGAGATTATAATTCTTTCGCTATTCCATGTAATTATTTTTCGAGTGGTTTTGGCAATTATAGGGACATTAATCAAAATAGGCGTAATGACTTATTAATAGAGCCACTTTTAAAAGACAAAAATATTTTACTTTTCATGTCTTTAATTGAGCAGAATGGGTTTAACCCTTTGCAAGTTGATATTTCTTTATTAAATAATGCAGATATTTCATTTGAAGAAGCCTTAAATAGTGTATTGAATAAAAATGATACAGATATTAAAGCAAATTTTGTTGAAGGATATTGGATTGATCATTGGGTCTATAATATCGATTTGATTGAAAATTATTTATCAATTTACCCAGACAAGATTGATGAATTGTTAAATGCAAAAAAATATAAATTTTTTGATTCTAATGTTCGCATTAAAAGTCGTCTTGAACGTTATGTTAAAACTCCATTTGGAATTAGACAATACAATTCATTAGAGAAACTAGAAAATAAGAACTCAAGTTGGCTTTGCGATGAGAATAAAAAAGTTATTGAAGTAACACTTTTTAGTAAGCTTTTTGATTTAATTCTTAAAAAAGTAACAACTTTAGACGTTGATCAGATGGGTTTAGAAATGTTTGCAGATAAACCTGGATGGAACGATTCTTGCAATGGTTTGCCAGGCATTTTTGGGTCATCAATGTGTGAAAGTATAGAATTATTAAGGTTGATTAAATTATTTAAAAATATTTATAAACATCATGATTTTGAAATTGAACTTACCGAAGCGTCAAATGAGCTTTTTACGAATGTATCAAGAATTGAATTATCAGGTTTTTCCTTTTGGAATAAACAAAATGATGCTAGAGAAAAATTTGAGAAGGAATATAGATATAAAACCAAATTAATAAAAATTAAAAGAGTAGATGCTCTTAATCTCTTAGATTTTTATGAAAATGTTTTAAATAATGGCATTCAAAAAGCTATTAAATTAGGTGGAGGAATTATTCCAACATACTTTTCTCATGAATTAGTTAAATATGATGAAAAAAAAGGAAAAATCATTCCTTTACATTTCGTTACAAAATCTCTTCCCCTCTTTTTAGAAGGACCGGCACGATTACTAAAGTTAGGTAAGCAGTATTTTACTCCTGAAATGCTTGAATTAATAAAAAAATCCGATTTATTCGATAAAAAATTGAATATTTTTAAAACAAGTGTTTCTTTAAAAGATACAAATAAAGAAGTTGGTAGAGTCACATTATTTGAAGCTGGATGGCTTGAAAGAGAATCTGACTTTTTGCATATGACGTTTAAATTTTTGCTTGGTTTATTATATGCAGGATTTTATAACGAGTTTTTTGAACTAGCAAAAACGAACTTTCCATGTTTTATGGATTTTAAAACTTATGGTCGACCAATATTTGAAAATGTATCTTTTATTGTTCCTTCAAATCATATCAATAAGAACGAAATTGGTAGTGGGCATTATGCTCGTTTAACTGGCGCAAATACAGAAGTAATCAATATGTATCAGTTATTATTTTTTGGGAAAAATATATTTGAGAACGAAAATGGAAAATTAAAATTCAGCTTCAATCCTCATATTCCTTCTTCATTTTTTAATAATGGAGAATTAACCGTTTCTTTATTCGGAATAACAACTAAATTTATTAATAAAAATAATCGCGATTATGATTCTGAAAAAGTAAGCAGAGTTATTATAGATGGAAAAACTGCTGATAATGAATTAATTTTAGATTTAAGAAATCGTAAGATTCGCCCAAAATTAATTGAGGTTGTTATCGAATAAGCATATGTTTTACAACAAAATATATCTAAAAGATATAGACAAAAGGTTTGAGAACACCTCTTCATTTTTAAGGATTTATATTTCTGAACAAAATGAGCGCGTTAGTTTAAGACCTGGATTATTAATTTGCCCTGGTGGTGGATACTCATTTTGCTCTGAAAGAGAAGCTGAACCAGTCGCTTTCCGTTTTTTAAGCGAAGGGTTTAATTGTTTTATCTTAAATTATTCTGTGAATTCAAAATATCCAACTCCTCATCTAGATCTAGCGTTAGCTATTTCGTTTATTAGAGATCACGAAAAAGAATTCGATTTACTACCAAATTCACTTTCTATTATTGGTTTTTCAGCTGGCGGCCATCTTGTTGGATCTTATAGCTATTTATTTAAAGAATTAGCAAATACTTTTAATTTTTCTTTAGAAAAATTAAAACCACTATGTATTGTTCTTGCTTATCCTGTTATTTCAACTGAAGATAAATATACACATAAAGAAACAACTCAAATAATTTGTGGTGGCGAGGTTTGCTTAAAAGAAAAATTAAATATTTACACTCATATTGATTCTAGTTTTCCGCCTACATTTATATGGACAACAAAAACCGATAGATCAGTTCCTTTTGAAAATAGCCTTTTGTTAAAAGAGGCATTAAAAAAGAATAATGTTTTGCACAAATTAGTCTTATTTAATAATGGTTTTCACGGTGGTTCATTAGTTAATTATTCTTGCTTTAGACCTAGCGAAATACCTCAAAATATGGTTAATGTTCGCGATTGGGTATTATTAGCAACTGAATTTATTTACGAAATTCTTAAAAAGAATTTTTACATTGGATAAAAAGGAGAATTAAAGTAACGGATGTTGTTCTCGATGAACGTCTCAATTACTTCTTTTTCTTTTTTATGTACTTTAAGTAATGCTAAATCGTGGATAGATGGAAGTTCCTCTTTATTAAATGAGATAACTCCAATTGGTTTATTAAGTTTATAAACGACATACCTAGAAACATCTTCATCTAGATTTAAACATTTAAGTTTAAGTCTAAGTTTAGTCTCTACTCTAGAATCGATGGCGGTGATAACTGGTTTAAAAGATAAGTCTTTTCTTTCTACTTTGTAGAAAATATCAGTGTAATATAGTTGTTCTTTCTCATGGTTTTCCATCATTAAGAAGAAATTGTCTTTTGCAGATGGATATTTCTTATAAATATCTTTTAATAAAGATTTCATTTCCGCACGCATAGTTTTTCCGTCATTTGGACAATGGGATGGGAATGAAGGTATCTTTTCTTCTTTTTGGGCTCGAATTATATCTTCTTCATGGCAAAGGATTAATGGTCTAATAAATTCAATATCTGCGCGATCTAGGTGCATTTTTGGTTGGAAAGACGCGACTCTTCCTCCAAAAATTTCATTCATGAATAAAGTTTCAATTGCATCATCTCCGTGGTGCGCAAATGCAACTTTGTTGCACCCTAATTCTTTTGCTACCTTATTAATGGCAGCTTTCTTCATTCTAGAACATATCGAGCAAGGAAGATTTTTAGCGTTTTTTTGCTGAACTTTAAGAATTTGAAAAATTTCTTTTGAATCATGAACAATAAGTTTAAGACCTAAAGAAACAGCAAATTCTTCCATTCCTTTTGAATCAAATCCTGGGAATCCTAAATCTAAGACAACCGGAACAATTTCAAAATTAACGCATTTAAAATGTTGATATTGAGCAAGCGCTTTTAAAAGCATCATAGAATCTTTTCCACCCGAAACTCCAATCATTATCTTGTCGTTTTCGTGGAAAAAATCAAACTTTTGGTCAGCTTTTCGAATGTTTCCTAAAATCGTTCTTAGTGCTTTCATTGGCAATATTATACATTTTATTTATTAAATAGGGCAATCAATATAAAATATATGTGTTTATGGTTAATGGAAGTTTATTAATTAACAAAGAAATAGGTCTAACTTCGAGACAAGAAGTTAACAATGTTTCTCGTAAATTAGGACAAAAGAAAGCTGGGCACATTGGTACTTTAGATCCATTCGCTGATGGGCTTTTAGTTGTGCTCTTAGGTAGTTCAACAAAGATAGCTCCATTTCTTGAAGTTATGGATAAAACTTATTTAGCAACTTTAAAATTAGGTCAAAAAACTAATACCGGAGATTTAACTGGAGAAGTTATTGAAACTAAAGAAATTCCAGAACTTACAAAATCTAAAATTTCAACGATTTTCCAGGGATTTTTAGGAAAAAGTACGCAAATTCCGCCTATTTTTTCAGCATTAAAAGTTGATGGTCAACCAATGTATAAATATGCAAGAAAAGGGATAGAAATCGAAAGAAAACCTAGGGAAATCCATATATTTTCTTTAGATTTAGTAAGCTTTGAAAAAGATGAAATTGTCTTTATTGCAAAAGTTTCAAAAGGCACTTATATTAGAACACTTGGAGAAGACATCGCAGAGAAACTAGGAACTGTTGGTCATCTTACAAAATTAACGCGTTTAGAAGTTGGACCGTATTCACTGAAAGACGCCAAAAGAAGCAGTGAAGTTACTGAAAACGATCTTCTTCCAATCGATAAAATGCTTGCTCATTTAAAGTCATTTGAGTGCAATGAAGAACTTGCTAGAAAAGCACTAAATGGAATGCACTTTAGACTTCCTATAAATGATGATAATATCTTATTAAAAGATAAAGATGGCATTATAGCTTTGTATAAAAGAAAACCGAATGGAGTTTATAGCTGCGTTCGTGGACTAAGATAACAAGTTGAATAGCGCAAATTATCTATGATAGTTAAGTGCTATTTTTCTTTTTATGTGTATAATATGTGAGGATGAAAACGATTCTTTTAGATTATAAAAGACCAACTGAACGATTCGATGCCTTGTCGATTTGTTTAGGTTATTTTGATGGTGTTCATATTGGGCATCAATCACTCATTAGATACGCTAGAAAATATGCTAAATATACTTTAGGTTTATTAACATTTTCTAAACCTATATCTACTTTTGTAGATAATGGTAAAAATAAATGTGTTTTAACTTCTCTAGACGATCGCTTTAAAATCATTTCAAAACTAGGTGTAGATTTCTATTTTGTTACACAAGTAGATAAGGCATTCACTGAACTAAGTGATATGGATTTTATCGAGATGCTTAAAAAGATGAATGTTAAGGAAATATTTGTCGGAAAAGACTTTAGATACGGAGCTCATGCCAAAGGAACAATTTCAACTTTGAAAGATTATTTTGAAGTTCACGAGGTCGATATTAAAAACGTAAATGGTCAAAAAGTATCAACTCAAAATATAGTTGGTTTAATTGAAAGTGGTGAAATAAAAGAAGCAAATGACCTTTTAGGTCATAATTACTGTATAACAGGTTCAGTTGTAAGCGGAAAACATATTGGAACTAAACTTGGATTCCCGACTTTGAATTTAAAACTTTCAGACAATTATGTTCTTCCAAAATTTGGAGTGTATAAGACGATTTGTTACATAGATAACGTCCCTCATATTTCAATTAGCAATGTTGGAGTGAAACCTACAATCGGAAACAACTTTGAACCTGGAATAGAGATTCACTTAAAAGAACAAAGTGGTGAAATTAAAGGTGATGTAGTTAGTGTTGAATTTTTAAAGTTTGTGCGACCAGAAATGAAGTTTTCTTCTTTAGAAGAATTAAAAACTCAAATAACTAAAGACGTTAAAGAGGTTTTCTAATGCTCTTTGGTAAATATATCAATAAATATTACAAGAAATATGGTCTAGGAATTGCCTTAGGCATTTTCTTTTTAATCTGCGTTGATATTATTCAACTTTTCATACCGGATTTACTCGGCAAATTAGTTGAACTTTTTGAAGATGGATATAATCCAGATAAAGTTGCTCAACAAGTAGCAGCCTATGGTCTAGAAATTTTACTTATAGCTTTAGGAATGTTTTTAGGGCGTGTTGTATTTAGGCTCTTTCTTTTCGGAAGTAGCACAAAGATAACTGAAGGTTTAAGACAAGATATGTTTGAGAAATCTCAACGACTTGATCAAACCTATTATCACGCTAATAAAATCGGTAATGTAATGTCTTGGATGACATCAGATACCGAAGAAATCCAAGAATATCTTGGATGGGGCACAGTCATGCTTGTTGATGGCTTCTTTATGACTGGCATAGTTCTTGTAAGAATGTTTATGAGAAACTGGCTTTTAACTATCTTTATTTTGCTACCGATAATTTTGATTATTATTTGGGGTTTACTTGTTGAAAAAGTAATGGCGAAACTTTGGAATGAAAGACAAAGCGTTTTTGACAATATGTACGATTATTGCGAAGAAACTTTTACTGGAATTCGCGTTATAAAAGCTTTCCTAAAAGAGACAAAACAACTTCTTCATTTCTCCAAAATAGCGAAAAAGAATAAAGATGCCGACATTAAACTTGGCGTCATCAATGTTCTTTTCGAAGTTGTTATTATGGTTCTAATTGAAGGAATTGTTTCTCTTATTATCGGTCTTGGTGGTTGGTTTGTTTATTTAGCAGCAAGCGGAAAACCTGCTCATATTTTTGGTGTAGAATTAACTCTAACAACTGCTGAATTAGTTACTTTCTTAAATTATTTTATAATTTTGATTTGGCCTCTTATTGCTCTTGGTTCAGTTATTACAATGCATGCCAGAGCTAAGACATCTTATAAGCGTATTGCAAGATTCATGGATGCTGAAGAAATTATCAAAGATAAAGAAAATGCAATTGAGTTAGAAAACATTAAAGGGAAGATTGAATTTAGAAATCTTACTTTTGGTTATGATGATGATAAAAAAGCATTAGAGAACATTTCTCTTACAATAAATCCTGGTGAAAATGTTGGTGTAGTCGGAAGAGTAGGAAGTGGTAAAACTACTTTTGTTTCGTTACTTTGTAGGCTTTACAATTTAGAAGAAAAAACTTTGTTTTTTGATGATAAAGATATAATGGATTGCACAGTAAAATCAGTAAGACAATCTGTCGCTGTTGTGCCTCAAGATAATTTCTTATTCTCAATGTCAGTTAAAGATAATATTGCTTTTGGAAAAGAAGGTGCTTCTTTGGAAGAAGTTAAAAAAGCCGCCGAATTTTCAGATGTTGCAAAAGATATTGAAGTTTTCACAAACAAATATGATTCAATGACTGGAGAACGCGGCATTTCTCTTTCTGGTGGTCAAAAACAAAGAATCGCTATCTCTAGAGCGTTTATTAAAGACGCTCCAATAATGATTCTTGATGACTCAGTTTCAGCAGTCGATATCGATACTGAAGAGAAAATTTTAGAAAATATTTCTAACTTAAGAAAAGGAAGAACAACAATCATTATTTCTTCCAGAGTTTCGACAGTTAGTAAACTAGATAAAATAGTGGTGCTTAATGATGGAAAATTAGAAGCTTTCGACGCCCCTAAAAACTTAATGAAGATTTCACCAACTTATAAAAAGATGGTTGAACTTCAAAAGCTTGAAGACGAAATAAAGGAGACCGATTATGGAAGACACTAAGTCTAAGTTAATTGGTGATGCTAAACTTCCTTTACGTGTTGTCTTAAAGCGTACTTTTAGGTACCTTAAACCACACAAGTTTTTGGTTGCATTAGCATTAATGCTAATTGTTGTATCGGTTTCGCTTGATATTATCGTCCCTCTTATTTATAGAGACATTATTGATAACCTCAATTCAAATAACATTGTTTTGAAGTTTTTCATTGGTGGTGTTTTAGTCTATTTCACTTGTTTCTTAATCTCGCAAGTTCTGAGATTTATTGAGACAAAAATACTTCAAAAGATTGGAAATACGATTGTTTATGATATGAGAGTTGAAGTATTTAATCATATCGAAAAAATGTCACTAGATCAGTTTGAAGTAATGCCTGTTGGATCACTTACTACAAGAGTGTGTAACTATACTTCTCAACTTAGTGATTTGTATACTAATCAGTTATGTAATTTAATTAGAAATGCTTTAACTGTTGTAGGCGTTTATGGAGTAATGATTTATATTTCTCCAATCCTTGCTTTAATAGTTTTCGGAATTGCTTGTATTGTAATTCTTTTCTCTTATTTCTTTAGAAAACGTATTGCAAGATTAAATAGGCTAGAAAAAGGTTATTTGTCTGACTTAAATACAGTTATTTCAGAAGATTTATCCGGAATGAAAGTTATTCAATTATTTAATAAAGAAGAATCCGCACGTGAGAACTTTAGACAAAAGAATAAGAAATATAGAGATAACCGTTTCAAAATTATGTCTACATTTACGTTCCATAGACCGTTTATTTTCCTTGCTCAATATATTGGAACAGCACTTTTGTTCTTCTTATCTGCAAAACTTGCATTAACCGCAGGATCGGTCGTTGTTTTCGCCTGGTTCCTGGAAAAATTCTTCACTCCTATTCAAGAGATTTCAGACCATTTATTGCATGTTGAAAGAGCAATAACCGCATCTGAAAGATTATTCAACTTAATGGATGTTCAACCTAAAGTTGTGGATAAAGAAGATGCTAAAGTTATTCCTCATTTTAACGGCAAAATTGAATTTAGACATGTATGGTTTAGCTACGATAACATTAACTGGGTTTTAAAAGATGTTAGTTTTATTGTTGAAAAAGGACAAACTTGCGCTTTTGTAGGCGCAACTGGGGCTGGTAAAACAACAATTTTCTCACTTTTAACAAAAGCTTATGTTCCTCAAAAAGGGCAAATTTTAGTTGATGATATTGATGTTAATGACATAAAAATTACCTCTTTAAGAGCAGCGATTGGACAAATGCTTCAAGATGTTTTCCTTTTCTCAGGAAGTGTTAAATCTAACATTACTTTATTTGATGAAAAATTTTCCGATGAAGAAATAAATGAAGCTTGTAAGTACGTTAATGCTGACTATTTTATTGATAAACTTCCAAACAAATTTGATGAAAAAGTGGTGGAACGAGGCGAGAATCTATCTCAAGGCCAAAGACAACTATTGTCTTTTGCTCGTACAATTTTGCATAAACCACAGATTTTATTACTTGATGAAGCAACCGCCAATATAGACACTGAAACTGAAGCAATTATTCAAGACTCGCTTAACAAAATGTCATCTCTTGGAACTATGCTTGTTGTCGCTCATAGACTTTCAACTATTCAAAAAGCAGATAAGATTATTTGCTTACAAAAGGGTGAAGTAATTGAAAGTGGAACTCATAACGAACTTTTGAAAAATAAAAACTATTATTACAAGTTATATCAATTGCAATTTAAATAGTTTGTTTCTGTTTTGTTGTAATTTTTAGAGATTATTATATAATGGAAGCATACAAATAAAGGAATTTTGTTATGTTTAGACAAATTATCAAAAAACTTAATGATTTTAGATTTACATCAATACTCGCGACCATTATTTCTGGTGTCGCAGGTTTATATGCATTAGGTTCATTATTTTTGTACCACTTTGCTGGTCCATTAGAAGAACCAAAACATCTTATTAGACATGTTGGTTTTAATGATAGACCTTATTTAGGAATGGTGTTATTCTTTGGCATTTTAGTGACATTAATTTGCGCAATTATTGTTGTCTATATGTCAGTTCCTTACATTAAAAATAAGGAAAAACTTACCCCACGTAAAAGCACAATTTTAACTGGCTTTATTGGTGCTCCATTTGAACTATTGACAATCATTTTAATGATTGTATTAGCAGTTTCAGAGCATCCACAAACAGCTGTTGGAATTTGGATTACATTCCCAATTGGACTTCTCTCAATGTGTGGAACAGCCTTGTATTTAATTCCATATTTAAAATGTGATTTCTTCATGCCAGAGATCAAAAGAGATTAATTGAAGAATTATGCCCTCCTCGGTGAGGGCTTTTTATTGTTTAATTTTGTTATTGTAAATGATTTTCTAAATCATTATAATATTCTCGCAACTTATTCTAAGTTTAACGAGCACTCCGACGTTAGACCTGGATTAAGCGAAGAACTATTTAGGAGGGATAAAAATGTTATCCAAAGAAAGAACTGCTGAAATCGTTAAGAAGTATGGCAAGAACGAAAAAGACACAGGCTCTGCCCAAGTTCAAATCGCTCTTCTTACTGCACAAATCAACGATTTAACAGAACACCTCAAGCACAACAAAAAAGATGCTTCTGGTAGACGTGGATTATTCATTTTAGTTGGTCAACGTAGAGCTCTTCTTAACTATCTTAACAAGAAGGATAGAGATGCTTACGTTAAACTCTTATCTGAATTAAAGATCCGCAAATAAGTGTAGTTAACTTATAAAGATGGACCATTACATAGTAATGGTCCTTTCTTTTATCTTTAAAAGTGTTATTACCTTTGTATCATTTTATGATAAAATACTAATAGTTTTTTAAAGGAGTAAAATAACATAATGAAAAAAGTATTCGAATTAGAGTTCGAAGGCCGCAAGATTGTTGTTGAAGCTGGTGAAATAGCCAAGCAAACTCGCGGTGCAGTTTTGGTACGTTATGGTGACACTGTTGTTTTAAGTAATGTCACAATGTCAAAACATACTGTTGACTGGGATTTCTTCCCACTTTCAGTAGAGTACCAAGAAAGAATGTACGCTGCAGGAAAAATTCCTGGCGGATTCTTAAGACGTGAATCTCGTCCAAGTTCTCATGCAATTCTTGCATCTAGAATTACCGACAGAACTATGCGTCCACTTTTCCCTGAAGGATTCCGTAATGAAGTTCAAGTTGTCTCTCAAGTTATGGCAGCTGATTACGACAATTCTCCAGAAATTACTGCAATGTTAGGTTCATCACTTTGTGTATGTATCTCAGATGTTCCATTCAATGGACCTATTGCAGGTGTCTATGTTGGTAGAGTTGATGGAAAATTCGTTATTAACCCAACAGTAGAGCAAAAAGCAAAATCAGATATTGATCTTTGTGTCGCTGGTACTGAAGAAGCCATTAACATGGTTGAAGCTGGTGCCGCTGAAGTTAGCGAAGAAGATATGTTAGATGCTTTAATGTTTGGTCACGAAGCAGTTAAGAAACTCTGTCGTTTCCAAAAGGAAATTATCAAAAAGATTGGTGTTGAAAAGAATAAAGACATTCAATTTAAGGTAATTCCAGAAGATTTACGTGCAGAAGTTGTCGCTAAAGTTGATAAGAAACTTCGTAAAGCTGTTTCGACAAAAGACAAACTCGAAAGAGAAGAAAAGATTGAAGCAATCGAAAAAGAGACTGAAGAAGCATACGCAGCTGAAGGTGCAGATGCTAAAAAAGTCCAACAAGTTCACGAAATTCAAGAAGACATCGTTCACCAAGAAGTTCGTAGACTTATCGCAGAAGACAAAATTAGACCAGATGGTCGTAAAATTGATGAAATCCGTCCACTCGATGCCCAAGTTGATATCTTAGGTAGAAGAGTTCATGGCTCTGCCATGTTCACCCGTGGACAAACTCAAGTTATCTCAACTACAACTTTAGGTCCTTTAAGCGACAAACAAGTTTTAGATGATTTAACTGCTGAAACCGAAAAACGTTTCATGCATCACTATAACTTCCCACAATGGTGTGTTGGTGGTACAGGAAAAATCGGTGTTCTTGCACGTAGAGAAATCGGACATGGTGCTTTAGGCGAAAGAGCTTTAAGCTATGTCATACCAAGTGAAGAAGAATTCCCATACACAATTCGTGTTGTTAGTGAAGTTGTTGAATCAAACGGTTCATCTTCACAAGCATCAATTTGTGCAGGATGTATGTCCCTTATGGCAGCTGGTGTTCCTATTAAAAGAATGGTCAGTGGTATTGCAATGGGCTTAATCTCAACCGGTGACTTAAATGATCATCCTTATCAAATCTTAACCGATATTCAAGGTCTTGAAGACCACTTTGGTGATATGGACTTCAAGGTTGCTGGTACCGAAAAAGGTATTACTGCTCTTCAAATGGATATCAAAATTGCTGGTGTTACCCGTGAAGTTCTTGCAAAAGCGTTAGCTCAAGCCGGTAAAGCAAGAAAAGAAATCCGTGAAGTTATGGCTAAAGCCATTAAAGAACCTAGACCAGATGTTGCTGAATTCGCACCAAAACTCGACAAGATGCTTATCCCAGTTGATAAGATTAGAGATGTTATTGGTACAGGTGGAAAAGTTATTAACGAAATTATCGCTAATTGCGATAATGTCCAAATCGATATCGATGATGATGGACATGTCGTTATTTATCATATGAACCGCGAAATGATCAATAAAGCTAAAGAAATGATTGAAAATATCGTTCGTGAAGCAAAAGTTGGTGAAGTTTACGAAGGCGAAGTTACCCGTGTTGAAGATTACGGAGCATTCGTTAAATTATTCGGTAATTGCGAAGGTTTATGCCACGTTTCTAGACTTGACTGGGGTTATGTTGCAAAAGCAAGTGACAAAGTCAAAGTTGGAGATGTGTTAAAAGTTCGCGTCTGCGAAATCGATGACCATGGCAAAGTTAAAGTCTCTCACAGAGAATTTATCGAAAAACCAGCTGGCTATGTTGAAAAACCAGTTGAGAAAAAAGGCCACAAAGGTCATAGAAAATAAAATTTAAATAAGGATTATTTATTATGTTTGATGTTATCGTAGTTGGTGCAGGCATTGTAGGCTCGCTCATTGCGAGGAAACTTTCAAGCTACCAATTATCGGTAGCAGTCTTAGAAAAAGAACCAGATGTTGGTAACGTAGTGACAATGGCAAATAGTGCCATTGTTCACTCCGGTTATGATCCTGTTCCAGGAACTTTAAAAGCAAAATTAAATGTTTTGGGAAACAAAATGATGGACAAGCTCTTAGAAGAACTTGACGTCGAAATGGAACGCATCGGTTCTTTAACTGTCGCTTTATATGATGAACAACTTCCAATGCTTGAGAAGCTTGCTCAAAGAAGCGCAGAAAATGGTGTTGAAGTAAAAATACTTAACGCCGAAGAAACTTTAAAACTCGAACCACATTTAAATCCACAAGTGAAGGGTTCACTTTTTGCGCCTACCGCAGGCATAGTGAACCCTTTCACCTTTGCTGTTCATGCTATGGAAAACGCTGTCGATAATGGCGTTAAGCTTTTTCTTAATGAAAAAGTTGTTGATATTAAAAAAGAAAACGATTTCTATAACATTGTTTGTGAGTCAGGAAATTCATACCAAACAAAAATTGTTATTAATGCTGCTGGTATTTATAGTGATGAAATTCATAAGATGGTCGAACCAATTGACTATTATTTAACCCCACGTAAAGGTGAATATTTCATTTTAGATCACTATAGTGATGATTTGGTTAAACACACAATTTTTCCTCTTCCAAGTGAAAAAGGAAAAGGAATTCTTGTCACGCCAAGCATTGGTGGAACTTATTTAATCGGACCTTCAGCAGAAGCAATGCCATCTAAAGATGATGTTTCCACTGATAAACCAACATTAGATGAAATTAGAAGACAAGCTCTCGAAATGGTTCCTTCTATTCCATTTAATCAAGTTATTAGAACATTCGCTGGTACTAGACCAACCCCAAGCACACACGATTTTATAATTGGCTTTGCCAAAAAAGATAATCACTTTATTAATCTTTCGGGTATTGAATCTCCAGGCTTAGTTTCTTCTCCTGCCATTGCAGAATATGTTATTAATGAATTTTTAGCTAAAGTAATTGAATTAAAGACAAATCCTAACTTTAATCCTTACGTTAAAAAACGTCCAAATTTAGCGAAAATGTCATTTGAAGAACGCAAAGCGTTCATTAAACAAAATCCTACTTATGGTGAGATTATTTGTAACTGCGAAAAAATTAGTTTAGGCGAAATACTTTTTGAAATGAACACAAGTGTTCCACCAACAACAATAAAAGCTGTTAAAAAACGAACTAGAGCAGGATTTGGTAAGTGCCAAGGTGGTTTCTGTCAACCTCTTGTTACTACTCTAATTGCCAAGAAATTTAATATCCCTTTAAATAAGGTTTTATTCCAAAAGAAAGATTCATACGTTGTTCGTTATGAAGTGAAAGGAGACGCAAAATGATAAAAAGACGTTTAGTTATCATTGGTGGTGGATCCGCTGGAATGGCTGCTGCTATTAAAGCCTACGAACTTGGTGAAAGAGATATTTTAATTATTGAAAAGAATAACTACTTAGGTGGTATTTTGAATCAATGTATTCATAACGGTTTTGGACTTCATGAATTCAAAGAAGAACTCACTGGTCCAGAATTTATGACTAGATTTTCTAACAAAGTTAAAGAATTAAAAATTGACTATAGACTTAATTCAAATGTTTTATCTATAAGTGACAACAAAGTTGTTACTTATACTAATCAAGAAGAGGGCTTAGTCGAAGTTCAAGCTGAAGCAATAATTCTCACTACTGGTTGTTATGAAAGAAACGCTGGTGCAATTCAAATTCCTGGTGATAGACCTAGTGGTGTTTATACAGCAGGACAAGCACAATTATTTGTTAACTGTTATGGTTATTTAGTTGGAAAAAAAGTATTCATTTTAGGATCTGGCGATATTGGTTTAATTATGGCTAGAAGAATGACACTTGAAGGCGCCAAAGTTTTAGGTGTTGCTGAACTTATGCCTTATTCTGCTGGTTTAAATAGAAATATTGTTCAATGTTTAAAGGATTACAATATTCCTTTATATTTAAGCCACACTGTTAAACAAGTTATTGGTGATTCTCATCTTGAAAAGGTGGTTATTGCTAAAGTTGATGAAAAAATGCAATTTATTCCAGGAACTGAAATGGAATTTGAATGTGATTGCTTACTTTTATCAGTAGGATTACTTCCAAATGTTGATTTATTTAATAAATTACCACTACATTTCTCCAAAACTAGAGGTGCGAAAGTAACTCAAGCTATGGAAAGTGAAATTCCTGGTATTTTCTCAGCTGGTAATGTTTTACATGTTCATGACTTAGTTGATTATGTTGTTCAAGAAGCAAGAGAAGCAGCTGAAGGAGCTGTTTCATATTTGCGTGGTGAATTAACAAGAAAAGGCCATGTTTATGATGTAAATCCAGGTGTTGGAATTAATTATGTTGTTCCACAAAAACTTTATATCGATGATGTAAAAGAAAGTTGCTCATTTAAGTTTAGAGTATCTAAACCAATGAAAGACATTAATATTATTATTACAGAAGGTAATAATGTAATTAAGAAAATATTTAAACCAGCTATTGTTCCATCGGAAATGGAAATAGTTAAATTAAATAAAGATCTCTTTAAAAAAGAGTCTAATGAAATAAAAGTATTCGTGGAGGAGAGAAAATAATGACAGAATTAATTTGTATTACTTGCCCTCGCGGATGTCATTTACAAGTTGATGAAAACTTAAATGTAACTGGCAATAGTTGTCCAAGAGGCGCAATTTATGCCAAAGCAGAACTTACCCATCCAGTTAGAATGGTTACTTCTACAGTAAAAGTTGAATCAACTAACGAATGTCGCGTTCCAGTTAAGACTAAAGATCCGATTCCAAAAGAATTAATTTTTAAAGTAATGGACGAAATTAACAAAGTTAAAATTAAAGCTCCAGTTAAAATTGGAGATGTTGTTATTAAAGATGTTTTAGGTAGTGGTGTTGATATTATTGCTACCAAAAATATAGATAGGTAAATTATGGACAAGATTAGAATCGTAATGCTCGGCGGTCAAGACGAAAACTTTAAAAATTTGACCGCAGTTGAAATTAACAATGACATTTTTGTCATTGAATGTGGTTTTAATTGGCCTGATAAAACAAAACCAGGCATCGATTTTGTTATACCTCGTTACGATTATCTTGTTCAAAATAAAGAAAAAGTTAGAGCCTATTTTTTAACTCATGGTTATGATTCAGTAATGGGTGCTATAGCTTTTGTTTATGACAAAGTTCCAGCTCCTATTTTTTGTACAAAAACGACTAATGATTTTTTAAAAGGATTTTGCACTCACTTTAAATTAGATTACGCAAAACTTCCTATTTCAATTGTTAAAACTGATGACGATGTTGTTGTTGCAAATCGTAAAATTGAGTTTTTTGGTGTAACTTCCAATTTTGCTGAATCAATAGGTGTTTGCATTAACACTGATCAAGGTAACATCATTTATATGTCTAATGCAGTTGCTCATAATGATTTTGAAAAAGGATTCACACCAGGCAAAGACAAAATTAGAAAAATTTGTTCAAACAAGACTTTAGTCTTGTTATGTGACTCTTTTAACGCTGACAAGACAGGTTATTGTTCACCAAATTACCGCTTAATGCATTGCTTAAAAACAAATTTTTATGATTACCAAGGACGTATATTTTTAGCAATTGATAGGCCAAATTTATATAACATTATCGACTGTTTGAATGCCGGAATTGCTCATGGAAGAAAAGTGATTCCTTATGATAAACATTCATCTGAAATTCTTGAAGTACTTAAAAATGAACAATATTTAAAATCTAGTCGTGATTGTTTTGCATCTTTAGAGGAAGTCAATAGACTTCGTCCTCAAGATGTTTTGGTTTTTATTACAGGTTATGGTAAGAAACTTAACGACAAAATTGCCTTACTTGCTTCAAGAAATAATGACGAAAAAATTGTCTTTTTAACTAAAAACGATTTATTCATTTATGGACCACATGTTCTTCCAGAAATAGAAACATCAACAACAGACACCATAAATGAACTTTATAAGACGGATTGCATAATTCTTAAACCAGATTTTAAATCATACCGAAAAATGCATGCTTGCGAAGAAGATATTAAGTATTTTATCGCAACATTTAGACCAAGTTATTTAATTCCTATCTCTGCTCCTTTTGTCCAACTTTTAGCTTGTGCAAAAATTGCTTTAAATATGGGAATTGGATATAACCACAACAATGTGTTCATTGTTGATAACGGAAATATCGTTGAATTTGAAGCTGGTATTGGTCGCATTTTGCCACAAAAAGTAATCGTTGGCGAAGTATTTGTTGATGGTAAAGGAATTGGTGATATTGGAGCGACTGTTTTAGAAGAAAGACAACGCTTAGCTGATGAAGGTGTCATTGTTCTTGGTGTTACAATTTCACAAAGTAAGCACCAAATTGTTGCTGGACCTGATGTTCAAGCTAGAGGACTTGTTTTCTTAAAAGATAACGAAAGTTTAATTAGAGAAATTACTCGTTTATTTGTGTCAACTGTTGAAAGCGAATTAGCAAAAGAAAGATATTCGATTGCTTATATTGAAACCGCCACAAAAGATATCGTTTTTAAGGCCGTTCGTAGAGCAATAAATAAGACACCTACAATCATCCCAATTATTGCCGAAATAAATTAATGCAATTTTTGCTTTAATTTATTAAAAATTAAATTATAATAAAAATAATGAAAAACAAAATTACAAACAACTCAATATCTATAATGGGTGGAGTATGCTTCATCCTTTTTGCTTCTGTTTGTACATTTTCAGCTAACACTCCATTTAGTTTTTTATTTGATGCAATAACTAAAAGCTTAGGTTTTATCGGCTTCTGGTTACTTTTACCATACATTATAGTTATTGGTATTTATTTAATTCTTTATAAAAGAATTATTAAACTTAAAGTTGGAACAAGACTTTGGGGTGTTTTACTCATCCTTTTTTGTTTTATTATTCTTTCATCACATTGGGCAACAATTGGAAGCGAAATTAATGGTGTTGTAATTGTTGGTTATGGAAAAACAGAAGAAGGACTTGCTAAATACTTAACATTCTCTAGTTCAATTGATGTCTTTAATAAAGTTGTTGCAGCAAACCCATCTGTTGTCGCACCAAACGTTAAGCTCGGTGGTGGACAAATCGGTTATATTTTAGCTGGTGCACTTAATAGTGCACTTACTCCTATTGGGCTTCATATTGTTTGTTGGTCATTATTTATTATTGGCTTATTAATGATCTTTAATACTCAAGTAAATCGCTTGTTCAAAAACTTAAAACTTAGACTCAATAAAGGAAGATCAAGATCATATAATTATGAAGAAAATGAGATTGATGAAATTGAACCTACTGAGCCATTAAAAGTTGAAGAAGATAATTCTAATGATGGGTTTGAAGATAATAGACCTATTTTTGAAACATTTCATACATCAAACCCAATTGATAACGATTATTCTTTAAAGAAAGCAAGATTTAGTTCTATTGAAAATGATTCGGGAAATGTTATTCCTCCTGAACCAATGTCAGCTCCTTCTTTTGAGGCAAGTCAACCCGTTGAAAATCATTACGAAGAGGAAGAAGATACAAGTTATCGCGAACCTTTCTTTGAACCACTCTCAGATAAAGCTCAAGAAAATAAACCTATTGAAAACAACGCAATAGCTGTTGAAAGAGTTGATGATTTTGAATCCGAAGAGGAAGTTGAGAAACCTCTTGAAGAACCATTAAAAAAACCTGTTTCTGAAGAAACATCTTATTTCATTAAAAACTATATTTATCCAAGTATGGATTTGTTAAATCCAAAGACTGAAAATCCTGATGCAATTAAAAATGAAGAAATTTGTCAGGAAAGAACCGATATTATAAATAAAACATTTGAAGATTTTAAAGTAGGCGCTCAAGTTATCTCACATATTGTTGGGCCATCTGTTACTCGTTTTGATCTTCAAACTAATAGTGGTACATCTGTCCAAGTTGTACAAAGATATATTACTGATATTGGTGTAAGACTTGGCGGTATTCAACCTCGTTTTGAACCAATTGTTGCTGGTAAATCTACGTCTGGTATCGAAATTCCTAACGTAGTTAGAGAAAATGTTACTTTAAAAGAAGTTTTAGAACCAATTCCTAATGATCCAAAGCATAGACTTGATATTCCTTTTGGAAAATCAATTTCAGGTGATTTAATTTCTGCAAATCTTGCTGATTTCCCACACTTATTAGTTGCTGGTACTACTGGTTCAGGTAAATCAATATTTGTTCACGCCGCAATTATTTCTTTATTAATGAGAAATAAACCTGAAGAACTTAAATTTGTAATGATTGACCCAAAGAAAGTTGAAATGACTTATTATGAAAATATTCCTCATTTACTTTGTCCAGTTATCTCAGACATGCGAAAAGCAAAAGTTGCTTTTGATAAATTAGTTCTAGAAATGGATAGACGTTATGAACTTTTTAGAGTGAACGCTGTTAGAGACATTAAATCATTTAATTTAATTGCTAAAGATAAAGGTTTACAACCTCTACCATATATTGTCGTATTCATTGATGAATACGCTGATTTAATTGAAACAAATAAAGAGATACGTTCTCCTGTTGTTAGGATTGTTCAAAAAGCTCGTGCTGCTGGTATTCATTTATGCCTTGCAACGCAAAGACCTAGCGTTAATGTTGTTGATGGTGTTATTAAAGGAAACGTTTCGACTCGTGTCGCTTTAATGTGCGCTTCTCAACAAGACTCAATGGTTGTTATTGGCGAAGCTGGTGCTGAAAAGCTCCTTGGTTATGGTGATATGCTTGTTGAATGTCCGCTTATATCGCGTTCAATGAAACCTCGTGTACAGGGCTGTTATGTTTCTGAAAAAGAAATATTAAGAGTTTGTGACTTCTTAAGAGAACATTATCAACCTCAATTTGATCCAAATTTCTTACAACTTGAACCAGTTGTTGAAGAAAAGAATTTAGAAGAACCTGAAGTTGTTAAATTTGATAAAGAAAAAACTGATGAAGAGGTTTATCAAAGAATAAAAGAAGACGCAACTCATAGAGAATACTTCTCTATTTCATATATCACAAGAACTTATGGAATGGGTTATTCTAGAGCTGGAAAAATGTTTTCTAGACTTCAAAAAGAGGGAATTGTCGCTCTTGGTGGAGACGCAAGAGGCTGTAAGGTTCTTAAATATATTCCACAAGATTCTGGTGTAGCTTCTTACGAACAGTCAACTTTTATACCAGATGATAAAAATATGAATTAGCCTTCTTAGAAGGCTTTTTTATTTTGAAAAGTGGGACTTTTCTTTTTTTAAATCAGTTATTATTAATAAAAAGGAGAATAAAATATGAACAACGTAGATATAATCGGCATGTTAAAAGAAGTTATCAATGACTATGATCGATATTTCGAATATGAATTACCATTCGATCAAATTAATAATAATGCTGCTCCTAAAATTGTTGTTAGGTTTTGGACTAGACAACCCAAAGCACGAATGATTATTTTGCCTGAAAACACGAAAGTAGCAATTCATGGACACTTGGATGCAGATGAAAAATTTGGTACAATACTTCTTGTTGAACAACTAGAAGTACTTAGATAAAATGAGAAAATTCTTCCAATACTTAAGAATCTTACTGATTTGTGTCCCTGTGATAATTTATTATCACTTCCGATACATGGTTAAATTCTCAAGACATCCTGAAAAGTATTCTCTTGAGAAAAGATATGCAATTGCAAGAAAAGAAATTTCATTTGTTATTAATAAATTTCATTTAGATTATAAATTTAATGGTTTTGAAAAATTTACTAATTCAAAAGAAAAATGTTTATTAATTTCTAATCACCTATCATTTTTTGATCCATTAATGATTATTATCCAAAGCGAAAAACCAGTAACTTTTGTTGCTAAAAAAGAAATTTTTAAAATGCCTTTTGTAAAAAGAGTTGCAAAAGCAATTGATGTTTTCCCACTTGATAGAGAAAACATTATGTCTCAACTTAGCGAAATTAAAAAAGTTGTTTCGTATTTAAAAGATCCAACTAAACCATCTGTAATTATTTATATTGAAGGAACAAGAAATAAAAACCCAGAAAATCCATGCTTAGATTTTCATGCTGGAACGCTAAAGATTGCTCAAATGGCTGGATGTCCTGTTCTTGTAGGTGCCACCTATGGTGGATTTAGAGGATTATCGATGAAATCCTACCTAAAAAAATATCCTGTTTTCTTTCATGTTTTTGAAGAAATTAGTGTTGAAGAATTTAAAAAATCAAATACAAATGAACTAGCAGGTTTATTAAGAAAAAAAGTTGACGAAGAAGTCGACAAGATTAGAACGCTAGATAAAGAATATGTTCTAAATTCAAAAATTAATAAAAAACGTAAACAATTAGAAATTAAAGTCGACGCTCGCGCTAAAGCGTAAACCTTTTGGGTAATAATTTTTTAAAACCCCGTTTGTGGAATAAATAACGCCTATATTCATGCCCTGGTAACTCACAAAATGATAACCATTAGGGCATTTTTTATTTAAAGTTTCGCCTTTTAAATATTTAACCGTTTCTTCTTTTGTAAGTTCAATCGATTCACTTGCATCTTTTACATGCGATAAATGGTGTGTAGGAATAGTTTTATCACCTAATCTAATTTCATAAAATAGTCCTGGTCTTAAGGCATGACTTATAAAGGAATTATCAAGAGTATCGTTTAGCTTAAATAAGTGACTTTCTTTACTTTTTCCTTTTCCATCAACAGGTTTTAAAAAACAAGTTGGGCGAAGTTTACTACTGCGTAGTAATCCAGGTTTTTTTATCAAAGCTATGTAATGGCCTTCTCCTTCAAAGCGAGATGGGAAAAGGTGGACACTTTCTTTATATTTTCTTGATCTAAACTCACCTTTAAATGAAGGAATAGTTTCTAATTTTGCATCTGAATTTTCTAATAAATATTCAATAACCTCTTCATCTTCTTCAAAAGAATAAGAACAAGTTGAATAAACTAAAGTTCCGCCTTCTTTAAGCATTGAATAGGCCATTAAAATTAAATCTTTTTGTATTGCAGCATTTTTAAGAACTTTTTCGTATGTCCAATCTTTCTTCATTTCTTCTGATTTTCTAAACATTCCTGAACCTGAACATGGTGCATCAAGAATGATTTTGTCAAAAAATCCTTGAAAATCCCTATAAAATTTCTTGAAATCATAAGAAGTGACAACGGTGTTAGAAATTCCTAAACGTTCAATATTTGAAAGAAGAATATTTGCTCTAGATTTTGATAAATCATTAGCAATTATTAAACCCTCATTTTGCATTTTTAATGCAGTTTGAATAGTTTTTCCACCAGGTGCAGCGCATAAATCTAAAACTCTTTCGCCAGGTTTTGCATCCAAAAAATGAGCGACAAGCATCGCTGATGGTTCTTGAATATAATAAGCTCCTAAGTCGTGGTAAATTTTCTTACCAAGTTCGTATTCATTTTTATCATATAGATAACCATTAGGAACAACAGGATGAGGTTTTAAATTTGGGAAAAGTGAAAGTAGTTTATTATTACTCATCTTAACTTTGTTAAGATATATTGCCTTTTTCTCTTCGTTAGAAAAAGACGAGATTAGTGAATTAATTTCGTCTTCGTTTAAATATTTATTTAAATGAGTTTTAAAATCCATTATTATCCAAATACTTTTTGAGCCCATTCAGGATGATCGATGTATGGGTTACGATTATGTTGGAAAGATTGCACTAAACCATTACGATTAATTTCAAATTTATCAGGTGGATCTTGAGTGTTCCAAGCTAAAAGGGTGCTTAAATAACCCCATTTTCCTCCTGATTTATCAGTTCCGTTTGTTAAAGCAAGAGCTGTATTGCCTGAATCAGCACTGCTAATCATATAGCGGGTCGCCATATAAAAGAGGGCTCTTGCAACATCTCCTTTATCAGAGTCTCTAGGTTCAAAAACACCATTTTCTAGATAATTATCAGTTCTACGATTTTGAGTATAGTCGAATGAAGCATTAGAAGTTGTGTGATTTGTTACATTCGAGAAAGGGAAATTGCCCCTGGTGTTATTACATTTCCAGTCACTAGCTCTTAGATGATGTAAATCAGAATATGCCTTGCAACCACTAGATTTACCGAAACCATTTGATTTTGCCCAAATATGTTCCTTATTCCAAACATAACCTGATTGTACACCATAAGATCCTTGCGAAGTGCTCCATTTTTTAGCCGTAGACTTATTACCATTATAATCAGCATAAAGAAGTTTCATGTATGGGTCATAATTTTCAGGTTCATTTTCTGTAACTGGATCAAGATCATAATCGCGGTCAGTAACTTTCATTTGAACTTCTAAAGAACCATATGCGCATTGAGTATGATCTTTTATAAGATTATAAAGTTGAGTTTTTAAAGTATTGCCAGTAGCGGTAGTTGATATATTTTTATAATATTCTTTAACTTCTTCATCCTCGCTTGGATCTGGTGTTGGTGGGGTTGGTGGAGGGTCTTGATCATCAATCACGCTTACATCAACTTCATCATAAACTTCGTGATTTTCAGAACTTGTTAATCTTACCTTGAGGTCGCCAACTCCGACACCATAAATTTTCCCATCTTGGTAAACTATGGCGCAGTCTTCGTCAGAGCTTTCATATTCAACTGACTGGTTTGCTTCTTCAGGTAAGATTGTATATTCAATCTTGTAGTAGTCACCAACTTTAAGTTCAATTTCTTTATTTTCAATAACAATTGATTCAACATTAACCTTTTCTTCTTTTTTCTCATCCTCTTCTTTTTGTTTTTGTTGCTCTTGGTTTTCTTTTCCTGGAAAAAGATTGCTAAAAAAGTCACATCCGGATAAAGATAAGGATGCAAGAAGGGCTAATAAGAAAAATCGCTTTTTCATATCTCTACTATTGTAGAACATATATAAATTATTTTCACTACAAGGAATTATATGTTTTCATTCTATAAATAGAATTGTTGTGATATAGTTATTATGAGGTTTTATTCATATGAGAATGGTTGATATTATTACTAAAAAAAGAGACGGCGGAGTTTTAACCAATGAAGAAATTGATTTCTTTATTGATGGTTATGTAGAAGGAAGAATTCCTGATTACCAAGTTTCCGCTTTACTTATGGCTATTGTGTTCAAAGGTATGACGAACAAAGAAATTGTTCATCTTACAGACAGAATGGAACATAGTGGCGATGTCATGGATTTAAGTGATATTCCAGGCAAAAAAGTTGACAAACACTCTACAGGCGGTGTTGGAGATAAGACTTCTTTAGCTCTTGGCCCTATGGTTGCTGCTTGTGGAGCAGTTGTTGCAAAAATGTCTGGTAGAGGTTTAGGCCATACAGGCGGAACGCTCGATAAATTAGAATCAATTCCTGGACTTAATGTCTTTATGGAAGAGAAGAAATTTAAAGAAATTTTAAAATCAAATGGTGTTGCAATTGCTGGTCAAACAGGAACTTTAGTTCCTGCTGATAAAAAACTTTACGCATTACGTGATGTTACAGGAACTGTTGAATCAATTCCTTTAATTGCATCTAGTGTTATGTCTAAAAAACTTGCTTCAGGTAGTGATTGTATTTTACTTGATGTTAAGTTTGGTAATGGTGCATTTATGAAAACTAGAGAAGATGCCAAGAAGCTTGCAAAAATTATGTGTGCAATTGGTAATTCTTTAAATAGAGATACTCGTGCAGTTTTAACTTCAATGGATCAACCTCTTGGTTTTGCCGTAGGCAATGCTTTAGAAGTTAAAGAAGCAATTGATACATTGCATGGACATGGTCCAAAAGATTTCCAAGATCTTTGTTATCAATCAGGAGCAATTATGCTTGAACAAGCCGGAATTGCTAAAGATGAAGAAGAAGGTCTTAAGATGCTCCATAAAGTTGTTGAAGATGGTTCAGCCTTTGAAAAATTTAGACAAATGGTTATCGCTCAAGGCGGTGATGTAAGTTATATCGATCATCCAGAAAAATTCCCACTTGCTAAACACATTATTGAAGTTAAGGCTTCAAAACCTGGTTATATCAAACGCATTGTTGCCCTTGAAATCGGCGAAAGCGCTATGCGCTTAGGTGCTGGTAGAGAAACATTTGATGATGTTATTGATATGAGTGCAGGTATCGTTTTACGAAAGAAAGTTGGCGATAAAGTTGCTAAAGGCGATGTCTTATGTGTTGTTCATACAAACAAAGATGATTACGAGTCAATTTTAAAAGATATAGAAAATTCATTTACAATTGTTGATGGATTTGTTGATTATCCTCCAACAGTTCACGATTACATTAAAGGTTAATGAGAATTGTCGTTCAAAATGTAAATCGTGCAAAATGCACAATTAATAACAAAATCGTGGGAGAAATCTCCCGCGGTTTTTGTGTTTTTGTAGGTTTTACTCATAGCGATACAAAAGAAGTTGTAGATAAAATGGTTAATAAGTTAGTCTCTTTGAGACTATTTGACGACGAAAATGGAAAAACCAATCTTTCATTAAGCGACGTTAATGGTTCAATTTTGTCTATTTCACAATTCACCTTATATGCATCAGTAAAAGATGGCAGACGTCCAAGTTTTGTTGATGCAATGAGACCTGAAGAAGCTACAAAAATGTATGACTATTTTAATGAATGTTTAAGAAACACTGGTATTCATATTGAAACTGGTGTTTTTGGTGCAGACATGAAAATTGATTTAGAAAATAATGGTCCATTCACCACGATTATTGATTCAAAGGAACTTGGCTTATGAAAGTAATGATTGGATTAAGTGGTGGTGTTGATAGCGCAGTAGCGGCTTATTTGCTTAAAAAGCAAGGTTATGAAGTTGTCGCTGGTTTTATGCGAAACTGGGACGCTCTCGCTAATGGCGATTATTTAGGAAATCCGACCGTTAATAATGATCAATGTCCACAAGAAAAAGATTATGAAGATGCAAAAAAAGTAGCTGAAAAACTAGGTATTCCTCTTTTAAGAGAAGATTTTATTAAAGAATATTGGGATCATGTTTTTTCTTTTTTCATTTCTGAATATGAATGTGGAAGAACTCCAAATCCTGACATTTTATGTAATAAATTTATTAAATTTGATGCTTTTTTAAAATTTGCAAGAAAAAATGGATGCGAAATGATTGCAATGGGGCATTACGCAAAACGAATTGAAAAAGATGGTCATTATTATTTAATGAAATGCAAAGACACAAATAAAGACCAAACCTATTTTTTATCGCAAATAAATGAAGAGCAAATTAAATCTTGTTTATTCCCGCTTGGAGACATTGATAAAAGTGAAGTAAGAAAGATTGCCCATGAGCTTGAGTTAGAGTCAGTTATGGATAAAAAAGATTCCACTGGAGTATGTTTTATTGGTGAACGTAACTTTAGAGAATTCCTTAAAAATTACATTCCTGCTCAAAAAGGAAATATCTTAGATATTGACTCTGGAAAAAAGGTTGGAGAACATCGTGGAGTTTATTATTACACGATTGGCCAACATAAAGGCTTAGGAATCGGTGGAATTTCGGGAGAAACTGCTACCGGTTGGTTTATTGTTAAAAAAGATGCTAAAAAGAACATTCTTTATGTCACACGTGGAGACACTCAAAAGTATTTAATGTCCAATAAATGTATCGTTAGAAAATTAAATTTCATAAATGAACATGAAAAATTCCCACAAAAAGTAGGGGTTAAATTTAGATATCGTCAACCAGACCATCCAGCGACTATCACTAGAAACGGTGAAGAAATAATCTGTGAGTATGATTATTACAAAGCTGT
>CAMORU010000007.1 GCA_946624155.1 uncultured Caryophanales bacterium
AAATCTTCAGGATCTTTTGCTAAGCACATAATAGCCATCATTTCAGAAGCAACTGTAATGACAAATCCATCATGTCTTGGAGTTCCTTTCTTTTCATCTTGCATAACAGTAACACTACGAAGTGCTCTGTCGTTCATATCTAAAGCACGAGTCCAAACAATCTTTGTTGGATCAATGCCAAGTTCGTTTCCTTGAAAAATATGGTTATCAATAACAGCAGAAATAAGGTTAATGGAGGAAGTTAAAGCATGCATATCACCAGTGAAATGCAAGTTAATGTCATCTTTTGGTTGAATAGACGCAAGGCCACCACCAGTAGCACCGCCCTTAAGGCCAAATACAGGGCCAAGAGAAGGCTCTCTTAACGCGAGCATACAATTAGTGCCAACTTTAGCAAAACCTTCTGTTAATGCAATTGACATTGTAGTTTTGCCTTCACCAGTTTTGGTTGGAGTAATAGCAGTAACTAAAACAAGTTTGCCATCTTTTTTGTCTTTCAATTCATCCATGATTGATAAATCAATCTTTGCTTTGTATTTTCCATACATATCGACATACTTTTCGTCGATCTTTGCTGTTTTTGCGATTTCTGTGATTACTTTCATCATAATTTTTACCTCATTAATATAAGTATAACACTATAAAATAGTGAATAAAACATATTTTGCTATTAAAAGACCTGCTGTCGATGGAACCATAATCATTGATGCTGGTTTAGGCGATTTAATTAGCGGAATCTCTTTTGAGAACACGACAGGAATTTCTTTTAAATCTAATCCCTTTTGTTTTGCTAAATAGCGAATCTTTTTTGCTAATGGGTCATTTTCCGTCTTGTTGAGTTTTGTAATTGTGACAGATTCTGGATCAACACGATTTCCCATGCCAAGTGAAGAAATGAACGGAATGTGATTCTTTTGTGCGAATTCGTAAATATGCAACTTACCTTCGACACTATCAATAGCATCAACAATAAAATCAACTTTTCCAAGCTCAAGTTCTTCAAGTTTTATGTCGCCTATTTTACTCTTAAAAACTTTAATATCAAGGGAATTATTTATTGATAATAAATGTTGTTTAGAAATATCAGTCTTATTTTTGCCAATATCTTCACTTGTGTACAAAACCTGTCTATTAAGGTTTGAAGCATCGACGACATCAGAATCAATCAAAATAAACTTTTTAAATCCTGAACGTGCTAAAGCTTCTAGGGCTGTTCCCCCAACTCCACCTAATCCGATCACTAAAATTACTTTATCAGCTAAAGCATTAATTTTAGACTCTCCAAGTAATTGTTTTGATCTATCTAAATAATCGCTCATTTACGTAAAATCCCTAGTAAATCCTCAGTATTTTTATAGAAAATGACTGGAAATTGATGCTTAATAAAGGTTACTTGTCTTTTTGCATATTTTCTCGAATTTTTCTTTATTTGTTCAACCCCAAAATCAAGGGAATAATGTCCTTCTAGAACCGGAATAAGCTCTTTATAACCAATAGCTTGAAGGGCATTGTTGTTTTTTCCGTATTTTTCGACAATTCTTTTTACTTCTTCTAACAATCCTTTGTCCATCATTTTATCTACTCTTTCATCAATTAATGAGTACAAAATTTTCCTATCTAAATCTCTCACAAAAAATTGAGCGTCATAAACTAGTTTATGTGACTGGCATTCTAATACCTCAGTTTTAGTCTTGCCATGCGCTAAATAAATCTCAATCGCTCTTAAAACTCTTTTCCTATTATTTTGGTGAATAATCTTGGCTTGTTCAGGATCAATTTCTTCAAGTTTAGCATGCAGATCGTTGTTATTAAGCTTCTCATAGTCAGTCATATCGATTTTTGGTTGCTCACCAAACTCATAGTCATAAAGTGCTGAGCGAATATAAAGCCCAGAACCACCAACAATTACTACATTCTTGCCACGAGAAAGTATTTCATCAACGGTTCTTCTTAAATCTTTTTGATAATCAGCTATTGAATAATTGCGTTTAACATCTACAAATGAAAAAAGATGATGTGGAACAATGTCGAAATACTCTTTTGGTGGCTTTGCCACCCCAATATCCATTTCTTTATAACATTGAAATGCATCACCGTTTACAATTTCAGCATCAAAAACTTTAGCAACTTCTAAAGCGGTTTCTGATTTGCCCATGCATGTAGGTCCTGTTATGACAATAATCATAAGATTATTTTAACTAAGGATATTTTTAATATCTACTAAAAGTGAAAATACTTCATCTCTAGCAATTTGATAATTTATCAATATAGGGTTTTGATCTAATTTATTTTTACATTCTTCGTAAATGGCTTTTTCTTTAAAATAAATTTCATTATTTTCTTTATTTCGGCACATCTCTTTTTGATGAAATCTTGTTTCTTCATCCAAAGTCTTTAGCGATAAATCATTTTCAAGTAATTCTTTATAATAAAAATATTGCTTCACGCATTCTTCATTTCTTAATTCATCTTTTAACATAGTTAAAAGTTCATCAATATTATTCATTCATTAATTCTCCAATCATGGAGTATGTATGTGATTCTAAAATTTTTACCTTAACTATTTGGCCCACTAGACTAATTGGCCCTTTAAAATGAACTAGTTTGTTTTTCTCAGTATAGCCCGAAAGCATATCATGATTCTTTTCTGAAACACCGTCAACCAAAACATCATAAACTTTACCAATCATATCTTCGGAATATTTTACGATGTCTTCTTCAAGCGCTTTAACAAGTTCTTTAAATCTCTTACCCTTTTCAGCAGGCGTTACATTGTCTTTTATTTTCGCAGCAGGAGTGTTGTTTCGTGGCGAATAAATAAAAGTAAAAGCTGAGTCATAATGCACTTCTCTACATAATGAAACAGTTTCTAAAAATTGTTCGTATGTTTCATTTGGAAAACCAACAATAATATCAGTTGTTAAAGCAACATTCGGTATTCTATTTTTAATTTCTTTAACTAGAGTTAAATATTGTTCTCTTGTGTATCTTCTGCCCATTAATCTGAGAATCTCATCGGACCCAGATTGAACAGGTAAATGTATGTATTTCATGATATTGTCGTATTTAGCGATAACATCAATAATGTCAGTAGTAAAATCCCAAGGATGCGACGTTAAAAAGCGAACTCTAGGTATTCCAATTTTTGCAACTTCCTCAAGTAGTTTTGCGAATGTAGTGCCATCATTGAAATCTTTACCATACGCATTAACATTTTGGCCAAGTAAAGTAACCTCTTTGTAATTGAGTTCTTTTAATTGTTTGACTTCGTCAAGGATATCTTCTAATTTTCTTGAACGTTCTTTTCCTCTAGTGTATGGAACAATGCAATAAGTACAAAATTTATCGCATCCATAAGAAATGTTAACGAAAGCTTTAAACTTCGATTCTCTAACACTTGGTAAATTTTCAACAATATCTCCAGGAATAGATTTAACTTCGACTAAGCGAATATGTTTTGTTATTACTTCATTAAGCATGTCGAGTAGTGACGTAATATTGTGTGTTCCAAAAATTAAATCGACATGTTTAAATTTGTCCACTAAGAATTCAATAATATGCTTTTGTTGAACCATACATCCGCAAACAGCAATTATGACATCTTCATGTTTCTTTTTGTAATGAATTAAGTCTCCGATTTTGCCATAAACTTTTTGTTCTGCATTTTCCCTTACAGCACATGTATTTAGAATTATTAAATCGGCCTCATTTTCCGAAAAAACATGGGAAAAACCTGCTTTTTCAAGTAAACCTGCCATTATTTCTTCATCTCTATGGTTGGCCTGGCAGCCATAAGTGTAGATGAAATATTTCTTTCCTTTTGCGTAGTCTTTTAAAAACTCTGGAACTTTAAACTCTGGATATGAAAAATCAAAAGAAAGATTTCTCCTTCTTTCGAGATTTGAATCTGGTAGAGAATGGTAAATGCACTTCTTTGCCATTATTTGTCTTCCATTAATTTTATAGCGACAATTTCGCGAGCTTTATGAGATAACTCATCAATATCAATAACGACACCGTTAACCATACCTTGGTCGTTCTCATCAAAACCGAAACGATCTTTCTCGCCAAACATTGTTACCCTAATAACTGAGTTCTTTTCAAATCCTAAAACTCCGTTTGCTGCGCCACACATACCTACATCAGAAATAAATGCAGTTCCGTTTTTTAAAATTTTCGCATCGTTAGTTTGAACATGAGTGTGAGTACCAAGAACAGCACTTACAAGTCCGTCAAAAGCATAACCGAAACACATTTTTTCACCAGTTGCTTCAGCATGATAATCGACAATATGAATTGAGTCCTCTGATTCAATAGAATCAATTAATGATTTAAGCGAATAATATGGAGAAGAAACTTCTTCTTTCATAAAGGCAGTACCAAGAATATTTGTGACACGAATTTTAACTCCATGAACTTCAAATAAACGTGAACCTTCCCCACCAATACGTTTTGAGATATTTAGTGGCCTTACTAATGCATCTGCATCTTCAATATAAGTAAGCAGATTATCTTTTGATAAATAGTGGTTACCTAAAGTAATGCAATCAATTCCTGCATTTAATAACTCATAGTAATGCTTTTCAATCAAACCTTTGCCATGAGTTGCATTCTCGCCATTAGCAATAACAAAATCAACTTGGTATTTTTTAACAAGTTTTTCAAGATTGTTAACGACTACTCGACGGCCAACTTTGCCGACAATATCCCCTAAAAATAGTACTTTCATTGGATGCTTTCTATCCGGATTTCAGCGGGAATTCTCGATTATTTTGCTGTTTCCACAGCTCTATATTCACGAATAACTGAAACTTTGATTTGACCTGGATAAGTCATTTCATTTTCAATCTTTTCACGAATATCTCTAGCCATCTTATATGCACCAAGATCATCAACTTTATCAGGAATTACCATTACACGAACTTCACGACCTGATTGCATTGCATAGCATTGGTAAACACCATCAAAGCCTTTACAAATTGTCTCAAGCTGTTCAATACGTTTAATATAATTTTCAAGAGTTTCACTACGTGCCCCAGGTCTAGCGGCAGATAAAGTATCTGCAGCTTGAACTAAATATGCAATTAAACAATTTTGTGGAACATCTCCGTGGTGAGATTCGATTGAATTGATAACAACATCTGGTTCGCCAAACTTCTTTGCAAGTCTAGAACCAAGTTCAACATGGCTTCCGTCTTGTTCGAAGTCAACAGCTTTACCGATATCATGTAATAAACCAGCACGTTTTGCTAAGTTTTGATCGAGACCAAGTTCAGCAGCCATAATGCCAGCTAAGTATGCAGTTTCAATAGAATGGTCTAATGCATTTTGACCATAAGATGTACGATATTTTAACCTACCAATGTATGAGCATAATTCTTTATTAATTTTTGGTAATCCAAGTTTAAATGCTGCTTCTTCACCAGTCTTTTGAATATCGGCATCAACTTCTTGTTGAACTTTTGCAACGATTTCTTCAATTCTTCCAGGTTGAATACGACCATCTTTAATTAATAAGTCTAAAGACTTAGTAGCAACATATCTACGAATTGGGTTAAAACAACTAACGGTAATAACTTCTGGTGTGTCATCAATAATTAAGTCAACACCAAGTAATTGTTCCATAGTACGAATATTACGACCTTCACGACCAATAATACGACCTTTCATCTCATCAGATGGAAGAGGAACAACTGAAACTGTTCTTTCTTGAACTTCTTCTTGAGCATATTTTGAAATAGCAATGCTTAGCATTTCTTTAGCTTTTGCTTCAACTTCTGATTTTGCTTCATCTTCTTTTGTTTTCATATATGAAGCAATTTCTCTAGCCATCTTGCTTTCGACACGTTCAAAAATTTGGTCTCTTGCTTCGTTTACTGAAAGTTGACCGACTTTTTCGAGCTCGACAATAATAGAATCAATTTTCTCTTGAAGAGCTTTTTCTTTCTTGTCACATTCTTGCAAACGTCTATTTAGTTGATCGTTCTTTTGTTCAATAGCGTTTTCTTTAGTGAGCAAATTTGCATCTCTGCGATCAATATTTTGTTCACGTTGATTTAATTTGTTTTCAAGATTAGCGTATTCTTGTTTTCTTTCGCGAATATCCTTTTCAGCTTCTTGCTTCATCTCCATGATTGTTTGTTTGCCATCGATTTGAGCATTTTTTCTAATTTGTTCAGCACGAATTTCAGCATCGCGCAAAATTTTTTCAGCCTTGTGTTGTGCATCTTTCGCCTTCATCGCTGGTAATAATTTGAGTAAGAAAAAACCAACGATAAGTCCCACGATTAAAGCAACAACAATGAGAATAATCCATACAAAATCTTTCATTTTTATTTCTCCTAAATATATGAATAGGTCAATCTATATCTAAAGATATAATCAACCGATAAATTAGATTATTACCTAAAACTACTCGCTAGTAGATTTGATTATATATTTTTACGGTCCTGGACCGAAAATGAATCTATGGTAATAAGTACTTTGGTTAAAAGTACACAATCATTATATAGAAGTTGCTTTATAAATAAAACTGAAAATTTATTTTTAGGGAAATTAGATTATTTTTCTGCTTCGTCTTTTAAAGCTTCAACAATTTTCTTTTCAAGTTCTTCGAGAAGTTCTGGGTGAGTTTCTAAATAAAGTTTGAAGCTTTCACGACCGTTTGCTAAACGATTGCCTTCGTATTCAAACCAAGATCCTGTTTTTTTTAAAACACCAAGTTGAACACCGATATCAGCAATTTCTCCGGTTTTTGATATGCCTTTGCCATACATAATATCGAACATACATGTTTTGAAAGGTGGGGCAACTTTGTTTTTAACAATTCTTACTTTTACAACGTTACCTTTAATATCGCTACCTGTTCCAATTGCTTCTGAACGTCTAATATCAATTCTCACTGAAGCATAGAACTTTAATGCTTTACCACCTGTTGTGGTTTCAGGATTTCCAAATATGACACCGACTTTATCTCTTAATTGGTTAATAAAAATGACCGTACAATTATGAGTATTAAGAATACCTGCAAGTTTTCTCATTGCCTTAGACATAAGTCTAGCTTGTAGACCAACAGTTTGATCAGTCATTTCTCCTTCAAGTTCAGCTTGCGGAACTAATGCTGCGACAGAATCAACAACAATAATGTCAAAAGCACCTGATGAAGCAAGCTTTTCAACAATTTCTAATGCTTGTTCACCATTATCTGGTTGTGAAAGAATTAATTCATTAATGTCGACTCCTAAATTTCTCGCGTAAATTGGATCGATTGAATGCTCAGCATCAACAAATGCGGCACGTCCACCCTTTTTTTGAGTTTCTGCAATCGCATGCAATGCTAAAGTGGTCTTACCACTACTTTCAGGTCCATAAATTTCAATTATACGACCTCGTGGATATCCGCCTATGCCTAAAGCGTTATTGAGTAATAGGCTTCCTGACGGAATAACGTCCTCGTCGACTTGAGGGCGTTGACCGAGTTTCATGATTGATCCCTTGCCAAAATTTTTCTCGATTTCAGCGAGGACATCATCAAGTTGATTTGTGTTATTTAATTTTTTATTCATAACATCTCCTCCTATTACTCAGTCAGGGGTAAAATTGAATTTATACGGGAAAAATTTTTTAAATTATTTTTAAATAGGCTAAATCTCGCATAGCGAGAACAGCCTCATTTCTAACCATATTTCTTTTTAGAGGTTTTTCAAACTCCTTAACAGTGGTTTCCTCTTTTGTCGCAACACCAACATAGAAGCATCCGACCGGCTTTCCTCCTGGTTCGCAGGTTGGTCCAGCATTGCCTGTAACCGAGACGCAAACATCAACATTTAAAAGTTTTCTTCCAAGTTCCGCCATTTCTTTCGCAACTTCTTTTGAAACGACTCCATACTTTTCAATAGTCTCACTTTTGACACCAACAATATTGATTTTTTCTTCGCAAGAATAGGTGACAACTGAACCCTTAAAAACAGCAGAACTACCGGGAATTTCCGTGAATTTTGCCGCAAAAAGGCCTCCAGTCATGGATTCGATTGAACCCAAAGTTAAGCCTTTTTCTTTGTATGCTTTTAGGAGAGATTCCATTATTTTGAAAATTCCTTAAAAACTTTGCGATTTTGATAAATATAAATAATTCCACTAACCAAAGACATTAATGTCGCAAGATAGAAGAACCAATTTGAAATTTGAAGAGCTGGATGCCATTTAGAATCAAAGTAACTAAACGGCCAATCATTTAATAAAAGCATTGGAATAGCAATCATTTGTAGAACAGTTTTGGCTTTTCCGAATATATTTGCTGCGATAACGATGTTTTTCTTTACTGCAATAAGTCTAAGAGCATCAACAATTAAATCTCTCGCAATCATAAGAACCACGCAAATAGCGAGTATTGTTAACATAAGCGAGTTATTGCGTTGTTCTGGTGCATATGCTTGTGGCACAAGTATGAAAATCATCATTGCATCATTTAGTAATTTGTCAGCAATTGGATCAAGGAATTTTCCAAGGTCAGTGACAAGGTTACATTTACGAGCAATTTTGCCATCAATCATGTCAGTAAATGCAGCAACAATAAAGACGCAAGTGAAGATAAGATAAACGATGTTAATCTTTGAATTTCCTATAGATTTCACTGAAAAATCAGGGATTAATGCCAAAACAAACATAGCAATAATCATTGCAAAAATTAGAACGATTCTGCTCACTGTAATCTTGTTAGGTAAGTTCATCTTTTTGTCTCCTTTTTTGAGTGCCGACCCTGTAAGCCATGTTTTGTCTAGGATAATAATTTATCTACGGTTTCCCGTGCCAATCAGGATTCAATTCTCCCTCTTGACCTCCCCTACCAAAATTTGGGTTTCTCGCTTGTGGGGCTTGCCAACGTTTCATGTCAGCGTTTCCGCTTGTTCGTCTCTGTGGTGCTTTATGGAACATCATCATGACCGAAGTTTTAGACTAGTTCCGCCATCACGTACTCCTACGTGCCTAACGTTATTTTTTCCGCTAGCGCAATCACTACAGGCATCGCAGCCTGTGCGAGCATGGACTTTCCTCTAGCTATTGCTAGCAATTATCCGGGTCGGAAAGTGCTTTTTTAGGATTGATTCCTTTTCTATAAAGGACCCTTTCATAAGCAGAGATCTTCTGGATTAACTCGTAGTTATCTCCATTAATAGAACTTGCTTGTTTCAACGAGTCAAATTTCTTTTTTAAAGAAGTTAATTCAAAACTTAACGTTTGAATTTGTTTCTTTAATTCATCATTTTTGGCAAGTTGCTTTGCATTTTCTTGGACAAGCTCATCAATTGTGGATGCCGTAGCAAGATAGTCACTAATGATTTTGTCAAAAGTTTCATCGACCTCTAAAGAGTTGTACCCTTTTTGGGCAGGGCTAAACTTAATGTTTAGAATTGTTTTTGCATCGTAATTGAGTTTGTTTGCCATAATAAAATGCTTTTTAATTATAATTAAAATTACTGATAAACTCAAATTGTTTTTAAAAAACAAGTGGGAATTGTTATAATAATTCTCGCTATGCAAGCTTTAGAAAAGATTTTAAAAAATAGAAAATCTCTTTGTTTCATCGATTTAGAAGGAACACAGTTTTCACACGAAATGATTGCTATTGGAGCAGTCAAAGTCGATCTTCACAAAGATGGTTCTATTAAGAAAATCCATAAAGGCTACTACACTTTGGTTAAACCAAAATCTAGAATCGGCAAAGTTGTTACCGAGTTAACCGGAATAACAGAAAAAGATGTAAAGGAAAATGGAGTTCCTTTTAGAGTCGCATTGAACGGACTCAAAAAATATATGGGATTTTATTTTAACAAGTGTTTGTTTGTTGCTTTCGGAAATCACGACTTCAGAATTATGGCTCATTCTCTAGCTCATAACCTTGACGTTAATAAAGAAGACGTAGAAACCGTTATTAAACATCAATTTGATTTAGCTGACTTTCTTAGCACTTACATTAAAGATGAAAACAACAATAATTTGTCTTTAGCAAATTTCTTAAAAATCTTTAACATTGAGTTTAAAGGCACTCAACATAATGCATTAGCGGATACGCTTAATACAGTTTATCTGTATGACGCTTTCCTTAAAAATAAAGAAATAGTAGTCAATGAATATCGCAAAACCTTAGGCATGTATCGACATCTTCCTGAGCCTATTCATTTGGCTATTGAAAAATTATCCAAAAAAGAAAATGTCTCAGCTGAAGAGTTCGAATCATATGTCAGAAATTCACTGAAATGATTAAGTACTCAAACGGACAAAATTTTACGAAAAAACCCGAAAAATCATCAAAATTCTCGATTAATTCGACTTCTTTTTCGCACTCAAATAGAGGAATGAATTTAGAAGAAGATATCAACCTAAGCAACGAATATTACAAAGCAAACGAATCGTGCTTAGTAACAAAAAGACCAACTCCTATTAATGTAGTATCAGTTGACTATACAAAAGGAGCAGTAATAACGAATGCTTATTTTGAAAAACAGTCGACAACTGACTATAACGGAGTTTACAAAGGAAGGTACATTGATTTTGAAGCAAAGTCGACACAAAAAACGTCGTCCTTTCCATTAGCAAACGTTTCCAAACATCAAATTGATCATTTAAAACACGTTTTGAAGCATGGAGGAATTGCTTTCTTTATCATTGAATTTGCCAAACTTGATCAGGTGTTTTTGCTTGACGCTTCCTATGTCATTGAATATTTTGAAAACGGAACAAGGAAATCTATACCTTATCAAGATGTTTTAGAGAATGGTCACCAAATTAAAAAAGGCCTTGCGCCTCGCTTAGATTATTTAGAAATTATCGAGAAAAACTACATGAATTCCTAGTGATTTTTGCAAAATTGCTTCAATTTACAATTTGCACATTCAGGTGAAAGTGCTTTGCAAAAATACCTACCGAACCAAATAATTTGATGGTTTGTTTTAACAACCCTTTCTTTAGGGATAATTGACATATATTTTTGTTCAATTTTCTCAACAGAATCTTTTTCGCATGCAATGCCTAATCGTTTTGCAACTCTTTGCATATGAGTATCAACTGCTAGAACTGGATCATTAAATAATTCGCCGAAAACACAATTCTTTGTTTTATTTCCAACTCCTGGCATTGCTAACAATGCTTCTGAATCATGAGGAACTTTTCCGTGATATTGGGTCACTAAAATTTGTGCAATCTTAATAACATTTTTAGCTTTGACTTGATACATACCTAAATGTCGAATTATGAATTCGACATCTGAAAGATCAGCTTTAGCTAATTCTTCGACAGTTTTATATTTCGAAAATAAAATAGCAGTCGCTTGGTTAACAGATTTATCTGTTGTTTGAGCGGAAAGCATGACTGCTATTAAAAGTTCATAATCTTTAGAATAGACTAATTCACAATGTGCATCTGGATATTTTTCATCCAAATATGAGAATAATAATTCAGTATTAATCATCTATCCATTTTGCCTTAGCAATTTTAAGTGTCTCTTCAATGTTTTTATCCCACTTATCACTTGCAGCACTGGCACCAGTCTTTGCAATATCATCTCTAGTTTGCCATTGAAGAAGTAGTTTATCGATTGATTTGAATGTTTTCTTTCCTTTGGAAACGCATTCTCTCATAGCATCAATAATTGTGTCAGCAGGATAGCCGTGTTGAATCCAATCGTCTATAAGTGAATTTTCAAGTGGAGATAAAGTTGTCTTAAATTCTTTTTCAAAAGCCTTTTTTACTGAATCGATTGCTTCAGCTTTTTCTTTGTTGTTGTGGTTCTCGTCATCAGCGGCCATTTCTTCAGTAAATGTTTTAAGTAACTTCTTTTGAAGAGGTTTTAAAGAAACCTTAATTTTTTTGCCAGTGTCAAATACCAAAAGGCCTCTTTCGATTAACGTAACAAAAATTTTATCTAGTTCTTTAACATCTAAGTTCATTTTCATAGATAAAAGATCTGGAGTGATTAAAGTATTTTTTTGTTGTAAAAGATGATCAATCATCAAAATAACAGAAAGCTCATTCTCACTTAGTCTTAGCTTCTTGTAATACTCGATGAGTAAATATCTATAATCGATAGCATCTCTTTGCGAATCTGACATATTGTTTAGTATTCTATAATAATCTTTTAATAATTCAAGAATTATTTAAAACTATTTATTTTTCTTTCTTCTTCTTTAATCTTATCAGGATTAAGTTTTTCAAGTAAATAACTAAGGTTTTCCATAGCTTTTAATGTTTTTTTCTCAATCACAAAATTAAGTTTAGAAGCAAATCTTTTTGCTCTTAAAATTCTTAAAGGGTCTTCTTTAATACGGGTTTCAGGGTCCCCAATGAAACGAATGACTTTATTTTTTAAATCGTTTAATCCATTAGAAGGATCATATATTTTTCCATTTATATCTCTATAAATAGCATTAATTGTAAAGTCTCTTCTTTTATAGTCTTCTTCTAAAGACTTAACAAATTTAATTTCGGTTGGATGTCTATAGTCACTATAACTTTCTTCTTTTCTAAAAGTTGTAATTTCAGCCCTGCCAAACTCTCCTTTGTATTTTATACAACCATATTTCGCAAAAGTAGAATTGATATCTGGCAAAAATTTGATTATTTCTTCAGGAGTTGCATCTGTTGCAAAATCAAAATCGTATACTTCAATACCGAGTAAAGAATCTCTAACGCTTCCACCAACTTCAAAAATAGAGAATCCATTCTCTTTAAATTTTTTATCTAGAAACGCGAATAATTGGTTGTTCATTTTAAAATAAAAGGTGCTCTATGAGCACCTATATATACTCGTCAAACTTATTTGTTAAGTTTAGCTTTTAAAGACTTCGAAGGTCTAAATCCTGCTGTATTGTTTGCAGGAATAATAATTGGTGCTCCACTTGAAGGATTTGTTCCTTTTCTTGGAAGTCTTTCTTTCTTATAGAAGACGCCAAAGTTTGAAATTTTAACTTCTTCGCCTTTAATAATCTTTTGTTCAATAAGATCCAAGAAGTCGTCAACAATCATTTCAACATCTTGTTTTGGGTAATCAGTTTTTTCGGAAACTGCAAGAACTAATTCGGCTTTATTCATCTTTTAATCTCCTAAATGAGTGCGATAACTAATATAGCAAAAAAAATTATTTTAGTAAACTAAACTCTTTCTCTTAACACAAGTTCTATAGGTGTTCCATCTAGATTAAAAGATGCTCTTAATCTATTTTCTATATATCTTAGATAGGAAAAATGGGCATATTTCGGCTTATTTACGAACAAAACAAATGTTGGGGGACAACTATTCGCTTGATTAACAAAATAGATTTTTAATCTTCCTCCATTGAAGTCTGGAGCTTCATTCATTAGTTGAGCATCTTGCACTACTTGATTCAATAAAGAAGTAGAAATATGTGTATCATAAGCCTTGTGAACCATGTCGATTTTATCAAAAATATTTTCTACTTTTGATGTTGTCTTAGCTGAGACAAAAACGATTGGAGCATATTCTAAGAATTGAAATTCTTTTCTAATCTTTTTTTCAAACTCGCTCTGTGTGTTTTGTTCTTTTTTAACTAAATCCCATTTATTCACAACAATGATAACGGCCTTTTTCTTTTCAATTGCATAACCGACAACATGTTTATCTTGTTCAATAATGCCTTCATTAGCATCAATAACAAGCAAAACAATTTCACTTCTATCGACTGCTGCTAAAGCACGAAGCATAGAATATTTATCAATTGATTCATAAATTTTGCCACGTTTTTTTAAACCTGCTGTATCAATAACAACATAATCTTTGTTGTCTCTTGTAATTTTTGTGTCTATTGAGTCTCTTGTTGTTCCAACAATATTCGAAACAATAACTCTTTCTTTCTTAAGCAAAGCATTCACTAATGATGACTTTCCAACATTAGGTCTACCAATAATTGAAAAAGTAATTGCATCTTCATATTTTTCTTCTTCAACTTTCGGAAGAACTTTTACTATCTTATCAAGTATATCGCCTATACCAATTCCGTGTTCTCCAGAGGTGGCGATAGGCTCACCTAAACCAAGTGAATAAAACTCTGAAATAGACATGAGCATATCTTGGTTATCTACCTTATTTACCGCTAAAATCACGGGTTTTTTCGTCTTAAATAACATTTTGGCGATAAATCTATCGTCCTTAGAAATGCCCTTCTTTCCATCGGCAACAAATATAATTACATCAGCCTCATCAATAGCTAATTGAGTTTGTACTCTAATTTGTTCTTGGAATGGTCTATCAGCGAGTTCAATTCCACCAGTATCAACAAGTCGAAAAGAACGATCTAACCATTCGGCAGTTTCATATAAGCGATCTCTTGTAACGCCTGGCTGGTCATCAACAATTGCGCGTCTTCTTCCAACGATACGATTAAAAATCGTAGATTTACCTACGTTAGGACTTCCAACAATTGCGACTACTCCTAAAGGCATTAAATTCCAACTTTCTCTTTAATGATATCTAATACGGCTTGAACAGATTCTTCGATTGTGAGTTTAGATGTATCTAATTCAATAGAATCTTCTGCTGGTTTAAGTGGAGCAAAAGCTCTACTTGAGTCAATACGGTCACGTTTTTCAACATCAGCGACAATCTCTTCATATGTACAAGGAATGCCTTTTTCTTGATTCTCAAGATAACGGCGTTTCGCACGTTCTTCAACGGATGCAATTTGGAAAATTTTTACATCCGCATTTGGTAAAACATAAGTCCCAATATCTCTTCCATCCATAACGACAGAAACTTTTTCTGCCATCTTTCTTTGAAGATCGACCATTGCAAGTCTTATATCCTTATAAGAGGCAATGTAACTAACGTTACCACTAACTCTTGGTTCTCTAATTTCTCTAGTAACATCTTTTCCAGAGCACATAACTTTGCCATCTGGATAAAGAGTGATTTCAACTTCAGGTATTAAAGCAACACAAGCTCCTTCATTTTGGCAATCAACACCTTTTCTTAAACAATATTCAGTAAAAGCACGATACATAGCACCAGTATCGATATATGTATAACCCAATTTCTTTGCTACAGCTTTTGAAACTGTAGATTTGCCAGCAGCAGCTGGTCCATCAATTGCAATGACAACTTTTTTCATATTTTCTCCTAAAGTTAAAGTGAAATAATTACTAACGTTGCTATTATAACTAAGATAAATATAATTGCAATTACAAAGTAAAATATTTCATATTTTGTTAAGTTAATAACTCGTTTATTTTTCTTACTAACTTGCGAATTGTCGAACACCTCATGAACAACCATTATATCTTCGTAATTAAGTTTTTCTTCAAGGTTATTCCCGTAAAGTTTATCAACTTGTTTAGATGCTTCACGTTTTTTCGAAAAACTCTCAAACTTCATATTCGAGATTTCTTCACGATAACGACGATATTTTTCAACACGAGTCATACGAAACCTTAATGAAAATATGTTATCACATAACCATATTAATTTTGTAGCATTTCAACGAATATTGATATTAATTACGGATTTGATATAATCTTACTAGCGGAGGAAAAAACCATGCCAAAAGTAAAAGTCAATCCAGAACTCTGTGGTTCATGTGGTCTCTGCGTCGGTTCACGTCCAGAAGTCTTCGAATTTGATGAAGAAGGCCATGCAAAAGCTGTCGCAGAATGTGAAGGAGAACTTGGCTTCGAATGCCCATTCGGTGCAATCGATGTAGAATAGTTCAACCTCTACTTATAAAAAATGACACCAAAGGTGTCTTTTTTTATTGTTGTAATTTGTCAATGAATCTATGCACTGATTTATATGTGAATAATGTAAGTATAATTACAGCTGCATCTTTAATAGCATTAAATGGTAAAACCGCTAATAAGCCATACGACCAACCAATATCTTTAATATTTGGATTTGCAGCTTGGCACATTCCTAATATTGCCTCTTTTGGGAATTCCATCACTTTCATATAGAATGGGATTATGAAGTAGATATTTGATAAAAGAGAAACACTTAATTGGAAAACAGTTCCAATTGATAATCCAATAACAACACCTTTAAAGTTTCTATGTTTTTTATAAATTATTGCAGCAGGCAAAATGAATGCTGAAGAATAAATCAAATCAGAAAGTTCCCCAACGCCTAAAGTACTAGTTAAAGGGAGTTTGATAATTGTTTTTATTAGTATAACTAATAATCCGCTAACAGGGCCATATGCAAATGATGCTATAAAAGCTGGAATTTCGTCAAAATGAAACTCCAAAAATGCTGGCATAAATGGAACTGGGAATTTAATAAAAATATAAAAGATTCCAGATAATGCTCCAAATACTGCTACTCTAACAATTTGTTTTGTCCCAAATTTATATTTCGAATTCTGTTTTTCTTTAAAATAGGTTTTAAGGAAAACGAAAATAAATAGAACGATTAATATACCAAAGGTAAGTGTCTTATAATCCATAAAAAATGCCTCGTGTTCCAAGGCAATTTTAATTAAAAAATTTCTTCCATCCAGACTTTAACTGTCGCTTCTAGAATTTCACTAGATCAGCCTACTGGCTCGCGGAGTTTACCGCCGATCGGGAATTTCACCCTGCCCTGAAACAAAATTATTATATCACAATCTTTTATAAAGGTTGTTTAATTATTTCAGAATATCTTCTTGGATACTTCTTTTGAGTCTTATTTTTCTTTAAAATCCCCAGAAAAACCCTAGAATTTTTAGATTTTGGCAATAAATATTCGTACTTCTTATATTCATCAATTTGTAAAACTTTGAATGCATGTTTCGCGTTGTTAATCTCTTCATCTACACCACTTGATTTGTATGCAATGAATAAACCACCAACCTTAACTTGATAGAAACAAAGTTCTAGTAAGACATTTAATTCTTTTACTGCTCGAGCTGTAACAATGTCATATTTTTCTCTTTCTTTTTGTTCTTCGGCTCTACCTTGGATTACTTCAACATTTTTTAAACCTAATTCTTTAATAACTTCCTTAAGGAAAGTAACGCGTTTACCAGTTATTTCTAGTAATGTTACTTTTAAAGAAGGTTCGACTATAGAAAGAGGAATACCAGGAAAGCCAGCACCAGACCCAACATCTAATAAAGTTTTATTTTTTAAATCAAAATATTTAATTAATTCAATTGAATCAATAAAATGTTTTTCTTCAATTTCGTCTGGATCAGTAATTGCCGTCAAATTAAACTTTTCATTCCATTCCAAAAGTAAGCTTAAATACTTTTCAAATAAATATATTTGCTCTTTATTTAATCCGAATTCTTCAAGTAATTTCATTTTGTGCTTCTCTTTAAGTTCAAAATTAAGATTGAAATATCAGCAGGGTTAATACCAGATATTCTACCAGCTTGTCCTACAGTCCTAGGTCTAATTTTATCCAATTTTTGTCTAGCTTCCAACGCAAGCCCGTGCATATTTAGATAATCAATGCCTTCAGGAATCTCATAATTCTCAAATTTAGCAAACGAATTAGCTTCAGCAAGCTCGCGTTTAATATAACCTTCATATTTAACTGAAATCTCAAATTGAGCAATTCCAATAAAGTCTAACGGTATTTCTTGAATTTCAGGAATCAAGTCACAAATGTGTTCGTAATGGATTTCTGGACGCTTAAAAAATTCGGTTCCACTGACACCAGCTTTAAGAGTTTCAAGGCCCTTACTCGATAAATATTCATTAACTCTTTTTGATGAGCCAAGATGAATTTTTTGCAGGATTTCCCGTGCTTTTTCGACATTTTTGTTCTTTTCTTCAAATGCTTTATACCGTTCTTCGGATATCAAACCGAGCTTATATCCATATGGAGTTAAACGAACATCTGCATTGTCGTGTCTTAGTAATAATCTATACTCAGCTCTTGAGGATAAAAGTCTATATGGTTCAAGGGTTCCTTTTGTAACAATGTCATCAATCATGACACCAATATAAGATTCATTTCTTTTTAGAATAAAAGGTTCTTTGCCTTGTACATATAATGCAGCATTAATTCCAGCCACAAGACCCAAACCTGCCGCTTCTTCATAACCTGATGTTCCGCAAATTTGGCCTGCACCATATAAACCTTTGTACTTTTTAACTTTTAAAGTTAGGTCATATTGAGTTGGCACTAAAGCATCATACTCGATAGCGTAAGCATATTTTAAAAATTCAGCATGTTCCATTCCTTCGAGAGAATGAACCATCTTTTCTTGCATTTCTTCTTCCATCGCAGTTGAAAAACCTTGCAAATAGATTGATTCACCATCTTCAAATTCTGGTTCAAGAAATAATTGATGACGTTTTTTATCTCTAAAAGTCATTACTTTAGACTCAATGGAAGGACAGTAACGAGGCCCAACACCTGTCTGTAGCCCATTAAATGTAGCTGTTTTATCTAAATTGTCAGTAATGAGTTTATGAGTTTTTTCATTTGTATAAATTAACCAGCAAAGAACTTGATCTTTGAGTGGTTTAAACTTTTTTGTTAGATACGAAAAGGCATACATGCCTTCCATGCCATATTGGGGGGTCGCTTTTGAAAAATCAATTGAACTCTTTTTAATTCTTGGTGGAGTACCTGTTTTAAGTCTAAAAATCTCAAGTCCCATGTCTTGTAGAGACTTACTTAAACCAATAGATGGCTTTTCACCGTCTGGTCCACCACTTATAGATTTATGCCCTCTTAAAATGGCCCCTTCCATGTATGTCCCAGTAGAAATTACAACTGCTTTCGAGCTTATAACAGTGCCATCTTTCAAAATGACTCCATTAACAGTTTCTTTATCGTGTGAAATGCCAGTTACTTCGGCCTCTAAAATCTCTAAATTTGCGGTTTTTTCCAGCAATTTTTGCATATAAGCTGGATATTTAGCCTTATCTTCTTGGGCTCTTAAACATTGAACTCCAGGGCCTTTACCGGTGTTAAGCATCTTCATTTGTAGATACTCATGGTCTGCAGCAATTCCCATCATTCCGCCTAAGGCATCAATTTCTCTTACAACAACGCCTTTAGCAGAACCACCTATTGAAGGATTACAAGGCATATTTGAAATCATCTTTTTATTAAGTGTGATCAAAAGAGTGCTTAAACCCATGTGTGCACAAGCACAACAGGCTTCAACACCAGCGTGACCACCGCCGACAACAATCACATCATATGATTTCATCTTTATCCAACGCTTCCTTCCATATCCATTTTAATAAGTTGATTTAATTCTACTGCATATTCCATTGGAAGTTCTTTTGAGAATGGCTCAATAAATCCCATAATAATCATTTGGACAGCATCTTTACGAGAAATACCTCTACTCATAAGGTAGAAAAGTTGATCCTCATTTACCTTAGAAACAGTAGCCTCGTGTTCTATGAAAGAAGTGTTATTTTGCACTAAATTCGTAGGAATTGTATCAGATTTTGAAATATCATCGAGAATTAAAGTGTCACATTCAACATGCGATTTACAGTTTAAAGCATTCTTCATATGTTTAACTGATCCACGGTAATTTGCAGCACCACCATTTCTAACAATCGATTTAGAAATAATCGTTGAAGAGGTATTAGATGCTAAGTGAATCATACGAGCTCCAGCATCTTGATATTGTCCTTTACCAGCAACAGCTACTGATATACAAGTTCCTTTAGCACCTTCTCCAGCTAAAATACATGCTGGATATTTCATATTAGTCTGTGAACCAACGTTTCCATCAATCCACTCCATATGGCCATTTTCCATTACTTTTGCACGCTTTGTGACAAGGTTAACTATGTTTGTTGACCAGTTTTGAACAGTTGAATATCTACAATGGGCATCTTTTAATACAACAATCTCTACAACTGCTGCATGCAATGAATCTTGTGAATAAATTGGAGCTGTACAGCCTTCTACATAATGGACATCCGCACCCTCATCGACAATGATGAGTGTTCTCTCGAATTGACCAGATTTCTCATTATTTATTCTAAAATAAGATTGAAGTGGTTTATCTAACTTAACTCCTTTAGGAACATAAATAAACGAACCACCTGACCAAACAGCACCATTTAAAGCTGAAAACTTATTATCGCGATATGGAACAACAGTATTAAAATACTTCCTCACTATATCAGGGCACATTTGAACAGCCTGGTCAGTTGATAGGAAAATAACCCCTTTATCTTCAACTTCTTTAAGCATGTTGTGGTAAACAGCTTCTGATTCATATTGAGTAGTAACACCAGAAAGATATTTTTGTTCAGCTTCAGG
>CAMORU010000008.1 GCA_946624155.1 uncultured Caryophanales bacterium
AGTCCAACGTTATTAACTTTACCACCTAAAGCGAAGACCTTGGTTCCTTTAGAACCAGCGGTTCCGATAGATGCGAATTTATCAGCGCCTTCTCTCATAATCCAAGAAACAGATGCGAGAGTTTCAACGTTATTAATAATTGATGGTTTTTGCCATAATCCTTTAATTGCTGGGAATGGAGGTCTTGGACGTGGCATACCACGTTTTCCTTCAATTGAGTTTAAAAGAGCAGTCTCTTCACCACAAACAAAGGCACCTGCGCCTAAACGAATATGACATCTAAATGAGAAGTTTGTACCTAAAATGTTATCACCAAGTAAGCCAACTTCTTCAAGTTTTGCAATAGCAATACGAAGTCTAGCAACAGCGATAGGGTATTCAGCACGGACATAGAAATAACCGTTTTTTGCTCCGATTGCGTAACCTGCAATCATCATACCTTCGATAACACCAACTGGGTTACCTTCAAGAATGGAACGGTCCATAAATGCACCTGGGTCACCCTCGTCACCATTACAAATAACATATTTATCTTCATTATTTTGGTTTAAAGCGAATTGCCATTTTCTTCCCGTTGGGAAGCCAGCACCGCCTCTACCACGTAAACCAGATTTTAAGATTTCATCGACAACTTCTTGTTGGCTCATGTGTAAGGCTCTTATTAAACCTTTAAATGCACCAAAACCTAAAGCTTCTTCGATTTCTTCTGGGTTAATCATTGAACAACCATTTAAGGCAATACGTTTTTGCTTCTTGTAGAAGTTAATATCGTCTTGTCTTTCTACCTTTTGGTGAGTTGTTGGATCTACATAAAGTAAATCTTCAATACATTTTCCACCAATAACATCTTCTTCAATGATTCTTTCAACATCTTCAACTTTAACAGCACGGTAAAGTCTATCTTCAGGGAAAACTTTAACGAAAGGCCCTTGTGAGCAGAAACCAAAACAACCAACTTTATTGACTGTTGCTTTGTCTTCAAGATGTTTTTCTTTAATTAAAGCTTCGAGCTTTTCTAAAATCTCATCACTATGTGATGAAACACAACCTGTACCACCACAGATAACAAGGTGTTTCTTTCCGTCTTTGCCGTTAAATTTAGTATCGAGGCATTTTCCGCAATGTTCGATCTTTTCAGCAAGTTGAGCTTCTGTTTTAATCTTTTCCATTGTTTTACCTCCTTATGCTAAAGCGCGGTATTCGTTAATGATTGCTGAAACTTTATCAACACTCATCTTTGGATAAACCTTGCCATTAATTGAGATGGCTGGAGCAATACCACATGCCCCAATGCATCTAAGTGCATCAAGTGTAAATAAGCCATCTTCGGTTGTTTCGCCTGGTTTAATGCCTAAAAGTTCGCTGAACTTATCCATGACAAGTTGTGATCCCTTGACATAGCATGCTGTTCCAAGACAAACACCGATAACATATTTTCCTTTTGGAGTTAAACTGAAAAATGAGTAGAAAGTAACTACGCCATAAATTTCAGCAACTGGGATATTCATTAATGAAGAAACAAGTTCTTGTACTTCTAGCGGAATATATCCATATTCCGATTGAATTGCTTCAAGAACCATCATAAGAGGGGTTTCTTCGTTTTTGTAGCGTTCTACAATTTCAGTAATTTGTTTTACTGCGTGAGCTTGTAATTTCGCCATAAAAATCCTCCTAAAAATAAAAGATAAACATTATTATAATAATGAAGTCTATGTTAAACAATATCGAATTAACTTAATTCGCATGAAAACGTTTTCAAATACTAAAAAATACATACATTTTATCTACTTTAATTTTTTTGCGATACAATATATACGTACAAAGGAGCATATACATAATATGGCTGATTTAAAACAAAGAATCTGCATCATCGGTGCAGGACCAGCAGGTCTTTCTGCTGCCATGTATCTTGAGAAAAAAGGGTACACTAACTATGTTATTTATGAAAAACTTAACAAAGTTGGCGGAAAATGTTGGTCACCAAAATTAAAAGTCAAACATAATGGCGTTGAAGAAGAAAGAAGTTTCGAAACAGGCGCAATTATGGGTGCAATCACTTATCACGCAGTAAGTGAAATGGAAGAATTTGGCGGATATTACCACAAAGGTCCAGATTTCAAACCTGGCGAGCCAAATATGAGAAGAGAATTCCGTAAAACTACTGGTGAAATCGATCATCCGTTTGAACCAAAAGTAAACTTTACATTTAAGAAATTATTTGGACTTCTCAAGCTCAAAAAGCAAATGAAGAAACTTAATGAGTTAATGCAAACCAAATATAAAGGTTATGATTGCTATGGTCACTTAGGCGTTGCCAAAGGTGAATACTATGGTATCTCAAAAGGCGTTGATGGATATTGTGGCGCAACAAAAGAATCATCATTCCCTAACTACATTAAAGGTACTAACCCAAATCTAAAAGATTTGGCACTTCCATTCTCTGAGTTCTGTAAACTTAATGGTGTTGAAGAAGTTCAAAGAATTTGGATCGCACCATTTACATCATTTGGCTATGGATTCTTTGATGAAATCCCAACAGCCTTAGTCATGAAATATCTTGACGTCACCACTGCTTTAGAGTTCGTTAATATGAGACTCTGGACATGGCAAGATGGTACTCAACAAATCTACGTCCACGTAAATGAAAAACTTAAACACCCAGCAGTTCTTGAAACTGAAGTTGTTAAAGTTGAACGTCCAGAAGGTAAAGTTTTAGTTACTGTTAAAGGTAAAGACGGAAAAGAAAAGACTGAAGAATTCGACAAATTAATTGTCACTACACCACTTGATTACTTCATTAACTACGCTGATGCAACTAAAGAAGAAAAAGAACTCTTCTCTAAGATCATTCATGAAAGATATATCGACTACATCGCAACATTTGATGAAGGAAAATCACCTGTAATTTCTGGATATTTAGTTGAAAACATGGTTCCAGAAAGACTTGGACACGCAATGGTCTATTATAATAGATGGCAACATCTTGAAAATGACTGCCCTGTCACAGTCTATGCTCTTGCAAACCACACCGGAACACCAGATGTTACATATGAATTTGCCCAAAAGACAATGGACGAAGATATGAAGAAAGTTGGCTTCCCAATCAAAGAAAAACACTTTGCTCAAGAAGTTTATTATTGTCCTCACGTCTCAGCAAAAGATTATGCTGATGGTTGGTATGATAAATTAGAAGCTTTACAAGGTACAAAGAACACATTCTACGCTGGTGAAATCATTTCATTCGGTGATATGGAAGATACTTGTGCAGCAAGTAAAGATATCATTGGAAGATTCTTCTAATTTGATCTAATTATTAAGAGCCGCTAATTAATTTAGTGGCTCTTTTAATTAATAATTAAAAAAATCGCGATTACTCGCGATTTTTGTTTTAATAAAGTTAGACAATTTTATTTATTTTGTTCTTTACTAATGACTTTAATGTCTTTAATCATAAAGTCTTTGCCAGAGACTAAATATGTTTTTTGAGAGTGGCAATAAGGGCACTCTTTAGCATATTTAGTCGTCTGATATGTTTTTTTGCAATCTTGACAGTAACTAATTGCTTCGATTGTTATGTAATTAAGTTCGCAATCCTTCATTAGAGGTGTTTTGTTGCACATCCATTTGAAGGCATCTAGAAAGTATTCTTTAACTACTCCAGAAACTTCACCAACCTCCACAGTTACTGATTTGACTTTGTCAACGTTGTTGTCTTTAGCAAGTCTTGCGACTTGCTTGACAACTTCCATGACAATGCTAAGTTCATGCATATTATTCTTCTTGACTTACTGCATTTCCAGTATGTGGAGCAGTTTTCTTAGCTTCTTTATAATGTTTATTCCAAGCTCTACGTTTAGCTCTCATTTCACGAGCTTCTTTAGAACCAGAATGTAAAAGAATCTTTACTGCACGTTTTGAAGCATAACCAAGTAATCCACCAACTTTCTTTTCTGCTTTACGCATATTAGAACATTTTGGATGATCTCTCACTAAGTGAATTGCATCAAAATGACATTTTGTTGTACAAATACCACAACCAATACACTTATTTGGATCAACGTATGCAGCACCACAGCTTAAACATCTTGATGTTTCAACCTTAACTTGTTCTTCGGTTAAAGTCTTATGAGCATCTTTAAATGAATTCTTGTAATCAACAGATTCATCCATTCCTGCTTCTTGTCTTCCGGCTTCATCATAACCTGGAAGAGTAATATCTTCTTTATTAAGAGGTGTAAAGTGACGTTTATAGAAGCCAATTGTTTGATGTGCATCTGGACGTGCTCTACGAGCAAGTGATTCAGCGGCCTTATGACCTGCTGCGATAGCATTAATAACAAATGATGGGCCTGTAAAGACATCACCACCAACAAAGATATCTTCATCAGCAGTCTGGTATGTATCTTTATCAGCAATTGGGTAATTACCATGCCAGAAGGTAACTTTGCTACCTTCTAAGAGTTTACCCCATTCAATTGCTTGACCAATTGCAAAGACAACTTTATCTGCTGGAACTTCTTTAGTTTCGTTTTCATCATATGATGGAGCGAATTTATGATTTTCGTCAAAGACGGAAACACATTTCTTAAAGACAACTGCGACAACTTCGCCTTTAGAGTTAACTTTAATTTCTTTTGGTCCCCAGCCATTGTTAATTTGAATAGCTTCCTCAAGAGTTTCCCTAACTTCCTCTTTAGAAGCAGGCATTTCTTCTCTTGATTCAAGTGAGAACATTTCGACAGATTTTGCGTTTAATCTATGAGCAGTTCTTGCACAGTCAATTGCAACGTTACCACCACCGATAACTACCACTTTTCCTTCAAATTTTTGCAATTTTCCTAAGGCATTGCGTAAGTAGTCAACAGCAATTTCTGTACCTTTGGCATTTTCATTTTCAATACCAGGTCTTCTTCCGCCTTGGCAACCAATTGCAACATAGAAGGCTTTATAGCCTTGTTTCTTAAGTTCTTCAATTGTGACATCTTTACCAACTTCGACACCACATTTGAATTCAACACCAAGTTTTCTTAAGACATCAATTTCACTTTCGATAACATCTTTTTCAAGTTTGTAGGCAGGAATTCCATAAGTCATCATACCGCCAACTTTTTCATTCTTTTCAAAAACTGTTGGTGTAAAGCCCATTTCGGCAAGGTAATAAGCGGCACTTAAACCAGCTGGACCACCACCGATAATAGCAATCTTTTCATCAAATTTATCGTGTAAAGAAGCTACAATCTTTTCTGGAACATAACGATCTTTATCGCTACGTTCAAGATCTGCTAAGAATTTTTTAACAGCATCAATGCTTACTGGAGCATCAATCTTGCCACGTGTACAAGCTTCTTCACATTTTTTATTGCAAACACGACCACAAACTGCTGGGAATGGGTTTTGTGTTTTAATTAAAGCCAGAGCTTCTCTATAGCGGCCTTCTTTAGCCATTTGTAAGTAACCTTGTACTGGAACATGTGCTGGACATGCAACTTTACAAGGTGCGGTACCAGTTTCCCAAGTATCCGTTTTACGGATAGTGTCTCTATAATTTTCGTCCCAAGCATACTTGCCCCATTTGACATTATCAGGTAAAACGGCGTGTTTGTATGTCATTGGTTTACCATCTGCTTTACAAAGTTTTTGACCAAGTTTAACAGCGCCTGCAGGACAATTTGAAACACATTGACCACAAGCGACACATTTATCTTTTGTAACATTAGCAGTATAAGCACTTCTCTCTAAGTAAGGTGTATTAAATAAAAGAGCAGTTCTTAAAGCGTTACAAATTTTAACATCACAGTTACAAATATCGAAAATTTTATTTTCGCCATCAATATTTGTGATTTGGTGAACGAATCCGTTCTTTTCAGCTTTTTCAAAGATTTCAAGTGCTCTTTCTTTGGTAATATAGTGAGCCCTACCAGTTTCAACTGCGTAGTCAGCCATATCACCAAATTGAACGCACCAATCATCGACATCGTCGATGCAACCATCACCTAGCATTGCTCTAGAAGCACGGCATGAACAAATACCAGCGGCAATATGTCCTTCGTATTTTTTCATCCAGTGAGAGATGTGCTCTACATCTAATGATTTTTGTTCGTGTTCAATAGCTTTTTCAACAGGAATGACGTGCATACCAACTCCGCCACCTCCTGGAGGTAACATTTCAGTAATACCTGCTAAAGGAACAAATGTCATTCTTTCAAAGAAAGAAGCTACAGCAGGATTTTTTGCAATTCGATCCACGGTTGAGTTCATTAACTCGGCACTTCCTGGAACGAAATAAGAAAGCATGTATCTTTTAACTTTTGGAGCATCTTTTATTGGATGATCCCATGCATAATTATCTCCATAGTCGTATTCGATGATGCCAATAACTGACATATCATCGAGGAGTTTTTGGAATTCAATTGGTTTATCTTGATATTCCTTGTTCATTTCAAGAAGTTCTTCAAAAACATAATGTTTTCTTTGTTTCATCTTAAGAAGAACATCAATCATTTCTTCAGTAAGAACTTCTCTAAGACCCCAATATTCAGGATCTTTTGTACTCATCCCAAAAAGTTTGTGTGGAACAACGTCGGTTATTTTTCTACAAAGTTTAATTAACTTCTTTTCGTAGGAATAACCTTGCTCTCCTTCATATTTTGAGACAATCTTAGTGTTTTTCTCTGGCATTTGTTTTCCTCCAGTCCTCAATTTTATTTATAAAATATGTAGCAACTTTATCAATTCCATCTCCATTTAACGCGCTTATAGGTATGATTGTCGCGTTTGGATTTCGAAAATTAATAGTTTCGCTACATTTTTTTAAATCAAAATTAAAATAATCTAATGCATCAATCTTATTAATCATAACAAGATCGCATTTTTCAAAAACTAATGGGTATTTTAATGGTTTATCATCACCCTCAGGTATCGAAAGAATCATTACATCTAAACATGCGCCAGTATCAAATTCTGCTGGGCAAACTAAGTTTCCGACATTTTCAAGGAATACTAAATCTAGGTCAGAAATGTCGATTTCATCTAAACCAGTTTTTGTCATTCCAGCATCTAAATGACACATTCCAGATGTGTGAATTTGAATTGATTTAACACCTGTTTCTTTAGCGACATTAATCGCATCTACATCACTATCAATATCTGCTTCCATTACACCAATTCTAAAAGTTTTCTTTAATTCATTAATTAATTTAATTAATGTAGTTGTCTTTCCAGCGCCTGGAGAAGACATTACGTTAACCAAAAAAACTTTTTTATCATGTAGATATAAACGTAATAAATCCGCCTCTGCATCATTGTCTGCATAAGCGGATCTGTTAACAACTATAGTTTTAATGGTTTCCATTTTAATATTTTTATTTTACATTAAATATTTATTTAATACCATTAATTTTTTTGATATGATTTTAAAAGAGAATAAAAATATGGATTTCAAAACAGTTGAAGTTAAAGAAAATATACTTATTGAAAATAATAAAAAAGCTGAAGAATTACGCAAAAATTTAAAGAAAAAAGGCATATTTTTCATTAATTTAATGGCTTCTCCAGGTGCTGGTAAAACCACCCTTTTAGTGGAACTTATTAAAAAATTAAAAGAAAAATACAAAATCGGGGTTATGGAAGCTGATATAGATGGAGATGTTGATGCTGAACGTATTTCTTCTTTAACTGGTGTTCGTTCAATACAAGTCCATACTTCTGGTGCGTGTCATTTAACTGCACAGATGGTTGAAGATGCAATTAAAGAATTTAATATTGATAATTTAGATCTTCTTATTTTAGAGAATGTTGGAAACCTAGTTTGCCCAGCAGAATTTGATACTGGTTCTCATATAAATATGATGCTTTTATCTGTTCCAGAAGGACATGATAAACCGCTTAAATATCCTTTAATTTTTAAAGTAAGCGATATCGCAGTTATAACAAAAATAGATACTCTTCCAATTTTTAAATTTGATATTGAACTTTGTAAAGAATATATTCATCGTCGAAATAAAAATGCGAAGATTTTTGCTGTTTCTTCTATTAAAAAAGAAGGAGTTAGTGAACTCGCTTCTTATTTAGATAAATTAATCGAAAATAGATAAATATTTCTTTAGAAATAAAAACTATCTTTCTCCCATTTTATACTTTTCTTTAATCTCTTTTTTGTTTTTATACATTGCTTCATCAGCGCGTTGTAAAACATCTTTAAATAATTCGCCTTTTTGATGAACTGAAACGCCATGAGCAAGCGAATAAATTAAATCAACTCCATCGTAGCGAACAGTTGAATAAGTGAAAATTTTCTCGAATTTTTCGAGCTTATTTTTTAAATTTTTAAAATCATCTCCTAAAACTATCGTTAAGAATTCATCTCCACCAATGTGGTAACTTCTTGAAGTTTTAAATAATTTAGGAAGTTCTTTTCCGGTATGAACGACTAAATGGCAACCATAACGATGGCCATATTTATCATTAGTAACTTTAAGATTATTAACATCCATCAAAATAATAGCAAATTCAATGTCTTCACCAGCTTTAATCGCATTATTAATCTTATCAACTTTTTCAAAATAGCCTCTTTCATTAAATAACCCAGTTAAATCATCAATATAACTCATAGCTTCAAGACGTTTTTGAGCTTTATATTCTCTAATAGTTACTTCGTAATGTTTAAATGTTGAGATAATACAAACTAAAGCAAAAAGGGTTAAATTTATAAGATTTTCGTATCTAAAAATTCCTTTAAAAAATAGATAATCATTCACCAAAACAAAAGACATCATTGTGGAAAATGATGCCAATACAATTAATGTGTAATAAATAGGTTCAACAACAAATAGACCTGAAGCCGCTGTAATAATAAGAAGATAAATAATAGGAGATGCCCCTATTTTTAAATCTAAAATAGCATTAGTTGTTCCATAAATAAAAAGTAACAAAACATAAACATTAATAAGAATTGCTAATGCATGGCCAGATAATTTCTTTTTCTTATTTAAAATTAGAAACAAAATTAACAAAGAGGAAGTAACCATCAAAATGATATGACTAATTAAATAAGTTAGATCGATAGCACCAGAAATAGAATTTGGATCAAAAACCCAATAAGTTGCATAAAATAAACCTAAAGTAGCAAGAAATGCTGATAAAATCAGCATCAAAGTAGAATACTTTTGGGTATGATCTTCAATAATTTTGGCGTTTTCCCTACGCTTTTGAAAATATTCTTTAATCATAATTATCTCTTAGCTTTATCGTAAGGAACTCCAACAGCTTTTGGGGCTGCATTTTTCTTGCTGGTAAATATCAAAACAATTAAACATACAACGTATGGCAAAGCTAAATAGAAGTAAGAAGAAATACCTAATTTAGCTAAGAAATCGATTGATGGATAAACAACAGAAAGTGTTTTAAATATTGAGAACACGAATGCTCCAAGGAAGATATAAAGTGGTTTCCATTGACCAAAAATAAGAACTGCAAGTGCTAAGAATCCGATTCCGTTTGCACCGTTTGCAAATTCCCATTCTGCACTTGTTGTAAGAAGGAACAAACCACCTAATCCAGCAAAAATACCAGAAAATAGAATTCCGATATATCTTGTTTTGTTAACATTAATTCCGAGTGAATCTGCACTTGATGGATTTTCACCACAGCTAGATAATCTGAGCCCGTATTTAGTCTTGTAAATTACAAAGTAAACGATTGGAATTAAAGCTAAAACAATAAGAATTAACCAGTTAAATTTAACACCTGCAATACCGAATAAATTAACATTAAATATTTCATAAAATCTTGTGTAATTTAGTCGAGATTGACCAACTGGTAATGCCTCACTTTTCGTAACAAGTTTGATTAATACTACTGCTAAAGCAGTAGAAAGAATATTTAAAGCAGTTCCTGCAAGTGTTTGATTAGCTTTAAATGTAATAGAAGCGACCGCTAAAAGAAGTGAATAAAGTCCGGCACCAACAATCGCCACTAATATAACAATTATCGCGCTAATCCAGTTTGGAATTGTTGGAGGAAGTAAATGCATAATAATTCCTGCACAAAGTGCTCCAATAGTCATACAACCTTCAAGAGATAAAGCTATTGTTCCGCTCTTTTCAGAGAACATTCCACCTAAAGCTGTAATTGTTAAAATACAAACATAGGCTAAAAGAAATGTTAATGTTGATAATACAATTGTCATTTTTTAGCCTCCTTGTCTCTACTTAATTTAGAAATCTCTTCTTTTATTTCGTTTTTATTAATAATTTGTTTAACAAAAGCTACAAATCCAGATAGATAAATTATGACTGAAGTCATAATAGAAGCAACTTCTGGGGCAAAACCTAAATCAGTAATCATTGATCCACCATCTGTAATGTGCTGGATAAAATATGAAGAGAAAATGATTCCAATAGGGTGTAGACCACCTAAGAAAGCTGCTGAAATTCCTTGGAAACCAATAGCAGGAACTGCTGAAGAAAGTCGCCAAGAAGTAAATCCGTTTTGTAAACTTAATGATGCTGCCAAACCAGCTAATGCACCAGAAATAGCTGTAGTAATTAATATATTTTTAACTCTGTTAATTCCAGCATAATTAGCTGCATCACCATTTAAACCTGTCGCTTTAATTTCGTAACCAATCGTAGTCTTTTTAAACATTATGTAAATGATTATTGTTATTAGAATGACTAAAATCATTCCAAGACCTACAATTTCGTTACCAGAAAATATTTTGTCTAAACCAATTTGAGGTATAAAGGAATTTAAACCTGGTTCAATTCGTTTTGCTTCAGAGTGAGAAGCATCCCAAACAGCAGGATTAGATGAAAGAATTCCATTAACTAAATATAAAGCAATCCAGTTAAGCATAATACCTGAAATAACTTCGTTAACGTTAAAGAAAACCTTTAGTGCTCCAGTAATCATTGCCCATAAAGCAGCACCAATCATGGCTACAATCATTACAATCCACCATGGTAAATTGGCCCCGAAACCTAAAAAAGCAATAATTAATGCGGCAATTGAATATTGGCCAGACGCTCCTAAATTAAATAATCCACACTTATAAGAAACTAAAATTGATAAGCTCATGGCAATTAAAGGAGCGGTCTTAGCAAGAGTTTGACCAAAATAATTCCATCTATCTGCTGGACTTTTGAAAACTAAAAAATTTCCTAAGACTGAACTCATTCCAAAAAATGAGTCTTTTGCATTAATGCAAACTAAAATAATAAAACCTAAAAGCAAACCTACTAAAGCACACCATAAAGATGTAACAACTGTTTTTGTCGCATCTTTTTTAATTAATGAAGAGAAAAACATTTTAATTTTATTCATGTTTACTCTCCTTTATGGCGTTAACTTTATCTCTTTTAGCGCCAGACATATATAAACCTAGAGTTTGTTTATCAACCTTTTTAGGATCAAATTCTCCAACAATTTGGCCTTCATACATGACTAAGATTCTATCGGAAAGAGAGAAAACTTGATCTAACTCTAATGAAACTAAAAGAATACCTTTATTTTCTTCTCTTTGCTTAAGCAAAAGTTCATGAATTGTTTCGATTGCACCAATGTCAAGACCTCTAGTTGGTTGTACAGCAATTAATAAATCTGTGTTACGTTCAATTTCTCTACCAATAATTATTTTTTGTTGGTTTCCACCAGACATACTTCTAACAATCGTGTTTCCGTCACCACTTGAACGAACATCGTATTTTGCAATTAAATCATCGCCATATTTTTTGATTGTTTTGTTATTTAAGAATAAACATTTCGAAAATTCTTTTTCATAATACCTATCTAAAACAGCATTTTCGTAAATAGAATAGTCCAAGACTAATCCATATTTATGTCTATCTTCTGGAATATGAGATAATCCTGCTTTAATCTTTTCTCTTATAGAGAAAGAAGAAATATCCTCTCCATTTAATAATATTTTTCCACCATGACTTTTCTTAATTCCGGTAATTCCATAAATGACTTCTTGTTGTCCATTTCCATCAATACCAGCCAAAGTGACAATTTCACCTTTTCTAACATTAAATGAGACGTCATTAACAATATTTTTCTTTGTAAAAGGATCAATAAGGGTTAAATGTTCAACTCTTAAAATTTCTGCACCTGGTTTTTTAACTGATTTTTCATCCATTAATTTAACTTTTCTTCCAACCATCAAAGACGAAATCTCTTGTTTATTAGTTTTACTAACATCTAAAGTATCGATGTATTGTCCTTTTCGAATAACTGTAATTTCATCACTTACTTCAAAAACTTCATTAAGTTTATGAGAAATGAAGATGATTGATTTGCCTTCTTTTTTAAGATTTTTTAGAACTTGAAGAAATTCTTCAATTTCCTGTTCAGTCAAGACAGCTGTAGGTTCATCAAAAATTAAAATATCGTTTTTTCGATAAAGCATTTTGATAATTTCAACTTTTTGTTGCATTTCCACCGAAATATCTTTAATTTTTGCATCTAAATCAACTTGTAAATCGTATTGTTTAATAATTTTATTAACTTCTTCTCTAGCTTTCTTATAATCAATCATTTTAAAAACTTTTTTATTAAGGTAATTAAAACATCTTTTAAAGAAGTTGTGATTATCGCTATACTCTTTTAAAGTCTCATCACCCAAAATAATATTTTGTAAAACTGTAAAAGATTCTACCAATTTAAAATGTTGATGAACCATTCCAATATTTAATTTAGTAGCATCATTAGGGTTAGAAATTTTAACTTCAACACCATCTTTTTTAATAATTCCTTCATCTGGTTCATACAAACCAAAAAGAATGGACATTATTGTTGATTTTCCTGCACCATTTTCACCACAAAGGGCTAAAATGTGACCTTTTTTGAGCCTAATATCGACATGATCGTTTGCTAAAATAGAGCCAAATCTTTTGGTAATTCCGAGCATTTCGATCGCATAGACATCTCTCATCTTATTTAATGTTTCCTTTTTTACCATCTATGATGACATTAGGGTAAGATGCTTGAACTGGAAGATTATAAGTGCGATCAGCATCGACAATCATTTCTCTTGTTCCATCATCAATTTCTTTGACAATTTTTTTGTATTCAGAAATTGAGAAATTTTTAAATCTCCAATTATCCATTGGAAGTTTTACATAATTCAACTCAGGATGTTCAGCTGAGACGATTCCAAGATCTTTGAAACCGTTCTCCCAAATATTTTTCTTATATAAATCTTCGAGTTTATTGACGACTGTACTTTTAATATCTTTCATAGCGCTTGTGACGCAAATTCCTTTTCCATAATCTTTATCAATAATTGGACGTTGATCAATATCAACACCAATCATATAGCCATTATTTTCTTTAGCGGCTTGAGCAACTGAAGTATAAATACTTCCTCCACATGAAAAGACTATATCGGTTGCATCTGTTTTGTACCAGTTATCCATGTATTTATAAATATCGCTATCTCCAAAGAATTGACCGCTATAAGCATATTTAAGATTTGCTTTTATTCCTAATTCTCCAGCAGCATCACTAATTCCTTGGGCATAACCACAACCAAAGTTAACAACCGCTGGAGCAGCAATTCCTCCTAAATAACCGAGTTTTGTAAAACCTTCTTTAACTGCGGCATAACCCGCTAAATAACCACCAATATATTCGCGATAATTGTAAACAACAATGTTTTTAGTGAGTTTAAATCCATGAAAATCGCCCTCTCCAATATCAAGTCCTATAAACTTAACTTCTGGGTGTTTTGGAGCAACTTCAGCAATAGGATCGCCTAAAGCGAAACCTGGACATAAAATAACGTTATAACCTCTATCAATAGCGAGGTTTATTGATTTAATACGTTCAGCTTTTGAAATATCACTAGGTTTAAAATAATTAAATTTAATATTGTTTTTCTTCGACCAATCTTTAGCGCCTTCATAACAAGCTTGGTTAAAAGAAGCATCATTAACATCTGAAAAATCAGTAACCATTGCAACTTGGAATGTATCACCATGCTTTGTTGATAATGACCCAAGAGAAAATACTAGAGTAAAGAATACAAGTGAAGTTAGAAGAAATGCTAACAAAATTTTCTTCATGCATATATCTTATAACAATAAATTGTTAAATAGTAGAAAATTTAGTATAAATTTCTCTTTCTTTTTAATCATAATTACTAACGATGCTATAATTTAGAAATGCTAGACAATATAAAAAGATTTGATATGAAAGCTCCCCCAAAAAGGCAAAAATTACGTCTTTTGGGTTATATCAAAGCTCTACCTGTGCTTGTAGCACATAAAGGTAAAATAACTAAAATCAATATGAAAGGTGTTAAACCTCCATATCTTTTACTTGCGAATCACAACGCTTTAATGGATGTTGATATCTTAAATTTAGCAACTTTCCCTCACCGCGTTAATTATGTCATCGCAATTGATGGATTTATTGGTAGAGAAAAGTTACTTAGAAATGTTGGAGGAATTTGTAAAAGAAAATTTACCAACGACTTAAATTTAATAAAACATTTAAGAACGGTTAGAAATAACGGCGATATTGTTCAAATATTCGCAGAGGCGAGATATTCACTATGTGGAACTAATGCGATTATCCCAGAAAGTGTCGCTAAATTAGCAAAATTCTTAGGAATTCCTGTAGTTTTTCTAAAAATGCATGGTCATCACATCAACTCTCCATACTGGAATCTTCATAATAGAAAGATCAAAGGTATTGAGGCTGAAATGGAATGCATTATAAATAAAGAAGAAATCAGTTCTCTTCCTTTGGAAGAAGTTAATGATAGAATCCAAAAAGCCTACGTTTATGATGACTATAAATGGCAAAAGGAAAAAGGAATTGAGGTCAAATACAAAGGTAGAGCAGAAGGCTTACACAAGGTCCTTTACCAGTGTCCTCACTGCCACACTGAATACGAAATGGACTCCAAAGACAACATTTTGTTCTGTAAACACTGTGGAAAGAAATGGGAATATTCAACTCTTGGAGAACTTAAAGCTATTGATGGTGAGACTGAATTTTCACACATTCCAGATTGGTATGAATGGGAAAGAGAGCAGGTTAGAAAAGAAGTCGAAGCTGGAAGATACTATTTTGAAAGTGAAGTCCATGTTGACGCCCTTCCAAATGCAGATAAATTTATTCATCTTGGCAAAGCCAAGCTCATCCACAGTATGGATGGGTTCCACCTAACCGGATACTATAAAGAAAATGATGAGCATTACTCTTTAGATATTCCTAGTTCCACCACTTATTCAGTTCATATTGAGTATGAATATTTAGGTAAATTTGGAGACTGTGTTGATCTAAATACACTTGAAGATACATTATATGTATATCCTGAATGTGAGAAGTTTGCAGTCACTAAAATATCTTTGGCATGTGAAGAAATTTATAAACTATTAACCAAAAAAGAAAAGTAATTTAACTACTTAATTTTTATTATGGATAAGAAAAAAGTCGTTATTGTTGGAGCGGGTGTTTCAGGATTAACTGCTGGAATTTATGCTTTAGATAATGGTTTTGAAGTTGAAATTTATGAGAAAAACCCTGTTGCAGGAGGTCTTTGCACTGGTTGGAAAAGAGAAGGCATTTTTATTGATGGCTGCGCGCACTGGATTGTCGGAACAAACCCAAGAAGCGATCTTTACCCTGTTTGGTACCACATAGGCGGGGTTAACGAAAACACTAAGGTTCATGACAACGAATATTTTTGTAAATACCACATTGGGAATGATGTTTTTACTATCTATTCAAATTTAGATAAATTTTATGAAGAACTTTATCAAATATCACCTGCTGATAATAAAATTATCAAAAAAGTAATTAAACACATTGAAAACTACCAATACACACGTGTTCCTTTGTCAAAACCAATCGAAATGATGAACATTTTTGAGCTCATCAAATTTGGGATTAAACTACTTCCACTTCTATCAAGTTATGTTTCTTCTAGACATGAATCTTTAGAAGAACTCGGAAATAAATTTAAAGATAAACGTTTAAAAGAATTATTCACGAATGTTTTAGATAATCCTAAATATAATTGCCACTCCTTTTATTACACCATGGGAACTCTTTCTAAAAATGACGCCGGAACAATAGAAGGCGGTTCATTTGAACTCTCTAAACGAATTAAAGAGAAATATATTTCTCTTGAAGGCAAACTTTTCCTTAATTCTCCTGTTAAAAAGATCGTTATAAACGGAGATAAAGCGACAGGAATTGAATTAGAAAATGGAAAAATTGTTGAGGCGGACTATGTAATTGCAGCAACTGACATTTATCACACCTTTAATAAGTTAATCGGTAATGAATTTATGAGCAAAGACTATAAGAAAATGCAAAATAAAGATGCTTACCGATTAAATTCGTGTTTCTTTCTTTCATATAAGTTCGATAAAGAAAACACAAAATACGACGGGACTGAAATATTTAATGTTGATGATATAAAGATTGGTAACTCCACCAGAAATCAACTTCGAATTAGATTTTCTAAAGATTATTTCTCCGTTATGATTCACGCTGATTATGAAGAAAGTGAATATATTTACTCTTTGAGTAAAGAAGAATATATTGAATTTAAAAATATTCTTGCAAAACAAGTCAAAGAAAAACTAATCAAGGCATCTGATTTAAAAGATGAAGATTTTCATATTATTGATGTAGCGACTCCAAAAACATATGAAAGATACACCAATGCTAATCAAGGTTCATACATGACTTATGTTTCTACCAAAAACTCGCACGGATTACTAAATTCTAACCATAATAAGAAACTCAAAAACATAATTTTTGCAAGTCAATGGATCATGGCACCAGGCGGTCTTCCAATCGCAATTATGAGCGGCAAACATGCTGCAGTTAGACTTTGCAAACTCAATAAGCAAAAATTCATTAATAAAGAAGAGAAAAAAGCAAATTTTTATACCTGCAAGCACAAAGTCAAATTTCATTAAATATTAATCATATTTTATTGTAAACTACAATAAATCTTATATAATATAATTACTTATAATATTTAGACCACGGGCGGGCTGAGCATGAGTTGATTACCTTCTAATCTTCCATAGCGTACAGCGTCTTACCGTATAACGAAGTGGCAAATGGGTATTATAGGTCGATATACTACGTGTTAGGGTATACTGATGTGGAAAGTATTGCCCAGAAGTGATATGAGGGTATAAGAGAAGGGGTCGCACTTAGTAGACGCTCTTATATTCAAGAAGATCATCGCGCTCCACACAATTAATTATTAATTGAGCATGTGGCCGTCACAAGGATGACGTAACACCAATAGTTATGGACTAGGGATAGCCGGTAACTATAAAGGTGTTTTCGTTATAGTGCCGGCCTTTTTAAATCCTCTATTTCGAAACACCTACTATTTGTTCGAAAAGGAGGATTTTTAAATGAACAAATTTGATTTGGTGAAATTCACCGACAATGATTTTGAATTGGATGTGCATGCCGATTCAGAACACGACACTGTTTGGCTTTCAATTGAAGAAATGTCTTCTTTATTTGAAAGAGATAGAACAGTTATCTCAAGACACATTAAAAATGTGTTTACTGATAAAGAGCTAAACGAAAAAAGCAACGTGCATTTTTTGCACATTCCTTTATCAGACAAACCTGTAGCCTTTTATAGCTTAGACGTCATTATTTCAGTTGGCTATAGAGTCAAATCACAAAGAGGTGTTTTGTTTAGAAAATGGGCTAGCAAAATCTTAAAAGACTATTTAATTAAAGGTTATGCAGTTAATCAAAAAAGACTAGAAGCTCTTAACAAGACAATAGACATTCAAACTAGAATGCTTTCTTACGCCTTAAATATCGATAAAGAAGAAATTCTTAAAGTTATTAATGGCTATACCAAGGCATTAGATCTTCTTGATGATTATGACCATCAAACATTAGTTAAGCCAAAAGGCACAATAAGTGATTATGTCTTAACCTATGAAGAAGCTAGAGAAATCATCAATTCAATGAAATTTAATGAAAAATCTGACATTTTTGGGGTCGAAAAGGAAGGAGGTAAACTTAACGGAATTATTGCCCAAGTTTATCAAAATGTTTTTGGACAAGAACTTTATCCATCCGTTGAAGAAAAAGCAGCATATTTACTCTATTTCCTTGTAAAAGACCACCCTTTTGTAGATGGTTGTAAAAGAATAGCTGCTACATTATTTATTAATTTCCTATTTAAAAATAAGGTTCTTTATAAGAATAATAGGCAAATTATATCTAATGAAGCCTTAGTAGCATTAACCATTTTAACAGCGGAATCTAACCCAGATGAAATGGAAATCATCGTTAAATTAATCACAAATATTTTGGTGTGATTCAAAACCAAATCCACGTGTCGCAGAAAAAGAAAAAATCTCCAACAT
>CAMORU010000009.1 GCA_946624155.1 uncultured Caryophanales bacterium
TTAGGCGGGTAGTTTGACTGGGGCGGTCGCCTCCCAAAATGTAACGGAGGCGCCCCAAGGTACCCTCAGTACGGTTGGAAATCGTATTTCGAGTGCAAAGGCATAAGGGTGCTTGACTGCGAGACTCACAAGTCGAGCAGGGACGAAAGTCGGGCTTAGTGATCCGGCGATTCCGCGTGGAAGGGTCGTCGCTCAACGGATAAAAGCTACCCTGGGGATAACAGGCTGATCTGATCCAAGAGTTCACATCGACGATCAGGTTTGGCACCTCGATGTCGGCTCATCACATCCTGGAGGGGAAGTACCTTCCAAGGGTTTGGCTGTTCGCCAATTAAAGTGGTACGCGAGCTGGGTTCAAAACGTCGTGAGACAGTTTGGTCCCTATCTGTCGTGGGCGCAAGAAGTTTGAGTGGACCTGTCCTTAGTACGAGAGGACCGGGATGGACGTAGCAATGGTCTATCAGTTGTCACGCCAGTGGCATGGCTGAGTAGCTACCTACGGAATGGATAAACGCTGAAAGCATCTAAGCGTGAAGCCAACCACAAGATGAGACTTCTCATTCGTAAGAAGTAAGACCCCCGTAATGTTAACGGGTTGATAGGTCAGAGATGTAAGTACAGTAATGTATTCAGTCGACTGATACTAATAGGTCGAGGACTTAATTTCATAAAATTTTAAGATTTTTCTTGAGATATAAGTAATATATGGGTAATCAATGTAGTAACTTAATAAAGAACATGTTAATCTAATATCTAGTTTTGAGAGAATAATTCTCTCATTAAGAAAAAAGTCTGGTGACGATGGCGCGGTGGACACACCTGTTCCCATCCCGAACACAGAAGTTAAGCACCGTAGTGGCGAAGGTATCTGAGCAATCAGGGAGAATAGCGAGCCGCCGGGCTTTTTTCTTTTTATAGGCTGGTAAATGCTATATAATATATAGGCTATGAAAAATATAAATTTTATATTCCTAAGATCAAAAGTAGGAAATGATTCTCGCTTTAAAGACGAAGAAAAGGCGAGATTTTTAAATGGTTTGAATGAGAAAAAAGACTTCGAATTTAGCGAAGCTGGAACGCCAGTTTTCTTTATCGAAACAGGCGGAACAGAAGAGCAATTTAAGTCAATTTATAAGGACTATAAAGAGCCTTATTATATTCTTGCAACAGACGCAAATAACTCCTTACCAGCCTCTCTAGAAATCGCTACTTTTTTAAGAAAAAACGGGAAAGAATTTAAGGTTTTTCACGGAAAACCTGAAGAAGTTAAAGAACAATTAAAAAACGAGAAAATTGCGAAAATTTCGGGGAAAAATGGGGGATTTTTGAAATTTTCCGGTCTAAAAGGCATGCGCTTAGGCGTTGTTGGACATCCAAGTGATTGGCTTATTTCAAGTGATGTAGATTATAAAGAAGCAAGCGAGAAATTAGGCGTTAGTTTAATAGATATAATAACTGAAGAATTTTTAGAAAAAGTTAGACACTCAAAACTAAAAATGGACACAGTTATGTTTGAACCTTATTTAAACGAAAAAGTTAGCAAAAAGACTTTAGAAGGCGCATTAGCAATTTACGGAGCATTAAGAGATATTATTGTTGAACATAATCTTCAAGGTATCACAGTTAGATGTTTCGATTTACTTACCAGCGTGAAAAATACTTCATGCTTAGCTTTAGCGATGTTAAATAAAGATGGCTATATTGCAACTTGTGAAGGTGATGTACCTGCAATGTTAACGATGGCGATCATTAAAAAAGTTTTCCATCAGTCAAGCTTCCAAGTTAATCCTTCATATCTAAATTTAGAAAAACGTTTCGGCTATTTTGCTCACTGCACTTTGCCACTTGATATGTGTTTGTCTTATGAATTTGATACTCACTTTGAATCAGGCATTGGCTTAGGAATTAAAGGAAGACTTAATTTAGGCAAAGTAACAGTGTTTAAAATTAATTCAAATTTAAAAGATTACGAAATATTTGAGGGACAAATTGTTGAAAATCTTCACAAGAATAATTTGTGTAGAACTCAAGTGAAGGTTCAGTTTAGTGAACCTATTGATGAAATGTTTACCTCTCCAAATGGTAATCATCTTCTTATTTTCTTTGGCGCACATAAAGACGAATTAGTTAAGATTTTATCTAACTAATTTTAAATGTAAGAGTTTACAATTTTGCTTTTTAACGTATTATATGATATATTTGTCGCCAGATAATAAAATTATCTATATTTTATATGCCAATTAATAAACAAACAGACTTTGGTAAGATAAATATAACCAAAAACGCATTAGTGTCGCTTGTTGCTGATGCTACTTTATCATGTTATGGCGTTGTTGGTATTTGCGAAAAAGATGGGAAAGGTGAAGTCGTATCCAAAAAGGATTATAAAAAAGTAATCCGAATTAGCGAAGAAAAAACTGGATACGAATTTAGCTTTAATATCATTCTCGCTTTAGGTGTTAAAGTCACCGAAATTTTAAGAAGTGTTCAAAAAGAAGTTAAATATGTTGTCGAACGATCGTTCGATGTTCGCGTTTCGAAAGTAAATATTTATGTCCAAGATTTAAAGAGAGTTGAATAATTATGAAAACAATAAATTCAAAAGTTTTACAAGAGATGCTTATTTCTGGCGCCAACAATTTATACAATCACTATCCTGAGATTGATGCTTTAAACGTCTTCCCAGTTCCTGATGGTGATACAGGAATGAATATGAATTTAACTTTAGCATCTGGTGCTAAAGAAGTTCAAAATAGAAGCGATAATGATGTTCATCAGATCGCTGTTGCATTCTCCAAAGGTTTACTTATGGGAGCTAGAGGTAACTCTGGTGTTATCACATCACAAATTTTTAGAGGTTTTGCCCAAGCTTTAGAAGGGGCAAAAACTATTGATGCAGTTTTACTAGCAGATGCATTCTCAAATGGCTGCAAAGTTGCTTATAAAGCTGTTATGAGACCTGTTGAGGGTACAATCTTAACAGTTATTAGAGAATCATCATCCTCATTTAAAGAGTTTGTAAAAGATGAAACCGATGTTTTAAAAGGGTTTAAATATTTCCTATCCGAAGCTAAAGCTTCCTTAAAACATACTCCAGAACTTTTACCAGTTTTAAAAGAAGTTGGTGTTGTTGATTCTGGTGGAGCGGGCTTAGTTAAAATTTTAGAAGGCATGCTTTCTGCATTAAATGGTAAATTTATTGAAAAGAAAGCTATTTCTAGAGAACAAGAAACAGACAATTCTGCTCAACAAGCAGTTGAATCAGACGAATTCGGTTATTGCACAGAATTCATTCTTAGACTTGACCCTGAAAACAAAAAACCATTTATTGAATCTAGATTTAAATCAGTTCTTGCAAGTCATGGTAATTCCCTTGTTGTTGTTCGTGATGAAGACATTGTTAAAGTTCACGTTCATACATTAACTCCTGGTGCTGTTTTGACCTATGGTCAATCATTTGGAGAATTTATTAAATTAAAGATCGAAAATATGACTGAACAACACACTTCACTTCAAGAGAAAAAACAAGGTGAAGAAGCTCATACTGAAGAACATGTTGAAGAAGCACCAAAAGAGCCTACAAAAGAACTTGCTCTTGTCGCTGTTGCTGCAGGTAAAGGCGTTGAAGAAGCATTTAAAGAACTTGGCGTTGATGAATTAATTACTGGTGGGCAAACAATGAACCCATCAATTAACGATATCGTTAAAGCTATTAAAAATACAGAAGCTAAAACAGTCTTTGTGTTCCCAAATAACTCCAATATTGTTATGGCTGCTTTACAAGCAAAAGATGTGCTACATGATGAAGTTAATGTAGTAGTTGTTCAATCTAAAACAATTCCTCAAGGAATTGCTGCTGTCTCACAATTTTCACCAGATTTATCAGTAAATGAAAATCTTTCTAATATGAAAGAAGTTATTGCTCATATTTCTACTGGTGAAGTTACTTATGCTGTTAAAGACACAGCTATGAATGGTGTAACCATTAGGAAAGATGATTTCATGGCTATTGCAAATAAAAAGGTTGTGTGTTGTGAATCCAAACCTGAAAGAGCACTTCTAAAGATGCTTAAGAAGATGATTCGCGAAGATAACTATTTAGCAACAATCTTTGTAGGAGAAGCTGTTTCTGAAAAGGTTCTTAATTCTTTAAAGAAAGATCTTCCTGAAACCTATCCAAATATTGAGTTTGATATTCGTCGTGGTGATCAACCAGTTTACAATTATATTGTAGGTATTGAATAACAATAAATTAAGGGCACCTTATGGTGCCTTTTTTAGTGGAAAGCAAAATCATTTATCAGTTTGCTAAACATTAATGTTTTTTAGTGTGATATTTATATTTGCGTGCTACAATACATGCGGAGGATTTATTATGGTCAAATTAGTTATTGATATGATGGGCGGAGATAATGGCTATGCCATTACAATTGAAGCTGTAAAGAATTTTTTAGCAAATCATGATGATTGCGAAATCATCGCAGTTGGAGATGAAAAAGCACTCGAACCTCTTAAAGGTGTTGTTTCAAAAATCATTCCTTCTCAAAGCGTGCTTCCAATGGAATGTGGCGTTATGCAAGCAATGAGACAAAAAGATTCAAGTTGTTACAAAGCTATTAGTGCTGTTAACGAAGAGAAAGCAGATGGCGTATTATCTGCCGGTTCTACAGGAGCGTTCCTTTCGTTAGCTACATTAATTAACAAAAAAATTCCTGGCGTAGAACGTCCAGCTTTAATTTCACCATTCCCAACTAGAGTGCCAGGCAAAAATGTCGTTTTACTCGATGTTGGTGCAACAAGCGATAACTCTCCAGAAGATTTATTCCAATTTGCAAAAATGGGCGAAGCTTACTTTAAAGCAGCCTATGGTGAAGAAGCCAAAAATGTCAAACTTATTGCTAACGGTACCGAAGAAGGTAAAGGCAATGATTTAACCAAAAAAGCTAATGCGTTGCTAAAAGCAAATCCAAATTATAAAGGCTTAATTGAAGCACGTCATGTATTAGATGGCGAAGCCGATGTTGTTGTTTTTGACGGATTCACTGGAAACGTATTCCTTAAAGGTGTTGAAGGTGTTGCCAAAATGATGGGCGGAATGATGAAAGAAGCATTCTTAGCATCCTTCTCATCAAAGATGGGTTATTTACTTGCTAAGAAGTCATTTAAACCAATGATTAAACTTATGGATTATAAGAGGGTCGGTGGAGCTTTACTTATTGGTGTTAATACTGTTGCAGTTAAAGCTCATGGTAATTCAGATGCTTATTCATTTGGAAATGCTTTAACTTTAACCTACACTCTAGCAAAGAACAAAATGGTCGACCAAATTAAAGAAAACTTATGATTAAGGACTTAAGGGAATTATTAGTTAAATTTAACGTTGAACCAAAACATATTGCTCTTTATGAGCAAGCTTTTACTCATCCTTCATATAATGCTGATGCAAACACAAAGCACAAAGACTATGAAAGATTAGAATTTTTAGGTGACTCGGTTATTTCTTTATGTGTTGCTGAAATGGCTTATGTTTCTAGATCCGAATTAAACCAAGGAAATTTAACAAAACTAAGAGCTGCCTTAGTTTCCACTCAAGGTCTAGCAAGCTTATCAAGAAAATACTCATTATATGAGTATATTAGGCTTGGTAATTCATTTACAGGCGATGTTTCGAAAGCAAATCATATTCTTGAAAACGTTTTTGAAGCTTTTATTGGGGCTTTGTATTTAGATCAAGGATTTAAAGTAACAAGGGCTGTTCTTGTTGAGATGTTTTTAGATTCAATTAAGAAATTTGATATTGAAGGATTAACTGATTATAAATCTAAGCTTCAAGAAGAAATTCAAGCAGAACATAGAGAATCAGTCGTTTATCAATTAATTTCAGAAACTGGTCCTGCTCACGATAAAAGATTTAAAGTTAAAGTCACATTTGATGGCATTGAATTAGGTGTAGGAGAAGGATCTACAAAAAAGGAAGCTGAACAACTAGCTGCTAAAGCAGCTCTTGAAAAGAAAGCTGGTAAATAATGGGTTTATTAAAGTTTTTAAAAGAAAAATTTAGCAAAAATAAAAATCAGGAAACTGAATCATTCAATAAAGGAATGGAAAAGTCTCGTGAGAATTTTGCTAATAAAATGGATAAAATCGCAAAGAAATCCAAAAAAGTTAATAAAGAATATTTTGACGAGCTTGAAGAAATCTTAATAGAAGCTGATGTTGGCGTTAGCCTCACTATGAGAGTTATTGAAGAAGTTGTTCAAGAAAGTCTTAAAAATAAAATTACTGATGCTGAAGAAATAAATGAACTTGTTATTGATAAGTTGTTTGAAGGTTACATGAATAAGGCAGAACAAGTTCAAAACGATATTAGATTTAGAGATGATGGCCCAACAGTTCTTCTTGTAGCAGGAGTTAATGGTGTTGGAAAAACTACAACAATTGCAAAACTTGCTTACCGCTACATAAATCAAGGCAAGAAAGTTATGCTTTGCGCCGCTGATACTTTTAGAGCAGGTGCAATTGAACAATTAACTATTTGGGCTGATAGATTAGGTTGCGATATTGTAACAGGAAAACCTAATTCCGATCCTGCTTCTGTCGCTTTTGATGGAGCAAAAAAAGCGCGTGAAAATAACGTTGATTTGCTTATCGTCGACACAGCTGGAAGACTTCAAAATAAAATTAACTTAATGAACGAATTATCCAAGATTTCCCGTGTAATTTCGAAAGAAATACCGGATTCGCCTCATGAAGTTTTCTTGATAATTGACGCAACAACTGGACAAAATGGTGTAGTCCAAGCAAAACAATTTTTGGATTGTATTAAACTCACTGGAATTGTCATTACAAAAATGGATGGAACATCTAAGGGTGGAATTATTCTCGCTATTAGAGACGAGCTTGGAATTCCAGTTCGTTTTATTGGTTTAGGAGAAAAAATGGAAGACCTCAAGGAATTTGATCTTGAAAAGTACCTTGTTGGACTGTGTATTGGTGGCGGAAAATGAGTGAAATAACAAAAGCATTACACATTAATCGCTTACTTGACATTTATGGTCGTCTTTTGACTAAACAACAATTAGAAATTATGTCTGATTATTACTATTGTGATCTCTCATTAAGCGAAATTTCTGAGCTTAGAAATATTTCTAGAACAGCAGTTTCTGATGCAATCAAAACTGCCACAAAAAAACTTGAAAATTTTGAAAAAAATGTCGGAATTTGCAGGGTTTTTGATAAAAATCGCGATGAAAAGAATAGTGGAATTCTTGATAAAATTGAAGAGGATTTAAAGAATGGCATTTGAGTCTTTAACTGAAAAATTTAAACGAATTATAAAAGGAATTCGTGGTCAAGCTAGATTGACTGAATCCAACATGGAAGACATGTTGAAGGAAGTCCGTGTTGCTTTGCTCGAAGCCGATGTTAACTTTAAGGTAGTTAAATCTTTTATAGAGAATATTAAACAAAAAGCAATTGGTGCTGAAGTTTATACAAAACTTAATCCATCTCAAATGGTCGTTAAGATTGTTCATGATGAACTTGTTGAACTTTTAGGTTCTGGAGATTCTGAGCTTAAATTTGAGAACAATAAGCCAACAATTATTATGATGGTTGGTTTACAAGGTACAGGTAAAACTACTTCTGCAGGTAAGCTCGCTTACCTTATGAAGAATAAAATGAAGAAAAAAGTTCTTTTGGCTGCTGGTGATATTTATCGTCCCGGTGCTATAGAACAACTTCAACAATTAGGCAACTCTATTGATGTTCCTGTGTTTTCTTTAGGAACTAATGTCTCACCTGTTGAGATTGCAAAGAAAGCAAAAGAAAAAGCATACAATGAACATTATGATGTTCTTATTATTGATACAGCGGGTCGACTACAAATTGATGAACCATTAATGAAAGAATTAAATGATATTTCTGATAGTGTTTCTCCAACTGAAGTTTTGCTCCTTGTTGATGCAATGTCTGGACAAGATGCAATCAATGTGGCTAATGCTTTCCATGAATCGCTTAATTTAACAGGAATTATCATGTCAAAACTTGATGGTGATGCACGTGGTGGTTCTGCCTTATCAATCAAACATTTAACGGGAATTCCTATAAAATTCGCGGGAATTGGCGAGAAAATTAGTGATTTAGATGTCTTCCATCCTGATCGTATGGCCGACCGTATTTTAGGCATGGGTGATATTGTTACTCTTGCTGAAAAAGTCAAAGATGAAATTGATGAGAAAGAGGCTAAAAAAGAAGCAGAGAGGATGATGGATGGAAAATTTACACTCGATGATCTTCTTAAAAATATGAAAAGAATTCAAAGAATGGGTTCTTTAGGTGGCCTTCTTAAATTAATTCCTGGAATGCCAACAATAACTGACGAGCAAAAAGAAAGAGGCGAGAAGGAAATGAAAACCTTCGAGGCAATTATTGGTTCAATGACTCCCGAAGAAAGAAGAAACCCTGAAATCCTTAAAAATTCTCGTAAAGTAAGAATTGCTAAGGGATGTGGAAAAACTAATGCCGATATTAATAGACTTTTGAAGAAATATGAGCAGATGCAGGAAATGATGAAGCGTATGCAGCAATATAAGAAAACAGGACGTATGCCTCCTGGTGGATTAAATCTTCCTGGAATGGGAGGAATGATGTAAAAAGATAGCTTATGCTATCTTTTACTTTCAGTAATTACAAGTGAAGGTTTTGAGAACGACACTTTAACATTGTCAGGAATTGATTCTGTTATAAAAACGTTTGAACCAATTGTAACATTGTTGCCTACCTTTATATCTCCAAGCAAGCTTGCGCCTGCGTAAATAACAACATTTTCTCCGATTGTAGGATGTCTCTTACATCCTTTTAGTTTAGAACCACATTTTAATGATAAAGCGCCTAATGTAACACCTTGGTATAGTTTTAGATTTTTACCAGAGATGGTGGTCTCGCCAATAACAATGCCGGTTCCATGGTCAATAAAAAATGGAGAAGCGAGTTGGGCGGCAGGGTGAATATCTATTCCGGTGTAAGAATGAGCTCCTTCGGAGATGAGTCTAGCTTCTAATTTATACCCCAAATTATAAATTTGATGAGCAATACGATAAGAAGAGATAGCTCTATAACCTGGATAAGCTAACAAAACTTCTCTTTCATTATCAACTGCAGGGTCACTTTCCATAAAGAAATTCAAGTCTTCTTTGAGTGATTTTTCTAGAGCTGGTAGACAGGATTCAAACTTTAAATATTGTTCTTCATTTTTATCTATTGCGATAAGAAAACATTTTTTAACTTTTTCTAAATTATTTGCTCCATAAAGAAGATAACTTTTGGTTTCTTCCACAAACTTTTTAATTTCTTTACTGTTAGACATTTTTAATCCCTCCATTGCATGGACTAATCGAATATTATAAAGAAAAAATCATATTTGTCTAATGGGATTATAAAAAAAAGTAAGAGCAACTGCTCCTACTTAATTTTTTGTGAACTTTTTACCTTTCTCCAGGGCTTGAGTTAACCACTTTGGGTTTTCTTCACATTGATCTAACTCATCTAGAAGTTTCTTGTCTTGTTTAGTTAGTTCATGTTTTTCGAACAGGTCTGGGCGATGTTTTCTGGTTAATCGTAGGCTTTCTTTCCTTCTATACTTGTCTATAGCAGTGTGATTTCCGGTATAAAGTATATCTGGAACTTTTTTACCTTCAAAGTCCTTTGGTTCGGTGTATTGTGGGTATTCAATAAGCCCCCCATTAAATGATTCATCATTTAAAGATTCTTTAGAAATTGCGCCATCAAGCAGTCTAATTACAGCATCGGCAATTACCATTGCTCCAATTTCTCCTCCGGTCAAAATATAGTCACCAATTGAGACTAATTCATCGACATAATCGTTAACTCTTTCATCGATTCCTTCATAGTGACCGCAAAGTAGGACAATATCGTCTAATTTTGCCAAATTTCCCGCAAATTCCTGGGAAAATTGTATTCCACGAGGACTTAACATAATCTTTTTTGAAGAGCTAGTTGAGACATCTCTAAGGGCATCTACAATTGGTTGGCATTTCATAATAAGACCAGCACCTCCGCCAATAGGTGGAGTGTCAACTCGTCCATACTTGTCTTCTGTGTAGTCGCGAATATTAACTATTTTTACTTCAACAACATTCTTTCCAATGGCACGTTTAATAATTGAGTTTGTTAAAAACCCATCAAACATCTCCGGAAATAAGGTAAGAATAGTAATTTTCATAGTAAACCTTCTATAAAATTGATAACAATTTGTTTGTTTTCGAGTGAAACATCCTTAACAAAAGCATTTACGAACGGAATAAGAACATCTTTACTTTGACTTTTGACCCTCAAAGTTGCATAAGCGGAATATTCTTCAATAGCCTTAACGACGCCAATGTCTTTGCCGTTATCAAAGCTAACTTTCATGCCGATCAAATCAGAGTAGAAATACTCATTTTTCCCGAGAATTTCTTGGTTTTTTTCGACATATAGGTATTTTTTATTTATTTTTTCAGCCTCTTCAATAGATGAGATTTCTTCAAAGATTAAGTTGTCGCAATTACCATTTGTACGATGCATTTTGATAGTTAATTCTTTTTCGACTTCACCTCTCTCATTTAAAAGAAAAACGCGACCACCTTTTTTGAACCTGGTGTCGCGAAAATGAGTAGAGGGATAAATTTTTACTTCACCTTTAAGTCCAATAGTTCTAACTATTTGACCGACAGTAAGAAATTCCATGCTTATTTTGATTCTTCTTCGAATGATTCGAATTTTAAATGAATATGTTTTCCTTCGGTTTTACCGGAAATGGCAACAACTTCTCTAAGTGCATTAGCGACAGTGCCTTTTTTACCGATAAGTCTTGCGGTGTCTTCGCCCTCAGTACAAATGAGAAGGACTATGTCCTTATCATTATCTGATGGCATAACACGGACCATTAAAGCATCTGGATTAATTAAGAAAGGATCAACAATTGTATGAATGATCTTCTCGTAGTCCATTATTTAGCTTCCTTTTTTGATTTTGCGTATTGTTCCATAATACCTTTCTTTGTGAATAAGGTACGAATGGAATCTGAAGGTTGAGCACCTTTATTTAACCATTTGAGTGCTAATTCGACATTAATGTCGGCTGCTTCTTCTGGTTTTGCTGGATCATAGTATCCAATTTGTTCAACATAACGTCCGTCTCTTGCAAATCTTGAATCTGCAACAACGACACGGTAGATGGCATCTTTATGACGGCCAATTCTGGTAAGTCTAATTTTAACTGACATAGTTTTATTCTCCTTTTTACCGACATCTATTATATATAGATAAGAATAGGTGTCAAGTAATTTTACTTAACACCACAAAAAAACTTGCATCTCTTTTTAATAAAGAGTATTATCTTCCTTGCGAGTTTAGAAAACTTGCTGAGGGCGTCCCGCTTTCATAAATTGATATGAACGTACCAAAACATTACTTGTAAAAGGAGGTCAAGACATGAACACAAACATTGTAAAAGAAATTACTGCTCGTCAACTCAAGAAAGATGTTCCTGAATTCAAAGCTGGTGACACTGTCTCTGTTAGCGTCAGAATTACTGAAAACAACAAATCACGTATCCAAGTCTTCCAAGGCGTTGTAATTAAACGCTGCGGCTCCGGTGTCAGCGAAACCTTCACTGTTAGAAAAATCTCTTCAGGTGTTGGTGTTGAAAGAACTTTCCCAATTAATTCACCAGTAGTTGCTGGTATTAAGGTTGAAAAACGTGGTAAAGTTCGCAGAAGTAGAATTTTCTACTTACGTAATCGTTCTGGCAAAGCCGCTCGTATTAAAGAAGTTCTTTAATAAAAGGCTTAGAATAGACCCGAGAAATCGGGTTTTTTCTTTGCCTTATTTTAGAAGAATTAAACTTTGTTTTTGATAGCTAAAACTTGTAGGCGTATAATGTAGGCATGGACAAAAAAGAAGAGAATACAAAACCGATTAAAAATCGAAAAAGATTCAAAGATTTTTTACCAATTATTGTTATCGTGATTTCGGTAGCTCTTTTAGTTGTAGAAGGTTTTATATATTATCAACGAGTTTATTTAACTCCTTTTTGGGTAAATGGTCAGTCAATGTATCCAACATTAAATGGTGATGGACATGACGCAAACGGAGATCCATTATCTGAATTTAGTGGTCCTTCATCAATTGGATATGTTGTTGATTATGGAGTTATGGATAAACACGAAAAAGCTATTAACAAATTAAAGCGTTTTGATGTTGTTGTTACTAAATATCATGAACTTGACACATCAAATAAAATTAAACGTATTATTGGTCTTCCAGGCGAAACTATTTGGTTTACTGTAACTGGAGCAGGCAATAAAAATAACGGCGATCTCTATGTAAATGGAGAATTGATTGAACAACCTGTTGAAAACAAATATATTGCTGCAGGTTCTTATCCAGCTGGCAAAATCAAATTAAAAGATAATGAATATTATGTTTGCGGCGATAATAGAGCTCATTCTTCTGACTCTCGCGACGTTGGAGCGATTCCAAAGAATGATATTGTTGGTAAAGCTATTGCTTTATGTGCTACAGCTACAGTCTTTATGAATGAAAAGGGGAAACTCGACGTTAAAGATATTAAATATCATTCTCCAAGGTACTTATAATGAAACAAATTCACTGGTATCCAGGCCACATGAAAAAGGCTCAAATAGAAGTGCAAGAACGTCTCAAAGTTGTAGATGTTATTGTTGAACTTTTAGATGCCAGAATTCCGTTGTCCTCAAGAAACGAAGTTTTATACAAAATAACAAAAGATAAACTAAGACTTGTTGTTTTAACAAAAACCGATTTAGCAGATTCCAAAGAAACTGCAAAATGGATTAATTATTTTAAAAACCAGGGTTTTTCCGCTATATTTTCGGATTTAAACAAGCCAAATGATGTAAAAAATATTATTAAAGAAGTTGAAAAACTCGGTGAGAACAAAAACCAAAAATATATAGAAAAAGGAATGAAACCACAGCCTATCAGGGCAATGATTATTGGTATTCCAAATGTTGGTAAGTCCACTCTAATAAATAAAATGTCAGGAAGACACGCAGCATCAGTTCAAAATAAACCCGGACACACAAAATCACAACAATGGATTAAAGTTTCTAATAAGTTTGAATTATTAGACACACCGGGTATTTTGCCTCCTTCTTATGAGGATGAAAAGAAAGCTATTAACCTTGCATTAGTTGGATCAATAAGCCAAGAGATTTTACCTAATGATGAACTTGCGAAGATCGCCTTTAATTTTATTAAAGAAAACTATTTTGAAAATTTGAAGTCCCGTTTTGATTATCTTGATGAAAATAAAACTGCTGATGAAGCGTTTAAAGAAATCGCCATTAAGCGTGGCTATTTACTTAAGGGCGGTCAAGATATCGACAAAACCCATAAAGTCTTCTTAAATGAAGTAAAAAACGGCTTATTGGGTAAAATAACTTTTGAAAGAATTTAGTATGGCCTTAGATTATCAAGAACAATTTTATTCAAAGAAGATAAAAGTCATTGTTGGTGTTGATGAAGCTGGGCGAGGACCTTTGGCCGGTCCAGTAGTCGCAGCCGCCTGCGTTTTGCCGCGCGCGTATATTAATAAGGAAATAAACGATTCCAAACAACTTTCTGAAAAGAAAAGAGAAGAACTTTTTGAGATTATTAAAAAAGATACTGTTGCCTATGGAGTGGGAATTGTTTCGGCAGTAGAAATAGACAAATTAAATATTTATGAAGCCACAAAGAAAGCAATGAAAGAGGCAATTAATAATCTTAAAGTTAAGTTTAATTTAATTCTTACAGATGCGATGCCTTTGAAAGGTTTTGATGTTGAAGTGGTTCCTATAATTAAGGGCGACGCTAAAGCTTTACCAATTGCAGCGGCGAGTATAATTGCAAAAGTAACTAGAGACCATATGATGGATGAACTTGCTAAAAAATATCCTGAATATGGTTTTGAGAAACATAAAGGTTACGGTACTAAGATGCACATGGATGCACTTAAAAAATATGGTCCAATTGAGGGTGTACATAGATATTCTTATAAACCTGTAGCAAAAGTTGCTTTACAGGAAATGAACCTTTTTGACTTATAAAAAAGTGATTTATTAATAAATCAAAAAAATAAAATCCGTAGGTTTGCGTTTTTCATATTGACTGAATTATAGAGGAGGTTATTATGACACAACGTGAAATCTTACTTTATTTATCTTTGAAATATAGCGGAAATTGGGACGAAATTTATAACAATATTAAAACAAATCAAAATGAGTATGATCCTGAAGAAGTTGAAAACTATACAAAGAAATACAATGGCAACTTTATAACTATTTTGGATGAAGGTATTTATCCGGAATCACTTAAGAATATGACTAAGCCACCTTTCGTTCTTTATTATATAGGTGACATTTCTCTTATTAGTGATAAGCGAAACAAAATAGCGGTGGTTGGCTCAAGGAAATTCACTTATTATGGTGAGAAGACGACTAATTCTTTTGTTTCAAAACTTGCCAAAGACTTCGTTATAATTTCAGGCTTAGCAATCGGAATTGACTCTATCGCGCACAGGTGCGCATTAAATAATAGAGGCAAAACTGTTGCTGTTTTAGGAAATGGAATTAATTTTTGTTATATACCTGAAAATCAGGATTTATATGAAGAATTATGCAAAAACCATTTAGTTATATCTGAATATCCACCAGATGTTCCGCCAGATCAAACCAACTTTCCAATAAGAAACAGGATTATTGCAGGCTTATGTGAGAACCTATTAGTAACTGAAGGAAAAATAAGATCTGGAACACAAATTACCGCATATTTAATGGCATATAAAGGAGGCAATGTCTGTTGCGTTCCCACACGTGCTGGTGAAGAATCAATTTGCAATAAATTAATTAGCGAAGGAGCTTTTTTAGTTGAGACTCCCGAAGACATTTATGATCTTGCAAATATTGTTAGCAAAAGGCCCGTTTTCGAAAACTAAAAATGTTAAAGAATAATTATTTCTTTAATAAAAATAGGCCTTTGACTTTGTTGATTTTACCATCTATAGTATTGGTCGCTTATGAAGTTGGTAATCGTTGAGTCTCCAAACAAATGTCACACAATCTCCCGTTACTTAGGAGAAGGTTATCAAGTGCTTGCAACAGTGGGACATTTAAGAGACCTTTCCACTAGTGGAAAAGGTGGTTTTGGAGTAGACATTAATAATGATTTCAAAGCAACTTATGTGATTTCTTCAAGCAAACGTAAAACCGTTAATGAACTTAAAGAAGCAGCACGCAAGGCAGATGATATCTACCTTGCTACCGACCCTGATCGTGAGGGTGAAGCTATCGCATGGCACTTAACTCAAATTTTAGGTCTTGATCCTAAGACCACAAAACGTCTTGAGTTTCATGAAATTACACGCGTTTCAATTAATGATGCAATTAAGCACCCACGCGTAATTGATATGAATCTTGTAGAATCACAAGAAACAAGAAGAATTATTGACCGTATTATTGGGTTTAGACTTTCGAATATTATGCAAAAGAAGATTAAATCTCCTTCTGCGGGAAGAGTTCAATCTGCAACGCTTGAATTAATTTGCGATCACGATAAAGAAATTGAAGAGTTCGTACCAGAACCATACTGGTCATTATCTATAGAATTAAAGAAGAATAATGCGAAAATTTCCGCAAATTTCCATAGTTTTTCAGAATTTAAGAAGATTGAAAACGAAGATGTTAATGCTGAAATTTTAAAAAAACTTGAATGCGGAAAAGCAAAAGTTACAAACGTTAAAAAATCAATTAGAGTTGTTGAATCAAAACCAGCGTTTACAACTTCAACTCTCCAACAAGAAGCTTTTAATTCTTATAAATTTTCTACTAA
>CAMORU010000010.1 GCA_946624155.1 uncultured Caryophanales bacterium
GCTAGTATTAACCGTCTTTTAAACTACAAAGAGGACTCCGCGGGGTCCATTATGACCACCGAGTTCGTCGTCTTGCTAGACGATGTGACTTGTGATGAGGCAATTCGACTTATCCGTAAAACTGGTAAAAATAAAGAAACAATTTATACCGTTTTCGTTATGGACAGACAACGTAATTTAGTTGGCACTGTGGACTTAGACGATTTGATTTTTGCAGATGGCGAAAAACCTATCACCGAAATTATGAACAAAGACTTCAATACAGTTAATGTTAATGACGACCAAGAAGAGGTCGCTAACGTTGTAAAACGTTATGACTTAAATGCTGTCGCTGTTTTAAATAATGACGGACGTCTTGTTGGTATCGTTACTGTTGATGATGTTATGGACGTTATTGAAGAAGAACAAACAGAAGATATTTCCAAGTTACAAATGGTTACTCCATTAGAAGATTCGTACCTTCAAACATCCACTTTTTCGATGGTTAAAAAATGTGTTCCTTGGATTATTGTTTTACTTATTTTAGGAACATTTTCCTCATTAGTCTTATCACGATTTGAAGCTCGATTAGACGCCCTTCCGATTTTAGCTGCATTCATCCCAGTTATTATGGATACCGGCGGAAATGCAGGCGGCCAAACAATCGCTCTTATGATTCGTGGTCTTGCTTTGCAAGAATTTAGTCCAAAAGAGTTTTGGAAAATTATTAGAAAAGAGGCTTTATCTGCCTTAATTATCGCCTTATTTATTGGTGTTTTTGGGTTTATTTGGTTCTCATTAGAACAATACACAGGCATTGTTAGTAGAGGCAACGCGTCAATTTGGGCTGGCAACTGTTGGACTGCTGATTTTGCTATTGACACATTCAAAACTTCAGGCTTAGTTGCAGGAACTTTATCAATTGCCATTTTCTTGTCAAAAATGGTTGCTGTTGTACTTCCTATGGGTGCCGCTGCAATTAAGAAAGACCCAGCAATTGTTTCTCAACCGCTATTAACAACTATTGTTGATGTTTCTAGCTTAATTATTTATTTCTCAATTGCGGCTTTATTGTTCTCAATCTAATTTTTTACTTGTTAGAAGCAAACTTTAATAGTATATTATTTATCGCTGCAGTGATGGCGGAACTGGTAGACGCGTACGTTTGAGGGGCGTATGGGGTGACCCGTGTGAGTTCGATTCTCATTCACTGCACCAGTAAGCGAAATAAAGAGAGATTTATCTCTCTTTTTTTACTATTTATTCTCGTGCATTAATTGGCAATTATTAAAATGCCAATTGTCAAAAATTGACTTTATAATTAACATTTGTTAATGTTATACGCGAGGTAAGTAATATGAAAAAAACTGAAAGACCTATTGTCGCTCTTATGTATGACTTCGATAAAACTTTATCGAGAAGTGATATGCAAGATTATGGTTTTATTCCATCTTTAGGAATGACACCAGGTGAATTCTGGGGCGAAACTGGAAAATTCCAAGCCGCAACTGGAGTTGAAAGAATTCTCTCTTACATGTATACAATGGTCAAACTTTGCAAAGACAAAGGTATCAAATTAACTAGAGAAGCTCTTAATGATATGGGCAAAAAAATCCAATATTTTGATGGAGTTTCTACTTGGTTTGATAGAATCAATGCTTTCGGAGAAAGCTTAGGGGTTCAAATCGAACACTATATCATTTCATCTGGAACAAAAGAGATTCTTGAAGGATGTTCAATCGCTAAACATTTCAAATATATGTTTGGATGTGAATTCTATTTTGACCCTGAAACCAAAGAACCTGTATGGCCAAAACTCGCCATTAACTATACGATGAAAACACAATTTATTTATCGTATTAGAAAAGGCTCTTTTGACTTAACAGATGACACCACCATTAATACCAAAGTTGAGAATATTAGAATTCCATACACTAATATGATTTATCTTGGAGATGGAATGACTGACATTCCTTGTATGCAACTTGTTCAAAACAACTCTGGACACTCAATCGCTATTTATAGCGATAGAGATGAAAAAGCTCTAAGAAAATTATTAGCAGAAAAACGTACTAACGTTTGTGTTAAAGCTGATTATTCTAAAGGTAGCGATCTTGAAAAAGTTATTCAATCTATCATTCAAACAGTTGCTGCTGAATCATCACTTAAAGCTCAATCAAAAGAATTAGCAAATAAATTAGGAATCGAATGGAAAAACTAGCTGGCATTATATTGATGGCTGGTCTTTCAACTCGTTTTGAAAGTCCAACAAATAAACAGCTTTGCTTATTAAACGGCAAACCAGTTTTTTCCTATTCACTAGAAACTTTTAATAAACGAAACTTTGATGAACTCATCGTTGTTGTTAATTCAAATAACAGAAACGATGTTGAAAAATATGTCAAAGATAATCACATTAAAGCCAAACTTGTTTTAGGCGGAGAAACAAGACAACAATCAGTGCAAAATGCACTATTGTCACTTTCTTTAGAAAGTGACGATATTGTTGTCATTCATGATGCGGCAAGACCTTTGGTTGATGTGTTTATAATCAATCAAGTCATAAAAGCTGCCAAAGAAACCGGAGCGGCAACCTCTTATTTGGAAGCAGTTAATGCAATTGCAATAAAAAATGAGCAAGAGGAAATTGTTAAATTTGTCGATCGAAAAACAGTTGCTCAAATTCAAACGCCTCAAGCATTCAAATTTGGTCTTATTAAAGAAGCACACCAAAATGCATCAAATAAAGATGCAACAGATGATTGCTCACTAGTTATTTCTGGTGGTAACAAAGTTATACTTGTTAAAGGCGATAAAAAATATCACAAAGTTACCACCATTAGTGATTTAAAATATCTCGAAGGATTATTGAAATAATGAAACAATACGAAATTGGCGAAATTATTGAAGGTACAATAATCAACATCCGTGACTTCGGAGCGATTATGATTTTTGCCGATGGTAAAAAAGGACTACTTCATATTTCTGAAGTTGCTAATGTATTTATTAGAAACATCCATAAATATCTTAAGATAGGTAAAACCTATCAAGTAAAAATTATAGGTATTGAAGATGATGGATTTTTAAAACTTTCAATGTCTAAAATTAGTGCCGAAGAAAAAGAAGAATATCATAAAAACGGAGTTAAGAAAGTTAAAATTGATCCTGAATTTATTGATTACTCTGTTTTAAAAGAAAAATTAAACGAATGGATTTCTAAAGAAAAGGAAGAAAAACATGATTAAAGTATTAGATGAACATTTAGGAAGAAAAATTGACTACGCTTCCTACAAAAAACAAGTCGAAGAAATTAATAAAATGATTGATGACAAATCCGGTCCAGGAAATGACTATTTAGGTTGGCTAAACTACCCTTCTAGCATTAAGGAATCTGAACTCGTTGAAATTCAAAAATATGCTGAAATTGTAAGGAAAAACTATGATATTTTGCTAGTTTGTGGCATTGGAGGTTCTTATTTAGGAGCACGTGCTGCAATTGAAGCAATTAATGGTTTGCACTCTGACAAAAAACCTGAAATTATTTTCGTTGGACAATCATTTTCTTCTGACTATTTATATGAAGTTATTGAACATTTGAAAGGCAAGAAATTTGCTATTAATGTTATTTCAAAAAGTGGTACAACAACCGAAACTTCTATCGCTTTTAGAATTTTAAAGAATCTTCTAGAAGAAAAAGTTGGCAAAAAGGAAGCATCAAAGGCTATTTTTGCTACAACAGATAAAGAAAAAGGAGCCCTTCTAAAATTATCAAAACAAGAAGGTTATGTAAGATTTGTTTTACCTTCTGATATTGGAGGTCGTTATTCTGTTTTCTCTGCTGTTGGACTATTTCCAATTGCTTGTGCCGGCATCAATATTAAAGAACTCGTTGCCGGAGCAAAAGAAGCAGAAAAATCCTTAAAATCCCCTGAAATTTCTGCAAATTCTGCCTATAAGTATGCTGTCATTCGTGATGCATTATATCGCGAAAAATATGCGGATGAACTCTTTGTCACATATGAACCAAGACTTGTTTCTGTTGGTGAATGGTTTAAACAATTATTTGGTGAATCTGAAGGAAAAGAACATAAAGGACTATTCCCATGCTCAGCTACATTCTCCACCGATCTTCATTCATTAGGTCAATTCATCCAAGATGGATCTCAAGTTCTATTTGAAACAATTTTAAATATCAAACACCCAAATCATGAAATCTCAATTCCAAAGGCTGATGAAGACCTTGATGAATTAAACTATCTCGCTGGCAAAAATATGTCTTTTGTCTCTGAACAAGCATTCAAAGGAACATTAGAGGCACATGCTGAAACTGCTAAAGTTCCAAATGTTATTTTAGAAATTAATAAACTTGATGAAAAAGGATTAGGTTATCTCTTTTATTTCTTTATGAAGACATGTGCTATGTCAGCATATTTACTTAAAGTAAATCCTTTCAATCAACCAGGGGTAGAAATCTACAAAAAGAATATGTTCCATCTCCTTGGTAAAAAAGGCTATTAATTTGTGTTTGACTATCTTATATCGTTTGATATAATTTTATAGCACGTTTGAAGTGTAAACGTGGATGTTTAGCTCAGTTGGGAGAGCATCGCCTTTACACGGCGGGGGTCAGGAGTTCGAGCCTCTTAACATCCACCATCTAAACGTGAAATAGTGGGTGAGTAGCGAAGTGGCCAAACGCGGTTGACTGTAAATCAATTCCTTCGGGTTCGGCAGTTCAAATCTGTCCTCACCCACCACTTAAAAAGTTAGAGATTGGGGTGTAGCCAAGTGGTAAGGCACAAGACTTTGACTCTTGCATTCGCTGGTCCGATCCCAGCCACCCCAACCAAACTAAGAAAACACCAAAATCGGTGCTTTTTTTATATCAATTTTCACTTTTTTTAAAAAAGTATTTGCCTATATATTCTCACGTGTATATAATAGAAAAGCATTTTGTCGAGAAATGCACTTAAGTCTCCCGTTAGCTCAGTTGGCTAGAGCACTCGACTTTTAATCAAGGGGTCGGACGTTCAAATCGTCTACGGGAGACCACTTAAATGCCCAGGTGGCGAAATTGGTAGACGCAAGGGACTTAAAATCCCTCGAGTGAATAACTCATACCGGTTCAAGTCCGGTCCCGGGCACCAATGTACGCCACCTTTTACTTAAAAAATAATTGGGGTGTAGCCAAGCGGTAAGGCAGCGGGCTCTGAACTCGTCACTCACTGGTTCGATCCCAGTCACCCCAACCAATAAATGAAAAGGAGAAAATAGATGAAGCTTATTAAATTCATAAAAGAAAATAAAATTATTACATTAGCTTTAGCTATCGTTATTTTATCATTTGTATTCTTAGCACTTCCTGGACAATATGCCCATTTCGAAGTTAGCAAAATAGGTTTAAAAACAACTTACAATTATTACTTAAGTGGTTATGAATGGATGTTCGCAACCGTTAAACATATTGGATCTTCTAAAGCAATTGGCACTCCAGTTGCTTCTGGCATTGCCGCATTAGTTATGTTAGTTCTTATATTTGTGGGCTTACTATTTTCAAAGAAATCATCATTTGTTTCTTTACTAGTAGCACTTGCATTAATCACTGTTGCAATTTTATTCTTCACATCTTCATCTGCTTCAGCAGAACCATACAAAAATGTTTATGAATTAAGCGAAAACGGTGAATTTAGCAATATGTCATGGGTTCCATATGTTCTTGGATCATTAACAATGGCTACAGGATTATTAATGGGTTATAGAACATTCCTTACAATGAAAGATGAAGCAAAACATCCTACTCAACAAAAAGGACCGACATATTCATATTTACATAAATAATAATTAATTTATTAATTAAAAGTCTTCGAATTTACGAAGACTTTTTTATTTGATTTCCACTATTTCTGCTTTTCTATGAGGCTCTTTATGAGTGTATTCATTCTTATGTTTTCGTTCATAGTTGAATACTTCGATTTCACCTTTTTCAGTTAATCTTAAATACATTGCATCGCTCTTCTTATCATAGATATAGGACAAAAAACCTCTTCTTTCCATGTTAAGAATATAAGAGCAAAGTCTTCTTCCTGGATAAGACAAAAGAGTTCCAAATGTCTTTAATTCAATGTATTTACGAGTCTCAGGATCGAGCTTTCCTTGAAGAATATTGTTTATACCTTTTGCAGTCGGGTATTTCTTAACTTTATTTAGTTCATTGACTGTTTGCAAAATCTTATAATGCGAGACAGTTAATCTAAACTCGTTTGTTCTCTTTCTTCTTGCCATATTTAAATAATATAACACATTTATTGATTTAATAAATGAGAGTTATATAATATTGTATCTATGGACAAAACAATCGAATTAATTAAAGAAACTCTCGACAAAGTTCGTCCCTTCATTAATAGAGATGGAGGAGATGTTGAATTTGTCGATTTTATTGATGGGATTGTCTATGTCAATATGAAAGGCGCATGCGCCGATTGTATGCTCATTGATACAACTATTTCTGACGGAATAGAAATTATATTGATGGAAGAAGTTCCCGGAGTTTTAGGTGTTAAACTCGCTAGCGAGATGCCTGAGAAGAAATAGAAAAAACAACCATTTGAATCAATGGTTGTTTTTCTTAATTAGAATATTGGAGTGAAACAAGTATCTCCTCTATCCCATTCAGCATTTTTGACTTTGTCAATATCGTAAATCTTATAGGCAACTTCGTCTCTTAAGATTTTACCAGTACGAATCAAATCACTTTCTTGGCATTCCTTCAAAGGTTTAAATTGCTTTGAAAGTGCTAAATAATCAGTAGTTGCAATGTAATATTTACTTGTCTCATTAATTGGTCCAAAGTTTTCAAATGTTCTATAAATGGCAAGCTGGCTTACATCTTGAATATGATCAATAATGTCTTGACCAGTAACTTGCACTAAAACGATTTCGTTATCAAATGGGAATGAACGATAAACATCATTATAAAGGATTTTTCCTTTATTAATATCTACTCTAATTCCACCTTTACTATTTGTTAAAGAACATATAATGTTCTTGCCAGCAATCTTGTAGCCTTTATTTTCACTTACAAATTTAACTGCAGATTCATGCATTGTTTTTGTAGCAATATTTGCGAGTGCACCATCAATAGCTAAATCATCATCGCATGAGCCTAATCTAATATTTTTAATTTTATCTAGTTCACTTGAATATGAATCCATAATTGTTGCGATATTTTTATCTTCTTTAAGTGAAGGTGCAACGTCGCTCATTTGATCCCAAGGTTCCGAAGCACATTCGGTTGAAACATATTCTTTTGTAGATTTATTGAATTTTAAAGCCATATGAGCAACTGATTGACCATAGTTTTCTGTAGCGGCTGCCGGTCTACCATTAACAGCACCCACAGTGTCCTCATGAGCATGTCCTCCGAAAAAGGCATCAATTCCGTTTATTACAGGGATATTACCAATTCCATCATGAACAAGAAGAACTACTGAATTACAAGCCTTTTCATTTCTAAGTCTTGCGGCTTCTTCTTCAACGATATCGACATAAGATGAGAAATTATAACCTTTAATTACGCTCTGCAAAATTGAATCTTCAAGTTCGCTACCAATAGCACCAATAACACCAATTTTATAATTTCCACGTTTTACAATAGTAGACTTTTTAATAAAGCTTGGCATTTTACCATTTTTAGTAATATTTGCACCTAAATAAGGAATGGTTGAAGTATTATACTTCAATTCAGCATTCTTTTTAAGCCATGTATCAGTCCAGTCAAATTCATGGTTTCCAATTGCCATAGCATCAAATCCCATGTATTGCATGCAATAATTAACCATGTAACCACGAGTTAAATTAGATTCTGCGGAGCCTTGGAACATATCACCACAAGAAAGAAGAACTGTACCACCTTTATTTTTAGCTCTCTTATTTTCCAAATAAGTGGACAGTTTCTTTAGACCAACATATGTGTGATCATCATTTTCATAATTAACTGCGCCATGGAAATCCGATAATTCATACAAATCAATGTATTCATAATCAGCATCGGATCTAATTGCTCCAGTATTTCTTTTAGGAATACTTGGTAAATTTACTTTAACTTTATCAACATCAACTGTTGGTATAACTAAAGGTTTTTTAGTACAACCAGTTAAAGAAAGAGCAACGAGTGGCAAAATAATTCTTCTAATTTTCATAATTTTTCCTCACTTATTATAATAAGAAATTTTCTTTTCGATTACAAATAATATAGCCGTCATGGTTATAGACATCTTCGCGATTATAACGAATCGGAGTTCCATCAAATTTAAGAAGATAACCACCAGCTTCTTCAACAATAATTTGCATAGCGCAAGTATCCCATTCTTTTGTATTTGAAGAGAAACGATATGACATTTCGGCCTCACCTTTTGCTATTATGCAACCTTTTAAAGTAGCACCTAACTTGCGTTGATGTTTAATAATGTCTGAATGTTTTTTAATCATATCCATTTCGGTTTGATTTGAATGAAAATTGGACACTAATGTCGTAACATCTTTAATTTTATTATTACAATGAAGCTTTACAGGATCTGCATTTTTATCTTCAAGATAAAAAGAACCTTCGCCTTCAACTGCATAATAAATTTCTCCTGTTACCGGAACCAAAATAACTCCGAGAACCGCTTTATGCTTGTAAGAAAGCCCAATATTCACAGTAAATTGGTCATTTTTTGCAACAAAATCTTTTGTTCCATCAATTGGGTCAACAATCCAAACATAATCGTTTTTTAAACGATTTTTGTCATCAACAGACTCTTCTGTTAATAAAGAATATAAAGGAAAAGCCGTTGATAAGACTTCACGAATTTTCTTATCTGCGGCTTTATCAGCCCTAGTAACAGGCGAATTATCTGATTTAATTTCAACTCCTAAATCGTTAGAGTTATAAATTTCTAAAATTAATTCACGAACTGAATTTACTGCTTGTAATGCAACTTCAAGTTCGCGCTCAAACATTATTGTTTTTGTGCCTCCGCAGCTGCTTTATCAAGATCTTC
>CAMORU010000011.1 GCA_946624155.1 uncultured Caryophanales bacterium
AGATTTCATAACACATTAAAGTTAATAGTTATGATGTTTTGCTTAGCAATGATTATTGTTGCTTTTATTGTTTTCCCAACCATTTTTCCAAAGGAAAAGTCTGGACTTCAAACAGGTTTAACGATCGGAATTGCTATTTTGGCGTTAGCTGGAACATATGGTTATTCACTTTTCGTAAGAAAGAAATTTGACAAAAAATTAAAAGAATATTTTGGTCTTTATTTCAATTGCATTAACGAATTTGTTTTTGAGGATAAAGCCTATTCAGATGTCGAAGTTGCACCACAACCAGGGAAGATTACTTTAGAAGAATTTAATGGATGTAAACTCTATAAAGATGTCATCGAAGCTGGTTCAAGAGGTTTAACTACTTTCAAATACAATAAACTTGAAATGTCTATTGTTGATTGTGCCGGGAATATAAAAGCAGAAAAAAGGGTTAAGCCAGTGTTCGTCGGTAAAATGGTTAGAGCTAAGGCTTCATACAAGGGCGAGCAACCTGTTTATGTTTACATAAAAGGCAACGATAGAGCACTTCCTCCTACCGCAATTGATGATGTAAAAAATGTTTTAGAGAACGAAAAAATCGTTGTTCGTAGCGATGCAAAAGATTGGAAAAAAGTTTTAAATTCTGGAGTAATGAAAGCAATCGAATCTATTAAAACCGATAAGATTCTTGTTGATGTAGCTCTTTCAATTTACGAAAACAAAGTTTTCGTTATGATGGGGTACGATGATCCTTTGATGGTTTTGCCACTTCAAAATCAATTTGATTGCGGTCCTACTGAGACATTTAAAAAAGATATTTTAGCTGTTTCTAAATTAGTTGAGGCCTTAAATAAATAATGTTTTCTTTAGAAAAACGCTGGGTAATTATACAAGCCTATAAGCATAACGAAGAACTTCATAGACAATGGTCTCATAGTTATGTTGTCGAAGATAATGAAGAGTATTTTGTGCTTGTTTCAATTCGCGCAGCAGTTGTAGAAAGCGATGGTAGAAAATGGCACACAAAAGAACCTGCAATTTTTATCCTTTCAAAAAAACATTGGTTCAATGTTATCGCAATGCTTAAGGAAAATGGCATTTGCTACTATGTAAATATTGCCTCACCAGCCATCTACGATAAAAACTTTATTAAGTACATTGATTACGATTTAGATATCAAGCTCTATGAAGACGGCACAACACGTTTATTAGATGTTTCTGAATATAAAAAACACGCTGATGAGCAAGGTTACAGTGAAGACATTAAAATGATTCTTCAAAAGTCTGTATCTAAAATTTATGAGATGATTAATAAAAAAGAATTTCCATTCAAAGATGATGAAATTCATAAGTTTTATAAAAAGTTCGAATTAGAAACTAGGAAATAAGTTTAAATACTTTATCAGCTTCTTTTAGACCAGGCGCAATACGTCTGGTTTTATTTTCATATTGGCAAACATCACCGATAGCGAAAACTTTGTTTTCGACTCTATTTTCATTGTTAACAACTAAGAAGGCATTGTCCATCTTAAATGGGAATGATGAAAGAGAGGCAATGTTGCCGTAATTTACAAAAATATAATCGACAGGAATTGTGACCAATTCATCACTATCAACTTTTTTTATCGTTACTGAAGTAGCCTTTCCGTTTTCAACAACAATTGATGAAGGAACGTAAGGAAGGTGAATTTTTAAGTTTTTGCAATCTTTGATTGTGTCTGGGTTGCCTCTAAATTCAAGACGTCGGTGAATTAAGTGGACATTATCTGAAATTGCTGAAATGGCTTTTGCCCAGTCTAATGCTGAATCACCGCCTCCAAAAATAGCAACTCTTTTATTTTTTAAATGATCAAATGATTTAACGGAATAAATGATGTTATCACATTCATTTTCGTGTTCTACTCCAAGAGGTCTAGGGACTGATGCTCCAAGACCAGTTGCTAAAACAAGAAATTCGCAAAAATATGCGGTTTTTCCAGTAGAAATTTCAATTTTATCGCCAATTTTAATAGAAGATACACGTGCATCTAGAACAACTTTTTTGAGATTAATTTTTGTTTTGAGAAGTTCAATATAACCAGCAGCCTTAATACAATCAATTCCAGGAATATCTACTATATCTTTTTCGGGATATAGTCTTGTTAATTGCCCTCCAATTGTATCAGAGCCTTCTAAAACAATATAATCAATGCCAGATTCTTCACATTTGGATGCAAAATAAAGACCAATTGGTCCAGCACCAACAATGATGACTTTATGCAAATTTTCCATGAAATAATTATATAATAATTTTTCCTTTTTGCTATAATATATCGGGGTTAGATTATGTTGAAATATCGTTGTATTTCAAAAAGCGCTCAAGAAACACAGGCATTAGCAGGTAAAATAATGTCTTTTTTAAAGCCTGGTGATGTTGTTCTTTTAACTGGAGATTTAGGTGCTGGAAAAACAACATTAGTTGGTGGTGCCTTATCTTATTTAGGATATAAAGATCACGTTATTTCTCCTACATTTAACATTTTGAAATGTTATTTTGAAGTTAAACCTAACGTTTTTCATATTGACGCGTATCGCTTAGAAAACCAAAATATTGATATTGGTTTAGATGAGTTCATTGAAGGAAACGGCGTTACTTTTGTCGAATGGCCAAAGTTCATTGAACCACTTATACCTTCTAAGCATTTGGAAATCTCAATTAAACGAATCAGTGATAACGAAAGAGATATTGAAATTTTTGATCCTACTGGTTCATATAAAAACGTTTTAGAAAATTTAGAGGCTAAATAGATGTATCAGTTGTTATTAGATAGCTCAAATATTTTACTTTCCGTCGGTTTAGCAAAAGATGGAAAGGTTGTCGATAAAATCTCATATGAAGCTTGGCAACGTCAAAGCGAGATGATGGTTACTGAAGTTGACAACATTTTAAAGCGTAACAATTTAACTAACAAAGATTTAGATGGAGTTGTTGTTGGTGTGGGACCTGGTTCATATACAGGTGTGAGAATCGGTGTTACTATTGCTAAAACCATAGCTTATGCTTTACAGATAAAATTGTACGCAAAATCATCACTTTCTTTGCTAAAACATAAGGAATTCCCGACAATTTGCTTATATAACGCCAGAAGTGGAAGAAGCTATTTTGCAGTTTATGAAGGCAAAAAAGTGATTGTTAAAGATTCGGTCTTGGAAAATGAAAAAGTAATTGAATATATCAAGAACCACCCAAATTATTTATTGCATGGAGACACCTATCAAATGGGATTAGAGTCTAGCGAGTTTGATATTATCGAAAATCTTGCTGATTTTGATAAAAACGATGAAGTAGATCCGTTTGAATTAAAACCAATCTATTTAAAGGACTTAGGAAAATGATTAAGTATCGCTTAGCATCGTTAAATGACTTTGATGAAGTTCAAAAAATAGAGAATGAGTGCTTTGTAGAACCTTATTCAGCTGAAGATCTTCATTATGAGTTTGAAAAGAACCCAGTTAATAAAATAATTGTTGCAGAAGACAAAGGTAAAGTAATTGGTTTTATTGATTTCTTGATCACCTTTAATTCATCAACAATAATGCAAGTTGCAGTAACAAAAGCCTACCGTCGATATGGGGTAGCCACTCATTTATTGAGTGAAATGGAAAAATCATTCCCTAAAAACATTGATGATTTAGTCGAAACAATTACATTAGAAGTTAGAGAAAGCAATGAGGCTGCAAAAAGCTTATATCTAAAAAACGGATATAAGATTGTGGTCATCAAAGAACATTATTATAAAGATGGCGAAAACGCTATTTACATGCTTAAGAGGTTATAGAAATGGCAATTATTCTTGGAATTGAATCAAGTTGTGATGAAACATCTATCGCAATCATTAAAGATGGCGAACTTTTAAGTAATGTAGTCGCAACTCAAATTGAAATGCATCAAAAGTATGGTGGAGTTATGCCAGAACTTGCATCAAGACTTCATTGTGAGAATGCTCTTCCTGTTTTAAATGAGGCACTCGAAAAAGCAAATGTAACTTTGGATCAAGTAGATGCTTTTGCTTTTACTAGAGGACCTGGGTTAATTGGCGCTCTTCATATTGGCATGCAAGTAGCAAAAACCCTTGCAATTCTTTATAAAAAACCACTAATTCCTGTTCATCATTTAGCTGCACACATTTATGCCAACGAATACGTAAAACCCCTAAAATTCCCGCTTCTTTCTATAGTAGTTAGTGGTGGAAACACTGAATTTGTTTATATGAAAGAAGACATGAATTTTGAGATTATCGGGGAAACTAAAGATGATGCTATTGGAGAGTGCTTTGATAAGGTTGCTAGAACTCTAGGTTTACCTTATCCTGGAGGAATTCCAATCGATAAATTATCTAAAGAAGGTAAGCATACATACAAATTGCCTGTTCCTTTGCATGACGATTCGCTTAATTTTTCCTATTCTGGTCTTAAAACTGCCGTTATTAATTTAGTAAATAATGAAAAAGCTCGTGGCAATGAGATAAGAGTTGCAGATTTGTGCAAATCATTCCAAGATACGGCAGTCGGAATGGTAATGGATAGACTTGAAAAAGCCTTAAAACGCTATGACATAAAACAAGTTGTGTTAGCTGGTGGAGTAAGTGCTAATAGCTACTTACGAGAGCAAATGCATAATAGATTAGATGGTACAAATGTTGATCTAATTGTGCCACCAATTTGGTGTACAACGGATAACGCCGCAATGATAGTTAGATTAGCTGAACACTTATGGAAAATGGGCGTTACATGTGATACCACTGTATCGTGCGACCCTAACTGGCGTATTGATAAATATAAAACATTCTAGTCAACAACAAGTTGTTTGATATAATGTAATGGACTATCGGAGGATAAGTAGATGGAACCAAAAAGTATATTAGTAAGTGATATTTATACTCTTGTCGCAGAGCAAGAAGATAAAGAAATGAAAGAAATCCTTAATGGACTTAAGGAAGTTTTTGTTCAAGGTTGGGTTAGAACTAATCGTGATAATGGATCTGTTGGTTTTATAGCCTTAAATGACGGTTCCTGTTTTAAGAACGTTCAATTAGTTTATGATGCAAAGGTTGTCAAAGACTACGATAAGTTAAGTCACGTAAATACAGGTGCTGCTTTATCAGTTGTTGGAGAACTTGTTTTAACCCCTCAAGCAAAGCAACCGTTTGAGATTCAAGTTAAAGAATTTGAAGTAACAGGTACTGTAGATCCAGATTACCCACTTCAAAAGAAAGCTCACTCAATGGAATTCTTAAGAGAGATCGCTCACTTAAGACCAAGAGCAAATACATTTAATGCTGTATTTAGAATGAGAAACGCTATGGCTATGGCAATTCATGAATTCTTCCAAAACGAAGGATTTTTGTATATTCACACCCCAATTATAACTGGAAATGACGCTGAAGGCGCAGGAAATACCTTTGGTATTTATACAGACGGAAAGAATCCTAAAACTGAATTCTTTGGTAAAGAAGTTGCCCTAACAGTTTCTGGCCAACTTCATGTTGAACCATTTGCTTTATCGTTCCGTGATGTTTATACATTTGGCCCTACATTTAGAGCAGAGCATTCAAATACAACAAGACACGCATCTGAATTTTGGATGATTGAACCTGAAATGGCATTTGCAGATTTAAATGATGATATGGAATGTATTGAGGCATGTTTAAAACATTGTATTGATGTTGCACTCCACAGATGCCCTGATGAAATGGAATTTTTCAATACCTTTATCGACAAGACTTTGAAAGATAGATTACACCATGTTCTTCACTCTGAATTTAAGAGAATGACATACACCGAAGCAATCGAAGAACTCAAAAAAGCCCAGGAAAAAGGGCATAAATTTGATAATAATAAGATTTTCTGGGGTATGGATTTACAATCAGAACATGAGCGTTATATCACTGAACAAGTTGTTAAAGGACCAGTTTTCTTAATCGATTATCCAAAAGAAATGAAAGCTTTCTATATGAGACAAAATGATGACGGAAAAACTGTCGCGGCATGCGATTTGTTAGTGCCATATGTTGGAGAACTTGTTGGTGGATCTCAAAGAGAAGAACGTTATGACTTATTAAAGAAAAGGATGGACGAAGTTGGTTGTACCAATGGTCTTGAATGGTATCTTGATACCCGTAAATATGGTGGTTGCCCACATTCTGGCTTTGGAATTGGTTTTGATCGTTTACTTATGTATGTCACAGGCATGCAAAATATTAGAGATGTTCAACCATTCCCAAGAACTTCAGATCCAATAAAATATTAATTATGTTTAACAAGAGAAAAGAAGAAGAATTAGAACAATTATCTCCAGAAGCACTTGAGGAGAAAAGAAAACAAAGATCCACTAATAGAATCTTTGGTCTTCTTGTAGTTGTTGCTGCTATTTTAGCAGCTATGCTTATTTACGAAGTAATTTTGTTATTAAGAAGATAGATTATTGTTTTCGTTTTCAGAAACTAAAGGAGTTGGTTCTTCAGGAGCCAACTTTTTTCTATAAATAGAGTTCATGATTTTTCTAATACGAATTGTGCGTGCAATAAATGATTGTGTGCAAAGCAAAAACCATACACAACCGACAATAAAAGCAGGGACTGCAAGATAGGCGAAAATTGCTTTTACCTCAAAATGAGGTTTTGATACAACCTTAGGCCATCCCGAAATAAGTTTAATGCCAAAGAATTTTTCTTTTGGCCATTCACCAAATTGGTAGAATAAAGTAGCAAAACCAGGTCTATCAGCATTTCTTCCAAAAGGATTGTAACCCCACCAACCAGAAAATAGGCAGAATAATAAGTAGGCCAAAACACATCCAAGTATAATCAAGAAAGCAATCCTTGCTTGGACATAGAAAACTTTAGCGTTTTTCTTTCTTGCAAACTTCATAAATTCTTTTTCGTTTGTAAAATAGTCAGCTTTAACAACGTTTTGAAGCATTTCGTCTGCTTTTGAACCTTGTTTTTTCATTGCGCCTTGTACCGCTAAAGAAAGATAACCGACAAAGACAAAAAGTAAAATGATACCAAGGAAAAGAATGAACAACGCCTTTTTCGCGTTATCGGAAAGATTAATAAACGCCATTGTCATCGTTATAATCCTCCTCATTAGTTGGTTCATCACTTGTCATTTCATCCAAAAAATCCTTATTTTCCCTGTTATTTTCCGAAAAATCCGGAGTTTGTGAGAACATATTGGATTGTTGCTTAGCGACTGTGTTTTCATACATTGAACTAAGCATTTCTTTTGCTTGCTCATCACGCTTTTCTTTTTCTAAAACCATTCTTCTAGCTTCTAAATCTTCTGGCAAGTCAGCATTGAAAGAACCGCCTTTAAAATATTCAATTGTTGTTTTAGCAAACATGAAAACAAATAAACCGATGCAATAAAGGCCATAACCAACCCAAATTACAACAATAAAAGGAAGCAAAAGGGTTACGATTAAGCCTCTGAGAAATACTTTTAAAAGTTTAAGCATAATTATATTTTATCTATTGCTTGGACTTCTTCAAGAAGGAATAGCAAATAGAAAACAATAATGAGAGTGCTGGAAGAATGTATAACAAAGTTAATTCTTTTAAATCGGTAAAATATTCATTAAGTAGAGCGTACAAAACAACTTGTACCAACAAAACAACTCCATCCACGATGAGGGGGACATAATTTTTAGTTTTAAATTTATAAAAAATTGAAAACCCTAGGAAGTAGTAAGAGAAACCTAAGAACAATAAACCAACAGGAAGGAAAAATATTGAAATCAACAAACCGGAAAGAACACAAACTATTCCAACTATATTTGCCAGAATCATTTCATTCACTTTGACGAATGGTTTTACGCCAAATTTTGAGAGCTCATTTTCAACGACAATATAAGATAAGATTACCTGGACTAAAGCAACGATAAAAAAGATCAGCAAAAGTGCTGTTTCAAACAAAAATCTATTGGAAATCCTCAGAATTTCAACGAATACATCGACTAAATTTTTATCAGTAATAAGTTGTAAAATTGGTAAGAAAGTAAGAGATAATCCAGCTTGAATTATTGATGCAAGAAAGATGGCTACTAGTTTAGGGATTCCGCGCTTTAACGAAAGACCAAAAATATAACCAGTGAAAATAGAAGGAATAATATAAAAAATCGTAAAGTCAATCGATGATAAAGTAACAACTATTGATAGACCAATTGTTGCAAAAGCATAGATAGGAAACCATCTATCTTTAATGTTAACTTCAACAACGGCAGAGGTTAGCGGCAAAAATATTATCAGTATCACACTCGCCAGTGGAGCAACAACAGTTAAAAAAGAACAAAGAACATTTATCGCAACAAAAAACGACATAAAACATATAGCTCTTATTAATGTGTTCTTTTTATTAAAACCGGTCATTAAATATATTATATAAAAAATTTTTTCAGTTGAAACGCAAAATTACCCCTGACTGAATAATAGGAGGACTATTTATGAAAGGGTTAAAATTTCTTTATATTGCTGTCTCGACAGTGGAGTTAGTTGGTTGCATTAATGTTAATAAGGGCAAACATATTGATAATATAATTTTGCCTACCGACTATAGCTATAATCAAATTCAAAATTTTGAACTTACATTAGAAAAAATGTTTGAAGTTGATAATGATGCTTACTACACATATTTCTACTCAACAACTTGTAGCCATTGTCAGGAACTTAAAAATTTTATTATTGAGAAAGCTCTGGAACGGAAGGATATTTATTTCATCAAAAGCAGTAGTAAAGACAAGTTTACAACAGACGAAAATTTAGTAATTAATGCAGGAAATCCTGAGGATATTTATATTTTAGGCTACCCAACAATGTTAAAAATTGAGAATAAAATTGTTACAAAAAATCTACCTGGAAACGACAAAATTATAGAAGAATTAAAATAACTATATCTTTCAT
>CAMORU010000012.1 GCA_946624155.1 uncultured Caryophanales bacterium
ATTGCTCGCGTGGCGAAATTGGCAGACGCGTTAGACTTAGGATCTAATAGGGTAACCTGTGCATGTTCAAGTCATGTCGCGAGCACCACTAAAAAATAAAGACACTTAGTGTCTTTTTCTTTAATTTCTATTTCGCTTTATTTCAATGATTTAAAATATATTTAGGGTGAAACCTTTACATTTAAAACACACACTTCCCATATTTATTGATAAAGATTCTGAGATTTTAATTTTAGGATCTTTTCCATCAGTTAAATCTAGAGAAGTGATGTTCTATTATGGTCATCCTCAAAATAGATTTTTTAAAGTACTCGCCTTTCTTTTTGATGAAGAAGAAATTCCTAGTACTGTTGAAGCGAGAAAAATATTTTTAAAAAAGCACAAAATTGCTTTATATGATGTAATTGAAGAATGCGACATTATTGGAAGTTCAGATTCTTCAATTACAAATGTAACTCCTATTGATATATCTGCGATTTTACTAGGATGTCCAAATGTCAAAGTAATCGGCGTTAATGGTGGAAAAGCCAAAGAACTTTTCAATAAATATCTACTTTCAAAAGTTGGTGACATTAAAATTATATATTTGCCATCTACTTCTTCTGCGAACGCTAAAATGAAAGTAGAAGATTTAGTGAAAGAATACAGAAAATTATTTGAATAAAAATAGACAAAATTTCTTATCAAAATTTAGTTTTAAAACCATTTATTCGAATAGAGAATTACAATGTAAAATTTTTAAACTTCCTCATAAATGAGGTTTGGCTAATTTTATTGGAAATCTTAACTAAAAACAGTATTAAAATTTGTGTTTCAAAATTAGCATATTCACAATTGGAAAATTATCAAAATTTATATTATTGGTCGAACAATTAATTGTTAAAAATGTAATATTTATATAGGCAAAACCGCTTATATTTTATATAATTTACGCAACGAGTTTTTTCGGAGGAAGAAAAATGGAAGATAAGATTATCGAACCTAAAAAAGAAGGTTCTGAGGCTGAAGAAAATAAGGAAGAAACTCCTGTCGCAGAAGCCGCTCCAGTCGAAGAAAAACCAAAAAAGAAATTTGTAATTCCAATGCCAAAGATCTTTAAAAACAAGATTTTTGTGTTCGTTTTATTGGTTTTCTTAACTTTTATTGGTGGTTTGTTGCTATTCTTCATGGATACTCATAACGCCTATCGTGACATGATTGGCGTTAAACCAGAAAACGTTGCTTGGTTAACTGGCATTTTCAATCTTGATGTTACTATTGTAACATGGTTGATTTTCGCCCTTGTTTCAGGCTCCGTATTCTTTGTATTCTTTACCCTTTGGTTTAGAAAAGGAATTAAAGAAAAAGTTAAAGCAAAACATCTTGCTAAAACAGGACATGAATTCACCAAAAAAGGCAATGTGATTTATGAAGTTGTCTATTGGATTATATTTGGCGTAGTTGTTGGTGCAATTATTGCTGGATTAGCAGTAATGTTTGCTGAAGTCGGCGAAGGCTTTGGTCAAATCTTTGCAGCTTATGGAAACTTTGGTGGCTTCTTATTAGCAGTCTTAAAATTTATTTTAACTGTTTTAGTACTTATTTTATGTATTGCCCTAATTCCTTTACTTATCGCTGCATTATTCGCATTATTCAAAGCTATTGTATTGTTCTTTGGTGGACTCGTTGGTGGTGTCGCAAAGAACGTTATGAAGAGTCAAAACTTCCAAGAAACATATGCTGCTGCTCAAGCTGCATCTAACAAGATTAATGAATTAGCAAATCAACTACCAAAATCCATTTCGGTTGTAGTGGATCCTAATTCTCCAACCGGATATGCTCCTGGTGGCGGAGGAAGTGGTGCTAAATCTGCTCTTGGTCAATCAAGCTACGACGGCATTCTTTTTCCAGCATTAGATGCTATTGATAAAAAGTACAATCCAGAAGAAAAAACTGAAGGTCTTGAAGAAGAGGCTAAACCAGTCGAATCTGAAGTTGCTGAGGTTGTAGAAGCTGAAAAGGTTGAAGAAAAGCCTGTAGTTGAAGAAAAGAAAGCAGAAAAACCTGCTAAAAAACAAGATCTTTCTATTCTTGTTGATGAATTCCAATCATACTTAGTTGATGTCGAGAAGTTGTACTTCTCTAAAAAAGTATTAAGAACATTTATTGCTGGTATGTCAGCATCTAGACTTCTTTTATTAGAAGGTTTATCTGGTACTGGTAAATCATCATTGCCACGTGCATTCCAAAACTTTATTGGTGGTAAATCTACATTCTTACAAGTTCAAGCAACTTGGAGAGATAGAACCGATATCATTGGTTACTTCTCTGACTTAACTGGTTACTATAAAGAAACTGAACTCCTTAAGAGTATCTATGAATCTCAATATACTCCTGAAGAAGTTAACATGATTGTATTAGATGAAATGAATATTTCACGTGCTGAATATTATTTCGCTGACTTCTTATCAATTTATGAATATCCAAGCGAATTATGGAAGATTCAATTAATGCAAACATCAAGTGAAATGAAACTTCCTAAGAAGATTGATAAAGGATCACTTCAAATTCCTACAAACATTTGGTTTATTGGAACAATTAACATTGATGATTCAACATTCACAGTTACAGATAAAGTCTATGACCGTGCTATTGTTATTAATTTCAATGCTATTAATGAACCATTTGAAGCTACATATCATAAGAAACTTGAACCAATTTCTTATTCTGAACTTGTTACATTCTTTGATGAATGCCAACATGATAAGAAACTTATGCTTACTAAAGAAGAAGAACATAACATTTATGAACTTCTCGCATTCTTAGATGAAGAATTCGAAATTAAGATTGGTAACCGTATCTTTAACCAAATCGAATTATTCGTCCCAACATTTGTTGGATTAGGCGGTAGTAAGTTGGACGCTATCGATATGATGATTTCAGCCAAGATCTTTAGAAAACTTGATCTTGTCTTCATCATGGATATGGCTGACTCATTAATCAAACTTCAAAGATTCTTAAATGCTCACTTCAAGAAAGGTGCATTACCTCTTTGTGAAGCGAAGATTAATTCTTTACTCAGAAAGTATCAATAATTTAATTAAAATTAAATACTATGCCATTTACTGATAAGAACTTTAATGACTTTTTAAGGGACTTCTTAGCTAGAATTAAACTCGAGTTACCTGCTAACTCAATTAGGTTTAGTGATTTTGAGCAGGCCTACGAAAAGTCTCTTATCAAAATGGAGAAACCTAATCAATACGTCATTAATGAAAAAGAAGACTTATCTTGGATTGATGACTTTAGAAAAACAATATTTCACATCTATAGAGTTATTAATGACCCTAGAGCAACGATTGTTTCTTACAAAGAAGCTCTAGGCGTTGATAAAATCGTTAAGATCGATTCTACAGACGTTATGGACTCCTCTAAGAATGACTCTTATTGGAGTAGAACAGGTGATGGAGTTATATATCCTAAGAAGTTCTCTACCTCCATTAACGAAAGAAATATTTGTATTTACGAAAACCGTTTTGTGATTTTCATTATTGATTTAATGCTAGGCTATGTTAATCAAACCATCTTTAGAATTAAAAAGAAAGTTCGTTTCATGTCTCGTAACTTTGAAGACGAGCATTTCTCATTTAAAGATGTTGATAATGTTCTTAACTTAGCAGATTTTAAACAATTTAAATATAAAGGTGGTAGACCAAAAATTTCTACAACCCCACTTTTAACCTCTAATAAGAGTAATGTTATTAAAAGCTTAAATGCTTTGGATACTTTAAGAAAAGAGTTAACTAGAATTACATTTACTAGCTTCTATAACGAAGTTAAACGAAGTGGTGCAGTTACTGAAGAAAGAGTATACGCTACAAATATTTTACTTTTTGATCACGACTATGGAGAAATTTATAACTTCTACTATCGTTTTCTCAAACTTAGAGTAGCGCCTAAATACAAAGCTCCAATATATAAACCTTGGTATAACGACTATGTCGGTATGTCTCTTCTTATCGCATTAAGAGATGAAGGATTTGTCTTTAACCAAAATAGAATTATGTTTAATGATGTTCATCACTTCGTAATTCAAAACTATAAGTGCGAAAAAGAAGGCATTAAAGTTGATATCAATTTGGAGAAGAACTGTATTGATTTAACTTTCAATGTTCAATATATTGAAGGTAAATTCCATAAGATACCAAACTTAGCGAATAAGCGTATTAACAAAATATGTTTAATCATGCATCCAAATCCAAAGACCAAAGATATAGTAGAAGTTAAAAAGCTATATTCATCTTTAATTGCTAAAAAGTTAGAAAGTGGAGAATACACGAATGCTTTTGTTGTATCTCCTCATGAAGAATTTAACTTATCTAACTGTATCATTGTTTCTCCGTTTGCATCAAACGCAGATTTAAATTTAAAGAATATGATTGAGTCATGTCTTGTATTTGTTGAAGGCGACTCAAAGATGTACTCCAGAATCTGCCCAATTTGCGGTAGTAGAGTTGATGGTGAATGGGAAGACGGAAACTGTCATTGCTATGAATGTAATTCTGTCTGGACTACACTCCTTTCTGGCGATAACCATAGATATCAAAGCACAATTTGGCTAAAAGCAATAAAAAGAGCCAAATAATTTTTGGGTATTGTTGTGAAGATCGGTAGAAAAAAATAAAATCTCTACTTAGGCCTTTTTGTTTTGAATAATTTTTCCTCTATTTATTTAATATTTATTATTAATATGGTAAAGTTTTCCTATGGAATCATGGGAAGAATTAGTTTCAAATAAACAGCTACAGGAATTCAATTCTTTTGAAGATAAGTACGATTACGTAGCTTGTTTTGACGAAAACGGTTCTGCAAGTGCAACATTACAAATGTTTAAAGCTGTTATGTCTGGACAAGAACCTGATGAAAATAGAAGATACTTTACCCTAACTTGTTGTCTTTTTTCTAAAGACGAGTATGAATTTTCAAAAAGTGTTCTTGAAAAACTTAAGAAACAATATTTTAAGAATTATAAAGGACCTATTGTTCTTCATACCCGTGACATTATAAAAAGAATTGGTGCTTTTAATTTCAAAACCCAAGAAAAACAAGAAAAATTTATTAATTCCCTTTCTAATGCTATGCATCTGATACAGTGCAAAATTATTTCAGTCACTTTTGATTTGTATTCTTATGTAAAACAAGACTATAAATACGATCCTTACGAAGTTGCCTTTGATATTATTCTAAAAGGTTTATGTAAGAATGTTGGTTTTGATGATAAAATTGCTTTAGTTTTTGAATCACGTGGGAAGAACGAAGATAAAACATTGTATAAACATATTTATAAAATTTTGAATATAACTGGATGCAAAGACATGAAAAAGAATATCTTGCGCAAACATTATGACGAAGCTTATTTTAATCACAAAATTTCAAGTAATGGGCAAGTAGCATATCCAGGAATTGAAATTGCTGATTTATGTTCGTATCCAATTTATCGAAAAATGCGTTTTGGAACCGAAGGGAAAGATTTTATAGTAATTAAAGACAAAATAGTTGTCGGTAAAAATGGCATAATGTATGGACTTCGTAAGTTTCCTAATAAATGGATAAAAAAAATAAAAGGAGTATAAACCTCCTTTTACCGCGCGAGATATCCTCGGGCCTATTAATATAATACAACTTTATAAACAAAAATTGTAAAGAAAATTAAACAAAATTGTTAAAAATTTTTATTTTTGTCCTTAGTTAAACATTATCATTTAAGTTAGAGTTTTTTCTTTTTTGTACCTAGACTTTGAAGAGTACTCCCCATTTTAAAAGAGATAATTCACCGAACATTAATTACATAATGTTTAGTTAACGAAACTATATTTTATTTGTGATTACTTAAATTTTGGTATATCCTAACAATATGCTTTTCAAATAGTTATATTTGGGAATTATATTAGTAAACATATATGAAAATCCACCAAAAAATATATCTTCCATTTAAAAGAATAATTGGGTTATTTGGCTCAATTATCGGTATTATTTTTTGTCTTGCCTTAATTTGGTGGTGGGTTCTTCCTATAAACGCAATTGTTACTAAAGGACATCCTTTCTTTGTTCAAGAAAGATATGGCAAACATCAAAAGGTTTTTAAAATAGTTAAATTTAGATCCATGAAGATAGATGCTGATCCAAATCTCGCTCCAAGTGATATGGATGAATCTAAACAATCTTCTATGGATACTAAATTTGGTGTTTTCCTAAGAAAGACATCTCTTGATGAAACCCCACAATTATTTAATGTATTTGTTGGGCAAATGGCATTTATTGGTCCTAGACCTGGAAGTGCCCATAACGAAGAATTTTTAAAAGAATGTAGGCTTAAATTTAGCCCAAATGCTTTTGATGTTAAACCTGGAATTAGTGGTTACGCTCAAGTAAAGATGAAAAGGGAACATGATCCAGAATTTAAAGCATATTGGGATCATAGATATGTTGAAAGAATGTCTCTTTGGTTTGACATTGGATTATTTGGATATACGCTTCTAAAAATCTTAGGAGCTGTAAAAGGAAGATAATATGGGAAAAGGAAAAAGAAGAATTCCATATAAAGCACTTTATGTCCTAGCGGATGTAATTATTGCTTTTGAAGTGACTTTAATATCTTTCCTTTCTTTTTATAAGCCAAATGGTTTTGTAGAAAATAATCACTGGTTAGGAGCATTAATCTTTTCTGGTGGAATTTCTATATTACTAGCGGTGGTATTCACCTTAGCAAAAGTATATAAGATGATAACAATTCAATTTTCAATTATTGATGCAGTTAGAATAATGATTGCAACATTAATTGTGCAAATAGTTGGATTAATTGTTATTTCTTTTGTCTCGGAGTTACCTAGATTTACTGATTATGTATTCGCCTGGATGCTTTCAACTATTGCACTTTCTTTCTTATGTTCATTCTTAAGACTTTTGGTTCGTGTTTTTAATATTCCAGGTATTGTTTCAAAGAAAGAAAATCAAGTAAGAACAATTGTTATAGGGGCAGGGGCTACTGGAAAAGTAGTGGTAGATGAATCTAGAAGAAATAAGAATAACCATAACCATATCGTCGCAATGGTGGATGATGATCCTAATAAGATAGGGGGACTTTTCTCTGGTATTCCAGTAAAAGGACCAATATCTGATATTGCCAAGATTATTGACTACACTAAAGCTGAAGAAGTTATCATTGCAATGTCTCTAATTAGTAAAGAAGAGTTACATAAAGTTTTAGGCTACCTCTCTTCATCTAACGTAAGAGTAAGACGTATGCCTTTAATCGGAGAAATGCAGGGTCCTAATGACACGCGTGTTATTGATGTTGATTTAGATGACTTACTTAGTAGAGACAAAGTAATACTAGATAACTCAAAAACATTTGAGATGTTAAATGGTAAATGTGTCTTAATTGCAGGTCTTGCTGCATAAGTAAATCACTCATAATAAAAGTCCGATTTCGGACTTTTTTCTTCCTCTTTTGCAACTATCCAGTGAAGCGTAATTTATAAGCGGAACTTACTTTGCAAAAGAGCCGCGATTTTTGATGTTTTTAAGCCTGTTGGTCATTTATAATATTATTATGGCATACTCAATTATAATTATAGGAAACGGGTTCGACCTTAAATGTAAACTGAATAGTAGGTTTTCAGATTTTATAACTTTTCAAAATATGGAAGTGTGGATTTCTAATCCGATAGCTTGTCCTAATTTTTGGTATTTATTATTTGCCTTAAAATACAGGAAATATCCAGATGATTTTTTTAGAAACCGATTATTTAGTGGTTCAAATAAGAGTGAATTGTTATGGATGGATATTGAGGGGTTTATAAAGGACGTTTTTACTAAAAAAGTTCCTACGCATTATCAAAGAATTGCTACCACGAATAAGTATCCTGAATTATTTGCTTTGGTCTATGACAATCGTTTCAATCCTATGTACTTAAAGGACGATAGCGATATCACGACAATCAAAAAATTTTTCGCGCACTATAATTTTGATCGCTTTGATAATAAACCAATTGATATTTATGAATACCTTAAAACCGAATTCTATGAATTTGAAAAAGATTTTTCGAAATATTTAAAGGAAACAATTGAACAAACACCATCGTATCTAAGCGATGCGAAAGAATTATTTCGCTCAATTGGAACAGTTTATTCGAATACATATCTTATTGATTTCAACTATACTCACGACGATGAGAAATTTTCTGAATTTTTACCTCAAAAAGTTAATTTTATTCATGGATCAATTTCGCAAGGAATAATTATTGGTTTTGATTCTTCGAACGTAAGTGATGAATCTCCAATTTTCTTAAGTAAATCTTGGAGGAAAATGACATCTAATTTAACCGCGCCGCCATTGTTTGAATTTAATGAGCCGTTATATATAAAGTTCTTTGGTCATTCTTTAGGGCCACAAGATTATTCATATTTCCATGCACTTTTTGATAAATATGACATATACAACAACAACGTTCGTTTAATCTTCCTATATGAGCGATATGGGAAAACTGAAGAAGAGAACGAACAAATTGCAAAAAAATACTATGATTCTATTTATAGTTTACTTAACAACTATGCTCTTAG
>CAMORU010000013.1 GCA_946624155.1 uncultured Caryophanales bacterium
GGCTTCTCTAATTGCATCTGCCACATCAACCTCAAATGCGGAATCAGCTTCGGCGTTTGGATCAACTACGAGGTCCTTGTTTAGCATTGATAATCCGTTTTCTGCTAGATCAAGATAATCTTTTAATAATTTAGCTCCAAAAGCGCCAGTTCTATTTAGATCGATGTCGAAACTATGAATTGAAGAAACAACATGAACATTAAATTTAGCACGAGTAATTGCAACGTTTAATCTTCTTTCGCCACCTTTTCTATTTAACGGGCCAAAATTATGTTTTAAGTTTCCAGCCGCATCTTTTCCATAGCCGATTGAAAAAATTATTGTATCTCTTTCATCGCCTTGAACTGTTTCAAGATTCTTTATAAAGAATGGTTCGTTCTTAGTTTGATCAAATAGGGAGGCATATTTGTCATTTTGTCTGCGTTTTTCTTCTAATAAATCTTCTAATAAAGCTTGTTGACTAATACTAAAACAAACAACACCTAAGGATCTTTCTGGATGTTTATTAAAATGATCATAAATTAAATCAATTACAGCGCGTGCTTCTTTTAAATTTTGGCGATTATTATAAACTGCTCCATCTACATAATGGAATGAAATACCAAAATCATCACTGTCATGTTGAGATGACGGGAATGTGATTAATCTATTTTGATAGAAGTTTCTATTAGAAAAAGCAATTAAAGATTCGGTTTTACTTCTATAATGCCAGTTCAACATCTTTTGAGGTAAAACGGCTGAACATAAATCTAATATAGATTCAAAATCAGCGGCGCTTTCCTCTTCTTCCTCATCATATTCATCATCAAATGCACCACCAGTCATAAAGAAATTTGTAGGAGGCATTTGTTTAGAATCACCAACAACAATGACTGATTTACTTCTTGCAATTGCTCCAATAGCATCCCAAGGGAAAACTTGAGAAGCTTCATCAAAAATGACAACATCAAATGAATCTGGTGAATACGCTAAATATGTTGCAACACTTAAAGGTGACATAAGCAAGCATGGTTTAATCCTATATAGTAAATGTGAGATTTCTCTAAACATTACTCTAATAGGTTTAATTGCTCTCTTCTTGTTAGCTTCGTGCTCAAGAATTGCTAATTCACGACGTGCTTTCGAATCATAAGAATAACCACTATTATATTGACCATATGATGAATTCACGTATTCATAGAGATTATTTCTAATGGAGTAAGCAATTTGTTTTCTATCAAGTTCAATAAGCTTTTTATCAAGTTCTTTAAACTTTTCAACATTAAGATCTTGGTTTGTTCTTCTGAAATACTTTAAATCATTGTTTTCAAAGTATACATTCATGTACCAAGTCTTATAAAAACAATAAGAATAAGCATCTGCTAAATCTTTTTTAACGACCTTTTGGCCTAATGCATGAACAATAAAATCAGAAAGGCCTAGATTTTCAATTGGAATCCAAAGACTAGAAAATCTAACCCACTCTAAAAGATTTGTTTTATTTGAGAGACATTTATTCAACTTCTCTAGTATAAAATCAAATGGTTTATCATGTAAATCAACATATTTCTTTATAAAATATCCTTGAATTCCATAGTATTTTTCAAAATTGTCGGCTGTCGATAGCCTTGAAATCTCATATACTTTTTTGGCTATATCAGAAACATCAGCATTCTCAGAAAGAGATATGTCAAGATTAGAATATTTATCGTTATAATCCTTAATTCTCCTATAAACTGTTTCAACTGCTCCAATGCTACTTAGATCATAAGCGTAATTAGAATATGCTTTTGCTTTTTCTAATTTTTCATCAGCAAGTGTTTTTAGCGAACAAATCTGAATTGCGTTTTTTAAACCAACATAGATGTCTTTATAAGATAACTTTTTCTTTGAATTATTTGAGTACTTTGCGAGTTCATTTTTATCAAGCTTATATGCAGTGTTAAAAATCCTAAAGATACTTCCATATTTGTTTTCGAATCTATCAATATATTTGTTTATATCAATTGTGAAAATTTCTTCATTAAATACTTTAAATAATGCTGACTTAGTTTCTTCAAGCTTCTTATAAGAAGAAATATAGTCATTTAAAATCGATAAAAATTCTATTCTAGAATCTTTATTAAGAAGTTTTTTATCATAAAAAGGTATTTCTAGGAAACAATGATATTTATCCGAAACATCTTGAAGAGATTCAGGCTTTGAATAATCCGTTAAAAGATACTGGTTAAAATAAGTTCCGTACAATTTGAGATTATCTACAAAATCTTTTGCCCACTCTAAATCTCCAAAGATTTGTTGATCGTTTTGATAATTGTATTTTGTTTGATCAAATCCAAACCAAGAAAAATCTAAATAATTAGTAGGTCCTTCATATGATGCATATTTTTGCAATATATCTTTGCACTCTGCAAGATTAAGTAGATTTTTTGACTTAATCTCAGGTACTTTATAATCAACAAATGAAAATTTTTTATCTAAATGGACAGCATTTAATAAGTCAAAGACCTTCAAATCCAGTCCTTCTATATTCTTATATAAAGCTTTGCTATAAGAGTCTAGTTTGCTTCTTGTTGAATTAAGTTCGTTTAGTTGATTCGTTCTATCGATAGTTCCTTTACATGCATCCTTATAAACTCGATATAGTTCTGCGACGAAATCCTTCTTGTTCATTTTGTCGCTATGAACTTGGAAGCAAAAGTCTCCTAACCCAACTCTTTTCAAATTCGTATGGACAACTTCAAGGGCAGCTCTTTTCTCTGATACAAACAATACTTTTTTGCCATCATTTAATAGTTCAGCAATAATGTTTGTAATTGTCTGTGATTTACCAGTTCCAGGAGGACCTTGTATTACAAGGCTCTTTCCTTTTTTAGCTTCAAGAATTGCTTCAATTTGACTTGAGTCAGCATCGACAACATTAAATAATTCTGAATCTTTTCCTAATTCAAAATAATTATCATAATTTGTATCAAAATATCTATCTATATTAGAAGAATCGCCACTATAAATTGCTTTAATTAGTGAAGAACCAGACATGCTTGATTCATTATTTTTTAAGTCATAATACATGGTGATTTTTGCGAATGAGAAAATACCAAGATATGCTTTGTTACTAACGTACCAATCATCTTCTTTTAAAGATTCTTCAACTTTTGAAAGATAGGATTCAACTGTATCTTCTTCTCTATCAAAATCTGGTAAAGAATAATCAAAATCAAATTCTAATTTTGCTTTTAAAGCTGGATTTAATATTATTTCTTCTTCAATTCTTTTAACTGAGAAACTTTGATCTCCTCTATCAAATTCAAGTGTTACTGGTATTAACAAAAGTGGAGATCTTAAATCAGTTTTTGAAAAAGAAGCTTCTTTCCAATGTAGCATTCCAAAGGAAATATATAAAATGTTAATGCCTTTTTCTATTTTCGCTGAATCATTAAATTTCTTTAGATGTTTTAAAATGTAATCGTATTTTTCACCTTTTTTATGAGCGATAATTTCATTCTCGCGTCTTGGTTTGAAGTCTGCAGCATTTTGTTCATCAAATATAACTAAAGAATTCTCTTCCTCATTTTGTTTCTCTTCCTCTTCTTCAGGTTCGATAAAAGTAAGTGATCGATCCTCGCAAATTAACGAAAACAACTCATCAGAATCAGGCTCAACAATTTCTATAGATCTTAATTTTTGATCTTTAAAATTAATAAGCTTATTTCTTAAGCCTAAATCTAAAAGGTTTCCTGATAATTCTTCAAATAATTTTGCCATCTTATCTATTCGTTCATGATATATTCAGCTTGTTTAATCACATCATCAACCGCCTGTTTTCTATATTCAGGTGGATAATTGTATTTTTTAAGGCACTCTTTAATCTTAGTTCTCATTTTTGCTCTAGTAGCTTCTTTATTAGCCCAGTCTGTTTTGGCATATTCTTCGACAATTGATCTAAGTTCAACCGCAATTAGTTTTAGGGTTTCATCAGCAAGAAGTTCCTCGGCAGATTTGTCTCTAATAAGAGCGTCATAGAAAGCCCTTTCTCTACCAAAAATACCGAGATTTTTCGCTTCTTTTTCATCCGAAACCATTTCACCTGCGAAGTTAACTAATTCAACAATTACGCTATCTGCAATAAAGGTCTCATCTCTATCGTTATAAGCTTCTAAAATTTTGCGCAACCTCTTTGAATATTCTTGTGATTTAAAATAGTTATTCTTACGTGATTCAGCAATCGCTTTTTCCAATAATTTCTTAATAATTTCAACAAAGACTAAAGGCGGATTTCGTTTCCTTAATTCTTCGATACGTTCGGCACTTAAAAGCTCAATAACATTTATAGATTCATCTTTTCCTTTAGTTAAAACTTTAACCTCGTCACCTTTAATGGCGTCTGCTAAAAGATTTGAGACGTATTCATTCATTTCTTTAACGGTGACTTCTGGTCCTGGATTAACGCGCAATTTTAAAATATAACTTCTAATAGCTAAATAATAATAAATGTCATCACGTTCCTCAGGCGTTGCAATACCGCCGCAAACAACAAAACATTGTTTAACAGCAAGAGAAAGATCTCGCATGAATGAATCTTCTCTTTCTTTATCTTCTAAGATGAATTGAGTTCCTTTTTGAATTGCAGTCAATCTATCTAATGCGTTATTTGAGTAAAAGCTTGCTCTATCAATTCTTGAGAACCATTCATTTAACACAGAAAGCTTTTCCTTAAGAACGTTATAGATCTCTTTACGAATATTTTGTACGTTATTCTCATGATCACGAACTGTGTATTCAGTTAGTGCCTCATCAAGAGCTTTTCCTAAACCGATATAGTCGACGATTAACCCGTAGACTTTGCCGGGGTAAACTCTGTTTACACGAGCAATTGCTTGCATCAAATTATAGGATTTTAGACGTTTAATAAAGTACATTACATCTAAATCAGGAACATCAAAACCAGTAAGCCACATGTCTACAACAATGGCAATCTTGTACTTCGAATCTTCTTTCTTAAATTCTTCGCCAAGTTCTTTTCTATATTGAGAATTACCAAACAACTTTCTTTGTTCTTCGGTATCTTTATTTGATTCAGTTACAACCAATATGACTTTATCCTGATAATTTGGGCGTAACTCAAGAATTTTCTTATACAACTTTGCTGCTGCAACTCTAGTTTGGCAAACAATCATCGCTTTGCCATTAAGGAAACCTTTCCTTTCATCGTAATGATGAAGAATATCTTTTGCGAAAAGCTCAATCATATCATCATCTTCAAGAATTACTTTAATTTGAGCCATTTCTCTTTGAGATTTTCTAATTGATTCAGGATCAGCCTTATGATTCTCCTCAAGGTCTTTATAATATTCATCAATTTGTTTCAAAACATTATCGTTTGTCCAAACTTTGGCTAATCTCGACTCATAGTAAAGTTTGACGGTTGATCCATCAATAACAGACTGAGTCATATCATAAACATCGATAATGTCACCAAATATGTCTGTTGTTTGTTTATCTTTGGTTGAAACAGGTGTTCCGGTAAAACCAAGGAATGTAGCGTTCGGTAAAGAATCACGAATATATTTCTCAACACCATATTTAAAGACAGCTTCGATTTCATCAGTGTCTTTATTTTTCTCATAGTGAACGGTTTCATATATTCCGTAATGACCTCTATGAGCTTCATCGGTCATTACAATAATGTTATTTCTTTCGTTTCTAGGCAAATTCTCTTTGTCAAATTTCCCAACGGTTGTCAAAATAACACCGCCTTGCTTAATCTTTCCCAGTTTCTTGACGAGATCTTCCCTTGATGTAGCAATTTGAGGTTCACACTTCAGATAATTTCTAGCACTAAAAAATGTTTTGTAAAGCTGATCGTCTAAATCGATTCTATCAGTAAGAATTACGATTGTAGGGACATTTAATATGCTGCTCGTAAGCAATCTGTGTGCGAGCATAACCATTGAGAATGATTTCCCAGATCCTTGAGTATGCCAAATGATACCTGCCTTACCATCACCCTCTGGTTTCATTGCTTTAATAACAGAATTTAGAGATTTGATTACTCCAAAATATTGGTGATATTGGGCAAGAATTTTTATTGGTTTATCGTTTTTGTCTTGAATAAAGAAAATATTGTTCGCCAAATAATCTAAGAATCTATTTTTATCGAATAAACCGTCGATCAAAATATTCAACTTATTAGTACAGGTATCGTCATATCCTTTTTCACCGCTAACGCTTTTCCATTCGTTAAATCTATCAATTTTAGATGTAAGAGCACCTACTTTACTTGAAACTCCATCTGAAATCACGAGGAAAGCATTGTAGTTGAATAAAGTTGGAATATCATAACGATAACCATCGTGTTCACTGTTTCCGCCAAGCTGATTATAAGCATATTCAAGTGTTGCGTCGGTTGCTGACTCATCAAAAGATTTTAATTCCATCACAACCAGAGGTATTCCGTTCACATAAATAATTACATCTGGAATCCTTGTATTTCTACCTTCATTGAATTTAACTTGATGGCAAACTTGAAACACATTATTTTCAGGATTTTTAAAATCCACAAACTTAATTAGCGGATTAACAGCATAATCCTTAGATTCAACTGTGACACCATCAATCAAATACTTATGAAAAGTAAAATTTCTTTCAAATAACGAAGGATTTTCTAATCTTAAAATTTTATTAGCGGCATCCTTTAAAATTTCAACGTCATGTACACCGTTAATTCGTTCAAGACATTCTAAAAGTAACTCAAAATTTACAAATTCATCTAGTTGACGATCCGCAATCCAATTATCACTTTCGTCAATAAGGTCATAACCTTTATTTTGAAGAAGTTGAATAATGGCTTCTTCTATGACGCTTTCATAAACCATATCAATAATCCATTAGTGATTATTATAACACCTTATACATTAAAAACATGTGTTTTCATAGTTAACACTATCGGAA
>CAMORU010000014.1 GCA_946624155.1 uncultured Caryophanales bacterium
AGTTCATAAAGACCAAATAAAGCTTTTCTACTTCTAATTTTGCCAACGAAAGTGACTTTATCACTTACACCTATTTCTTCAGCATACTTTTTAATTGCTTCTGCGTCGTAGCCAACACCAACAATTATTGTGTGATAACTATCATCTTCGTCACATAAAGCTTTGGTTGTATCTAAAACTAATTTTAGATTTTTATGCCAAATCTGTTGACCAACAAATAAGAAAAGCTTTTTGTTTGTTGGAATATTATAGTTTGCAATTGCTTCTTTCTTATATTCTTCAATATTTCCTTCTGGCATATTTTCAACACCATTTTCCATCACACCAATATGGCCATTGTATCCATATGATCTAAGTGTTTCGCCAGTAGACGCACTGCAAGCCCAAACACTATCAACGCGGTGATAGAAATGCAGAATATATTTCACCATAATTGAAGCAAGCAATTTGCTGTGAGTTAGGTGAAGTGTGTCGTCATAATATTTAGAATGGAATGTTGTAAAAACAGGTATTTTCCTTCTTCTAGCATATCGTTGCATCATCTTGCCTAAGATCATAGGTGAGTGAATATGAATAACATCAAAATTATAAGAATCTAACTGTTTTTTAACCTTTCTAGACATAAAAGGTTTCACTGATTCAAACGGGATACCAGGAACTTTAAACTGTGGTAGTCGATATACTTCATATGGAAGTTTTTCATCATCAGCCCCTTTAAGATTTGGTGCAACAACTACGACACGATGACCCATTTTAACCATCTCTCTAGCGTATTGGTCCATGGTTCGAATAACACCATCAATTACAGGGAAAAATGCATCACATGCTAAGCATATGTTAAGCGGACGCCCCGCTGGGACTTCCTTTTTATGCATATAAGTGTTTTTAACTGCAGTTCGTAAAACAACCACAAGTCCAATTACTATCCAAGAATAGTATACTAACGCTCTCCAGAAAATCATGGCCCAGAATAATGCGCCTGATGGAAGAGCGGAGAAAACTAAATAGAATGATCCTTCAGCAACACCAGAATTACCAGGAGTTGGAATAATGGTAATAGCAAGATAAATGTTCACTGTTATAGCGAAAATAGTCCACCAATCTCCTTCACCTCCGAATGCTCTAATGCAGAAGAAAGGAATCGATAAAATCGACATTTGATAAACAAAAGACCAAAACATTGTTGGAATCAAAAATGTTGGTCTTCTAATGGCTTGTTTGATTAAGTCGGTATATTCCATTATGCCTTTAAAAACTCTATCATGAGCGGACTCATAGTCTTTGACTATGTGCATTTTATGCCCGAGCTTTAAAAAGGCCATTATTAAGGCAGTTATTGGTTTTGGAAAAAGAGCAAAAGCAACAATAAGAAGCGGGAAAAATGAATAGAACGCCAAACCAATGTATGCCATGATTCGAAGTGCTAAAACTGATTCAGGAATTTCTGTCGTATATGGCGAAATTATTAAGACCAAAATAGCAATAATAATGAATGCAACTTGTTGTGACAAGAAGCCGTTCATTGTAACACTTGTAGAAACTCCCCCAGGGTAACCTCTTTTATGCAAGAAGTGGATTTGGAAAGGTTGACCTCCTGCACCTAAAGGTGTGATATTATCAGCATATTTACCATAGGTAGCAACTTGGAAAGCGCCTCTTCGATCGAGTCTTCCTGCACCTGAAAGAAGCATCCTTCGATACTTCATATATTCAGCGAAAAGAGCAAGACCAAAGACAGCAATAGCTGAAACAGTGAACCAAGGGTGCATGCTAGAAATTTGAAGTTTATTCTTACCAACACCATCGTTTGCAGTTAATTCTCTACCTACAATAAAACCAACAATTCCGAGGTTTAATAATATAACTAAAATTAGAGTAATAAATCGACTCTTTTTCTTCTTTTTTGAATGAATATCTTGAACAGCTTGATTTTCTTTCATTTTACAATTGTTGCTCCAAAGCGAATATAATTGTAAAGCATATTAGGTATATAAGCAAAGAATATTATTCTTTTCGCCACACCATTTTATTAACAACACCAACGTAAGACTGGATTAGTTTTACAACTTTATCAGATACATTTGTATCAACATAATTATCAACTGGTTTGCATCCTTCTTTATTATTAATTGCAACTTCAACAGCCTGTAATAAATTTTTCTCATCAATTCCAGCTAAAACGAAACATGCTTCATCTAAAGCCTCTGGTCTTTCAGTTGATGTTCTTATACAAACTGCTGCAATTGGTTTTTTAATTGAAGCATAAAAACTCGACTCCTCAGGTAAAGTTCCTGAATCAGAGACAACACAAAAAGCGTTCATTTGCAGATTATTATAATCATGGAAACCTAATGGTTCATGCATCACAACTCTTGGATCGAGTTTAAAACCGCTTGATTGAAGTTTTTTTCTACTTCTAGGATGGCATGAATATAAAATTGGCATATCGTATTTTTTTGCCATAGAGTTAATGGCGTTGAACAAAGAATTAAAGTTCTTTTCAGTATCAATATTTTCTTCTCTATGAGCAGAAAGAAGTATGTATTTTCCTTTTTGAAGATTTAGTTTTTTAAGTATATCACTTGATTCAATTTCCTTAAGATTTTCAGTTAAAACTTCAGCCATTGGAGAACCTGTTACATATGTTCTTTCTTTAGGAAGTCCACAATCAGCGAGGTATCTTCTCGCATGTTCGCTGTACGCTAAATTGACATCAGAGATAATGTCGACAATTCTTCTGTTTGTTTCTTCCGGAAGACATTCATCCTTACATCTATTTCCAGCTTCCATATGGAAAATGGGAATATGAAGGCGCTTTGCGCCTATGACTGATAAACAAGAGTTTGTATCTCCTAAAACAAGAACAGCGTCTGGTTTAATTTCAGCCATAAGTTCATATGATTTAGCGATTATGTTTCCCATTGTTTGACCAAGGTCAGCACCAACTGCATTTAGGTAAACATCAGGATCGTTTATTTTTAAATCTTTGAAGAAAACTCCGTTGAGATTGTAATCATAGTTTTGTCCAGTGTGGCATAAAACTGTGTCAAAATATTTGCGGCATTTATTAATGACGGCGGCTAACCTAATAATTTCTGGGCGTGTTCCAACAATTATTAATAACTTAATTCTGCCGTCATTTTTAAATCCTAAAAATTCATTTGTCACAAATTTGACACATTCGCCATCTTTTAACTTATTGCAGAGCTTTTCATTTGTGGTTCCATCATTCTCATATCTTTGATATGTTCTTAATGAAACTCCAAGTTTTTTTGCGGCTTCAACTTGCGTTAAGCCAATTTTTTTTCTTAATTCTAATAACTTTTCCATGTCAAAATAATACGACAAAATTGCGATAATAGCAAGTAATATTATAGCACTAGCAAAGAAAAAGACGTCGAGATGACGTCCTATTCAATATCTACATTTTCTCTAAACGTGTCGGGTGTCTTATCTGAATACACTTCCGAAATCCACATTAGAGTGGCAGATTCTTTATTACCAACGTTTTTAATGTCGTGTGTATAATTTGGACTAATCTTCACTTTCACAGATTTATGTTCAGGTTGGTCAAAAACTAAAATCTCTTTAGAATCTATTTTTCTTAAGCGAGTAACACAATGACCTTGAACAGTCATGAAAATTTCATTTTTGTAAGTGTGATAATGCCCACCTTTTACAATGCCTGGAAATGATTTATTTATGGAAATTTGTCCAAATTTTGCATTTTTATACACTTCTTCAAACGATCCTCTTTGATCTTCTGCAAAGTTATAACTATACGCATCATCTTTTAAATAATCTAAAAAGGAAATGAATAATTTATATTCGAAATCCGAGTTGATATCAGGCAAATGTTCTTCGTTCTCAACTGATTTCTTAAAACGCTGTAATGTTGAGGCTAAATTTCCAAGCGAACAATCATAAATTGGAGCAACTGATAAAATAGTTTTAGAGGGTTTAATATGCCCACTTATACATTTAATAAATGTATCAACTATATCGGTAACATAATTATAGTGAACAACATAATTTGGGTCTCTAATTTCTATTGGAAGATTGTGAGCAATGTTGTACATAAATGTTGCAGCAGCACTATTGTAATTTGGTCTGCACCATTTTCCGAACACATTGGCTAGTCTAAAAACATATACAGGAAGGTTTGATTCAAATAAATAATCCTCCCCCATCTTTTTTGATTTTCCATAGTCGTTATCAAGAGCAGCTTGAGTAGAACTAGACATCAAAATAGGGATGTTTTTCCCAGAAATTTTCAGGAAATCCACAAGTTTTTTAGTGAAATTTGTATTTCCGTTATAAAACTCTTCAGTAGTTAAAGGCCTATTAATTCCTGCTAAATGGATAACAAAATCTGCTTCCTTAATATAGGCTTTTAAATCGTCTTCGGTTTTATCTAAATCGTACTCAAAAACTTCATAACCTGCTTTTTTTAAAGCTTTGGTCATGTGTTTTCCAATAAAACCGTTTGCTCCTGTAACAAGAATTTTATTCATGTTGTCTAACCGGTCCACCAAATAATTCTAACTTCTTTAAAAGTTTTTCCATTCCAGCAACATCGAGTCTGCCTGTGTTGTGTGAAGTATAAGATTCACCAAGGTTTAACTTCTTATTACCTTTAGTGAAATATTTATCATAGTTAAGATTTCTATTATCAGCAGCAACCCTAAAGAAATTTCCCATATCTTCAGCGCGAAGCATTTCTTCTTGAGTAACTAGTGTTTCATACAATTTTTCTCCATGACGGGTTCCGATATAAGAAATACCAGTTTTTGACTTTGTCAAATTTATAACTGCTTTAGCTAATGTTTCAATTGTAGCAGCTGGTGCCTTTTGGACAAATAAGTCACCTTGTTCACCATGTTCAAATGCGTATAAAACTAAATCGACTGCGTCATCAAGAGTCATCATAAATCTAGTCATTTCTGGATTTGTAATAGTTATAGGCTTTCCCTCATGAATTTGTTGTAAGAATAGAGGAATAACAGAACCTCTAGAAGCCATAACGTTTCCATAGCGAGTCAAACAAAGCACCGTGTCATCTTTAAGAAGTTGTCTTGAACGAGCAATAACATTCTTCTCCATAAGTGCTTTTGAAATACCCATTGCGTTAATTGGATAAGCGGCCTTATCTGTAGATAAGAAAATAGCTTTCTTTACATGGTTTTGTACACAAGCGGTAATGACATTATCTGAACCAATTACATTAGTTCTAACTGCTTCCATTGGAAAAAATTCACATGAAGGAACTTGTTTTAATGCAGCTGCACTAAAAACATAATCAACTCCCTTGAAAGCATCAATGATACTGCTTAAATTACGGACATCGCCAATATAGAATTTAAGTTTTTCGTTATTATATGCTTTTCGCATATCATCTTGTTTCTTTTCATCACGCGATAATATTCTTATTTCTTTAATATCAGTATTTAAGAATCTATCAACAACGGCGTGGCCAAAAGAACCAGTACCTCCAGTTATTAATAAAACTTTATCTTTTAAAATTGATGTATCTTTTGATGCGTACTCATTTAAAATTTCAATCATTCTCGTTAGTTTTAAATAATCAGCTTTAGATTCATCTTTTTCATATGTAACATATGTTCTTAAAGAAGTTCCAACAACTTTTGCCGCTTCTTCTTGGGTTAATTTGCAATTTTTGCGAGTTTCTTTTAATGTCATAATTTCACCTCACTCATGTATACATAGTATATTATTTAATTAAAATGTAAAGAAAAAGTGCAGAACTTGCATATTACAAATTACTGAACAAACTCGCAAAAATTTGGTAAAATTAAAGCATGCATAGAAAAAGTTTGTTATTGATTCTATCTGTATTCGCTCTCTCATCATGCGATCTTCTTTCAATGGTTGGCCTTAAAAAAGAAAACACTGACCAAACTCAAGTAAATGAAAAAGAAGAAAGTGATGACAATCAAGAAAACCACAGCACTACAACAGACGACAATACTGGTTCTAATACAAATACAAACGACGATAACACTGGTTCCAACACCCAAGTAGATGATACCGACGAAACTGAAAATACCCCATTTTCGCTGGAAAATTGGGAGAATTTTTCGTTTCATGAAGGAAATGAACCTGTTTATAACGATTATTGGACTTTCTATTATGGATCATCAAAAAATCCAAATGGACGTCTATGGCAAAACCCATCTGAAAATAGTTCATATTCAGGAGTTGAATTTGTTAAAAACTGCCAAATAATTTCGCCTTTATTTAATTCTTGGACAAAAATTGAATGTAGATTCACATTCTGGTATAGTAGTCATACATCAAGTAGTTATAGTGCGACAGCAAATCAACCGCAATTTAAATTAGAAAGTTATGATTCAAATTCAACTTTACTTGAGACTCAAAACATTGAAATAACAAAATCAAATATCCCAAATAATAATTCACCTTATGTTAAACAGATTTATATAACTCAACCAACTGCTACACACTTTATATTAAAGTGGAACAACTACATTGCAAATGG
>CAMORU010000015.1 GCA_946624155.1 uncultured Caryophanales bacterium
TTCTTCTCCAAACTTTAACTTGTTCTTCACCATACTTTTCAGCGGTTTCAGCTTTATTCAAACCTTGAAGAGCGCCATAGTGACGTTCATTAAGTCTCCAAGTTTTGATAACTGGTAGCCATTCACGGTCAAGTTCAAAAAGAACATTATTCATTGTATGAATTGCTCTTTTAAGCATAGAAGTATAGACAATATCAAAGTCATATCCTTCTTCTTTTAAGGTCTTACCAGCACGATGTGCTTCCATAACACCTTTTTCGGATAATTCGACATCAGTCCAACCAGTGAATAAATTGAGTTTATTCCATTCTGATTCACCGTGTCTAATCATAACTAATTTATACATAAATTACTCCTTTATCAAATTAGTCTGCTAAAGATCCCATTGGATCCCATGGTTTGAGTACAACTGGTTCTGCTTCATATGCAGCAAGTTCTTCTTTTGTAAGGTATTTCTTATTAACAACTGCTTGGTATGTATATTGATCAAACCAGCTTGCTGACATGATGAAATAACCTTCTTTTCCTCTATCGTTGCCCCATGAGTTTTCGATTTTCCATTTTGTTGGAACACCTTTTTCATCAAAGGCTACGCCAGTAATACACATTGCGTGATTCATTGCAGATGAACGAAAGTCTAACGACTCTCCTTTTTCCATCTTAATATCGAGATTTAACAAGGATTTGAAATCAAATTCTTGATCATCCCAAACACCGCGCATTCTATCTCCATAACTTGAGACGTCGGAACCAAACCAAACGATTTCTCCATCTTTAAGTTGATGAATAATAAGTTCTTTCAATCTTTCCATAGGAATATTTAAGTGTTTAACAACTTTACCACCTTCAACATTACCTAAGTATTTGACTGTATAGCTCTTTCCAAATGGTTTTGATTTTGTTGGTGCATTAATGCAGCTAACATATTCGTCGATTTTTGAGCCGATATATTTTTCAAAGAATGATTTTGGTGTGAATCCTTTAACGCATTTGAATTCGCCTTTATCGTCTGTGTATTTAAGGTCGAATTTCTTTGGTGGGATTCCGTAGCAAGAAATAAGTGCTTTGTAGAAGCGTTTCATATATGATTCTTTAAGTTCTTCTACAGCCTTCAATCCTTTTTCTTTCTTAACAATACGACATTCGCTAGCGAATCTACGAACTTCAGCATTGAGTAAAGAATTTAAAATTCTTGTGTTGTTTGAAGTATAGGTTTCAACAAATGCATTCTTTGGGCAGATACCATACTTTTTAACTACGTTAACGAGCATGTCCCATTGACCACCATCACCAATTCCATTTGCGACTAAAAATTGAACGGTTCTATCATCGTAATCTGCATCAATTGTCTCAATTAATGCATTAAGAGTGTAGTTGAGTTTTTCTAACTTATCATAGAAAGCAATATAGCTTTGTGAAAGTTTGAATGAACCAACACCAATCTTTTTGCCGATCATTTCGCGCATACCATTACATGCGGCAAAAATCCAACATCTTCCTGATGCTTTTTGGTTGTTAACAGCCATTGTTTTGATATTAATATCAAAATTAAAGTCCATGTTTTTAACAGAATCCTTTGAAGCGGCCACGACCGCAATATCAGAATTAGAAAGAGCATGTCTTGCAATAGCTGAAGTCTTTTCAGAGAGATACTCTTTTTCAACTTCTTCTAATTTTTCGAGTGTAATTTCTTTCATTGTTTTTCTCCTTCAGCGAATAATATTTTAATATAAAATTATTATTTTTCCACAAAAACGAATATAATTATTTAAATGGACTACAAAAAATACGCTATTGTTGATCTCCACTTGCATTTAGACGGCTCTTTATCGGCTAAGTCTATTATTGAAGTAGCCAAAAAAGAAAACATAAAATTACCATCTTTTAATGAAGAAGAATTAAATAAACATTTAATGGTACCCGATAATTGTGGGTCATTAAACGAATATCTAGAGCGCTTTTCTTTGCCTAATTTAGTTCTACAAACAAAAGAAGGTTTAGAGTTATGTACTCTCGATTTATTAGAAAGATTAAAAAATGATGGCCTCAAGTATGTCGAAATACGTATGGCCCCACAACTTTCTACCGCCAAAGGTTTAACACAAGAGGAAGTAGTTGAAACTTTAATAAAAACATGCAAAATCGCCGAGAAATCAGGCATATTTTCGAATTTAATACTCTGCATGATGAGAGGAAAAGATAACTTAAAATTGAATCTTGAAACTATTAGCATTGCAAAGAAATTTTTAGGTAACGGCGTTGTTGCAATGGACTTAGCAGGAGCAGAAGCACTATTTCCTAATGAGATGTTTGATGAAGAATTTAAACTTATCAACAAATTAGGTATTCCATTAACAATCCATGCAGGTGAAGCAGCTGGTGCATCTTCAGTAAAATCAGCTTTAAAGTATGGAGCAGTAAGAATTGGTCACGGTATCCATTCAATTGAAGATGATAACGTATTAAAAGAACTCGTGAAAAGCGGCGTGACTTTAGAGGTTTGCCCAAAATCTAATTTAGATACCAAAACAATCTCAAAATACGAGGATCTTCCACTTAAAGAATTCATTAAAAAAGGTGTTAAAATTTCAATTAACACCGATGATATGACTGTGTCCAACACAACTCTCAAACAAGAATACGAAACTCTTGTAAAATTAGGCTTTAGTGAAGAAAATTTACGGGAATTTGCCCTAAATTCGATAAAATCTTCTTTTGCAAGTGACAAAATTAAGAGATATCTTTTGGACCTTATTAAATAAAGTTCTTAATTGTTTCGATAACTAGATCAGTCTCTTCAACATAGCCAATGTGATGAGACTTTTTTAATAGAACCCATTTTGAATTTTTTATCTCTTTATTCATGAGTTCATTCATCCTTGGAGATGATTCATCTAAAGCTCCTGATAATATTAGAGTTGGGACATCAATATTTTTGAGTTTTGATTCAACATTCCAGTCTTTCAAAGTTCCTGTTCCAAAAAATTCTGACTTGCCCCACATCTTTTCATAAATTTCTTTATTGGTTTTTGGAAATTTTTTGCGTTTAAACGGATAAAGTTCAGTACTCTTTTTTCCAACATGATTTTTAATAAACTTTTTTACTGCTTTTTTGTATTCCTTTTTATCATATTTTTGACCGTCTTTTTCTGCTAATAAAGCGGCCTTTTCGGAAGGGCTAAATTCATCGAACATTTTGATGTGTTCTTCATTCCAAATTTTTGTCGAAGGAAGGGTTGAAAAAAGGATTAATTTTTCGAGGCCTTTATGGTCAAAATTACAGACATATTCAAGGGCCAGCATGCCACCCCAAGAATGCCCTAAAACGTTATATTTTTTAAGTTTAAAATATCTAACTAAATTCGTGAATTCATCGAGAAAAACTGAGAAATTCCATATGATTTTGTGATTCTTTGGCACTTTTGAATAACCACATCCAAGTTGATCATAGAAGATTAACGGAATCCCAAATTCTGCCAATTTTTCAAGTGGTTCATAACGTTCAATGCAACCACCAGGTCCACCATGCAAAATGATTAAAGGAATGCCACTATTTAAGTTGCCTAAAACATAAGCTCTTGTGTGGTAACCAAGATAAGGTATTTTATATACTTTTTTTGTCATTTTTTAAGAATAGTTTTTTGAATGCTTTTATAAGCTCATTTAAAGCTATTGCTCCAAGTGAATTTCCGAGGGTAACAATCACTAAACTAAGATATGCATAACCATTAGCGTAGCATTCAGGATAGAACATGAAATAATACATATTTGCAATGCAGTGATCAAACTTAAAGAAAACAAACAAGAATATTGGTACAAAAATACCAATAACTTTTAAAATCACATTTTTAAATATTTTGTAACAGAAAACAGCAACGTATACGCAAACACCGCACAAAACTGCTCCAGCAAACTGTTTCATAATATCTAAAAACTTCGGCACAGTTATCTTTGCTAAAGCAATGCCTGAGTTAGTCCAATATAAACCGGTGTTCTGGAAAACTAAATAACAGAACAATCCAATGAGTAATGCGCCTATCAAATTGCCTAAATAAACGAGACCCAAGAATCCTAAATAATCTTTTTTGTTATCAAAAAGGTATCCAATCTTCCCTGTAAAAAGATTTAAGCCAAGAAAACAAACTAATGTAAGTCCAATAGGGAACAAAAACGAACCCAAAATACGGCCCCAAGGAGCATAATCCTTTAGAAGTGTGTTTGCGATAATATTGAGCAATCCACCAAAGCCAATTGCAAGGCCTGCATAGATTCCAAATAATAGTGTTTTTGCGTGATTTTTCATGGTTTTTTCCTACTCTTTCATATTTTTTAAGACTTCTTCTTCAAGCTGACGATAGGCAACTTTTCCAACCAAAGTTTTTGGAAGATCATCCCTAAATTCAATTTCTCTAGGCATCGCGTATTTAGCGATATATTTTTTGCAGTGATTTAATATTGACTGCTTTAATAATTCAGATGGGACTTTTCCTTTTTTCAGAACAATATAAGCTTTGACTTTATGCATTCTATATGGGTCTGGAACGCCAATTACACAACTCATTTGAACTGCATCATGTTTTTCAATAATATTTTCAATCTGAGCTGGATAAACGTTATAACCGCTAGTTACAATAAGTCTTTTAATTCTTCCTCTAAAGTAAATAAAACCTTCGTCATCCATATAACCAAGATCTCCAGTATGTAACCATACAGTTCCAAATTTATCTTTGTGGAGGGTATCGGCAGTTTCTTCAAGATGATTTGTATATTCTTTCATTACAGTTGGTCCGGCGAGAATAATTTCACCCTCTTCACCATAAGGGAGTTCATCATCAGTTCCTGGTTTTACTATTTTATAGTAAGTATCAGGGAAAGGAATACCTATAGAGCCTTCTTTTGCTTTAGTTAAAGGCGTTAAACAAGAGGCTGTAACACATTCAGTTGTTCCGTAACCTTCTCTTATTTGAATTGTGGCTTTATGTTCCTTTAGAAACGTATCAAACTTCTTTTTTAGTTCAATAGAAAGAGAGTCTCCGCCAGAAAATACGCCTTTAAGACAAGATAAATCAGCTTTATTCATTACTTTTGTTCTTGTTAAAGCTTCATATAATGTAGGTACGCCTGCAATAAAATTGCATCGATACTTAACAACAAGTTTTGAATATGAATCTGCGGTAAATCTAGGAACTAAAATACAAGTTCCACCACCGCAAAGAATTGAGTGGACACATACGCCTAAACCAAATCCATGGAATAAAGGCATTGCAGCAAGCATAGTATCACTTACCCTATACATTGGGTTTGTAGCCACGATTTGAGCCGCTAAAGCGTTAAAATTTAGGTTAGTTAAGGCAATTCCTTTAGGAGTTCCCGTTGTTCCCCCTGAATAAAGAACGACAGCTGTCTCATCTTTATCTTTATGAGCGCGTATAAGTTCGCGGTCATTTCCTAGTTTAATGAAGTTCTTCCAAGTAATATTCGAACCATCTTTTGGAAGTTTAGGTATTTTTCTACCTGTTGTTATTTGAAAGCCGACTTTCATTAAAGGATTCAAAACATCTTTAAGATTTGCTAACAAGAAATGTTCTACATTTCCTTCCTTAATAGCTGGAATAAATTTCTTATAAAAAGCATTTACAGTTAAAACTAATTTACATTTAGAATCTTGAATATAGAACAAAATTTCTTTTTCCGCACTTAGTGGGTGAATCATATGAGCAACACCACCAATTAAATTAACTGCATAGAAGGCATAAATCCCTTGTGGGCAGTTTGGCATAGCAATAACTACATGATCCCCTTCTTTTAATCCTAGAGCTTGAAATGATTTTGCGGTTCTATGTATTTCTTCTACAAGTTCTCTATATGTAATTTTGGTGTGCATGAAATTAAGCGCGA
>CAMORU010000016.1 GCA_946624155.1 uncultured Caryophanales bacterium
CATTTTTCTCATCATCTAGTTCAACATCGATAATTTGTTCTTCTTTTACTCCATTATCAATTAAGTGTTGCCTGAAAATTACACCGAGCAAATACGATTTGCCCGATCTCCTTAAACCAGTCACAATTTTAATCTTTGATGAATGTTTTTTTTCAATAAGCTGTTTTAAATAATAATCCCTTTTAATCATATGTTCTTTCGCAATTTCCTGACATTTTCCGGTTTTTTGCGATTTCATTATAACATTAGATGATCTTTTTTCAAACATTGATTCTTTTTTATTCTGTTTTGCACAAGTTCTTTCATAAATGATCATATCGCGTAAAGATTGTGTTGCGAGCCGTCGAAACTATTTTTTTGTGTTTATAAAATGTGTGACACTTGCATATACAGGTATTTTTCAACGTTATATGTCCCAGTATTTATAATTCAAAGCATCTTCTAAATCTATATAGAGAATATTGTCTGGATTAACACCATTCTTTTCTAGATACTCCCTATAAATTGTATCTAGCAAATAAGACTTTCCACATCTACGTATTCCGGTAATGACCTTAGGAAATCCATTTTCTTTTGATTTTATTAATTGACTAAGATATTTATCTCTGTTGAACTTCATTACATATTCTCCTTTTTTGCAAGAACTTGCATTTTTTTCGATTACATTAAACAAATTTTAAACCTATATATCAACGAAAGAACAAACAAAAATTGGTACATTTCTGTGACCTATTCAACTTGATATTTTTATTTTATTATATAAATATAATAAGTGACGGAAACCTATCGCTCTTTTAGTTGTAGACGTGCTACAGTCTCAACATGTATCGTCACTACAAAAGGGATATATTTTTATTTTACCAATTCGTAACAATTGACCGTTGCTGGATTGGGCTTAAAAGATGACTGATGTTCAAGATGTTCTTGATGGGTGAATTTAAATCCACATTTTTCAATTACTCGATTACTACCGATATTTTCCACTACCGCTTTAATTAACACTTTGGTAAAGCCAATATCAAAAAGATATTTAACAAAAGCTTCACACACTTCAGTCATCAAACCTTGATTCCAATATTTTTTTGATAAACAATATCCAATCTCGGGATCACCATCAATATAGTTAACTACATCAATAATGCCAATGGGTTCGTCACAATCTTTTAAAGTGATAACGAATCTAATGGTTTTCGGGTCTTTTTCTTCTTCAAGCCATCTATCAATAACTTTATTTGTTACTTCGATACTTTCATGTGAAGACCATGTTAAAAATTTAGTAACTTCTGGATCACTTGCCCAATTTCTAAACATTGGTTCAGCATCCTCTTTTTTAACTTTTCTTAAAACACAATTATCAGTGACTAACGCATTAAAAAGGATGTCGTTTCTTACCGCCAAAAACGCATTTCTTAGATTTGGTAAATCATTACGAATTGTTGAATAAACTTGTTCAACATCGGTTCCACCATAATCGTGAACTATAACATTTCTCATTTTTTTGGCTGGATACCATGGAAGTTTCCAGTATTTTTCACCCAGTTTTTCCCTAAGTTGGCTCATCATCTCACCAACTTGCGCCATCGAAAAGCACACAGCTCTTAATAACAAGTTTGAATTTTCAAGTTCATCAATACTGATGTTTGCGGTGTCATCAAATATTTGGTCAATATGTTTCAATAGAGTGTCAACTCTCAATAACGTTCTATCATCCATATATCTTGATACCGTCCTTTAAAACTTCTTCTAAAAATTTTTCATTATTAGATAATTGTCTGTGCGTGTGCAAATCTACTTGTTTATGAAGCTGTTCTTCAAGTTCGGAAGCAATTTTATAAAACTTCATACCAATTGGAGGGCAAACAACAAGAATATCAATATCGCTTTTGCCTGTTGCTTCGTTTCTGGCATAGCTGCCAAATAAATAAGCACACTTTATTTCAGGATATTTTTCTTTAAACAAACGATTACAAACTTGTTTTATAAATTTGACATTAGAAACGTAATTGCTCCCATCTAGGACGCCCATTTCGTTTAATTTATTTACTAAATTGCTAAACGTGTCGTTAATAATATCTGTTTCTTCATACGTTTGATATGTACGACGAGAAACGCCGCATATGTTTGCGGCTTGTATTTGGGTAAGTCCAAGTTCTTTTCTTTTTTGTCTTAACTCGTTCATACCATTATTTTATCTGCGCATTTATAATTGCGCAACACATTATTTTCGATATAGTCCTACTATAGTTTCCACATGTACCGAAATTAGATATGTATAGTCTTATACTCGTGGAAACAACAAATGATATGCCTTTTTCACCACCCGAAACAAAGTATGACGAGCCTTTTTAAGTAATTGGAAACATATCTATGGTTTTAAACAGCCTAATGGAACTGTGTACACACCATTCTCGTCTTTTATTGCGACATTTTGTGTTGTAATTACCATTAGGAAAGCTGGTTTTGGATGTTCCTTTTCATCAATATCCGCTGCTAATTCAACAAGTTTTTTTGAAGCTTCTTTGATTTGTTCTTTGTCACTTAGTTTTACTTCAACCAACGCCCAAGAACCATCTGCAAATGAAATGACGGCATCGGCTTCTCTATCAGCCTTATCTCGATAATGATACACATCTGCTCCTATTGAATCGCAGTATATGCGCAAATCCCTAATTGCTAACGATTCAAATAATAGTCCAAAGGTTTTCATATCAGAAAACATGCTTTCGTGAGTAATACCCAAAGCGGCAGTTGCGATTGATGGGTCAACAAAATGCCTTGTGTTTTTTTCTCTAATAGCTGTTTTACTTCTCAAGTTAGGATTCCACGCTTCTAATTCTTCGATGACATATAAACGTTGTAGAGCAAGAAGATATTTTACAAATGTATCCTTATCGATTTCATCACCGTTTTCTTTCAAATCGGCTTTTATTGACTCGTTCGATGCTTCCGTTGAAATATTTCTAGAATACGATCGCATTAATTTTTTGGCTCTCTTTTCATCTTTTCTCAGAGGAATATCTTTCAATGAAAACAAGTCTTCACTTACTAGACCGCTATAAAATGTTTTGGCTTGTTGCAATGCAATATCTATATCCTTATCAATTGCTAACGGCCACCCGCCTCTGCAAATTAAATATGAATAATCAAAAATATTTTTGTCACAAATAGCTGGCTTAAAAATATTGTTCTTTAAATCAGTTATTGAGATTTTTCCGTTACTGTCGCCGCTTTCAAATAATGACATTGGTCTCATAACTCTTTTTATGATCCTGCCTGTTCCTGTATGTCTTTCATTTTCTTCCCCGGCCAATGAATTCGAAGCAGTGTTGTCAGTCACACTTCCGGTCAATATGTATTGGCCAAAGCCTCCATTCTCGTCAATGGCTTCCTTTATTGAATTCCAAATAAATGATATGACTTGCCATTCGTCAATCAGTATTGGTTTATCTCCTTTATTCAGTAAAGCTTCTGGTGCATTTTTAGCAAGTTCAACATATTGATCCCTATCTTTCTTTTTCATTAAATCAATAATTGTTTTAGCATGTCTTTTTGCGGTTCTTGATTTGCCACAATATTTAGGGCCGACAATTTGGACGGCACCAACAGTTTTTAAATAGAATTCAAGCTCTTTATCAAAGAGTCTATCAATGTATTCTTTTTCCATGTTGATTTACCTCACTAATAGTATACTTTTTTTAAGATTAAACCGCAAGTTTGGATTATACAAAACCGCAAGTTTGGCGTAAAAATAACGGCAAGTTTGGCAAAACCAATGGCGAAAAATAATAGCATACTGCTATCACCTATTCTTCTTGTTATTAATGATTTATTATATGAATATAATAAGTGATAGATGTTATC
>CAMORU010000017.1 GCA_946624155.1 uncultured Caryophanales bacterium
AAGCAATAAACAACATTGTGCTCTGTTCTTTTAAACTTAGAAACAAGCAAAGCTTGATATTTAACATATGCTTCATCGGAAAGATAAAGAATCTTAAATAATGAATCTGTTTCAACACCAAGTTCTAATAAATTTGCGACTATTCTATGGGTTTTAGCATTTGTTGGAGCGTATCTAAATCTTCCTGAGTCGGTACAAATGCCCAAATAAAGAAGTTCAGCAATAAGCTTGTTCATTTTTAATTTTAAAGAAAATGCAAACTCAGCAATCATTTGACATGCAGCAATAGCATCTTCATCAACCCATTTAATTCCATAAAAAGGTTTTGATTCAATGTGATGATCAATTTTGATTATTTGTTTAGCGGTCACGACTCTTTGATCAGATACTCTTTCAGTTTCTGAAACATCAACTAAGATTGCTAAACTATTTTTAATAAGTTCATCATCTACATTTGTGTCTTGCTTTGCAAGTCTTTCTTCAAATTGCGGTAATGTACCAGCAAGCGAAAAGACTTTCTTCTTTGGAAAGTTAATTCTAATTAACTCACGAAGAGCTAAGCTAGAACCATAACAGTCACCATCTGGATTTACATGACCAAAAATTGTTATGATGTCGTACTTTTTTATGAGTGTAAAGATCTCTTTAATATTACGATTCATTAGAAATCTTCATCCTCTTCATCTGCATCTTTAACAGGTTTATCGAAGTCGAGATCATCACTTTCTTCTTCTTTTTCTTCGACCTGTTCGCCAAGTTCTTGACGAAGTAATTCTTCTTCTTCCTCATCAACCTCGTCTTCTTCATCTGAATAAGCATCTATCATATCAAGATGCACTTGTTCAAATTTATGACGTGAACGTAAATCCCAGAAATTATCTGTTAAAGTGATAAAACGTCCATCTAAGGAAAGTTGGGTATAGAATTTTGCCATTTTAGTTTTTCTTTCGCTCTCGGAAAGTTCTAAACCGCTTAATTCTACTGCTTTATTGAATAAATCAATAAATTTAATTGGTTCGCTTGATGATGATAAAACATCATAGCCATAATCAAGTAAAGATTTGTTGTTCATAAATATACCCCTTTCTTTACATTTTTACTGGAGCAGAAACTCCTAGAACGCCTAACGCGTTTTTCATAACAATTTTTGCCGCTTTCGCTAACGCTAAACGGGATGAAGTTACATCAAGATTCTCTCTATCAATTAATCTACAATTTGTGTAGAAAGAATGAATGTCTGCTGCCAATTCTTGAATATAAGTAGCAAGCATGTGAGGGGCTCTTTTTGTGGCTGCAACTTCAATAATATGCGGGAATTCCATGAGTTTTTTTAATAATTCACTTTCGGATTCCTCTTTTAAGTTTGTGGCAGATTCATCAATTTTGATATCTTTAGCAGACTCTAAAACCGAGCAAAGTCTAGCATGTGCATATTGCGCATAATAGACAGGGTTTGATGAACTTTGTTCAAGTGCTAAGTTTAAATCAAAATCTAAATGAGATGATGCTGCTCTAGCAGCAAAGAAATATCTAACAGCGTCAACACCGACTTCTTCACAAAGTTCTCTAAGTGAAACACCGGCGCCAGTACGCTTAGACATTTTTACCTCTACACCATCTTTTATTAATCTCACAACTTGGACAAGTTCGACTTCAAGAGTGTCCTTTGAATAACCCTGCATCATTAAAGCAGACTTCATACGGTTAATATAACCATGGTGATCTGCTCCAAGGACATCAATAAGATTATCATAACCTCTGGAAAGCTTAATAAGATGGTAAGCAATATCGGGCATTAAATAAGTGTAAGAGCCATCTGATTTAACAACCGCTCTATCCTTATCATCTAAAAAGTCTGTCGTTTTTAAGAAAATAGCGCCGTCTTGTTTGTAAGTATACTTTCCATATTTGTTCTCTAAAACATCTTGAACGTGGTTATTCGCACGAACATCAGTTTCAAAAGAATAAATATCAAATTTAACTCTAAAGAGTTCAAGATCTCTTTTAATCTTATTTAACTCTTCTTCCATACCAAATGCTTTAAGTTTATTGAATGAACTTTCATCACCAACTTTATATTCACCTGGATGTTTATCAAGATATAGCTTTGCTATATCAACTATGTCATTTGCGTGGTAGCTATCTTCTGGAAGTTCAATCTTTTCCCCGAGAAGTTGTCTAACACGAATATCTAAAGATAAGCCCAAAGTATTTATTTGGTTTCCGGCATCATTTATATAAAATTCACGTGTTACATCATAACCTGCGAATTCATATAATCTACAAATTGAATCACCAATTGCTGCACAACGAGCATGGCCAAGATGAAGATCACCAGTAGGATTTGCAGAAACGAATTCAACATTTATTTTCTTGTTTTTATTCTCACCTTTTCCAAAGGAATCGCCTTTAGAAATAATTTGAGAAACAACTGAATTGATTGCATTTTTCTTAATAAAGAAATTTACAAAACCTGGTCCAGCAATTTCAACTTTCTCAACTAGTTCTTTATCTATTTTATCAGCAATCTTAGTTGCAAGTTCTCTTGGATTAGTACCGAAACGAGAAGCAAACTTTAAAGCAACGTTTGAAGCATAATCGCCATGTTCAGGAGTTTTTGACTTTTCGATAATGATATCGTTAACGTCTAAAACTATTCCCTCACTTTTAAGTGATTCTGCTATTTTTAATTTAAGTGTTTCTTCAATATTCATAAATTTTTAACGCTCTATTATATAAACGACTCTACTTATACGCAAGGAGAAATTTATTTCTCAAGCAATATATAAGAAGATGCTTTAATTGCTTCGCCTTTTCCTATTGGTCCTACCTCGTTGTATGAACAGGCTTTTATAGACACATTGCAAATATCAGTTTTTAAATGACTAGCTAAGCACTCTCGCATTTGCATTATTTTGCTTTGTAATTTAGGAGATTTGCAGGCAACTTGAACATCAATATTACCGACTTTAAAACCTTCATTTTCCATAAGTTTTACAACTTCATCAAGCAAAATTAATGAGGAAATTCCTGCATATTTTGGATCATTGTCTGGAAAATGTTTTCCTAAATCACCAAGAGCTAAAGCGCCCAAAATTGACTCAGCAACAGCGTGAGTTACGACATCCGCGTCACTATGCCCTTTAAGTCCTGTTTCGTTAGGAAAAACAACACCAGCCAAAACAAGTTTTCTGCCTTCTTCTTTTTTATGTATATCTTCCGAAAATCCAATTCTAAACATTATTAATCTCCTTATACATTAAACTTGAAGAAAACACAGTCGCCATCTTGCATGACATAATTTTTTCCTTCAATTCTTAATTTGCCGGCTTCTTTTAGTGCAAGTTCAGACTTGTATTCAAAAATGTCTTTAAAACTATAAACTTCTGCTTTAATAAATCCTCTTTCAAAATCGCTATGAATAATTCCAGCACATTGAGGAGCAAGCATTCCGTTAGTAAAAGTCCAGGCTCTACATTCATCTTCTCCACAGGTAAAGAATGTAGATAAATTTAATAATTTATAAACAGATTTAATGACCTTATCTAATCCGGATTCTGTAGCACCTAAAGTAGCAAGGAATTCTGCTTTTTCTTCCTTAGGGAGAGAAGATAATTCATACTCGATTTCGCAGGAAATAGGGATTACTTGCGCGTTCTCTGATTTAGCGATTTCTTCAACAACTTTAAGGTATTTGCAATTATCTAAATCTTGATAATCGCTATCAGATACATTTGCAACATATATAATAGGTTTTAGAGTTAGTAAATGATATTGCTTGAAAGCAAATTCAT
>CAMORU010000018.1 GCA_946624155.1 uncultured Caryophanales bacterium
TCCTTTTTTCTTTTGCTTATAAAGAACAACACCAAGACTATTATTAGAACAACTCCCGCGACACCAAGTGCGACATAAAGAGCATTATTTTTTAACCATTCGTTAAATGGAGAAGATGCAGGATCTACGCCAAATGTTTTTAAAATCATTTATCATTATCCTCACATGTATCACAAACAAAAGAATTCAATCTTCTTGCTCGAGGAATAAAAGTTGTCATTTCATCAGTGTCATAACCAACTTGAATGTGATTGTCATCCACCATTATTGGGCGTTTTAAAACAGTTGGGTTTTGTCTAATAAATTGAATCATTTCTGAAACGGACATATCATCAAGTTTAATGTTTTTTTCTTTAATAACTTTACTACGTAAAGAAATGATATCTTCAGTACCATTTTCGCTTTTCTCAAGCATTTCTCTAAGTTCTTTTTCGCTTAGCCCTTGTCCAGTAATATTTTTCTCAACATAAGGTATTTGTTGTTCGTCAAACCACTTCTTAACCTTAATGCAAGAAGAACAAGATGGGGAAACATAAATCTTAATCATGCTTTTTATTGTATAGACAAATAGACATAAGTCAATAAAATTGACAGTGATTATTTAGTTAACTTATAATATTGGCATTACGCGAGGGAAAGCATTATGGATCACATTTTGAGCGGTATTAAACCTACAGGCCAATTAACACTTGGCAATTATATTGGGGCAATTAATAAATTTGTTAAGTTACAAGATAAAGGCGAATCATTTTTATTTATCGCTGACTTACACGCTTTAACTCTTCCAATTGATCCAGAAGTTTTACGCACAAATTCTAGAGATTTAGCGGCTTTTTATCTTGCAGCAGGACTTGATCCAAATAAGTCAAACATCTTCCTTCAAAGTGATGTATCCGCCCACGCTGAACTTGCAATAATTCTTCAAAACTACCTCTACATGGGTGAGCTTTCAAGAATGACTCAATTTAAAGATAAATCCTCAAAAATGAAAGAAGAAGCCATAGGCTTAGGTTTATTTGCTTACCCTGTTTTAATGGCTGCGGATATTGTTTTATATGATTCAAAAGTAATTCCTGTTGGTGAAGATCAAATCCAACACGTAGAGTTAACTCGAGACTTAGTAAAACGTTTTAATAATCGCTATGGAGACGTTCTTGTTATGCCTAGAGCAGAAGTTGCAAAAGTAGGCGCAAGAATTATGTCTTTATCAGACCCAACAAAAAAGATGTCTAAGTCTGATCCTAAAGGAGACATTTATTTAAAAGATGAACCTGCTGTAATTAGAAAGAAAATTATGTCTGCAGTTACAGATATGGAAGCTCATGTCCACTACGATCCTGAAAAACAACCTGGTATTTCTAACCTTATGACAATTATGTCATCACTTACTGGAAAATCTTTTGAGGAAATTGAAAAAGAATTTGAAGGTAAAGGCTATGGTGATTTTAAACGTGCTGTAGCTGACGTTGTGTGTTCAGAAATGGAAAATCTACAAAAACGATACAAAGAAGTTGTTGAATCAGGTCTTGTTGACAAGGTTCTCGAAAAAGGCGCAAAACGCGCAACCGAAGTTGCGTCAAAAGTTCTCGAAAGAGTCCAAAAAGCTGTTGGTTTATATCATAAATAATGAAAAAAGAAATCGAAAAAAGAGTTATAGGTTTCGATATGGACGGAACTCTTCTTAACGAAAAGAAGAAGATTTCTTTACGCACTCGTTTATACCTTAGAAAATTGTCTAAACAAGGGCATATTATTGTTCTTGCTTCAGGTAGACCATCTAGAGCTTTGCACACTTACTATGAGCAGCTCAAATTAAAAACTCCAATGATTTGTTATAATGGAGCTTATGTTTTTAATCCATTTGATGAAAAATTTCCTAAAATTGAGTTCGAATTTCCAAAGGAAATTATTATTGATGTTTTAGGAAAAATTAAAAAGCATATTAAAAATGTAATGTGCGAAACAGATACTGAAATTTGGGTTGACAAAGAAGATGAATATTTAGCAAAATTCTTCTGGTATGAAGGCATGCAAATTCATGTTGGAGAACTAGCAAAAACTTTAAATACAAACCCAATGACTTGCATTGTTCAAACACCAACTGCAATAACTGAATGTGAGGACGTCGAAAAAGCATTAGTTAAATATCCTCAACTAGGTGCAAGATTTTGGATTCGTTCACCTTATTTTGAATTGTTTTATAAATCGACTTCCAAGGGAAATGCTTTAAAACATATTTGCGAATATTATAATGTCCCGCTAAAAAATCTAATTGTGTTTGGGGATGCAACTAATGATATTGAAATGTTTGAAGTTGCAGGAACATCTGTTTTAATGAAAAACGCTAAATATGAATTCTTAAAAGATAAAACCACTATGGTTTCGATTAAAGATAACGATCATAATGGTATTTACCACACTCTTAAAAAATTACTTCGCTAATTTATCTAATAACTTCTGTTCGTTTTCAGGAAGTTTAATCTCAAATGATTTGCCACTTAAATAAGACAGGTGGCCTTTTATTTCTTTAAATGAAAGTTTATAAGCAGTTAAAAACTGATTTTCAAATTTGTATTTTTCTTTTATATCTCTATTTATTTTAAAATCACCGTATTTTGCATCACCAACAATCGGATAACCAATTGAAGCTAAATGAACTCTTATTTGATGTGTTCTTCCGGTTAGAATTTGCACATTAACTAAAGTAAAATCTCCGTAAAATCCTATTGATTTTGCGATTGTATAAGCATTTTTTCCATCTTTTGCAATTTTAACTAAACCAGTATTTACATCTTTCTTTAATGGAGCGTCTATATGTTTTTCTCCGCTAAGTTTTCCGACAACTAAAGCTTTATATTCTTTAATTATTTCTTCTTTTTCTTTAAACAACTCTTCTAGTTCTTGAAGGGAGACAAGATTTTTTGCAAATACAACTAAACCAGAGGTATTTCTATCTAATCTATGAGCAGGTGCAGGAGTAAATCCATGATCATCCTTTGGGTTATATTCGCCTTTATAATAAAGATAATTAATTACTTGGTTCGCTAAGGTTAGTTTCTTTTCGCCCTCATCTCCATGCACTAATAATCCACGTGGTTTGTTTATGATTAAAATATTTTCGTCTTCATAGACAATTTCGTGATTAAGGTTAACCTTTTCAATTTCTTTTGGTTTATTGAATTCTTCTATTTGTTGATCTGTTACATAAATAGAAAGTTCTTCGCCTTCTTTTAAAATGTAATTTTCTTTAACCCAGTGTCCGTTAATTTTAATGTCTTTCTTTCTAAAAAGTTTGTAGATAAAAGATAAAGGAGCTTCATTAAGAAACTTCTTAACATACTTATCTACTCTTTGATTTGCTTCTTTAGAAGAAATAGTAATCTTTTTCACAATATTGATTATACTTTTTTAAATTAGTAATGTATAATACTTCTCGCATCTGGAGAATTACCCAAGAGGCTGAAGGGGCGGGCTTGGAAAGCTCGTAGGTTCCGAGAGGGGCGCTAGGGTTCAAATCCCTAATTCTCCGCCA
>CAMORU010000019.1 GCA_946624155.1 uncultured Caryophanales bacterium
AATTTTTCCTTCTAATAAGTTGAGTTCCCTTTCTGTTTTCATTGCTTGACCTCCTAGCGATATAAATTATTTACACTATGTAACCTTAAAGTTGCGTTACTTGGCAAAAAAAATCCTATCTCTCTGTTTGTTAGAGAGACCAAGAACTTTTGTGAGTATTTGAATTTCACTCGGTAAAAACTCTGTTATATTTTCTGCCTTACATTGAAACCCTGAATAAGTTAAATCACATTGGTCGCACAAATACTTAATCTTAAGTCCAGAATCATCAATGGTTTTATATAGTAACTCTGTATCAGTCATTTTTACCTCCCTTCTATAATATTTATAATTTACTTTGTGTAAACTCACGCTCTACAACAATTATATATCGATTTTGAATTATGTCAAGATATTTTTGGACTTTTTTACTAAAATAGTTGTAATTTATTCCACAAAGTGCTATTTTTAATATACATAGATTATTATTGGAGGTGAAAGCCATGACAGTTAAAATAGATAGTAATGGAAACCAAGTTTTAAATTATCCAGAAATATTAGGGCAATTTATTAAAAACAGAAGAATCGAACTGGGGATGTCCCAAGAAGAATTGGCTAGAAAAATGGGTTACACCTCTGAAAATTCTAGAGCTACTATTGGTAAAATAGAAGCTGGAAAACAAGAGTTAACTGTGAGTAAACTTAAATTACTGGCTAAAGTTTTAGATGTAGATGTGACTATTCTTGTTACTCTTGATCATGCCCCATCAACAGGCGAAGTTGCTTATAATATCATTTTAAAGAATTCTGATAATTTAGATGTTTCGGCTTTAAAGAGATTAATTACATATTATGAAATGTTATTAGAAAAAGAAAAGCTTTAAACATAAAAAAATGAGAGACCAGCACATGGCCAGTCCCTCCAGTGATACATTAATATCACCCGCGCAACTGATATTATATCATCCTGGAAGGTATCTGGTCAATTACTAGATGCTTTTTTAGTACAAAAAAAAGGAACGCGAGTTTTTTAAAAAGTTCGCGTCCCAAAAATAATTTAGGAGGTTAATATCATGCCAAAAGCTAAAAGATTACCATCTGGAAGATGGAGAACGAGACTATATCTCGGACAAAATGGAAAAGGAAAAAAAGTATACAAATCATTCACTGCTACTACTAAACGTGAAAGTGAATTTATGGCATCTGAATACGAGATGAACCATATTATCAGAGACTCTACTAAGATTCTTAAAAAATCTGTTGCCGAAGTTGTTGAGGCATTTATCAATGACAGATCTAAATCGCTTAGTCCTAACACTGTGAGAGTTTATAAGAACATATTAAAAAATCAAATAATGGTTTTAGATAAAACACCAGTTAATACTTTCACTCCAACCAAACATCAGCAATGGGTGGATCGAATATCACTAGATCTAACTCCAAAAGGTGTTCAAAATGCTAATTCACTTCTGGTTACAGCTTTGAAGTATTATAAAATCACTGTTCCACCGGTTCAGCTGCCACAAAAACAGTATAAAGAACTCAAAATTCCGACCACAGAGGACGTTAAGCGCATAACTGAGTATTTTATCGACCGAAACGATAAAGATATGGTTTTAGCCATATTATTGGCTGCTATCGGCACTTTACGACGTGGCGAGGTCTGTGCATTAACTGCTGAAGATGTAGATTTCGAAAACAAGACGATTTCTATTAGAAAATCAATGGCCAGAGCTGAGGATGGTTCTATGGTGCTTAAAGAGCCAAAAACGTTCCATTCTAATCGTACTATACCATTGCCAGGCGAAGTTATAAGAATGATGCCAAAAACGGGTAAAATCGTCAATTTGAATCTAAATCAGATAAGCGATAGATTCTATAAAGCTGTTATCAAACTCAAAATGCCAAGATTTAACTTTCATTCACTTAGACATTATGCAGCTTCAATTATGCACGCACAAAATATTCCGACTCAGTACATAATGGAGCGAGGCGGTTGGAAAAGTGAGCAGACACTTAATAGAATCTACAGAAATAGCCTAGACGATTACAAGAAAAGATTTAATGATCAGACAAACAATTATTTTAAAGATAATTTACTCTAATAATAATTCGTGTCATCTTTTGTGTCATCTACTTAGTATCATATGTGAGATTTTATAGAAATATATGAGATTATATAGAAATATATGAGATTTAAGAAAATAGCTATAATGCAATAAAAAAGGGCAACTCCTATAAATAATGGAGTTGCTCTTAATTTTTGTAAAATGCAGGTGACAGGAGTTGAACCTATTATATAGAAGAAACTCGTTACGATATTTACTAGGTTTTTTGCAACTCGTGTCATCTTTCGTGTCATCTCTTCGAATATAATCAGTTGACTTCTCTCTTAATTTAATGGTACTCTTCTTTTAAGCGAGGTGATTATATGAAAAGGATTATTTCTGTGTTATTGTTAGTAATTCTAGCACTAACATTAATTGGATGTCAAAAATCAAAATCGGACGATATTAACCAGAAGTATTTTAATAAAGCTAAGAACTTTATTAAAACTACTCAAGAAATGCTAGACGGCAATATTGAATATGAAGAGGCAAAAGAAAAACTAGATCCAATAGCTGATGACTTTATGTATGATAAGCCAGAAGGCTGTGACAGTACTACAATAACTCTTATATCTGGTTCAATGACCACTATTGGAACCTATCTAGAAAAAGCCGATAATGGCGACGAAGAGGCTATCAGTACTGTAAAAGATGAATTGAAAAACATTGAAAGCGAAATATATAAATAAACAATAAAAAAGAGGCGCATACCAATTACGGTGTGCGCCCATTCTTTACCAAAGAGGAGAAAACAATTCTCTGTCTTTTAAATTAGTTGAGAGCCATCAAAAGTTCACTGTTGGGATTTCTCTTATAGAGCCTCGTCAATGTGGCATCACCACAAATTCTCTTACCAGTTGTGAAATACATTCTCTCGTGTTTTATTTTCATTTCTCAGCAGCTGCATTGCAACCGCGTTACTGTTTCTATCCATTCTGATAGATCAGCTAATTTATATCGGACTACTCCACCCCGTTGGCTACCCCTTAATCGAATTGGTCGATGTCGGTTA